>NZ_CP133584.1:0-637859 GCF_039719005.1 Bengtsoniella intestinalis | reverse complement strand
TGTGTGGGGGGAGGGAATCCCTACCCACTTCTACTTAGAAGGTACCCCCAATTATATAGGCACAACAAGCTCGCTAACCCTTCAAAATGGGGAAACCACCAAGGATTCCATTTTCCAAACCTATACCGACAGCCCTTCTATCGAAATTTACGACACCTTCGCCCCCACGGTTGTGGATGTGTACACCAACGATGGCTTCTCTTTGGTTGACGGGGCAAGCGCTGGCGATTACACCTACTATAGCGGTCAATATGTGCCCATCACCTTGGAATTTTCCGAACCAGTGGATGGGTCGAAGCTGTCGGTCACCATCAATGGCGTGACCTATAGCGCCGCTGACTTGCACATGAACACCGTCTCTGCCACCCAAACCGCATGGTATCAAGTGCAAGACGTGGACAGCACCTACATTTTGGTGTCTGAAGTGACAGGTTTGGTAGACCTGTTTGGCAACACCACCGCCTCTCAAAATAATAGCGGTGCCAACTGGCCTTGCACCAACGTCACCTTGGAATCCGTTCTGATGCGCAACAGCGTGACAGGGATTGCAGTGGACACCGCAGGTCAAACCGTCACCTTGACCTTGGATCAAGCGGAAGAATATCAAACCAAATATGCCGCTTATTATCAAGCTTATGGAAGCGCTCCTTTCACCGCAGATGTGATTGCCCCCGATGGCTCTGTGTTTGCAGAGGGTATCCAATTTGGCTTTGACGAAGTTTACGATACAACGTTGTTAAAAAATATTCTTGTCCCCTCTGCCACCTTACCAGACCTGCCTGTGGTGGACGAGGAACAAACCTACACCGTTCAAATCACCGCCTACGAAAGTAGCGAAGATACCACAGGCTTCCACTTGTGGTGGTACGACACAGGCTATGGTAGCGTGGCCAAAACCCAATTGGAAAGCGTGGAGATTGTTTACCCTGTTGACGACACTCAAACCCTGTCTTTGACGGAATCCTATACCCCCACCTTGAGTGTGAACTACACCCCGTCTGACCTGACCTGCCCCGGTGGCACATGGAGCAGTAGCGATGAAACCATTGCCACCATTGATGCAGACGGCCGTGTGGCGCTGACAGGCGACAAGGTCGGCACCGTGTCCTTCGCCTTCACCGCCAACAACGGCACCGATGACACCGGTGATGACAAAACCGCCACCACCCACACATATACCGTGTTGGCTGGTGACGACGTATCCTTGCTCATTCCCGATACCTTCCAAAACATTGTGGTGCGGCAATACAAGGCCACCACCGTGTTCTGGAGCAGTAACGCCAACTTGATGGACGGTTATGGCACCGTGGAATACAAGGTGGAAGTGTTTGCAGGCAACTTTGCCACAGCGGATGCAATCAATGTCGAAGCTGTGTACAGTGCCACCTTCTCCGATGCAGTCAATTCCTATGTGATTCCAGAAAATACATTCACTGAACTCTCTACCGACGGTAAGGCAAACTACACCATCTGTGTATCCATTCCTGCCACCGCCACCACTGTGGAGCTGACGGCACTGGCGTGGGTGACGGTGAACGCAGAAGCCGCAGGCATTACCTTGACACCACCGACGTCTTTGTACTTAACCGATGCAGCGACTTCTATGAATATCGGTTGGGATATTACCAATTATGCCATCACTACGGAAGGCACCTTGACCATTACTAGAATCGAAGAAGATGACACCGTTACTAAGCAAGAGCTTACACCGTTTTCCTCTGCAACTGGCACGTACAAGGTTGACCTTGAGGACGTTAAAACTGGTTATTTGAAAGACACCTACATGGTCACGGCCAGCGTGGTCAACAGCGCCACCGATGCCGATGACATGGATGGCTTCATCTTCTACGTCTACAACGACGATGCACTGGAAATTGAGATTGACGGTAACAAAGAGACCGCTATCACCTTGAGCAACACCAGCGCGGTCAGTGGCACGTTGCCCACCACCACCGCCGACATTCTGGCGCTCCGTGAAGAGTTGGCGCTGATTGAATACATCGGCATCAACTACGACGACTATAGCTGGAGTATGCTCAAAGACGGCATTGCGTGGAGCACCTCTAATGATGTGGTGTCCATCAATTACAAGCAAGGCACGCTCTACGAAAACATCGACAACTTCACCATGGAAACCTATCTGCCCCAGACCCAACTGCTGCTCTCCTCGGTGACAGACGGCACCGCCACCATCACTGCCACCCATGCCAACACAGGCATGAGCGACAGCGTGGATGTGACCATCGACACATTGCGAGATGAATTTTACCTCTTCCAAATCAGCCCCATGCTGACCACCAAGCTGACCTACATCGATGGTCAGGGTGACGAGAAATCTGTCTGGACAAACAGCGATGGGTATTTAGCCCTATACGAGCCAAACGGCATCAATAGTGAGGTTGACCTTTGGGCGAAAACAGGGGACACCGTCTATCTTGGCTCCATCGCCCAATCCGACTTGACCTCTGGGGAACGAGACTCCACCATGCTCCAGCTCTATCCCCTCAACGCCACCACCATGCGCCAAGTGGCACAGCTAGATTTGTATGTCACAAACCCTGATGGCTCCCCCTTTGTGGGTAGTTTGACCCTTCGTGGCGGTGTGTATGTGGATGGTGTCTACGCCGACCAAGCCCAATTACGGGGCAATGGGGAGGACGAGGATTCGTTGTACGATGGCGACGTAGACCAGACCGTCACCATCACCGACGGCTATCTCACCGTCAACTTTAACTCTACCCAATTCTGGTCACAAGCGGAAGGGCAAACGCAAGCTAACGCAGAAGCCCTCACCGCCAAAAACGACACCCAGTACATCCTAGAACTGTCTGACATTATAAGTGGCTCTACGGAATATTATCCCCAACTGGTCTATTCCAACGCCACCATGTCCCTAGACGATATTATGTACTCCGCCAGTAGCATCATCACTTTGGAAGATGCCACAGGCAATACTGACACGCCCTTTATCGCCAACCAATATTTCTTATATGAGGGGCTTTCTCGTGAACTAGATATTCAAACCTTCACAGGGCGCATTGGCCCCAACGCCAACTACGAAAGCGCCACCGTGTACACCAATATGCTGCTCTGGGGCGAAGATGCCAGCACAGGCTACACCATATACGCTGTGGATGAAAATGGCTATCAACCAACGGAATCCATGAACAAATCCGCAGAATTTACCTATCCATTCTCCTCCATTCCTGTGGTGGGTAACACCTTAACCTTGACCAAAGAAACCATGACCGACTCTGGATGGATTACCGAAATGACCGACCGTGGCATTAAAATGCGCCTATCCAGCGCCACGGCCTTGGTCTCAGAAAAAACCATGCCTTGGCGTGTACTGGACATGACCAACGTGGAAGACGTGATGAAAAACAGCGATGTGTCCACCATGGTGTCTGAAATGTTCTCTGGTAGTTCTTTGGGTGAATCCTCCACATCAGAAAATGGCAATGCCATCATCTCTGGGCTTATGGGCTTTGTCACGCCCTTCATCAGTAACATTGGCGGCTCACCGTTTAACATCATCATCACGCCCACGGAAAATAACGCCGTGTTCAACTGCCTGATCTGGGGCGGTTACGACGGCATGGGCTTAGATGAAGTGGACTATAGCGAAACTGGCCTTGCCCTAGAAAGCGACACCATGAACGCCTCTATCAGCATGACTGGCGTCTCTGATTTGATGGGCATGGCTGGTGGCGACGGTGACGACGACACTGGTGATTCCAATAGAACAGGCAGTTGGAGCGCCAGCTTTGAAGGCCAACTCCAAGGCTATTACCAAGGGGAAATCTCCTATAATTTCACCACTGGCAGATGGGAAATGCACGTTTTGGAAGGCGGCTTCACCGCAGGGTTCCAAGGGGCTGCCAGCTTTAGCGTGGACGCTTCTGCCTCTGGTATCCCTCTATTCATAGAAGTGGAACTAGGTGGCGCTGTCCAGCTGGACTTTAATATGGCAACCCGTTACCAACAAATCGGCTCCAACATGTGGGCAGATTCTGTAACCAGTGAAACCGTCAACGATTACCTCACCACCTTGCGTTTGCTGGCTTCTGCTGGGGTGTTTGGTGGCGTGGGCTTTGACTATTCCATTGTCGCCCTGAAAATTGGCCCCTATGGGGAGGCCAGTATCGATAGCTCTAATCTGTTTTTAACCCGTGATTATCTGGCAGACACAGAGGCGCAGAATACCGATGGACAATACCTGTCCATTGACGGCGAAATTGGTGCCAAACTGGAGGCCACCTTCTTAATTTTCTCCACAGAGGTCATCTTCGGCTCTGGCAGTGCGTCCTATGCGTGGGATTGGGATGCGTCCACTGTCCAAAACTATTGGGATGAGGCCGCCACCTATGGCACAGGTCTCAACGATTTGAACGCTTATTCCACCCAATATGCCACCACTGCCGATATCACCGCCTTGACCTCTTCTACCACCTTGCAAAGCCGTGACTATCTCAGCGAGCCCAGCGTGTGGGCATCTCCCATTATGAGTCGTTCACTGGACACCGCCAGTGGCTTGTCCGCCCTACAAACCAACGCAAACCCCTCCAGTTACCCTGTGGTGTCTGACGATGGGTATCATCTGCTCTATATCAGCGACCAAGGCATCGACAGCATTTACTCCAACCGTGTCTATGCCACCACCAAATTTGGCACCACCTACCTAGAAGGCTCTGCCATTGACACTGGCATTGGCTATGGGGATAGCAACGTGTCCGTCTCTGGCTCTGAAGACTTCGCCGCCGCCGCATGGGTGCGGATGACCAGTGACATTGAAGGCAAAGACGCTGGTGACGCCGTCACCACCGAAGAACAAGTCCTGCTCCTCAACAGCACCGAAATCATGGTGTCCTTGTGGAGCGGTTCCACTTGGACGACTAGCACCTTGACCACCAACGGCACCCCCGACATTGCACCTGTGGTAGCCACCAACGGCACCGACAAAGCCATTGTGGCTTGGCGGTCTGTCTACTCTGGCACAGGCGACGATTTGATGAACTTTGAAGCCCAGGATTACATCATGTACAGCGTGTATGATGGTGATACTTGGAGTGAAGCCAAAACCCTGTACAACGGTAGCACAGGCTCTGTCATGGGCATCGATGCCCAAATGCTCCCCGATGGCACCGCCATGGTGGCCTATTCCATCGACCGTGATAGCACCGATGGGGATGTGACCGACTACGAAATCGCTTACAGCATCGTGGACAACACTGGTGATTTGGCACTGTCTACCGTGGTCACCAGTGACAACTATTTGGACGAAAATCCACAAATTGTAGTGGCTGACTTTGGCAGTGATGATGAGCGTTTCGTGCTGGGTTGGTATACCAGCATGGATAACGTGGGGGATATTCGTCTGTTGGCAGTGAACAGTGATGGCATCGTGTCCAACACCTTCCCAGAATCACTGGCGAAAATCACTGCCACCACTAGCACCACCATCAGCAGTGATTTCCAATTCGCCCACATGGACAGCGATTACAATGACCTTGAAAATCTCACTATTTTGTGGGAAGACATCATCACCACCGACACTGGGGAAGCTGATTACAGCGTGATTCGTGCCGTCAGCTTTACAGATAACGGTAGCAACAACATCGGTCTCACCGCCATGGGCACACTGGCAGAGCTACCCTCTAGCACCTTGCTTGACCATTTTGACGCTTACGTCAGTGGCACCAATGAGGTGAAGGCCGTTATCCAATCCACCTATTATGACAAAGCCAACACAACCCCCATCCAATACAGTTGGTACGACAGCGTGGCAGGGGAAACCAAATACAGCACCGTGAACATCCCCAGCGAAACCACCATGCTCTACACCGCCACGGAAACCTTTGAAAACCGGGTGGAAGTGCAAGCCGCCATCCCTGATTATCAAAACCTTACCCTCAACTCCTACAATGCCATCCAATTCTCCGTGTTCAACGGCGGCTTGGAGAATATTGAAAGCATCAGCATTACCATAGACGGCAAAGAAACCACATATAGTGGCCTTGATTTGGCACCCAATGACAGCACCATCCTCACCTATTGGCACGTCATTGGCGACACGGTGGAAGACACCACTTACACCTTGGAAGCCACCTTTGAAAGTGGCGATACCAAGACGGCAAATGGCAACATTTACCTAGATTATCCCGATGTGGGCATCTCCCAAATGACCACCGTCAGTGAGGTGGACGGCATCCGCACCATCCGCATGAGCTTGTACAATTCTAGCATTGCCACCCTGTCTGGCGATAAGGGGCGCAGCGTGGAAATCGCCTTCTACGATGGGGCAGAGGCAGACTATGCAAACCCACAAGCCTTGACCTATACAGGTAGTGAAAGCGGTATTTCCTTCTCTGACGGCGTGTTGACCATTTCTGGGGAAGAAAACCTAGAGCGCATCGACAACGGTGTGTTTATGGTGGAGCTGACCTATGATGTGAAAGCGTACGTGGAAAAAACCCTAGAACTAACGGAAATTCCCGACAGTGGGGTGCGTCTCTATGCCGACATGGACATTGTGGACGGCGAGCGTGTGCTCCCTGAGCTGAACGCCGTCGACAACTTTGCCTCTGTGACCTTTGAGAGCCTCCTCAGTCGCACAAACGAAACGGTCACCTTGGACATTGACCAGTCTAACTCTGAAACCGCCACCACCGCTACCATCACCTTGAAAAACAATTCCCTCCAAACCCAAACCGCTGGTGGCGCTATGATTGTCAGCTTGCTAGATGAAAATGGCAACGCTTTGGAGCAAAAGCAGGTCTACATCGGCTCTGGTAAAATCACAGGGGAAGCGGTTTACAGCGAAACTGTGACCTTTAGCCAAGTAGGCAGTAGCGTCAGCGTGGTCTATGGGGAGCTGGTGACTGGTAGCACCGAATTGGCTGTACTCAGCTTGGGTAGCATCAACCTGTCGGGCAGTGACTTCGCCTATTATGGATATTACTCTAGCGAAGGGTATGATGCCTATGGCATCAGACTGTCTGGGCTAGCAAAGGGCACCTATTTATTGGACTATGCAACAGCAGACCAAGGCGCTGAGGTCACGGTCACCTGCAATGACGTGGCTGTAGAATATGGTGAGGAAGTGAGTCTTGACTATACCAACTACAACACCATCATCTTAACCGTAACCCTAGACAATGCCACCACATCCCAATACACCATTTATGTTTCTACCGACGGGGCACAAACCATTGACATCACCCCCACTGCCGATGTCAATGGCACCTTGGCAAGCTATGACGTCGTCAGTGTAGACTACAATTCCAATTGGAGTGACATTTATTATCTCTCCATGCCCACAGCCTATGGCCATGAACACTATGTGTTCGACGCTTGGTATTATACCGATGACACCAAAGTGGATTGGACAGATGTCTTCACTGCAAATACCACATTGGTTGCAAAATTCACCAAGCAAGTCTACTCCGTCAGCGATTACACTGGAGATGCAGCGACTTTGACGTATGAAAGTGGCGAAAACAGCCTTTTTAACTCTGGAGATAACAAAACCTTCACCGTCACCCAAAATGCAGGCTATATTTTGGACACTGTGTACTATGAAATTGACGGCGTGCGTTACGATATGACCGACAGTGGGGGAGGCGTATACACCACCACGGTGGAAAATGCCGCCAACAACTTCAGCGTCTATGCCACTGGCACCCGCTACTACACCATGACATTCCAAGCTGGTGAAGGCACGACCATGGACACCGTTACCTACTATTCTCGTGACTGGCGAGATGCGTCCAGTAATCGTGGGCTTTACGAAACCTTGGAGGATTTGCTGGCAAAAGAAAATGCCATTGGGGTAGAGGATTTGCCAACACCTGTTGCCAACGAAGGCCATCGCATCGGCACAGATAGTCAAGAATCCCAAAGCGAAACCCGATGGACTGACTCCGATGGGGTGGGTGTCTACTCCGTCTTTGCCATTGAGACTTGGGCAACGGAAAACGAAACCTTCACCGCCCGTGCCATCAAGGTTTGGGACACCAGTTTCGTCTCTGGCGACAGCAACGGCACCGTAGGCATAGAATCTAACGGTATCTACGACGAAGGCACCGCCATCACCTTGCCAACGGTGACACCAAATGACGGCTATGTGCTAGACAGTTGGAATGCAGAGGTGACAGATGGCACCGTCACCTCTGGTGATGGCACCCAATCTGGTTTGACCGAAACCTTCACCGCCACCTTTAAGGCTGGCTCTTGGAACATTTACTATCCCACCAATTTGGAAGGGGTCAGTGTGTCCAATGCAGCAACAGCCATCACCTTTGGAACTGAAGCCTCCTTTGAGCTATCCTCTAGCCTATACACAGTAGATGGTGTGTATTACACCGTAGCTGGCACCAATACTAAAATACTGTTGACTGACCAAGGCAGCGGCACCTACACCATCCCAGCTTCTGCCATCACAGGGGACATTTCCATCACCATTGAAGCCGCTGGCGTGCAAACGGGCTACTTTATGGCAGGTGCCAACGGCACCGTCACAGGGCAAACCGCCATGAACGTGGCAACCAATGACACAGTGGATACCACCAATGTTATCATCACCCCAGACACAGGCTATGAGCTGGACGCATGGTCACCTGCCGACCCTGCAACCACAGCCATTTCCGCCGCCACCACCTTCACCGCTGGCTTTAAGGCTTGCACTTATACATTGACTTTGGATGCTTTGGTTGGGACTTATTATGGTTTGGATGACTATAGTACAGAAATCACCGTCACCTACGGCGAGCCCATGGGGGATTTGGTGGTCATACCAGCCATGGAATACATGGACGAATACATCCCCTTCATCGGTTGGTATATTGATGGCAACAAAATTTCCGCAGGTGATATTTGGACATACACTGAAGACCAAACCGCAACACCGAGCTGGTGGTATGATTTCACCTTCAATTTCTACGATTCCGTGGATAACACCTTGTTGAGCACCCAATATGTGGATAACACCTATACCTATTTGCAACAGCCAGCCAACCCAACACGAGAAGGCTATACCTTTGAAAATTGGTATGAAGAAGGGGTGTCTCAACCCTTTGACTTCTCCATAGAACCAGATGGCACCCAACTCATTTTCAACCTCTACGCCCAATGGACGGCCAACGACTACACCTTGGCCTTTGACCTAGTCAGTGGCACAGGCTCTGCAGCAAGCAAAACTGTCACCTATGGCAGTGCCATTGGCACACTGGGTACCCCCACCAAGGCTGGCTACACCTTTGACGGTTGGAGCATTGGTGGCGTGGAAATCACCGCCGACACCATCTGGAGCTATGACGAGGGCAAAACCGCTGTGGCAAACTGGGTGGCCACAGGTGGCACCGCCTACACGGTCATCCACGAACAGCAAAACCTAGATGGTAGCTACAGCGTATTTGAAACCGAGAACAAAACAGGCTACGCTGGCACCACCGTGACCCCATCGGTGAAGCGTTACACAGGATTCACTTCTCCAAGCACACAAAGTGAAACCATTGCAGGGGATGGCTCTTTGGTGATTACCTACGAGTATGCCAGAACCTTGCATGACATCGAATTTGTGGTCAGCAGCAACGCCACCACCTCTGGCACCTTGACCTACACCGACGTGATGTACGGTGACACCATCACCGTACCCATCGTCAACCCCAAAACTGGCTACACCTTCGACGGCTGGGATAAGACCGTGTCCACCACCGTCACAGGGGATGTGACCTACATCGCACAGGTGAACATCATCGTCTGCACCGTGCAATTCCTAAACGATGTGGATAACACCGCCATCGATGTGCAAAAAGTGAACTATGGCGACACCTTGACCTTGCCTGACACCAACACCCTTAGCTTCTACGGCTATGAGTTTAGCGGTTGGAGCAGTTACACTTACATCGTTACCTCTGATGTCACCATCTACGCCTATTGGACGCCCATCCAATACAAGGTCAGCTTTGATGCCAACGGCGGTGAAGGCATTATGGGCAACCAAACCTTTAGTTATGGCGAACCCAAATCCCTCACCGCCAACGCATATGTCCACGACACTGGGGACTTTATGGGCTGGTCTATTGATAGCACCGTGGCCGCCAGCTATGAAGACCAAGCCGTGGTGTCCACCTTGAGCACCACCGCCAACGAAATTGTGCCCCTCTACGCCATTTGGGGCGTGGATGTGACATGGGACTATAACGACGGCGCAACCGCCAATACCGTCACCCAAGAAGGTATCGGCCTTGCCATCACAGTGCCCACCAACCCCAGCCGCAGTGGCTATACCTTCGACGGTTGGTTCTTAGCCGATGGCGACCCTTATGACTTTGCCACCCTTGTGACAGAGGCCTTCACCCTAACTGCTCAATGGACAGAAATCCCCACCTCCAGCGGTTCTGGCACCAGCTACTACGCATCCACCGTGACCACTGCCCAAAACGGCACCGTCACCCTTAGCGGTAGCAAAAACACCATGAATACCACCGTTACCATCACTCCAACCCCAGACGATGGCTATGCAGTTGATACTGTCACCGTGGCCTATGCTTCTGGCAAGACCGTGAGCGTTACTGCCCAATCCAATGGCACCTATACCTATCTCCAACCCGGCGCTGGTGTTACCATCACGGTCACCTTTGTCCCAGTGGATGGAGAAGGGGAGACCATTTCCTTCTCCGATGTGTCCACCACAGCTTACTATTATGACGCAGTGGTGTGGGCTGTGGAAAACGGCATCACCGCAGGCTACGCCGATGGCACCTTCCGCCCCACAGCCACCTGCACCCGTGCCCAAGCGGTCACCTTCTTGTGGCGTGCCGCTGGGGAACCACAAGCCACTATCGACAATCCCTTTGCCGATTTGGATGCCGATAGCTATTACTACGAAGCCGTGCTCTGGGCAGTGTCCGAGGGCATCACCGCTGGCACCACTGCTACCACCTTTAGCCCCAACGAAGATTGCTCCCGTGGGCAGATTGTCACCTTCCTCTACCGTGCCGCTGACGAGCCAGAAGTCGCAATTTCTAGTGGCTTCACCGATGTGGATACCGATAGCTACTGCTACAATGCAGTCCTCTGGACTGTGGAAAATGGCATCACCAACGGCACCACCGAGATAACCTTCAGCCCCAACAGCCTGTGCAATAGAGGTCAAATTGTCACCTTCCTGTATCGCAACTTGGGCGAGTAACCATGTATCCGTTCAAAAGAATAGCGTAAAAGAACCGAGAGCAATGGCATAGCCATGTGGAAAAACCTATACAAAATTTTACAATATTGTTAGACAAAGGATTTTTATTGTGATATCATAGAAACATATAGGTTTTTGCACATGGCTTCGCCATAGCTCTTGCTGGTGCAAGAGCGTTCTTCGAGCGTGCAAAAAGCCGTCACGCACCTGCCATGGGGCTAACGCCCCTACTGGGCTGCACCCAGCCCCTCTTGCGAGGGGGGGCAGGTTTGTATAGGTTTTGTCTGACCAAGGGACACTTTGGCCAACGCTAGAGCAAGGACGAAGCCTTAGATAAAAATCTTGTTTTATTGTAGACGGAGGGGGTGAGGCTATTTATGCAAAAAATTATTATGCGCGCTGGCATATTTATGTTTATCGTATTTTTAATTCTTACCTTTTTTATCAACTGGGGTGTGCGCTATAAAATCGAGGAGAGTCGATTTGTCAGCGAGGCAGAGAGCCTTTTCTGGCAGATAGATCAAATTATCGAAGACAACGACGAATCCGTTGCTGAAATTGTAGATGAGTTCTCCCAACAATGCCTCACCAATGCCCTCACAGCTGCCTATATGGCAGAGGCCAACCCTGAGCTCTATACGGATATCGACGCTCTGGCAGCAGTGGCAGAATTGCTTGGGGTGGATGAGATTCACTTTTTTGACACGGATGGGAACCTCTATTTTGGCACCCATCCAGAGTATTATGGCTATTCCTTTTCTTCTGGATCGCAGATGGGATATTTTCTCCCCATGCTAGAGGACGCCTCCTTGATGCTCTGTCAAGATATCACTCCCAATACAGCGGAATCCAAACCCATGCAGTATGCCGCTGTCTGGAACGAGAATGGCACAGGCATTGTTCAAATTGGGGTTACCCCTGACCGTGTGCTGGCTGTCCAAGAAGGCAACGACATCTCTGATGTATTTGATATGATGCCCATCAGTGACGACCAAATTTTCTTAGCCATTGACCAGAGCTCCTGTGAGATTGTAGGCTCTACGAGTGAGTCTGTGATGGAGAGCAGCGTCGCCAGTTTAGGAACGTTTCTCAGTGATGAGAATATCAGCGCCATGACGGATACTACCATTGGTGATTATGTTATTGACGGACAAACATACCTCTACCTTATCCATCACACCGACGAACTTGTCGTTGTTGACCTGTATGAGAAAGAATCTATCATGGAATCTGTCACCGTCGATAGCATCATTGTTTCTATTTATGTTTTCTTGTTTGCCGTGGTGTTTGTCATCTTTATCACCATTTATCTCAATCGCAAGATTATCCGTAGCATCATCACCATCAACAGCAAGTTAGAGCGGATTGAACAGGGCGACCTGTCCGTTACCATGGTGCAAAACAGCGTGCCTGAAATCAGGGCACTGAGTGACCACATCAACTCCATGGTGAGGAGTCTTATAAATCAAGCCCACAAGCTGTCAATGGCGTTGGATTTGGCGCAGATTCCCACGGGTATTGTGGAGTATGACTGCGTCACCCAAAAAATCACCGCCACAGGTAAGGTTCGTGAAATTCTCCATCTTTCCCTTGACGAATATAACGAATCTTTCCGCAATGCCGACACCCTAGCGTTAAAGCTTAAAGAAATCCGTGAGATAAACATCACGGAGGAAAAAAATATTCTGTGGTTTAAAGGTAGCGATATCTATATCAAAATGGAGTCCTTCCAAGACCGAGATAGTACCTTGGTGCTGTTGATGGATATCTCCAAGGAGATTCAGGAGAAAGAGATTATCAAGCAAGAGCGTGACACGGATATTCTCACTGGACTTTACAACCGCCGCGCCTTCTATTACAATGCGGAACAGAGTTTGTCCACTGCCAGTACCCCCTATTATGCCATCTGTATGATTGATTTAGACAACCTAAAAACAATCAATGATGTCTACGGTCATGAGGTAGGAGATGTATATATCAAGAGTATTGCAGATATGATTTTCTTTGAGGGGACATTTATTGCAGGGCGGCTAGGTGGCGATGAATTTGCTGTTCTTTTGTACAATGCCCCTAGCGAAGAAGCGCTCCAGCAGTATATTCGCGCTGTTGAGCAGGAGCAAGATAGCCATACCCTTGAGGTGACCCAGGGGAACGTAGTGCCCTTGGCATTTTCTATGGGCTGTGCGTTCGCAACGGTGGACGACACCGATTATATTAACTTAATTAAAATTGCCGACCATCGTATGTATCAAAACAAATGTAGCCGCAAGGGGAGTACACAAAATATTCGCTATCAAGGCTAACCCTTTGATTGGGGTGACCATAGGCTGCCTAAGAATGGAATCATTAAACATTGGAGGGACAAGTATGGGGGTTTTACGAGCAGGGATTATTGGCTGTGGCAAAGTGGCAGATTTTCACGCCAAGGCGTTTATTGCCTTGCCAGAGTCTGAATTGGTGGCAGTTTGCGGCCGTGATATGACCAAAACAGAGGCCTATGCCGCACGGTACAATGTGGCGGCTTACACCGATGTGAAAACCATGGTGCAGGAGCAAAAGTTGGATGTGGTGGCAGTGTGTTCGCCCCATCCCCTCCATGCCCAGCACGCTGTGGCGGCGGCTGATTGTGGGTGTCATGTGATGGTGGAAAAGCCATTGGCGGCCTCTTTGGCTGACTGCAACGCCATTGTAGAAGCAGCTGAGCGCAATGGGGTCACCATTGGCACGCTGGTGCAACGGCGGTTTTATCCCCCATGCGTGCGGATGAAACAAGCCATTGACGATGGCAAATTGGGCACGCCCATTTTGGGCACAGTGCATATGCTGGGCTGGCGAGATGAAGCCTATTACAACAGTGACCCATGGCGTGGCACTTGGGCTGGAGAAGGTGGCGGTGTCATGGCCACCCAAGCCACCCATCAGATTGATTTGTTGCTGTGGTTCATGGGGGACGTGGACGAGGTGTACGGCGTGCATTGTAATTTCAACCACCCCTATATCGAAGTGGAAGACACCGCGGTGGTGATTGTCAAGTTTAAAAACGGCGCCATTGGCAACTTGGTCATGAGCAACAGCCAAGACCCTGCCCTCTATGGCAAGGTGGCAGTCCATGGGTCCAATGGTGCCAGCGTTGGGGTGCAAACCGATGGCGGTGCCATGTTCATCGCAGGGGTCAGCGAAATTGAAGAAGCCCCTTATAACGACATTTGGACGATAGTAGGGGAGGTTGCGCTGAAAGAGCAGTATCAAGCCCATGATGAAGCCGCGTTTAAAGAGGCGGATATGTATTACTATCATAAGTTGCAAATGGCAGATTTTTTGCACGCCATTGTTAACGGCACCAGACCTTTGGTGGACGCCAGAGACGGACGCCGCACCACAGAGTTGTTCACCGCTGTGTACGAAAGCTGCAAGCAAAATAAACCCATTAAATTCCCCTTTACGCCTACAGTGAAGCACACGTAAGGTTATAAGGGAGGGGTTCCATCCCCTCCCTTGCCATTTCACGCAGTATAAGAAAACTGTGGAGAATACCTTGTATCGTCATTAAATTTGCTTATATCAAACATCTGTAAAAACCGTAGCCCATCCCATTGGATTTCCTTAAAAGATATGGTAAAATAAAGCTACAATCAAAATAACTCATATAACCTTGCATGATGGCATACGCTAGGCGCAAGGGTTTCTACGAAGCGGCCGACTGCTTTACTATGGGTGTCTGTGCGAGATGGAGTAACTCTATCCGTATAGGCGCTTTTTGTTTGCCATTTTATAAGGAGAAAGCAATATGAATTATACGATTTTAAAAGGAAACATTGTCTCAAGCACTGCTTTAAACCAGCTGGAAATCACAGAAAACGGATATTTGGTGGCGGCGGATGGCATCATCCAAGGGGTGTTTGCCACCTTGCCAGAGGCGTATGAAGGCCATGTGGTGCAGGATTATCGGCAAAAGTTGATTGTCCAGTCTTTCAGTGATTTGCACCTTCACGCACCCCAATATCCCATGATTGGTTTGGGCATGGATTTGCCCTTGCTAGACTGGCTCAACACCTATACCTTCCCTTTGGAAGCACGGTTTGCCGACAATGACTATGCCCGTAAAATTTACCGCCAACTGGCACAAGAATTGATTGCCAATGGCACCACACGGGTGTGTATGTTCTCATCATTGCACCGTGAAGCCACTTTGATTTTGATGGAAGAATTGGAAAATGCTGGGGTTACAGGCTATGTGGGCAAGGTGAACATGGATCGCAACAGCGGTGATGTGCTCCAAGAAACCACGGAACAATCCATGGCGGAAACTGCCTTGTGGTTGGAGCAATGTGAGAAATTTGAGCATATTCACCCCATGATTACCCCAAGATTTACACCCTCTTGCAGCGATGAATTGATGGCCTATTTGGGCAAACTAGCACAGGAGAAAAACTTGCCCATCCAATCTCATCTGTCTGAAAATGATAAGGAAATCGCATGGGTGCAAGAATTGCACCCCGATTGTGAGCAATATTGGCAGTCTTATGCAAAATATGGGCTTTGGAATGACAAAACGGTGATGGCGCACTGTGTCTGGTCGGATGAACGAGAACGTAAAGCCATGAAAGACGCAGGGGTCACCGTGGCCTTTTGCGCCAATTCTAACACCAATATCTGCTCTGGTGTCACCCCTGTCCGCGCTATGCTCAACGAAGGGTTGCAGGTTGGTTTGGGCAGTGACATTGCTGGCGGCCACCAAATTGAAATGCACCAAGTCATCGCCTCCACCATCGCCACTTCCAAGCATACCACCATGACCAATGGTGCGCCTTGTCTCACCGTGGCTGAGGGTTGGTATTTGGGCACCTCTGGTGGCAGTGAATTTTTTGGAGAACAAGCTGGCTTTGCCAAGGGCAATCCCCTCCACGCACTGGTGATTGATGACAGTCATTTGCCTCAAGTGGACAGCGTAGAAGCGCGGTTTGAGCGGAGTATTTACCGCCGACAAACTGGTGCAATCACTGCCGTATGGAGCGCAGGTCGCAAGGTTTTGGGCTGATTGGAAAAGACTGTTTCACATGATAACCCCTCAAGCGGTGCAAACTGTTTGGGGGGTGATTTTTGTGGAAAAAAAGGAACAAGCGTTAGAAATGAACTTGGCAACAACCTTAGACCCATCTAAACAGCTCTGTCCTATTTACGACGCTACGTCTATCTTGGAGTTTCCTGTGGCAAGCCCAGAGGAAATGGGTCTGCGTGTGGTGGACAATTGCTGTGAAGTGCACATCATGTAGGGTGGGGGCAAGCCCCCACCGTTTCCGTTTTATATTGCATTTTCTGCCACTTTGTGAGACAATAGAGCCACAAAGGCGGTGATACATCCATGGAGAAAATTGCATACACATTAGAGCGTAAACGGGTGAAAAATATCAATTTGCGTGTCCGTATGGATGGGTCTGTGGTGGTGTCTGCCAGCCCTAGAGTGTCTCAAGAACGGGTGGATGAATTTGTTCAATCTAAGGCGGATTTCATCCGAAAAGCCAGAGAATCTATGGGAAAAGTACGAGAAAACGCACCCGAGCCTTTGTGCTATATAACAGGGGAACAAGTGTGTTTGCTGGGGAAATGGTATACGTTACAGGTGATAGAAGGCGGCCGTCAACAGGTGGCGGAACAGGGTGATGTCCTGACCATTACCGTGAAACAAGGGGCGGATAGGGCGGTGAAAGATAAGCTGTTTCGCCAATTTTTAGCCCAACAATGTTTGTTGGAAAGTGAAAAAATTGCCCAGCAGGTGTTCGCCAAAATGGCGTATTTGGGCATCAAAATGCCTACGCTCCGTGTGCGGTCTATGACCTCGCGGTGGGGTTCTTGCCTGCCGACGAAAGGGGCCATTACCATCAATACCAAGCTGATGGAGCGACCGTTGGGGTGCTTGTATTACGTGATGCTCCACGAGTTTTGCCATCTGGTGCACCCCAATCACTCTAAGGATTTTTATAACTTGGTGGCGCAGTTTATGCCAGATTGGAAGGCGTGGAAACAGTTGCTATAACGAGAAAAATCACCGTCAATTCATTGATTGACGGTGATTTTATTGTAGGTGTTCGGTCGTCCCAAAGTGACGCTATAGCCTTCGCAGGGCTTGGGTGCCCATTGGTAATGGGATTTATTTTCATGGGGAAATAGATGGGACATAATGGCGGAAATAGTGCCACCGTGAGCCACGACCAAGGCGTCGGTGTTTTGGGCAAGTAACCCTTCTAGCTGGGAAAGCACGCGACAGTGAAATTGAGCGAAGCTTTCCCCTGTGGGAGGAATGTTGTGAAAAAAATCTCCACCAATCCATGCTTGATAGTCGTTGTTGTGTTGAAGCTGGTCATAGTGTCCTAGCTCAAAAATTCCAAAGTCTACCTCTTGAAAATCAGGCAGAATGTCAAAGGCAACCGCACCATAAATAGCTTGCAGTGTCTGCTGGGTGCGGAGCAGAGGCGTGGTATAAATGGCACAACCGTGTAAGGCAGGATAGGCACCAGCG
Organism: Bengtsoniella intestinalis; assembly: GCF_039719005.1. Lineage (GTDB taxonomy): Bacteria > Bacillota > Clostridia > Oscillospirales > Oscillospiraceae > Oscillibacter > Oscillibacter intestinalis. Next base: position 620,148 of record NZ_CP133584.1, on the reverse strand, counting down.
GCGGCATACGCGGCCAGTTGCTCCAGATTTTCAGGGGTGATGGGCAAGTCGGTTTTGCCACAATAGCAGTGGGTCTGGGTGGCTATGGTTTGGCCGTGACGGATGAGATGAAGAATCATAGTCCGCCACCCAGTGGTTGCAGGTGCAATGTGGTGACGAACGGGTGTAGTAAGCCCATGGGTGTTCTCGCTTTCGTTGTGGATTTTGATTTTATGGTAACACAAAACCTTTTTTCTGGCAAGGGCACAACCCTAGAAAAATTGAAAAATATCTTTACAGTGGATGGAAAATCTGTTATACTTTACAGCAATGAAATATTCGTTTTAGCGGTGATTGACCAGCAATGAGTCAATGGGGGAAGTGCGGTGCAAATCCGACGCAGTCTTACCTCTACTGTAAGTGCCCTGTGGCACGAGCCAGATTACCCGACAACGCTAAAACGTCATGCTCCTAGGTGGGGGGTCTGGCTTCACGTGATGATGCGCTCTCTTCATACTTTTGCAGTGTGATAGGGAGCGGTTTTTTATGCCTTCATCTACATCGCATCCAAGTGATGCAACTAAATAAACTAAAATAAAGAGAGTGAGAAACAGAATGAAACAAGCTTTGATTGCGGTGTCCTTTGGCACCAGTCACCACGATACCTTGGAAAAAACCATCGTCCTATTTGAGCAAACCTTGGCAACGGCCTTCCCAGAGCGTACAGTGGTGCGAGCCTTCACATCTTCTATGATTATGAAACGCCTGAGAGAACGTGACGGCTTGGACATTCCCAATGTGGCACAGGCCTTGGAGCAATTGCTGGCACAAGGGTATGACGATGTGCTTATTCAACCAAGCCATGTAATCAATGGCGATGAATATGATAAGCTATGCGCCCAAGCGGCTCCTTTTGTCAGCAAGTTTGCCCGTTTGTCCATCGGCAGAGCGTTGCTGACCTCTGTGGAAGATTATTTTGCCGTGGCTGAGGCACTGTGTGAGCAACTGCCACTCAAAACAGAAGATACGGCCATTGTCTATATGGGTCACGGCACCACCCACCATGCCAACAGCGTCTATCCCATGCTGGAGTATGTGCTCCGTGATATGGGGCGTGAGGATGTGGTCATTGGCACTGTGGAAGGGTATCCTGCCTTTGAACAGGTGGCTGGCATTTTGTCTAAGCGCACTGGTGTGAAGAAAATTATCGCCTATCCGCTGATGATTGTGGCAGGTGACCACGCCAAAAATGATTTGGCTGGCGAGGAAGAGGACTCTTGGCGCGCCCAATTGGAAGCCATGGGCTACGCAGTGGACTGTGTGCTACAGGGGATGGGGGAACTGACCGCCATCTGTGATATTTTGTGCGCCCATGCCAAGGCAGCAGAGCAGGAGGCAGTATGAGTAAAGGGATTTTATATGGCTTAGGGGTTGGTCCTGGTGACCCAGAACTGTTGACCTTGAAAGGCGCACGGCTGTTGCGCGAAGCAGATGTGGTGGCAGTACCTGATAAAGGCAGTGGAGAAAAAACGGCTTTAAATATTGTCAAAGACCATGTGGACGAGAGCAAAGTCATCTATTGCCCCACGCCTATGGTGCGGGATATGGCGGTGCTAGATGGCGCCTATGATCAAATTGCCGATACAGTGTGTGCCCTGTTGGATGAAGGTAAAACCGTGGTGTTCATCACCTTGGGTGACCCTGCCATTTACTCCACCTATGTCTACGTCCATCAACGGGTGGTGGCACGGGGCTATGAGGCTGAATTGGTGCCGGGCGTACCTTCTTTTTGTGCAGTGGCGGCGCGGTTGGGGATGCCCCTTTGCGAGCGGTCTGAACGGTTGATGATTGTGCCAGCATCTCACAAAGATGTGGACGATTGCTTGGCTGTGGATGCCAATTATGTGTTTATGAAGGCTGGCAAAGACATCACCGCCTTGCAAGAAACCTTGGCAAATCGCAACCTGTTATCGGGTGCGTCTATGGTGGAAAACTGTGGCATGGACGGCGAGCGTGTGTACCATAAGTTTGGGGAGTTAGACGCTGTTAGCGGTTATTTTTCTGTGGTGGTGGTGAAACATCCACAGTAAAAGGCGTCATTGCCATCGCCTGTTTGCAGACTTAACGGAGAAATTTAACATCCAAGGGCTTGACTATGATGACATTGCCGTGTATCATACGGTGTACGACCACCCACGATTAAAATGCCAGTCATTGTGGAACACAACTGGCAAAATCCATCCCAAAAGATATACTTGAGTGCAATTGGGTGGCATTGAAAGGACGTTACATGGAGCAAACGAAAATCCCCCTCTGCCAAGAAGCGGAGCGGAGCCTCATTAAAAAATACCGCAAAACCCTGTGGAATCCCTTTATCGCAGGGGTGAAGCGATACAGCTTAGTGGAGCCGGGGGACAAGATTGCCGTGTGCATTTCTGGCGGCAAAGACTCCATCGTTTTGGCAAAGCTGATGCAAGAGCTACAGCGTCACACGGAGTCGCCTTTTGAGCTGGTGTTCATGGTGATGGACCCGGGATATAACCCAGAAAATCGCCAGAAAATCATCGACAATGCGGCGCTGTTAGAAATTCCTGTCACCATTTTTGACAGCGATATTTTTGCCGTCACTGAGGTGGTAGACCGCAACCCCTGTTACCTGTGCGCCAAGATGCGCCGTGGCTTTTTGTACAACAAGGCCAAGGAATTGGGGTGCAATAAAATTGCCTTGGGGCACCATTTCTCCGACGTGGTGGAAACCACGGTGATGGGGCTGTTTTATGGGGCACAAATCCAAGCCATGCCCCCCAAATTAACCAGCAAAAACTTTGAAGGCATGGAGCTAATCCGCCCCTTGTACTGCGTCCATGAAGATGCCATCATCGCATGGCGCAATTTCCACAATTTAAGCTTTTTACAGTGCGCCTGCCGCTTCACTGAAGCCCGCGATGCCGCCAACGACGGCATTGGGGAGAGCAAACGCCAAGAGATTAAGCAACTGCTGAAAACCTTGAAGGTGGGCAACCCCAACATTGAAAAAAGCGTGTTCGCCGCCATTCATGGCGTGCAGTTAGACACCATGGTGGGCTGTAAATTCCGTGGTTACACCTATGAATTTAACGATTTGTATGGCAGAAATAGTCTGGGTGAAACCGACTAAACTCCCCCTTGACTTTTCCTGTATTTGGAGTATAATATGGTTGTTCTGTCTCCCAGAAAAAGCAACCATACAGCGGATTTGTGTAAAGGTAGCACACCAGACTCTGACTCTGTTCGTGAGGGTTCGAATCCTTCATCCGCTGCCAAAAAATCCGAGTAGATTTATCTACTCGGATTTTTTACTTATTACTTATTACTTTTTCACTCTTCACTACCTTATACAGGATTTTTTGGAAGTAATAAGTAACAGTGAATAGTGAACAAGTATAGAAACGAGGTGCCTCAGAGGCAAGAAAGTGCGCTAATCATAAAATCCAAAGCCTTTGCATTTGCCCTGTGGGAATTTGATGGATTGTCTGATGAAAACGAGATGGCGCCACACAATCTATCGTGTGGCGCCATCTCTATTGATACGTATTAACCGCAAAGTGCAACCTTATCCAACACTTCAAACACTTCTTCAGCCAGATAGGGTTTGAACAGATATGGAACATCCATTTCTCTGTTTTTGGGGTTTAGATAGCGCACATTCCCCGTCATAAAAGCGATGGGTAATGTGGGGGATAATTCTCTTAACTTTTCGGCCAGTTCGTATCCGTTCATCTGGGGCATATCAATATCCAAAAGCGCAATGTCGATTGGATTGTTTCGCACAAATTCCAGCGCGTCAAACGCATTGAGGAAAAATTCTGCTGATTTTACTTTGCCATATGCGTTGACCGTATATTTGCAATTTGTAATTGCACTGGGTTCGTCGTCCACGTAGATTAAACGGATGCCTCTGTACTGTGTCATATTATTTACCCCCCCTTTTAAGATGCGATGGGAACTTCGATTACCACGACAGTTCCTTCGCCTTGTTTGCTTTCAAAGCTGACAGTGCCATTGGCCATCAGCGCCACACGTTTGGTTAAGTTTCTAATGCCGATGGAGCTGGTGGTCTCCAAAATTGTTGGGTCGAAGCCCACGCCATTGTCAGCGATGCGGATTTGCGCCATATTGCCAGTTTTTGTTGTGGAAATACTCATTTTCCCATGGGAGCCAGTTTTGCGAAGCCCGTGCAAGACGGCGTTTTCCACAAGGGGTTGTAGGCACAGTGGTGGAATGTTGAAGTCGGTGTATGCCAAGTCGAAATCATAGGTGAAACTATCTGGGAAGCGCATTTTTTCGATGGCCAGAGAGCTTTTCACCAAGGACAGCTCTTGCTCAAAGGGGATGTTTTGTCCCTCGTTGATTAAGTACATATACGAGCGCATAAACGAGGCAAAGGTCAAGATGGCCTTGTCCGCCTTAGAGGCATCTTGCTTGCACAGTGCGCTGATGGTGTTGAGGGTGTTGAAGAAGAAGTGGGCCTTGATTTGATAGACCAACTTGGTGTTCTCTTCCCCTGCGTCATCCTCTTTGTTTTGAGAGGAAGCCATGGGAATGGTCTCATCCACATGGACGAAATCGCCCATGATTTCCTTGGGCGAACCATCTTCGTTGCGGCTGACCACATAGTTGACCATATACTTGAGAATGTTACCAGCTGGGGTGAAGCAACGGAAGGCATCTTCTGGTGGCTCACCTTTGTACATTCTGTCAATCATGCGGCGGTAGGAGGGCAAATCCTCTTCCAAAATATTGCCGCCATCCAGCACAGGCTGGGGGAAGTTTTCCATCACAGGGGGCAACTGGAATTCCTCACGAATGGGGCCGAAAAACTCCATCCGCTTGGTGGCTACGTTGAGATAGAATGGGTAGGAGAAGGAGGCCTCAGCCATGGCATCATAGCGTTGGTTGCGGTAGGTCATCTCCTCAAGGGCGCGGGCACTGCGGGTGAAAACCAAGAAGACAGTGGCGCGTGTTTCGTCAGAATAGGCGATACGCACATCAAAATAGATTTCTTCCTTTTGCAGCGTTTTCACCTTGACGTGCTCCAATACCATGACACCATCGCGGCGCACTTGTTCCCGTACTTTTTCGCGCAATGCCTCTGGTTGCATATCTGAAATTAGCTGTTCGTAACAGTGATTCACAGAACAGCCCTCGGTGATATGCAATAGTTTTTTACAATTGCTATTCACATGAAGGACTTTGTCGCTGGTCACATCCATAACGACCACGGCGTCGGGAATTAATTCCATAAAATTTAAAAACTTCTTTGACTTTTCCATGTAAACACTCCTCACATCTTTTAGGCATATAAGTATTTAGCGGTGATTGGTCTTCATGTTTTGCCGAGGATAAGTGTATTCAGTCTTAATCTTAGTATATAACTTAATAGAAAATAATTCAATACCATTTTTCCGATTTTACGGATAATTTGTGCGTTAAATTGGAAAAATTTACAAAATACATCATATGAAGCCATTTTAAAGGGAAGTTGTAACCCGTTTTATGCAGAGCGAATGACGAAATATGGAGCCATCTTGTTGGGAAAATAAAAGCTATAAGAAGAAGTGAGGTTTAACAGTATTTGTTCTAACGTTACACACTAAAGAGTGGTGGTGTTTTTGTATATATTTCTTGTAACTTTTTTTGGGAATTTCTATTGCATAAATATGATATTGTGTTAAAATAGTGGTGATAGAAAAAATTATTTATTAAAGAGGGGCAATCCCTTGTGAGCTCCAAGAGTTTGTTTGGAAAAGGGAGTTTTTGTATGAAAAAATTATTGGGTATCACAATTGTGGTTTTGTTGGTGTTTTCATGTCTAGGCGGGGTTGTGAGTGCCACAGAACAGCCCCAAGAAATTAAAGTGGGTTATGTGTCCAATTACGGCACTGTCAAGGCTGCGTTTTCTCAGGGGTCAGAGGGCTATGGCTACGAGTACATGACGAACCTTCTGGGTTATATGGATGGCGCATACACCCTTACCTTTGTAGACTGCACCAGCTTTCAAGACTGCTTAAACAAACTAGACAGCGGCGAAATTGATATCATAGGCCCCACCATGCAATATGAGGGTCTGGACTATATTTACAGTGCCAATGATTTTGGTAGCTGCACCATCATGCTGGCTACCTTGGATACCGATATAGAGAATGTCTCTTTTGAAGGTGCCACCATCGCTGTGCCAGATTATTATATGGATTATACCTGCTTAACGGAATTTCTGGAAACAGAGGGCTTCGACGCAGAGATTGTGAAAATCCCCAGTTCTAATCTCAACATCACCATAGGGATGCAAAACATTGATTTTGTGTATATGACCTCCATTCAAAGCCATTCGGGGCTCACCGTGGTGACAGGCCTTGATAGCCAGCCGCTATATTTGATGGCGACTGCTGACAACCAAGATTTAATGGATGAAATTGACCGTGCCCGTGAAGCGTTGGAAGTGGCAGAGCCTTACTTCCAATCCCAGCTGACCTTGGAATACGGCTCCTATAACTTTGCAAACAATGCCTATATTGCTGACACCAGCCTTGCACTGGTACAAGAAAAAGACACCTACCGTGTGGGTATCCGCAACTTCTACTCCCCCTTGATTCGTGAAGATGAGGATGGAGAGCTAGAAGGGGTGGCCTTTGTCCTTCTGGATATGCTCAGCGAAGAAGCTGGGGTGGACTTTGAATATGTGCTGATAGAGAACGATGCCACCCAAGCCGACTATGACAGCGTAGATTTTATGATTTCAGCCACCAATTCCACTGCTGAATTTGGCTTCCCCACTGTCAGTAGCCCCTATTTAGATTTGCCCTTTGTTCTTTTGGAGCATCAAGACAGTGTGAGCGAAGAAGGAGAAAATCAACGCATTGGTGTTGCCAGCTATTATCGCACCGACTCTCTCATGGTGGATGACACCCTCTACGGCAGAGAGGTTGTGAAGTATACTACGGTACAGGAACTGCAACAGGCCTTTGACGCAGGAGACATCGACTGTATGCTCATCACCGTGGTCTCTCTCAACATGATTCGAGATGACTTTGAAACACAGGAGTATATAGCCACTGTTGTGGATGACACCTTACAGCTATGTCTGGCTTTTTCCGAAAATATGACCACGACAGAGATGACGGTATTCAACAAGCTGATTTCCATCATGGATCAAGCGACCCTAGAAGCCGCCACCTTAGAATATGCCATCACCAACCAAGAGATTACCTTTGGAGAGCTACTCGCTAGTAATCCGTGGATCGCAATCAATGGGGTGGGTGTGTTGTTTTTGGCTGTTTTTGTCACCGTTGTTTTCTTTTTTGTAAAGCAACGTAAAGCCGTCACCGCCATGATGAATGTGGACGATGTGACTGGCATTATGACCGAGCATAAATTCATAGAAGAAGCGCGGCGGATTTTGCAAGAGAACCCAACCAGAGACTATCGCTTGGCTACCTTCGATGTGGATAGTTTTAAATACGTCAATGAAATTTACGGCTATGAAACAGGCACTGTTTTACTAAAACTTATTGGCGAACAAATGAGTAAGCGCATTGACGAGGAAATCATTGTGGCCCGAGGCGCGGCAGACCGCTTCATGACGTTGGCACCGATGATTGATTCGGAGACGGCGATTCAACTGGTGCAAGAAGATATGGAAAATGTGCATGCTGCTTTGCAAGAGGTGATTGGGAAGGCCTATAAGCTGTATTTTAGCATTGGTGTTTATGAAATTCATAACCGAGACTATGACATCACCATCATGCTAGACTATGCCAATTCAGCGCGTCAGCAAGGCAAGCTACGGGCGGGGAACTCGGTGAGCGTGTTCACCCCACAAATGCAACAAGAGATTAACAACAACAACCATTTCACCAGTATCATGGAAGAAGCGCTGAAAAACGAAGAGTTTGTGTTGCATTTTCAACCCAAGGTACTTCTCAGCACAGAGGAAATGGCTGGGGCAGAGGTGCTCATTCGTTGGCAAAGAGCCGATGAGTGTCTGCCACCCTATCATTTTATCCCCTTGTTTGAAAAGAATGGCTTTATTGAAGAAATGGACTATTATGTCCTTACCAAAACGTGCGTATTTTTGCAGAACTATCAATCCATTGTCAAAGGTCGCATTTCTGTGAACCTATCTGGCGTGACCATATTGCAAGAAAAAGTGGTGGAAAATATTGTTGCCATCGTGGCCAAGTATGAAATTTCCCCTGCGCAATTGGATTTGGAAATCACGGAAACTGCTTTCGTAGACACTAGCGATGTGCTAGAAAAGATACAACAATTGCGTAGCCACGGATTTACCATCTCTATGGATGACTTTGGCGCGGGGGTTTCATCGTTGAACCGCTTGAAAAATATCCATGTGGATACGCTGAAAATCGACCGTGAATTCATCATCGATGCCATTGAAAATCCCCGTGGGAACAAAATCTTGCAACGGGTGATTGAAATGGCCAATGACTTGCAGTTGGAAACAGTGGCAGAAGGCATTGAAACCATTGAACAAGGCACATTGTTGAAAAATTTAGGTTGCCAAATTGGGCAAGGGTATTATTATGCCCGTCCCATGAGCAAACAACAGTTTATTACTTACTGCCAAGACCAACACCCTAGCTAAGGCTAGGGTGTCGGTCAGCGGATGTAAAATCCTTGAAAACCCTATTGACAAATGGGACGTGAAGGTATATACTTACAGTAACAATTTAATAAGCCAAACCGTTGAAGCGGAGATAACAGCTATTATGCTTGTACAGAGAACTGGGGATGATGAGAGCCCAGTCAAACACAGATAGCATGGGGTGCACAAGCACGCCTGAAATGGACCGTTGAGGGCGCAGTCAAAGGTTGCCACACTGGGCGCTGAGTATTCTGCGACGTGAAGACATACGTCAGTTGTCAGGGGCTTGTTAGAGTCTCGCAAAGCGCACAGTCTATGGCTGTGAATCAAGGTGGCACCGTGGAAGTTATTTCACCCTTGACAGTACAAATTTGTATTGTCAAGGGCTTTTTTATTGCCCAAAAGGAGGACACAATGGTATATCCAACATTAGAACAAGTGGAAGAAATCGTCAAAATCACACCCTGTAAACGAATTCCCATCAAACGGGAATTGGTGGCCGATACAGTGACACCTATCACCGTGCTTCGGAAATTGCAAAATATTTCTGGGCATTGTTTCATGTTTGAAAGTGCAGAGGATAACCGCCAATGGGGGCGCTATACCTTCATCGGCTTTGACCCAAGCGTGGAAGTCACGGCCATCTCTGGTGTGGTGCAAATCAAAACTGATGCCACCACCCAAACCTTTATCGACAAGCCTGCCACAGTGATTCGTGGCATTATCGAGGAAAATAAAGCCCCCATTTTAGAAGGGTTCCCCCCGTTTTCGGGTGGTCTGGTAGGCTATTTTTCCTATGATTATATTAAATATGCCGAGCCCACTTTAAAGCTAGATGCCAAAGATGAAAACCATTTCAAAGACATGGACTTGATGCTCTTTGACAAGCTCATCGCCTTTGACCACTATAATCAGACGGTGATTTTAATCGCCAACATCAAAACCGATTACTTGGCACGCAACTATGCCAAGGCAGAGCTAGATTTGAAGCAAATGGCAGACATCGTCCGTGACGGCGCCTTGGCACCCAACCCACCCTTACAGCTAAAAAGCGAATTCCGTGCCCTGTTTGACCAAGCTGGCTATTGCAACATGGTGGAAAAAGCCAAGCATTATATTCACGAGGGTGACATATTCCAAGTGGTGCTCTCTAACCGCATGGAAGCCGACATGGAAGGGAGTCTGCTGGACACCTATCGCCTGTTGCGACGGACAAATCCCTCCCCTTATATGTTCTATTTTTCCAGCGAAGATGTGGAGATTGTGGGGGCCAGTCCAGAAACATTGGTGAAGCTGCAAGACGGAAAACTCCATACCTTCCCACTGGCTGGCACCAAGCCCAGAGGCGCCACCCAAGAAGAGGACGAGGCCTTGGAACGGGACTTACTATCCGATGAAAAAGAGCGTGCCGAGCACAATATGCTGGTAGACTTGGGGCGCAACGACATTGGTCGCATCAGCAAAATCGGCAGTGTCAGTGTGGATAAGTATATGTCCATCGAGCGGTTTTCCCACGTGATGCACATTGGCTCCACCGTCAGCGGTGACATTGCCGACGGCAAAGATGCACTGGATGCCATCGACTCTATTTTGCCAGCTGGTACCCTCTCTGGTGCGCCCAAATTGCGCGCCTGCCAGATTATCAATGCGCTAGAGGACAACAAGCGTGGTATTTACGGCGGTGCCATTGGTTACATCGATTTCACAGGCAACATGGACACTTGCATTGCCATTCGCTTGGCCTTTTCTAAAAACGGGAAAGTGTTTGTCCGTTCTGGTGCTGGCATCGTGGCTGACAGCGTGGCAGAAAGTGAGTACAACGAGTGCATCAACAAGGCCAAGGTTGTGGTGCAATCTCTGGAACAAGCACAAGGAGGCATCGATTTATGATTTTACTCATCGACAATTACGATAGCTTTTCTTATAATTTATACCAACTCATCGGTAGTATTGAGCCTGATATTAAGGTTATTCGCAACGATGAATTGACCGTGGCGCAGGTGGCAGAGCTACAGCCCAAAGCCATTTTTCTATCCCCTGGCCCCGGTCGGCCTGAAGATGCTGGCATTTGCCAACAGGTGGCAAAGGAACTGGGGGCATCCATTCCCATTTTCGGTGTTTGTTTAGGCCACCAAGCCATTTGCCAAGCCTATGGTGGCACCGTGTCCTATGCCAAAACCTTAATGCACGGCAAAACCTCCATCGCCACATTGGATACCCAAAACCCCCTGTTCCGTGGCATGGAGAAAACCATGCAAATTGGGCGCTATCATTCCTTGTCTGCCGTGGCAGACACCTTGCCTGATTGCCTGCAAGTCATCGCCGCTACTGACGATGGGGAAGTGATGGCAATTGCCCATACCCAATACCCTGTCTACAGCGTACAATTTCACCCAGAATCGGTGTTGACACCAGAAGGGTTCAGCATTATCAACAATTTTTTGAAGGAGATTTGTCATGATTGAACAAGCTATCATTGCCTTGAGCCAACATCAAGATTTGCCCTATGACACCGCCAAAGAAGTGATGAACCAGATTATGAGCGGTCAAACCAGCGATGTGCAAATCAGCGCTTACATCACTGCCCTTGCCATCAAAGGGGAAACCATCGACGAAATCACCGCCTCAGCTGCCTCTATGCGTGAGCACTGTGTGCGTTTGCTCCACGACCAAGCGGTGTTGGAAATCGTAGGCACTGGGGGCGACCAGTCTAACTCCTTCAATATTTCCACCACCGCCTCTTTGGTCATCGCTGCAGGTGGCATTCCTGTGGCCAAGCACGGCAACCGTGCTTCCTCCAGCCGTTCTGGTTCTGCCGATGTGCTAGAAGCCTTGGGGGTGAACATTCAAATTTCCCCAGAGCAAAGCAAGGCCTTGTTAGATGACATTGGCATCTGCTTCCTCTTTGCCCAGAAGTATCATCAAGCCATGAAATACGTGGCGGCGGTGCGAAAAGAGCTGAAATTCCGCACGATTTTCAATATTTTAGGCCCACTTTCCAATCCTGCTGGTGCCACCATGCAGGTGATGGGTGTCTACGATGAAAAACTGGTAGAACCCCTTGCCAAGGTGCTGTGCAACTTGAATGTGAACCGTGCGCTGGTGGTCTATGGGCAAGAAAAATTAGACGAAATCTCCATGAGTTGCCCCACCACCGTCTGCGAAGTGAAAGACGGCTATTACCGTTCCTATGAAATCACACCAGAACAGTTTGGCTATACCCGTTGCGATAAAGATGCGCTGGTGGGTGGCACACCAACAGAAAATGCCGCCATTACAATGAGCATTTTGAAGGGTGAACAAGGCAGTTGCCGCGATGCTGTGTGCCTCAATGCTGGGGCTGGGCTGTACATCGGTGGCAAGGCGGACACCTTGGAAGCTGGCGTGCGTTTGGCAGAGCAGATGATTGATTCTGGTAAGGCATTGGAGAAGCTACAGCAGTTTGTAGCGCAGTCTAACAAGGAGGGCTAAGATGCTCAACGACAATGGCAAAATAATCGATACCAATCGTGATATTTTAGCAGAAATTGCAGAGAAAACACGGCTGCGTGTGGCAAAGGATATGGAAACTGTCACCTTTGAGGAGGTGAAGGCCAAGGCATTGGCGTTGCCAAAAGGGGTGTTTGTCTTTGAAAAAGCGTTGCAAACCAAGGAGATGTCCTTCATTTGTGAGGTGAAAAAAGCATCGCCTTCTAAGGGGCTCATCGCCCCAGAGTTCCCCTATTTGCAAATTGCCAAAGACTATGAGGCCGCTGGCGCCAGCGCCATTTCCTGCCTGACAGAGCCAGAATATTTTATGGGCAGTGACCGTTATTTGACGGAAATTGTGGCGGCCGTATCCATTCCTGTGCTCCGCAAAGATTTTTTCGTGGACCCATACATGGTGTATCAAGCCAAGGTGCTAGGCGCCAGTGCAGTGCTGTTAATTTGCGCCATTTTAAGTGACGAAGAACTGACAGAATACTTTTCCATTGCCAATCACTTGGGTATGAGTGCCATTTTTGAAGCCCATGATGAAGCTGAAGTCCGTCGTGCAGTGGCCTGCGGTGCCCGTATCATTGGAGTGAATAACCGCAATCTGAAAACCTTTGCATTGGATTTGCAAAATAGCATCGACCTGCGGAATTTGGTGGAAGATGATATTGTGTTTATCTCTGAAAGTGGCATCAAAACACGAGCAGATATTGTCTGTTTGGAACAGCATAAAATCAGCGCCGTTCTCATCGGAGAAACGCTGATGCGTGAAGCAGATAAAAAACGAGCATTAGGAGAATTAAAAGGCATATGACCAAGATTAAAATTTGTGGCCTTTCTCGATTGTCAGATGTGGACAGGGCCAATGGGTTGGCGGTGGAGTATGTGGGCTTTGTGTTCGCCGAAAGCCGTCGCCAAGTGACACCGCCACAAGCGGAAGCCTTGAAAGCAAGGCTCAGCTCTGATATCCAATCTGTGGGTGTGTTTGTCAACGACGGCATACAGAAGATTGAATGGCTGGTGAACCAGCACGTTATTGATGTGGCGCAACTCCACGGGCAAGAAGACGAGGCCTACATCCAAGAGTTGAAAAAACTCTGCCCAAACACCCCCATTTGGAAGGCCGTCACCGTGGAAAACGGGGTGGATTTCACCCAGTGGGACAGCGTCGACTGCTTCGTGCTAGACAATGGCGCTGGTGGCACAGGAGAGCGGTTTGACTGGTCACTACTGCCAACGCTGCAGATCACCAAACCCTATTTCTTGGCTGGTGGCTTAACTCCAGAAAATGTAGAACAGGCGCTGACCTTTGCCCCTTATGGGGTGGATGTGTCAGGTGGTGTGGAGACAGATGGCAATAAAGATGGCAACAAAATGAAACTTTTTGTATCGAAAGTGAGAGGAATATGACAATAAAAGGACGCTTTGGAGTCCACGGCGGTCAATATATCCCAGAGACGCTGATGAACACCATTTTGGAGCTGGAAACAGCCTATGATCATTATAAAAATGACCCTCAGTTCAATCAAGAGCTGGCGGAGTTGTTCAATGAATATGCAGGCAGACCCTCTCGTTTATACGAGGCAAAGCGGATGACTGCCGATTTGGGTGGGGCAAAAATCTACTTAAAGCGCGAAGATTTGAACCACACTGGTGCCCATAAAATCAACAACGTGCTGGGGCAGGTGCTGCTGGCAAAAAAGATGGGCAAAACCCGTGTCATCGCGGAAACTGGGGCAGGTCAACACGGTGTGGCCACCGCCACTGCTGCCGCGTTGATGGACATGGAATGTGAGATTTTCATGGGCAAGGAAGACACCGAGCGTCAAGCCCTGAACGTGTATCGTATGCGCCTTCTGGGTGCGAAAGTGAATCCTGTTACCTCTGGCACTGCCACGCTGAAAGACGCAGTGTCTGAGACTATGCGTGAGTGGACAAAGCGCATGGTGGACACCCACTACGTGCTGGGCTCTGTCATGGGCCCCCATCCATTCCCCACCATGGTGCGTGATTTCCAAGCGGTGATTTCCAAGGAAATCAAAGAGCAAATCCTTCAAAAAGAAGGGCGTTTGCCTGATGCGGTGCTGGCCTGTGTGGGTGGTGGCTCCAATGCCATCGGCGCATTTTACCACTTTATTGAAGACGAAAGCGTTGCGCTTATTGGCTGTGAAGCCGCAGGTCGTGGTGCGGATACCCCTGAAACTGCCGCTACCATCGCCACGGGTTCCTTGGGAATATTCCATGGCATGAAGTCTTATTTCTGCCAAGACGAATACGGTCAAATTGCCCCTGTGTATTCCATTTCCGCAGGTTTGGATTACCCCGGCATTGGCCCTGAGCACGCCCATCTCCACGACATTGGTCGGGCACAATACGTGTCGATTACCGATGAGGAATCAGTGGTGGCCTTTGAGTATCTTTCTCGCATGGAAGGGATTATCCCTGCCATCGAAAGTGCCCATGCGGTGGCCTATGCCATGAAATTGGCTCCCACCATGGGCAAGGATCAAATCATTGTCATCAACGTGTCTGGTCGTGGCGACAAAGACTGTGCCGCCATCGCCCGGTATAGAGGGGAGGATATTCATGAGTGAGAAAAACATAATTGCAGAAGCCTTTGTAAAGGGGAAAGCCTTTATCCCCTTTGTCACTTGTGGTGACCCCAATTTGGACGTGACCGAGCAGTTGATTTGCGCCATGGCTGACGTTGGGGCGGATTTAATTGAGCTTGGCATCCCATTTTCTGACCCCACTGCCGAAGGTCCTGTGATTCAAGCCGCCAATGAGCGTGCCTTGGCAACAGGGGTCACCACCGACAAGGTTTTCGACATGGTGGCACGGGTGCAAGGGAAGATTTCCATTCCCTTGGTGTTTATGACCTACGCCAATGTGCTCTTTTCCTACGGTCTTGACCGCTTTTGTAAGCGTGCAGCCCAAGTGGGGATTGCTGGCGTGATTTTACCTGACGTGCCTTATGAAGAAAAGGCAGAGTTTGAAACTGTTTGCAATGAATATGGTCTAGAGTTAGTGTCGTTGATTGCCCCAAACTCTAGTGACCGTGTTGCCATGATTGCAAAAGAGGCCAAAGGGTTTGTCTACTGCGTGTCCTCTCTGGGGGTCACAGGGGAGCGGAGTAGTTTTGAGCAAAATCTTGCCGATATGATTGCTACCATCCGTGACAATACCACCACACCTTGCGCCATTGGCTTTGGGATTTCTACGCCAGAGCAGGCCAAGGCCATGGCTGGTATTTCCGACGGTGCTATCGTGGGCTCTGCCATTGTCAAGCTCTGTGCCCAGCATGGGGCAGACTGTGTGCCCTACATTGCAGAGTATGTAAAAGCCATGAAACAGGCACTGTAAAGGGCGTAAACTATAAAAGTGTAAAATGATGCTACAATCTTTGTAGGGGAGCCCATTGGGCTCCCGGCGGTTTTGGCTTTAAAATTACAAAAAAAGTCAGGCGAATTCGTAAAATTTTACGAATTCGCCTGACTTTTTGCGTGCAATTAGCATTTGCTGCGCGGGAGGCTAATAGCCTCCCCTACAAGGATTAAGCATTTTGAGGGAACACTAGATGAGTTTATAATCTTACACCAAACCCATACACCATTCTACGGTGATGGCTACGATGACCACCAGTGCGGAGATGATGAAGCCGTGAACCATGGGGGCAATGCCAGATTTTTTCATGTCTTTGAAGCTGGTGTTCATGCCGATGGCCGCCAGAGCTGCCACCATCAAAAACTTACTTAAAGACTTGGCGCCAGCAGATACCGCCACTGGGATGATGCCTGTGCTGTTCACCAAAGACAGGGCGATGAATGCCACAATAAACCAAGGGAATAGGCTCCAAATATCGGTTTTTTCAGTGATAGATTCTTTCTGGGCAGGGTTGATTTGTTCAGTTTGGCTCACTTCGTATGGCAAGCCTTTTTCCTTTACAGCGTCGATGGCGCTGTGGAGATTGGCGGATTCTTTGGCTTTGACACGGATGTTGATGTACGCGAAGACCAATACAGTGGGAATGATGGACAGGGTGCGGGTCAGCTTCACCATGGTGGCAAAATCACCAGCGGCTTCGCTAAAAGCATACCCAGCCGCCACCACGCTAGAGGTATCGTTGACAGCGGTACCAGCCCACAAACCATAGGCCATGTCGCTGAGTCCCAATGCGTTGCCCATGAAGGGGAAGGCCAAAATCATGGCCATGTCAAAAAGGAAGGTTGCCGACATGGCATAGGCGATGTGGCTGTCTTCCGCGTCAATGACAGGGGCGATGGCGGCAATGGCAGAGCCACCACAAATGCCAGTACCAGCGGAAATTAGATTGGAAATTTTCCAGTCTAGCCCCAGTGCTTTGCCGATGAAATAACCACCGCCAAAGCAGGTCAGTAAGGTGAAGACCATCACCGTGAGAGACAGGCGACCCACCGTCAAAATGGTGCCGATGCTCAAAGATGCACCCAGCAAAATGATGGCGAATTTAAGGATTTTCTTAGAGGTGAACTTGAGCCCTTTATCGATGGTGGTGGGGTGCCAGAAATGGTTGATGACCATTCCTAAAAATAGGGCGATGAC
Organism: Bengtsoniella intestinalis; assembly: GCF_039719005.1. Classification (GTDB taxonomy): domain Bacteria; phylum Bacillota; class Clostridia; order Oscillospirales; family Oscillospiraceae; genus Oscillibacter; species Oscillibacter intestinalis. The sequence goes on along the minus strand of NZ_CP133584.1, from coordinate 603,473 downwards.
CGACCCACCGATAAGGTGGATGGGCATGAGCTCTTCTAAAAATTGTGCCACAAAGGCGATGGCCAGTGCCAGCGCCACACCGGGCAAAAGGGCAATGTATTTGTTGTGCGTCATGGGTGAATGTCTCCTTCAATTTCTTTCTTGCCTTTACTATACCACAGGTGTATAATAAAATAAAATAATCATTTATTATCTGTTGATAAATTATAATTATGTAGAGGTGTGCTATGCTAGATTATCGGATGGAGACATTTTTAACCTTGTGCGACCAAATGAATTATCGCAAAACCGCAGAGGTGTTGCAAATGACACAGCCTGCTGTCACCCAGCATATTCAGTATCTTGAGCAGTATTATGGGCAAAAGCTGTTTGACTATACGGCGCGGCGATTACAAAAAACCACGGCAGGGGAGTTGCTGGAGCAGTACGGGCGAACAGCCCAATATAATCAAATGGCCATCATGGAAAAACTGCAAGCGCCCCAGCGCAAGCGGTTGCGCCTTGGTGCCACCAAAACCATTGGGGATTACGTCATTGGGGACATGATGGCACGGCTGTTGTCTCGCCATGATGTGGAAGTGTCGCTTTTGGTGGACAACACCAAGCATTTGCTAGAAAAATTGCGCCACACCGACTTGGATATTGTGCTTCTGGAAGGGTATTTCGACAAAACCGCCTATGACTATCAGCTGATGCGACAAGAAGAGCTAGTGGGCATTTGCCACAAAGACCATCCCTTCGCTGGGCAAATTGTGGACATGGAGGCACTGGGGCAGGAGACCATTTTACTCCGAGAAGAAGGCTCTGGCACCCGTGCCGTGTTTGAACAGTTACTGCTGAGCCACAATTATACATTGCAGACCTTCGCCAAAACTGCCTTTATCAGTAGTTTTGAGGTGATCAAGCAGCTGGTGCGCTCACGCCAAGGCATTGCCTTTGTGTACCAGTCGGTGGCCAACAGTCACCCAGAGTTGGCAACGTTCCAAACCACATTGGGACAGGTGAGCCATGAGTTTAATTATGTGTATTTGAAAGATACCCATGGGGAAGATGTGGTGGCATTGCTAGAAAAATGAGAGAGCTGTGTCACAATTTTAAAGTGGCATAATCAAAATAAACAATGTAGGGAATGGTCTTGACCATTCCGCCTCCTGATGATGGATTTCACTTGGGAAGCGGAACGGTCGAGACCGTTCCCTACGTCCATATCATTAGATTTTACAAAGCAGGCGGAATTGAAATATAGATCCTTTTTCTTTATGTCCAAACTGAAAACATTCAAAGTTTTTAAGTAATAGAAACAAAAAGTTACAAAATTTAGGGGGTGGCTTGGGCATTTGTAATCATTTTGAGAAGATTATTATTTATGATGCAATTATGATATACTCGTGAACGAGTTCGAAGACTAAAGGAGAGTATTTTCATGAACGAAACCCCTGTGAAAAAGAAGGTATCTAAAAAATTGCGTCGTCGTATTGTGGCTTTGCTGGTGATTGCTGGTATGGCTGGCGGTGGCTATTATTATGTGACCAAGGACACCGACGAAGTTATCCAAACAGCGGTCACGGATATTGTCTACCGTGGCGACATCACGGCCACCGTAGAAGGCAGTGGCCTCACCAAAGCCAAAAACACCGAGAGCATCAGCCTCAACACCGCAGGCACAGTCCTTGATTTGTTTGTCAGCGATGGCGACAAGGTGATGGCAGGTGACCCACTGTTTGTGGTGGATTCTGCCGCCGCTGTGACGGCTGTGAAAAACGCGCAAAATGAGGTGGATGGATATCAAAGTCAACTCAATGCGTTGTATAAAGATATGGCTGGTTTGAACCTATCTCCCAGCTATGCTGGCAAGCTGATGGACGTTGTGACGTTAAATGCTGGGGATGAGGTGAGTAAAGGGCAAACACTTGCCACCTTGGCAGACGATACACGTTTGCGATTAGAGCTATATTTTAGCTATGCCTATGAAGGACAAATCAAAACTGGGCAAACGGCACAGGTGTCGATTCCTGCCTTGACCTCTAGTTTGGCGGGTACAGTGGAAGCGGTACACATGGTCTCTCGCATCACCGACCAAGGCTCGAAGCTGTTTGTTGTTCATGTGCTGGTGGAGAACCCCGGCACCTTGACTGATGGCATGGTGGCCACCGCCACTGTGGATATTGGGGGCGAAACTGCCTATCCTTACGAAAGTGGCACCCTCGCTTATTACCGCACCGGGGAGCTGACCTCCACCGTGTCTGGCACGGTGATTTCCAGTAAACTGGTGAATTTCTTGCCTGTGACCCAAGGGCAAACCTTGGTGGTCATCGATGGGGAAGATGTGGAAAACGAACGATTTACCATTGAACAAAACTTGGACAATGCCTTAGAAGACTTGGAAAAAGCCCAAGAAAACCTTGCCAATACCAGCGCCGTGGCCCCTATGAATGGAACAGTGTTGGGCTTGAGCGTGGGCTTGGGGGACAGCATTGACGCTGGCGCCACTATTTTGACCATTGCCGACACCGATACCATCATTGTGGATGCCACCGTGGACGAACGGAATGTGTCCTTCGTGAAAGCAGGTATGTGGGTGGACATTGACCAATGGGGCAATTATTTTGGTGGCATGGTGGACAGCGTGTCTCTCACCAGTGACGTTAGTAACGGCGTTGCGTCCTTCCCCATGGTGATTTCCGTGGACAATTACGACGGTGCACTGGTGACAGGTAGCTATGTGAGCTATTCGTTGATGGCCAGCCAAAGCCAAGGGGTGTTGTTGCTGCCATTGCAGAGTGTAAAGTCTGTTACCTTGCCAGACGAATCCTTTGGCACTGTGGTGTTTGTGGCTGGCGAACGGCCTGAAAATGCCGTCGATTTGCCCTATCCTCCAGAAGATGTGCCCGAGGGCTACTGGGCCGTGCCTGTGGTCACAGGGATTGCCGATAACTACAACGTGGAAATTAAATCTGGGGTAGAAGAAGGCATGGAAGTGTTCACCCAAATGATGACCCAAAGCTCATGGGACATGGGCGGCATGATGTATTAAATGGGCGAAGGGATTAAATCTATGTTTGTAGAACTGCAAGACGTATATAAAATCTATGGCGAAGGGCAAGAAAGCGAAGTCCGTGCCCTAGACGGGGTGTCGCTCACCTTAGACCGTGGCGATTTCGTGGCCATTGTAGGCCAGTCTGGCTCAGGCAAGTCCACCATGATGAATGTGTTGGGGTGCCTTGACATTCCCACCTATGGCACGTACTTATTAGACGGTGTGGATGTGCGGTCGTTGGAAGACGATGAACTGTCTAAAATCCGCAACCAACAAATTGGCTTTATTTTCCAGCAATATAATCTCATTGGTGATTTGACAGTACTAGAAAATGTGGAACTCCCTTTGATTTATCAAGGGATTTCAGGAGGCAAGCGGCTGGAAATGGCGCAGGATGCCCTTGACCGTGTGGGGTTGGGTGACCGTGGTAGAAACCGCCCCAGTCAACTCTCTGGCGGTCAACAGCAGCGTGTGGCCATTGCCCGTGCCATTGCCGCCAAGCCCCCCATCATCATGGCAGATGAACCCACTGGCGCATTGGACTCCACCACAGGCAAAGAGGTGATGGGCTTTCTCCGTCAGTTTAACAAAGAGGGGAGCACCATCATTTTGATTACCCATGACAATGACATTGCCGCCCAAGCCCGTCGTACTGTGCGGATTTTCGACGGTAAAATCGTGGATGACCAACGCCAGGAGGTGGATTGGCTATGAATATCACCCAAGCCATTAAAATGGCATGGAAATCCATTTCTGGTAACAAAGGCCGTTCCTTTTTGACCATGCTGGGCATCATCATTGGCATCTCCTCGGTGATGACCATTGTGTCCATCGCCAACGGCATGAATCAACAAATTGTGGCACAATTTGACGCCATTGGCCGCAATCGTATCACCGTTTCAGTTTATAGTTACGGGTCTCAAAGTGGGGCTAACAGTAACAAAACCTTTGAGCAAATGTATGCTTACGTGAACCAATTAGGCGATTTGGTGGAGGGCATCACCCCCACCACCACCTTTTATGGGAGTCTGGCCTATGGCACCAAAAACTCTCAAAACATGAGCTATGAGTGGACACAAGACGGCGTTGTGGGGGATATGCCCCCCACGGTTTACTTTGGCAGTGACCAATATGGGGTTGCCAATAACTTCACCATTGAAAAAGGGCGAGACATTGCCTATTTAGACGTGCAAAACTACAACCAAGTGATTGTTTTAGGTGCCAACGCCGCCAAAACCTATTTTGGTACAGGCAATCCCATTGGGCAGGATATGCAGTTAAACGGTGAAAGCTTCACCGTCATCGGTGTGTACAAAGCCAAAGATGAAACCAACATCTGGTACGATAACATCGCCGTCATCCCCTATAGCGCCACACGACTGTTTGGGCAAACCGCCCCTACTGACTTTTTGGTGAAGGCCACGTCTACGGAGGCCGCCACAGAGGTGACCTCACGGCTCACTGGCTTTTTGGCTGGCATTGTGCCCCAAGGCACAGGGGATTATTGGGTGCAAAGTGAAGACCAATGGATGGAAGGGAGTGGCGATATGTACACCCAGATGGGCATGGTGCTAGGCGGTATCGCCGCTATCAGCTTGCTGGTTGGTGGTATTGGCATTATGAACATCATGTTGGTGACCGTTACCGAACGTACCCGTGAAATTGGCATTCGCCGTGCCATTGGTGCCAAGCGTAAAAGTATCATCGTCCAATTCTTAATTGAAGCTGGGATGATTTGTGGCATTGGCGGTATCTTCGGCGTGGCACTAGGCATGGCTGGTGGCTATGCACTGGGGCAAATGATGCTTCAAATTGCCGTGTACCCTGATGTGAAAATCACGTTGTGCGCCTTGGGTTTATCCGTGGCACTGGGGATGATTTTTGGGATGTACCCTGCCATGAAGGCATCAAAATTACAGCCTGTAGAAGCGCTACGGGCAGATTAAACTGTATCATCGGAGCAATCCGACGGGGCGTCGAGGACGCCGCCCCCTACATAGGGGATACTATTTATTATGAAGGAAATGACTTATGAAAAAAATCTTACTATTAGTGAGCTTGTTGGTGATGGTGCTGTCCACTACCGCCAGTGCCGCCTATTTTAGCGATATTTCCGACCCTGATTTGGCAATGGATGTGGAGTCCTTGCGATTGATGGACGTGGTGGGTGGCTATGGCGATGGGACGTACCGTCCCAATGAAAGCCTGACTCGTGCCCAATTTTCCAAAATGGTGGTCTCTGCCATGAATGCCACCGACCAGCTGGGGCAATATGCCACCTATACCGTGTTTCCCGACGTGCGTCCCTCTCATTGGGCGGCGGCGTATATTAACCTTGCCTCCCGTGGGCTGGGGGTGGTGGGTGGCTTTGCCGATGGCAATTTTAACCCCGATGCCACCATCACCACAGGGCAGGCGGTGACCATTTTGATGCGTTTGCTAGGCTATAGCGATGCAGACGTGGGGGCGGTATGGCCTGATGGCTATTTGTATCAAGGCAAAACCGTGGGCTTGCTAGAAGATTTGACCTTCACTGGCAACGAATCCATCACCCGTGGGCAAACTGCCATATTGATGGTGAATCTTCTGACCTGCGACACCAAAGACGGCGGTAGTTTTGCCTCTGGCATTGCCGCCTCGGTGATAGAAAATGCGATGTTACTCTCCAGCAATGCCACGGCACCTGATGGCACCGCTGGCGCTATGCAGCTGGGCACAGGCATTACCTATAAAATGGCGAACACCACCAGCTCTGGTATCCTCAACGGACGTCAAGGGATTATGTTGTTGGATAAAAATGGAAAGGTGATGACCTTTATTCCTGACCAAGAAGGTACCAGTGTGACCATCACTGTGTCTGAGGCAACGGCATTGTCCATCCGAGACAGTCAGGGGACTAGCTATGCCGTAAAGGCAGACACCCTTGTCTTCCGCAATGGAGAGCAAACGGTGTGGGGCGATGTGTTCTCTTGGGTAAACGCAGGCACAAGCATTACACTGCATATTGGGGTGTCTGGTCATGTTGACCATGTGTTTGTGGGGAGTGCCACCAGTGCTGAAGATGCTTTGGTCATTGGTAGTAATGGCTCTACTGCTGGGTTTGAAGGCCTGACTGGAACCACCCAATACACCATTTATAAAAATGGTATGACGGCTACCCGTGGCGATTTGAAAGCGTATGATGTGGCGACTTACGACGCTGCGACCAACTCCATCCGCGTGAGCGACATGCGCTTGACAGGGTATTATGATTCGTGTTATCCCACGGTCAGCGCACCTAGCAAAATCACAGTTATGGGATTGGAACTCAATGTGCTACCCTGTGCTGTGGAGTCTCTTTCCAAGCTGAAAATGAACCAATCGATTACCATTCTCCTCACCGAGGATATGCAGGTGGCAGGCGCTATGGAGGCTGTGAGTAGCTCCATTCGTGGCAATATCGTGGGCATTGCCACCTCTGTGACAACGACAAGTGCTTCGGTTACCTTGTTCAATGGGCTAGAGGTTTCTGGCAGTGTGCGTTATACGGAGCAACGTGCCGCTGAGCTAAACGGTCAAGTGGTGAGAGTTTCCTCTAGCAGTGCAGGCGCCATCAGTTTGTCTAAGATCATGGGCGATACATCCTATGATCTGGATTTGGGCACTGAAATGCTGGGGACAATCGCATTGGCTGAGAATGTACGGATTTACGAAACTGTAGCAGGTGGCGCATTGCGAGCCATCTCCTTAGACGAAATTCCTGGCACCAAAGTCTACTCTGATAAAATTACTTACGTGGGCAAAGACTGGCGTGGCGATGTTAATATTTTGGTGCTTAACGATGTGACTGGTAACAATTATACCTATGGTTTGGCTAAGGTTGATACCACCACTGAAACTGAGTATGATGATGAAGGCAAGCCAATGGGAACCAGCTCTTCCCATCAATTGTCTGTGTCCAATGGAGACACCACAGTTGGGCCATTTAAGCGCCCGAATTCTAGTTATGCTGGTAGCTTTATTGGTATTGTAGCAAGTGTTAATGGTCAACAAGTGGCTGCTGTCAAAGAGCTTACACGACTGAAAAATATACCCAATAGCGCTTGGATCAGCGAGACCACTGTTTCTTACCAAGGTGAAATATACACTGTGGCCAAAGAAGTCAAGGCGTATGACGACGATAGCCGTGGCTGGATTTCTCTGGCTACCGCCCATGCGTATGCACAAGAATCTGATCTTTATGTGGATGAGTTCAATGTGGTGCGTGTGGTCACCATTCACTAATATGAGGTGAGCCCGAGTAGAGGCGGATGATATCCGCCTCTACTTTTTTCGTCTTAATAAAAACTTAAACATAAAAACCCTTTTATCTTAATGTCGAAATATGGTATTCTATGTATGTGAGGTGAAGCTATGTACAACATTTTGATCTGCGATGACGACAAAGACATTGCAACAACCCTAAAATTATACTTAACCGCCGAAGGCTATCACATTGAAACTGCCAGCAATGGAGAAGAGGCTTTGGTTGTACTAAAAGAGCAAGATATCCATTTGATTTTGATGGATATTATGATGCCCAAACTAGATGGCCTGTCCGCTACAGCAAAGTTACGAGAATTTTCCAACGCACCTGTGCTGATGCTGACGGCTAAAAGTGAAGACAGTGACTTGATACTGGGGCTCAACATGGGCGCTGACGATTATATCACCAAGCCATTTCACCCAGCAGAAGTGATGGCACGGGTGAAATCCCATCTACGACGGTATGCCCAGCTGGGGGGTATGCCATCGCCAAAAGAAGGCACCATCACTGTGGGTGGTATCACGCTGGATGACGACAAAAAGGTGGTGACCCTAGACGGGGAGCCCATCACCTTGACCCCGCGAGAATACGCCATTTTAAAACTGCTGATGGAAAACCCCAACAAGGTCTATTCCTCCAAAGCGCTGTATGAGGCGGTGTGGGGGCAGGCTTCTATGGGGACAGAAGGGTCGGTGGCGGTGCACATTCGCCACCTGCGAGAGAAGCTGGAAGTGAACCCCTCAGAGCCACGGTATGTAAAAGTGGTCTGGGGACAAGGGTATAAGATTGAGAAAGGAAAAAGTATATGAAAACGTGGAAAAGCAATCGGTTTTTAAAGTTTTGCATCTATTTTGTGACCATTTTGGCGCTGATGGTGTCCACCGCCTCTGGTGCAGTGCTGGTTTTAGGTTATGACAACGGCACCTTTACCAATGGCCAATATTACGGCACAGATTCCTATGCCAGTTTGGTGAGCAACACCTTGTGGAGCTATAATGCACGATTGGAAAACGCCAAAACATGGGCACAAGAGGAAGTCCTTCCAGAAGAAGAAGTGTCCGAAGAGTCGATACAATTTTCTATTTATACCCAAGAATTGGAACTGGTTACCGCTGAATATATCGAAGATACTCTGGAGGATTTACAAGAGCAAGCCAGCCTAGAGGCAACCAACTTCAATATCCGTATCACGGAAAACGCCACAGGGGAGGTGCTTTTATCCACCTTCGGTGACGGGCTCTATTGGCCTATGGAAACCGCAAAATATGGCAACTATACCATAGAAGGTGCCTTGCAAAGCCCCACCACGGTGAATGACGAATTCAGTGGGCAAGAGCTGATGTACAATCAAATGCGGAGCCTGTTCCCTGATATTTGGGTGGTCTTTGGGATTGCCGTTGCCACGGCGCTGTTGGGGCTGTGCATGGTGGCCACTGTGGCAGGCTATCGCAAAGGCAAAGAGGGCATCACGCAAGGGGGACTGGAGAAAATTCCCACGGATTTGTGGTTGATTTTGTGCGCCTTTGTGGGGATTCCTGCAGCTATTTTTGCGGTGAGCTGTGGCTACAACGCATGGGAACGTCAAGGCGACATTACCTATATGGTGGGTATGGTGGCGGTGGTTGTCGCTTGCCTTCTGGTGCTGGCTGAATTGGTGGCAAAAACACTGGAAACCATGGTCACACGGATTAAAACTCACACCTTTTGGCGCAATACCATGGTGGCATGGTGTTTGCGCACAGCCTACAAAGGCCTTGCCACCTTGCCCACCATTTGGCGCACAGCGGTGATTGGGTTGGCGGTGTTTGCAGTCAATGGCTTTTTGGGGATGTGCTCTACTTTGAATGTGTTTTTCTGGCTCATCTTCGCCTTTTATAACCTGCTGATGCTCCTTGCAGTCTGCGCCATTGCATGGCAAATGAAGGGATTACAAGCTGGGGCAGAACAGCTGGCAACAGGCAAATTCAAAGACAAAATCGACACCTCTCGTATGTATTTTGATTGCAAAAAATACGGGGAAACCTTGAACACCATTGGGGATGGCATCGGCTTAGCCGTAGACGAAAAGCTGAAATCTCAACGGATGAAAACCGAGCTGATTTCAAACGTCTCCCATGATATCAAAACCCCACTCACCTCCATCGTCACCTGTGTGGAACTGCTCCAAGCAGACCACACCGACGAGGAGCATGCTGGGTATTTGGAACTGCTACAGCGTCAATCTATGAAAATGAAAAAGCTGGTGGAAGATTTGGTGGAAGCGTCCAAAGCCTCCACAGGCAACTTAAATGTCACCATGGCAGAAACTGATTTGGTGGAAGTGGTAGAGCAGGCACTGGCAGAATATGCTGGTCATTTCACTGCCCAAACTCTCACCGTGGTACCCCAATTGCCAGAGGAATGCAAGGCCATGGCAGACGGCAAATTGATGTGGCGTGTGCTGGATAATTTGCTTTCCAACGTTTGCAAATATGCCATGCCTAGCACGCGGGTCTATGTGACGGTGGCTGGTGGAGAGCACCCTGAAATCGCCATCAAAAATATCTCTGCAGAGCCACTGAACATGACCTCAGAGGAGCTGATGGAGCGGTTTGTCCGTGGTGACAGCGCCCGTAGCACAGAAGGCTCTGGCTTGGGCTTGAACATTGCCCAAAGCTTGATGCAGTTGCAAAACGGCGATTTGAAGCTGTATATTGATGGGGATTTCGTCAAGGTGCAGTTGTATTTATAAGCGCACATGAAACGGGAGAGGCAAAGCCTCTCCCGTTTCATCTTACACAACCCTTGACAACCATTCCGAACACAGGTACAATGGCAACTAGACTATGAAAATAACCAGTGGGGAGACGCCGATGAACACCCTGACAACATTTGAAAAACGACTGTGGCTGGTGTCACTGCTGGTGGTGGGCGTATCGTCCGTGCTAGGCGGTGTGGCGGCGCTGAATTTGGCGGTGTCCCTCATTGGGGTGACGGCGCTGATTTTTGTGGCCAAAGGTCACGTGCTAGGGCAACTGCTGACCATTGTCTTTGGCCTGATTTACGGCTATATTTCTTATCAATGTGCCTATTATGGGGAAATGATTACCTACATGGGCATGACCGTGCCCATGGCCGCGGTGGCGGCGGTGGCATGGCTGAAAAACCCTTATGAACAAGGGAAGCAAGAGGTGAAGGTAGCGCCCTTTTACAAAAAGGATTGGGCCCTGCTGGTGGCATTGACGGCTGTGGTTACCTTTGGTTTTTATTTTATCTTGGCCTATTTTCAAACCGCTAGCTTACCACTGAGCACCTTATCCATTACCACCAGCTTTTCTGCATCCTATTTGACCTATCGCCGTAGCCCTTATTACGCCTTGGCCTACGCCTTGAATGACGTGGTGCTCATTGGGCTGTGGGTGGCGGCCACATGGGAAGAGCCATCTTATTTCACCATGGTGATGTGCTTTGTGATGTTCTTCCTCAACGATTTGTATGGCTATTACAACTGGCGACGGATGGAACGACGACAAGGACTATGAAAAACGGATGCCTTCATTTGATGAAGGTATCCGTTTTTCATTTCAATTCTAGCACGTCGCCAGCACCAAGAACGTGAAGATAAAGAGCATGGAGCGTTGGATGCCTTGAGACATTTCGCGCTTGTCAGCACCACGAATCATGGCGTCGGTGACGGTTGATATATATTCCAATGATTAAAATTGCAAGAAAGTTATATGTTCCGTCATTTTGGGGGGAGGCAGAAAGGGGGATGGACATTGGGGGAAGGAACGGGGAACAAACCTTTGGCAAAATGAATAAAGGCGATTTAGGGGCAGTGGTCAGATGAGAGGGACAGATGACGATTTTCATTTAAAAAGTGCAGTTTTTTATAAGGCATTTTTGAAATGAACTGGAAATAAAAGGGTTTCGTTGTGGAAAAGTATGTGGAAAGTGTTGATAACTTGGTGTAAATTGGAAAAACAGAAGAAAAATACAGTGGGACACGCTTTGTCGAGATTCATAGAGCGGAAGGATTTCAAGTCAAAAAATCACCAAAATTTTATAAAAAATATCGGTGAAATTACGAGTTGACAGATGCGTTTGATGGATTGTTGTGATAAAAATCTACGATTTAGATAAAAATATTTTGCAAGAAAACCTGCAATTATACAATTTGTATATAGCGGATAAGAATCTGAGAGAAAGGTGGCGACTCCTGCTTGACGAAGGGGTTGTGTGTGGTATACTATCAATCGTTGCAAAGATTGTAATGCGCTTGTGTAGCACAGTGGTAGTGCATCTCACTCGTAATGAGAAGGTCGCCCGTTCAAATCGGGTCACAAGCTCCACAAAAAGCCCTTGAAATCCAAGATTTCAAGGGCTTTTTGCTATTTTTAAGACAAATTCAGTTTTTGGATTTGCCTGATAATTCAACGATAATTCAACGTTCAATCCAGAGTTGGCAATGATACCATAAACACATAATCGGTTGTGATTCACTGGAGATTTACTTATGTTTATGATATAATAATCGTAAAATGATTATTATATTTGATTTTAGGCATCTTCGCAGAGCGAAGTTATGGCAATGATATCGATTTATAATAAGGCAGCAATCAGTTGAAAAGAGGTTGTACGATGATTTATGTTACGGCGGATCTTCATGGCGATTACACGAAATACACGGTACTTTTAGAGAAAATCAATTTGTCCTCAAAAGATGCCCTTGTTATCTTGGGTGATGTGATAGACCGTGGGTCACAAGGAATCAAAATTTTAATGGATATCATGGGGCGCGATAATGTGTTTATGCTGTTGGGTAACCATGAGCAAATTGCTTTGGCTTGTCTAGAAGTGCTGGGGCAAGAAATCACCGAGGAGAGTATTGCAAATCTAGAGGCTGCCACCACGGATATGCTAGTGGAATGGCTTTACAATCTGGGTGGGCAAGCGACGTTGGACGGATTCTCTAAGCTGTCGCAACCTGACAAAGAGGCTGTCTTAGCGTATCTGGAAGAATTACCGCTCTATGAAGAATTTGAAATCAATGGTCAAACGTATTTGCTGGTACACGGAGGACTTGAAAATTTTGCCCCTGATAAAGAGATGGATGATTACACTGCCGATGAGCTGATTTGGCATCGCATCGACTATGGGAGGCGGTATTTTGATGACAAAATGATTATGACAGGCCACACCCCCACCCGTAATATTGACGGTCATCATGTAGACCGTATCTATCAAAACAATGGACATATTGCCATGGACTGCGGTGCAGGGTTTGGGGGCGTGTTGGGGTGCATTTGCTTGAATACTGGAGAGGAATTTTATGTGTAACCCCAAAATGATGAAAGTGGTATGAGTGGCATTCAATACAACCCAATATCAGAAAAATTACCACTTGCAAAATCATCACACTTGCCTTATAATGAGAACAGATGTTCCACAACGAGAGAGGGGGAGGGTCTGTTGCAACGTACCTATTTATGTATTGATTTGAAGTCTTTTTACGCGTCCGTGGAGTGTTTGGAGCGTGGGCTTGACCCTATGACCACCAATCTTGTGGTGGCTGACTTGTCTCGCACGGAAAAGACCATTTGTTTGGCTGTGACCCCTAGCCTCAAAGCCTACGGCATCTCTGGGCGAGCCAGATTGTTTGAAGTGGTACAGCGTGTGAAAGAGGTAAATGCACAGCGAAAATACCTATCGGGCAAACTAGAGGGGGAATCCACCGACAGCCTCACGTTGTCCGAAAATCCCAATATGGCACTTGGGTACATTGTGGCACCGCCCAGAATGGCCCACTATTTGGAATATAGTCACCGTGTCTATGCCTGCTATTTGAAGTATATTTCCCAGCAGGACATCCACGTTTATTCCATTGATGAAGTGTTTATGGACGTCACCCCCTACCTAGAAACCTATGGCATGACCGCCCATCAACTGGCGAAAACTTTGATTCAAGAGGTGTACAACGAAACTGGTGTCACCGCTACAGCAGGGCTAGGAACCAACCTCTATCTGGCGAAAATCGCCATGGATATTATGGCAAAAAAGACGCCACCAGACGAAGACGGTGTCCGCATTGCTGAGTTGGATGAGGACAGCTATCGCCGTGAGCTGTGGAGCCATCAGCCCATCACTGATTTTTGGCGAGTGGGGCGTGGCTATGCCAAGCGATTGGCTGAAAAAGGGATGCACACCATGGGTGACATTGCCCTGTGCTCTGTGGGGAAACCCACGGAATATTACAACGAAAAATTGCTCTATGACCTGTTTGGCATCAATGCAGAGTTGCTCATTGACCACGCATGGGGTTGGGAGCCCTGCCAGATGCACCACATCAAAGAGTATAAACCACGCACCAAAAGTCTAGCGTCGGGACAGGTGCTTCACTGCGCTTACGATACAGAAAAAGCCCGTATTGTAGTGGGGGAAATGGCTGACAGGTTGGCACTAGATTTAATGACCAAAGGATTTATGACCAACCATGTCACCTTGCAAATTGGCTATGACCGTGACAGTCTGACTGGGGACTACCGTGGTACTGTCACCAAAGACGCCTATGGGCGAAGCATTCCCAAGCACGGGAAAGGTGCTGCCAAATTGGAGCGATATACCCATCTGGCAACCGTGATTACCAAGGCAGTGTTGGCATTGTATGATGAGATTGTCAATCCCAAGCTGTTGGTGCGACGGATGAATTTAAGCGTGGATGGATTGGTTACGACGGAAGAAGGTCAAGAAATCAGCCAGCAGGTAGCGTATGAGCAAACGGATTTGTTCGGCATTTTAGAGGACAAAGAGCAACGCAAGGCGCAGGATGCCCACGAAGAACAGAAACAAGCTGCCATTCAAAAAATCCAAGTCAAATACGGCAAAAATGCCATCCTCCGTGGCAGTAGCCTGATGGACGGCGCCACCGCCATGGATCGGAATCGCCAGATTGGGGGGCACAAAGCATGAACCAAGACATGAACGATAAATATGCCGCCATTCTCCATGCACCTCGCCCTCGTTCCACCACCCATGCCCCCATGTCACTGTGGGATCGGGCGGCACAGTTTGCACCCTTTGCCGCCTTGGCAGGACATACGGAAGGCACCCAAGAAGTGGCACGCATCACCCAAGAACGGTTGGAGTTATCGGAGGATGCTGCCATGGAGATAGCTGGGTGCATCCAAATCATCCAAAGCCGACTGGCAGAACAGCTAGAAGTGACGGTCACATGTTTCATCCCCGACCCACGCAAAGAGGGCGGTGCCTATGTGACGGAAAAAGGCAGAGTGAAAAAAATCGACGCTGTATGGCATCGATTGGTGCTAACAAATGGCAAAGAAATCGCCATTGCAGACATTTTGGAGATTGCAATCTTAAGAAGTATAAACAGACATGATTCATGAAGGGGTATTTATATGGCAACTAAATCCAGAAGATCTAAATCTAAAAAAAGTGGCTTTTCAGCTAAAAAAGTTATTGCGTTAATTTGCGCCCTTGTGGCCATGGCAGCAACCATTTATCTGCAACCAGAAACCACTACCTCCACATCCACATTGGTGGATTTGCCTGCTTATGAGGGCGCTCCCTACATTTATTTGGACGACAATGTACCTACTTTTACCGAAGAGGATTGGACCACCACATCCTTTGAATACTATTCTGAACTAGACTATTTGGGTCGTTGTGGTGTGGTTTATGCGTGTATCAGCACTGATCTGATGCCCACTGAAGATAGAGAGAGCATTTCTAGCGTCTATCCCACAGGGTGGGTGCAAGGGGCTTATGATAATGTAGATGGTGGGTATCTATATAATCGTTCTCACCTGATAGGCTTCCAACTGACTGGCGAAAATGCCAATGAATTGAATCTCATCACAGGCACACGTGCGTTCAATGTGGAGGGTATGCTTCCGTTTGAAAATGAAGTGGCCGCCTACATAGACGAAACTGGAAACCATGTGCTCTATCGTGTCACGCCTTATTTTGACGGTCAGAACCTAGTTGCCAATGGCGTGCAGATGGAGGCGTATTCTGTTGAAGATAACGGTGCTGGCGTCCAGTTTAATGTCTATTGTTATAACGCACAGCCCGATATCGCCATCGACTATGCCACTGGTAGCAATTATTATAGTGAAGGAGATTACAACTTCGATACATCTACTACCACCGCTACTAGCAGTAGTAGCTATGGTTCTTTGGGTGATATGGCTGAGTATGTTTTGGAGATGTTCTATTCCTAAAACTATGGTAAGGTTGGCTGACAAAAGACAAAACCACCGTCGAAATACGGTGGTTTTGTTTTTAATGGTATTAGAGTCTTTCAATGCCTTGGCAAATATCTTGGAACACAGCGTCGGCATCTTGCAGGCCATTGACGGTGACCAAATGATTCTTTTCTCGATAGTAATCTTCCAAGGGTGCGCTTTGACTGTGGAAGGTGGCAAGGCGCACAGCGCCAGCTTCCATGGTGTCGTCTTTGCGTTGCATCAGAGCGTGGCCGCATTCATCGCAAATGCCGCTAACCTTAGAAGGAAGGGTGATTTGATGGTAGGTGGCGCCACAGTGGCTACAGGTTTGTCGCCCACATAGGCGCTCTAGCAACACAGCATCTTCTACTTGCAGGTAAATGGCGGCATCCAACGTGCCCACCAGTTTGTCTAACTCTTGGGCTTGCACCACGGTGCGAGGAAAGCCGTCTAAAATAAAGCCTTCTTTGCAGTCATCTTTTTGGATGCGATGGTCTACGATTTGGATGATCAGATGGTCTGAAACCAAGCCACCAGCGTGCATAATTTCTTCCACTTGTCGTCCTAAATCGGTTTTTTGAGCCACTTCTTCTCGGAGCATATCCCCTGTGGCTATGTAAGCCAAACTATATTTTTGTAGCAATTTTCTTGCCTGTGTGCCTTTGCCAGCGCCAGGCGCACCAATTAAGACCAGTTTCATTTTGATTTCTCCTATTAGCTAATGTTGCGCAATATATTTTCTGTTTGTAGTATACATACGTTGTTGCGGAAAATCAAGTAGAAAATATTGATAGTGGTCAAAGTTCATAGGAAGCACTATGTTTTTTATGCGTAAGTCGATTACTTTCGTGATTATATACAAAAGATTTGAGGGGGTTAGATTGTTTGTTGATGGTTTTGTGAGGTTTGATATCGCTATTAAAATTATTGGATTACTTGCAAAATAAGTATTGACAAGCAACGGATAAACTGCTATAATCCATATTGTTCTGCAGAGCAGTGGTAGTCACGGCATACTGCAAACCACAATATGTGGGGGTTTAGCTCAGCTGGGAGAGCGCTACACTGGCAGTGTAGAGGTCAGCGGTTCGATCCCGCTAATCTCCACCAAAAAATCCGAAGTAGATTTATCTACTTCGGATTTTTTCTTATAATCTAAATTCTACTTCGTGAGATTTGGTACGGAGCTACGAGGGCGTGGTTTCCTAAAAAATATTGCCACTGCTGTTTTATCGACAATTGGGGGTTTTTATAAAATGCGGTATTCAAAGTTTTCCCATGCGATGGTTTGCCCCAAATCGATGGCGGCAGGCAACAGCGCAAGAGCCACAGGATTTTCGTTACCTTGGTTGTCCACTAAAATAGCATAGTCGCCGCGGATGTCTTTGACGATGTATTCTACATACATATTAATACCCTTCCTTTTTAAGGCAATGAGCACCGCTTCTACCGTGTCTTCTAGGCTTTGGCTAGCGTGGCAGGGGAGGACGATGTCGGCATATTGGTGGTACAAGGGTTCACGCAGAGCCATCACGTCTTTTAAAGACTGGCTAGGTTTCATGGCGATGCCACGGGTGGAGAGGTTTTGGATGCGGCGCAATAGCTCAGGCAGAGGCACATCTAAATAGACCACAGGGCCTAAGGTTTTTAGATGAGAAATGGCCTCATGGCGACAGACCACGCTGCCACCGGGGAAACCACGTGATGGATGCAATCCACTGTTTGGATGGCGGCTTGCTCAATGTCTAAAAAGCCGTCCACCCCAAGGGTGTCGACCAAGGTTTGAAGTTTGGTGTTTTCGCGGTGCTGAATCACCAAGTCTGTGTCTAAAAAGCCAAAGCCCAATGCCTTGGCCAGAAGCACACCCACTGTGCTTTTACCAGAGCCGGGCATACCGATGAGTGTTATGTTTTGCAAGGGTTTTGTCATGAGAAATCTCCGTTCTGCTGGGATGGAATATGCAAAATATTTTGGGGGTTCAAATAGGATACTTCACTGGGGTCATGGGTGATGCAAATGACGGTTTTTCCTTGGGTTTGAGCCTTGAGATAGTCCATGGTTTTTATCTTGGTTTCGCCGTCTAAGCCTTTAAAAGGCTCGTCTAAAAATAAAATATCAAAGGGGATGAGCAGGGCTCGTAACAGTGCTGTGCGCCGCATCATGCCGCCTGATAACTGTTGCACCAGTTTGTGTTCGTTTCCACTCAAATCCAAGGCTTGTAGCCCTTGTTGCAAGGTGGACAGGGTCAACGGACTGGGCTTATGGATGTGGGGCAGGAGTAGATTGGTTTCCAAGGTGAGCCCTTGGCATAGCCGATCCTCTTGAAACACCACGCTTGGGCGCAATCCATCTAGCCCTAAAATGGTGCCGCTGTCAGGGGATTCAAGACCCATGAGCAGGCGCAGTAAGGTGGTTTTACCGATGCCAGAGGCACCCAGCACGCAGGTGAGTAGCCCTGTTTGGAAGGTGGCATTAAAATCGTGAAGTACCACCTGTCCTTGATAGGATTTGGTGAGGTTTTTGACAGTAATCATAGCGTCCACCTCGCCGATTCTAGCTGTGCGCACAAGGCATCTAGGCCTTTGGCAAATAATGTTTCATACCAATAGCTCACCACCACAATGGCCACCGTCCACGCAAACACATTGGGTGTGTCGATGTACAGTTTGGCGCTGTAGAGCTGTTCACCGATGGAGTTTTTTGGCAGACCAATGATTTCTGCGGCAATGCCAGCTTTGAAGCTGAGTCCCAGCCCCACCAAAGTGGCAGAGCGAAAGTAGGGCATGATTTGAGGTAGACGCACATAGCGTACTTTGGCATAGGTGGTTAAGGCAAACATAGATGCCATTTCCTCTAAATCTGGGTCAAGCTGACCGATGGCGGTGAGCACATTGGTGTAGACAATGGGGAGCACCATGATAAAGGCGATGGTCACCGACAGTGTGGATGAGGAGAACCAGATGAGGATTAAGATGATAAACGAGGCCACTGGCACGGATTTAGCAACCAGAATCACAGGGGTTACCAATTGGCAGAACCACAGCCAGCGGTGAGACGCCACAGCCAGCACAACACTGACGCAGATAGCAGAGATGAAGCCGAGGGTGATGTGCCCTAAAGTGGAGGCGATGGATAGGTAAAAAACAGATTGCTGGAGCAAAACCCACAGCTTTTGCAACGTCAACAGGGGAGAAGGCAATAAAATGTCATAGCCCACCACCATGCTCATCACCTGCCACAGTGCCAGCCAGAACACCACCACCCACAGAGGGAGTCGTTTCATATTCATGGCGCAAAAAAGGGGCGAGGTGAAAGCGTGGTTTGGGGTTCGAAAATTTTTTTCATAAGGTCTCCTTGGCAGTAATACCATGTTCAGTAGCGGTTAAAAGAGGCGAGGGATTGTGAAGGATAGCAATAGGATTGTGCTTATTATAGCATAAACACAAGTAAATCTCCAGTGAATCACAACCGATTATGTGTTTATGGTATCATTGCCATCTCGCCCGTCTTCGGGCGAGGGCTAAAATCAAATATAATAATCGCAATTATTATAGCAAATTTAGGGATATATCACAAGGGTATATTTTCTTGAGCTGTAAGCAGTAAAAATAAGGCAATTAACGATAATGACGCATCTTTGGCAGCCTTAGACCAAGGGGTGATTGTCAAGTTGGACGAAGTGAGCAATGCTGCTTTTGCCAAGTTAAGCCAAGGGAAATAAACCATAGCAAAAGATCCCCCAGCGGTTGGGGATAAATCCGACCGCTGGGGGATCTTTTTTTTATTGAATTTCACCGTTTTTAAAAGCTTGCATCATGGTATAGGTAAGGCTGAGAGCGTTTTCTGTGTCAGCAGGAATGTCTTCACGCTCAAACCATTGTCCCACTTCCAATTCCTCTTGGTCTAGGGTGATGGCGCTGTCGCCATCCAAGTCGGCATAGAAGCCGAAAAGTAAGCTTTCGCTAAAACCCCAAGGTTGGGATTTGTAGTAGGTAAGGTTTTTCAGCTTGAGCCCCACCTCTTCCATCACTTCTCGATGGACGGTTTGTTCCACCGTCTCCCCAATTTCGCAAAAACCTGCAATTAAGGCATAGCGTGTGAAGGCACGGTTGGCATATTTGGTCAGCAATAGACGGTTGCCATTTTTCACTGCCACAATCACCGCAGGGCAGATTTTGGGGTAATCAGTGAACCCACAGTCAGGGCAAACCATACTGCGTTCTTTGGTAGATGGTTCCATTTTGCTGCCGCAAGCACCGCAAAAACGATTGGTTTTATACCACATATGTAGGTGGTTGGCCGTGACCCCCATGTGACCATGCCAAGAGGGGACAATAGTACGGAAAAAGCGAATACTTTCTAAGGAAAAGGCAGGTAAGTCTTCTAAAACAAGGTTGTTTTCTGTCTCGATTTCTTCACTGTCGGCAATCAAAAATCCATCAGTATCCCCAACAGAGCAAAGATAGGTAGCACGGTGCAAAGAATGGGGGAACTGTGGCTGAATCACGGCATAGGTGGGTACCACCAATTGGTCACATTGGCGATAAAGCAAGGGTTGTCCGTTTTTGAAAATAAACACCAAATCCGTGTCTTTTGGGGTTTTGATGGCAAATACATTGGAAAAAGTCAGGGGGGCAATGTCATGTAACATAGGTGAATACCTCGTTTTTTAAATAAATCGGCTTACCGGTTGCGGTTGTAGTTGATCAAGCAGCCTGCTTTGACGATGGACTTTTCATCGTCGGTCATGTCAGCGATGTACAAGGTGATTTCCTTGACAGTTTCACCCAAAACATAGGCTTTGATGCTAGACATATCGTTGTCGATGGCGTGCTTAATATTGGGAATGTAGATGTAATCGCCCACTTCAAACTCGGGCATGGCCACCATTTGGAAGGGAATCATGCCCCAGTTCATCACGTTGGAACGGTAGCGTTTGGTGGCATATTCTTCGCAGATATTGGCCAGACCACCGATCACACGTTGGCAAGAAGCGGCCTGTTCACGGGCAGAGCCGTCACCGGGCTTTTTGCAGTAAATCATGCTACCGATTTCGATGTCGCTAGATGCAACATCGGGGGAAATGGTAGCGATTTGGGCGTAAAGTTCAGCCAATTCAGGCAGTGCATCGCCAGCCACACGGGCTTTTTCCAGTTTGTCCACCACCTTGGAGCGACCCACATATTGAGGGTCACGGCGAGACAGGGTAAACTCTGCAAGGCCAAGGGGATTGGAGCGGTAAGAAGAAGTTTCGCCAGAGGGAATCAGCTCGTCAGTGGTGGTGACGTCGTCCATAATCTTGGAGCAGACCTTCAGCAAAATGTTGTCGGTGAGGGCAGACATTTCAGGCCAATCCTTGATGTTGGGTCCATATTGCAAATCAGCACCTTGGACGGGGGCTTGGTAGCCTTGGAACACACGAGCCTTGTAAGCGGCATCGTCGTAGACGTAGTCTGGCACCACATAGCCATCGGCGTATTTTGTGGCAGAGGTGAGCACACCACCGTTGGCAGAGGTGGCGGCAATGGAGCGTGCGTCCATGAGAGCAACCGCAGACAGTTGACCCACACCAGGCTTAGACCCTTCACGGCTGGGGAAGTTACGAGTGGTATGGCGAACGCTGAAGGCGTTGTTGGCAGGGGTGTCGCCAGCGCCAAAGCAAGGGCCACAGAAAGCAGTTTTCAGCACAGCGCCACAAGACATGAGGGTGGAGATGGCGCCTTTTTTCACCAAATCCATGTACACAGGCATGGAGGAAGGATAGACGGACAGGGTATATTCATCGTTGCCAATGTTGGCATTTTCCATGATGTGAGCGGCTTCCATAATGTTGGAATAAGTACCGCCAGCGCACCCTGCGATGATGCCTTGTTGGACGGTCAGCTTGCCGTTTACAATCTTGTCGGTCATGTGGAAGTCCACCTTAGCATCGCCCACAAAGTTTTGGGCTTCGGCTTCGATAGCATGCAAAATGTCGCTGAGATTTTCATTCAAAGCGTCGATTTCAAACACGTTGGATGGGTGGAAAGGCAGGGCAATCATGGGCTTGACAGAGGACAAATCCACGTACACACAGCCGTCGTAATAGGCGGTGTCGGCAGGGTTCAATTCTTTATACATATCCAGACGACCGTGGCTTGCCAAGTATGCCTTGGTGTCGTCGTCAGTGCGCCAAATGGAGGTCAAACAGGTGGTTTCGGTGGTCATCACGTCCACGCCGTTGCGGTAATCGGTGTACATGGAGGACACACCTGGGCCTACAAATTCCATGACTTTGTTTTTCACATAGCCGTTTTTAAACACAGCGCCAATGATGGCAAGGGCAATATCTTGAGGGCCCACACCGGGTTGGGGCTTGCCGTCCAAGTAAATGGCAACCACGTCGGGATAGTTCACATCGTAGGTGTCGCAGAGGAGCTGCTTCACCAGTTCGCCGCCGCCTTCGCCGATGGCCATGGTGCCCAGAGCGCCATAACGGGTGTGGGAGTCGGAACCCAAAATCATCCGCCCACAGCCAGCCATGGTTTCACGCATATATTGGTGAATGACGGCTTGGTGGGGGGGCACGTAAATGCCACCGTATTTCTTGGCGGCAGACAGGCCAAACACATGGTCATCTTCGTTGATGGTGCCACCCACAGCACATAGGCTGTTGTGGCAGTTGGTCAGCACGTAAGGCACAGGGAATTTCTCCATGCCAGAGGCCTTGGCGGTTTGGACAATGCCCACGAAGGTGATGTCATGAGAGGTCATAGCATCGAAGCGGATTTTCAGCTTCTTCATATCCCCAGAGGTGTTGTGGGCTTCCAAAATGGAGTAGGCCATGGTGCCTTTTTTGGCAACCTCAGGACTTGGTAAATGGGCAACATTTTCATCGCAAGGGACAATATCAGTCCCGTTCACTAGATAAATTCCAGAATTATATAACTTTACCATTGTATTCATCTCCTTAAGAAATCAAATGTATAAAATACTACCACCTTAGTTTAACACACTAATGCTGTATTGTAAATATAAGGATTGGTAATTGGAGTAAATTTTCCAAGAAGAAAAGCAAACTTTCCTATACAATATGACCATGGGAGGAAAAATGGTAGAAATAACCATATTTTTCTGTGAAAGTTATTGCAATCAGATTATGAAAAAAGCAAGATTGGCAATGGTGAGAGTGGTATTTGCTGAGATGGACTCATAGCATTTAAAATAATAACCAAAATTTACTTGTAAAATTTTGTAATTTATGGTATATTTTAAACAAGTATCCACGGCTACTAATTTTATTTTTACGGGAGGCGCACCATGAGTTTCTTTTCTACGTTTGACCAGACCCAATTGTTTTTAAACAAGGAAGTTCCCAGTGATGCCAAGGCGGTGGCTGTCATTGTTCACGGCCTTTGCGAACACCAAGGCCGCTATGATTATTTTGCCAGCTTGTTCCATGGACAAGGCATCGGTACCTATCGTTTTGACCATCGTGGTCATGGGCAATCCCAAGGGGAACGCGCACATTTGAGCGACTGGAATGAATTGGTGGACGATACCAATATGGTGGTGGACATGGCCATTTCTGAGAATCCAGACATCCCTGTGTTTTTGATTGGTCACAGTATGGGCGGTTTTACTGTGGCGCTCTATTGTGCTAAATATCCTGATAAAAAGCTAAAAGGCGTGGTAGCCAGTGGTGCCTTGGTGCAAGATTTCGCAGGGCTGATTCGTGCCGTGCCTGACGGCCTTGACCCCCACATGCAATTGCCTAATGAGCTAGGCGCTGGGGTTTGCTCTGTGGCAGAAGTGGTGGAATGGTATGGGCAAGACCCCTTGAATGGCAAGGTATTTACCACTGGCCTGTGCTACGCCATCAAAGAAGGTATGGATTGGTTTGTCGAAAACAGCCAAAATATCGCCTATCCATTCTTGGTTGTCCATGGCGAAAAAGACGGTTTGGTCAGCCCAAAGGATGGTCAATATCTGTTTGAAAATATCGCCTCCAAAGACCGTCAAATTAAGATTTACGGCAACCTGTTCCACGAGATTTTTAACGAATATTGCAAAGATGAAGTCATTGGCGATGTCCTCAACTGGATTGGTCGTCGGATGTAAGCGTGCGACGCAAAACCGCCCACACCGCAGATGGTGTGGGCGGTTTTTTTAATCAAATCACCAGTAATTCTAAATCTGTACTATCCCAATTTTCAATCATATAACCGTTGTCGGGGCTATCTTGTTGTAAGCTTGAGGTGTAGCACCCCGTGAACACACAGCCATCAGGGGTGTTCATGGTGACGTATATGGTCAAGTGGTCAGAATCTTCCCACGACCATTTTCGCACAGCAGTGAGCAGTCGCCCTTGGGTGTAAACCATGGTGCGATTGTTGTCATAGTTGGCGATTTCGGTGTCCAAATGCTGGGCATAGTCCCCAGTCAGCACCAAAGCGTAGCCATCGTCTTGTTGGGCATACACTTGGAAGGTGTAGCCGTTTAGGAAGACGAAATAGTCGTCTCCTTGCTCCACATCCCAACCTTCAAAGCCCTCTGTGTCAATGGTTTGGGAGACGGTGTGGGTGTCCATGTCGAAGATATAAATGGTGCCCAAGGTGAAGATGAGCAGTTGGTTTTGATTCTCTCGCTTCACCAGTCCTTGCCCGTCCAAAGGATCTGGCAGGGTTAGCACTGCTTCCATAGAAGCCACTTTCACGGTGTCGCCATCCTCTGGAATGGCAAAGATGATGGAGTGGATGGTGGTGCTGTTTTCATCGGACATGGCCACATAAAATCCATCGGTGCCGTTGAACACCGTGCTACGTTGCCATTTGAAACCACTGTCGTCTAGCAACGCTAAGTTGATTTCATGGACACCCAAACCGTCAGAGGTCATGGTGACGGTGGCCATGTCATTGTCTCTGATGGGCATGGAGAAATAGTCCGTCAATCCGCTGTCCTCCGCTGCGTAGCGAGAGAAATAGTAGTAACCTTTCATGGAGCCGTCAGGGAAATTTACGAAGATTTCAGGGGTGTAAACATCGCCGTAGTCCGCCACACGGACAGTTTCGGTGTAAGTGCTGTTGAGGGGTGCACGACTGGCCACATCTTGGAGCATTTCTATGGGAAAACTGCTCATGTTGTCCTCTGGGTCGGTGAAATCATAGGTACCAGAGGTACTCCCCCCAGATTGAGGATGAAATCCACTTCCATATTGCCGCTACTTTGGCTGGGGCTGTCGATATAAGTGCGACTGGCCTGAAAGTCGGTGTTGGCTTGGGTCATGTCCCACAATGGCACGGTGGTGTGCCAGACCAGACTGCCACCCATGGTGGTGTGGTGGGTCAGCAGTACATCGGACACCAGCGCTTTATCGCCGTAGACAATCTCCTCCGTCATCACCACTTGGTCACGCTGGGCATAGATGGTGACGGTGATGGTCAAGGCGGTGACGGTCAAGAGGGCGGTAAGAGCCATGGTGAGGAGGCCGTGGTGTTTTTTCTTCATTGGGTGTCCTCCGTCAACGCATCTAATGCACGGCTGACGCGGTCAGATTGGTAGGCGTAGCTTTCCTTGACGAATTGCATCAAGGTTTTGCCATTGTCCTCCAAATCACTCATTTGCACATCCTGGAGGATGGTGCCCTTGCGAATGAGGACGGCACGGGAGATGAAATGCTCCACTTCTTCTAGGAGATGGGTGGAGAGGATGACGGTTTCGGTGGGCTCTAAAATCCCTAGAAGCACCTTGTAGAAATCCTCACGGTTAAAGACATCGTTACCAGCGAAGGGCTCGTCCATGAAAATGTAGTCCGCCCCTTGGCTCAGGGCGCAGATGACTTCGAATTGGTTTTGCTGACCTACGGAGAATTTGCCAATGTGACGGTCAGTGGGTAGCTCAAAAAAGGTCATGAGGGCATCGAATCGCTTGCCACGAAACTTGGGAAAGTTCCGTGCATAAAAGTCACGGTGGTCAGCAGGGGAGAGGTGGGAGAAAAAGGAGTGTTCACAGGTGGCAAACGACAGGGTTTCGATGTTTTTATGGGTGATGGGTTCGCCGTCTAAGGTGATGGTGCCGTCGTATTTCATGAAATTGAACACGCACTTCATTAACGTGGTTTTGCCAGCGCCGTTTTCTCCGAAAATCCCCACGATTTCCCCACGGGGCAGGGTTAAGTTCATATCGGTGAGGGCTTGGTTGCCACCGAAATATTGCTTGGATAGGTTGGAAATGGTAATCATAAATATACCTCCTTGGTAGGAAAGAGTTTCTGCTGCCGCAGGGGCGTTCCTTTTTTTGTCGAAAAAAAGGAACCGAAAAAATGATTTTTGTCACAGTGTCTGCGGACAAGTGACAAAAAAGAGCTTTTACGAGGGTTCATCACAGGGGTGCATCGGTTGTTTGACCGGCACTTGCAGACCTGAATTTGTCTCTGTGTTGCCATTCGGGCTACGCCCTGTTGCAGTGGTCGAGGCAGATGGTGAGATTTCTTTGGTGTGCCTGAATGGAGTGTATGGGAGGGTGGTGCGGTGGAGTGCTTTGTAGGGACAGCCCTTGCGGCTGTCCGCTCTCACGCCGTCCACGCATCCCACAACATCCGCCATTGCCCCTCTTGGTAATAGCCCTCTGGGGTCATGGAATAGTAGGCCGAATGGTACAATAGTAGCAACAGTCCTGCCACCACCATGGTCAGGGCGGCAGTGGCCATGGGTAAGACCACGCAGCGGCGGAGTAGTGACCAGCGGTCAGGCAGACGGCGCATGAGATAAATGCTACGTGATGAGCCGATGTGCATTTGATAATAAAAAGCGATATTCACAAGGCAAAACAGAGCCAAAATGGGGAACACCCAGAGTCGTGTGCCTAAAATCTCCACATAGGGTGGCATCACATTGTAGCGCCCTTGTATGATGTAATCCACTTCTTCCAGCATAGTTGGGAAAAAGGAGATGGTGGTGCCCGTGGCCAGCAGGAGTATCAGAAAATAATATTTTAAATCTTTTAGGTAATCTCGCCCCACAGGGACGTAGTGTTCTAGCTTCATTGTGCGTCCTCCTCTGCATTGATAATGCCCACGGTGGCACCAAAGCAAATGACGGCATACATCCCAATCATGAATATATCCAGAGCCGAGCCAGTGACTAAGAAGCTGGCGCCTGTGATGATGATGGTGAAGCAGGCGAACTTCCCCTGTCCTCCTTGCCAAGCGGTGACCACGGTGAAGCCACTGGTCAAGGCGATGGCGGCTAGAGACAGGAGGTTCCGTGCCCAGACTAGAGCATCATTCATGGGCAACACAGCGTGGAGAAAATTACTGCGATAACAGTCCATTAAAAAGGTTTGGTGGCTCCAAGTCTCTGGGGGAGCATAGATTGGGTCAGGGCGCTACAGCCCCAGAGCACAAGAATTTGACTGCCCCAAAATAGCACCAAACAGCACAGGGCATTGGTTGCCCAGAGAAAACCTAAGTGAGAAGAGGGCAGGCGCAGTCGACGGAGGAAATAGCCAAAGCTGGATTTCCCACGCACAGGGGTCAAAGTAATCGCACCCACCAATAATAAGCCAGTGCGGAAGATGCTATCCATCCAGTTGCCAGTCATAGCATAAAAGGAGCTTGCTCCGTTTTGCAATTGAAAATAGGTATACCCCACTTGCAGTACCGCCACGGCAAGGCAGATGGCCAAGGTGGCGGGTAAGGTATGGAGTGATGCCAGCTGAAAGCCAGCGAAATAGCGTCGGTTCATAGGGTTTCCTCCCATAGGTTGGATAGTAAGGTGAGGGCTTCTTCTTTGGTGGTGCCCATGGCTTTCACAGCGGATACCATGGCAGATAATTCTGCCTCCAACAGCTCTTGGCGGAGGGTGGCGATGGTTTGAGGCGTGGTTTGGATGTAGCTTTTCGACCCAGCGTGAGAGGTGAGGAGGCCGTTCTCTTCCAGTAAGCGGTACGCCTTTTGGATGGTGTTGGGGTTCACGCCCAATTGGACGGATAGCACCCGTCGTGAGGGGAGTTCATCCCCATGACAGATGGTGCCGCCCACCATGCCACGCTTGACATAGGTGGTGATTTGCAAGTATATAGGTGGGCCTTCCGTTAAGGTGAGCCCAGAAAAGTTGACCATGGATGCCTCCTAACTGTACTATGGGTGTAGTACGGTTGATGACTGTATTATAAGGATGATACGGTTGCTTGTCAATAGAAAAATCAAATTTTCATCACAAATTATTGTCTAAAACCGTAGGGCGGGGGCTTGCCCCCGCCGTCTCCCC
Source organism: Bengtsoniella intestinalis (assembly GCF_039719005.1). Lineage (GTDB taxonomy): Bacteria > Bacillota > Clostridia > Oscillospirales > Oscillospiraceae > Oscillibacter > Oscillibacter intestinalis. The sequence goes on along the minus strand of NZ_CP133584.1, from coordinate 575,675 downwards.
TGATTGTTGTGGGAAAACGGCGGGGGCAAGCCCCCGCCCTACGCTATATTTTAATTAACCTCCACATTGTCAGCATAAACACGGTTGTCAAAGTCGTTGTCTGCTTGGTATTCTTCGTAGGAATAGAAGGAAACGGTGACGGTGGTGCCGTCTGGATAGGGTTCTTCTCCTTCAACGATGATGGTCAATTCTGCCCCTTCTGGGAATAGACCGCTTTCGTCTCCAGTGACCACGGTGCCACAGAAGCCGTCGTCTTGCCAAGAAACCACTGTCATGGTCAAGGTTTCCTGTTGGGCAGAGGTGTAGACAATACTGGTGGCGGTGTCTTCCACAATAGATTCTGATTCTAGTGTAGGCGCAGATTCAGTGGTGGTGGTTGTGGTTGTGGTGCTACTAGAACTACTGCTGTCCATACCCGTATTTAAGGGGAGTTTACTGCCCACAGAGATAACCAACGCCAAGCAGGCCGCAAGGGCAGTGTATTGATACCAGCGCATCTTGCGGCGCAAAGTGGTGGCGATGGCTTCGTCCACCAAGTCGTCGCTGAGGTTGGTGATGGCATCGTAAATTTGATAGCTCATAGCACATATCCCTCCTGTTCTAGCTGTTGTTTTAGCTTTTGTCGCAGGCGATAGAGTCTTGAGGAGATTTGATTTACACTGCTCTCACTCTCTTGGGCTAAATCGGAAAGAGAATGGTCAAAAAAGTACCGTTTCATAAACAGTACACGGTCATCTTTTGACTGCTTTCGCAAGAATTTCTCAATAGAAGCTGTCAAGTCTTTTAGGTTTACAGCATCTTCTGTGGTGGTGAAATCGCTTTCAAACTCTGACAATTCCACCAAAATGCCCTCTCGTTTTTGGGCATGGCTTTTTCTGTAACGGTCAATGGATAAATTCCGTGTGATGCGGCTCAAAAAGGCTCGCAGTGAGGTGGGGCGTTGGGGTGGCATGGCGTCCCAAGCGTGACAATAGGTGTCGTTCACCGTTTCTTCGCTGTCCTCATGGCTGTGGAGCACCCCGTGGGCAATGGCGTAGAGCAGGGTGCCATATTTGCTGGCCGTTTGGGAAATGGCGATGGAATCACGGCTGTGATAGCGGTTGATAATTTCAAAATCTTCCAAGGGGAATCGCCTCCTTTCACTGTATAAGACGGAAAAAGCAAGGGAATATTCGTGGGTTTTTGTGTTTATATTGTGTCACAAAGCAATCACAATAAAAAGGAAATTTTTACTTGGCAACAGCTCTGTAAAGGCGTATACTAAAGGAGAAAGAAAGGGGAGGTGTTGCAGTTGAACTTGGTGACACTGTTTGAAAACACAGCGTGTGAAGAAGGGCTGGGTTTTGGGCATGGACTGTCCCTCTATTTAGAGGTGGCAGGGAAAAAGATTTTGTTTGACATGGGTGCCAACGAAGATTTTTTAACCAATGCAAAGATGTTGGGTATCGACTTGTCAGCGGTGGATATGGCCATTGTATCCCACGGACATTATGACCACACAGGGGGTTGGGTGGGTTTTTATCCTGCAATGACCATGCTAAGGTATACCTGAGAGACAATGCGTTTGCCCCACGGTTTCATGGGGAACCAGACCAAGGGGGCAGATATATCGGCATTGACCCAGCAGTTCAAAACCATCACCAGCGGTTTGTCATGGTAGATGGCACCCTGTCTATGGGGGATGGGTTGACCTTGTTTGGTGATGTGGAGGATTTGACTGGGGCAACCGTGGCCAGTGCATCGCTGAAAGAACAGTTGCCAGATGGCAGCACTTGTGCCGACCGCTTCACCCATGAGCATAATTTGCTGATTCAAGAAGGGGAGAAAACCATCCTCATTGCTGGGTGCGCCCATTGCGGCATTGTCAACATTTTAAACAAGGCTGAAGCCATGGTGGGCAGGCCCGTTGATGTGATGGTGGGTGGGTTCCATCTGTTTCAATTGACCGACAGCAGTGCTGATGCCATCATCGATGATTTGGGTAAAGATTTAAAAGCTAGACCCACCCAATATTACACGGGACACTGCACTGGAGATTACGCCTATGAGCGGTTGGCAGAGCAATTGGGAAGCCAGCTCCACCGCATCCGTGGGGGTTTCAGGCAACACTGTAAAACGCCGCAATAATAAAAAGCAGTCAGAACTTAAGTTCTGTAGTGACCCCAATAAGTTAGACTTGATAACGTAGCAGCTGCGGCTGCTACGTTATTTTTATGCAGCAAGATACTTCAGTCTGTATTCTACAGGACTGAAGTAGCCTAGTTTTTGCTTTGTACGCTTGTTATTGTAATAATCAAAGAAATTTTCCATCACAGAGTTGTCCAGACAGTTGCTTTTCCGAGACATGCTTTGGAAGATGCGGTTCTCTTTCAGCGTCCTAGAATAGCGTTTCATTTGGTATGCCCAGCCTCTGTCCGAGTGAAAAGTTCTTCTGAATTTGCAGTCGCTGGTGACCTCGATGGCCTCATTTAACGCAGCCATAATGCCTTCTGCCGATGGTGTTTTGGTAATGCTATAGCTTAAAATTTCGCCGTTGAACATATCCAAGAATGGATCTAAATATAACTTTTTCGTTATCAATTTACCGTTGCCGTCAAATGTGTAATACTTAAACTCAGTGGTATCTGTTGTGATTTTTTGATGCACAATGTTGGTGTTGAATCGTCTTTTGACCCAGTTTTTGCAAATTCTGCCCACAATCCCTTTGTAAGACGAGTATTTTCGGCTCTTGCGTGTATAGGATTTCACTTGCAAACCAAGCTTTTGCACCAGCCGTTGGACTTTCTTTTTGTTGACATGCCAGCCTGCTTTTCTGAGCTCACCCAAAATTCTACGATAGCCAAAATCCTTGTGTTCATCGCGAATTTCAAGGATTTTTTCTTCAATTTCTTTGTCTGGATTTTCCTTGTCAAATCGCTTCTGCCAATACATATAGGTTGCTTTTGGGAACTTTAAAACAGCAAGAATATCTTTTAATTGGAACAATCGCCGGAGGTCGCAGATAATTCTTGCTCTTTGTTCTGTGCTTCTTCTTCCAAGCGCAACCTCCTCAATTCTTTTAAATAGGCATTCTCAATTCTTGCGTGCAACAATTCTTCTTCAAGCTGCTTGATGTATTTAGCTGTTTCATCGCCATTATCTATTTTCTCAGGTTTAGCCATCTTTGGTCGCCGTCCTTTGCTCTTTTCTCGAAGCGCATCAGGACCCACTATGCGGAAGTCATTCACCCAACGGGTAATTAGAGATGGATTATTGATGCCCATCTTCAAAGCCAGTTCCTGATACGATATTTCTGTTGTTAGATATAATTCTACCACAGAAAGCTTAAAATCGAAAGGATAGCTTTTGTTTTCTCTGGAGCGAACCAGTCCATCATCACCAAACTCTTTGTATGACTTGTGCCAGGTTTTTACTGTGGTTAGTGATGGTATACCATATTTCTTCGCTAAAGATTCATATCCGCCTTCCTGGTTTTCGTATGCCATGATTACTTGCTTCTTAAATTCAAAACTGTATTTTGCCATGAAAATACCGACCCCCAATCGTTAGATTTTTAGGTCTAACTTTTGGGGGTCGGTACATGACTGTTTTTTTTAGTGCAAATTAATAAGCTGTGTGGAAGCGTTCTTCAAAGACCGCTTTCAATTCGTCGCGGAAGTCGGGGTGTGCAATTTCAATCAAAGCACGGGCACGGTCGCGGAGGGTGCGACCACGCAGAGCGGCAACACCGTATTCGGTGACCACATAGTCTACGTCGCAACGACCAGTGGTGACAGCGGCACCTTCAGCCAGCAAAGGCACAATCTTGGAAGATTTGCCCTTAACGGTGGAAGGCATGGCCACGATGGCGCGACCACCCTTACTGCGGCTGGCGCCACGGATGAAGTCCACTTGACCGCCAGTACCAGAAATTTGGGTGTAACCAATGGTTTCAGAGGCCACTTGACCCATCAAATCCACTTCTACGCAGGAATTGATGGCCACCAGATTGTCATTTTGTGCAATAACAAAGGGATCGTTGACATAGTCGACAGGTGCCATGTACACATCGGGGTTGTTGTCCACGAAATCGTACAAATTGCGAGTGCCCATCAAGAAGGTCACCACGAATTTACCGGGGTGGATGTTCTTTTTGGCATTGGTCACAACGCCTGCTTTTACCAGCTCCAGCACGCCGTCAGAGAACATTTCAGAGTGGATGCCCAAATCTTTTTTGTCCTTTAAGAACAGCAACACAGCGTCAGGAATGGCGCCGATACCCAGTTGCAGGGTGTCCTCATCGTTGACCAAGGAAGCCACGTGCTTGCCGATGGCTTCTTCCACGGGGCCGATTTTGGGAGGTGCCAATTCTTTGATTTCTTCGGTGTGAGGGACAAAGACGTCGATATCGGTGACCTTGACCAACACATCGCCTTGGGTGAAGGGCAGGCGTTCGTTGACTTGTGCGATGACGGTTTTGGCCGTTTCGATGGCGGCCATGGTATAGTCAGAGGATAGACCCAAAGAACACATACCGTTTTCATCGGGAGGGGTCACTTGCACCAGTGCCACGTCAACAGGCATGGTGGTTCTAAAGAAAGAAGGCACTTGTGAGAAGAAGCAAGGAGTAAAGTCGCCACGGCCTTCTTTCACAGCTGCACGGGTGGGGCCACCCACAAACAAAGCGTTGTGGCGGAAGTGGGGTGCCATTTCAGGTAGGCAATAGGATGCCTTGCCCATGGCCACCATGTGGACGATTTCCACATCGGTGTAATTTTCTGCGTTGGCAACCATAGCGTCCAGCAAGAAGCCGGGTTCGCCCACACAGTGACCCACCACCACACGGTCACCAGATTTGATGTTTTTCACAGCACTCTCAGCGTCGGTGGTATGGGCGGCATAATAGTCTTTCCATTCCATGGTTTATGTCTCCTTTTTTAATTGTTGGATGCAAGCATCGACATCGGCTTGCGTTGCCAGTATGAAGGTTTGGGTGGCCTGTAAGTCGGAAATCGTGGCACAAGTGGCACTACATCCACACACCACCACCAACACGTCGTAGCATACGTTGGGATAAGCGGTGGAGACTGTCCAGTGGGGGAATGCCTCCACCAAAGTCTCCACCGCTTGTTTGCGGTTATAGCGTGGGTTACACCCACCGCAATATTTAATCCCTATTGTCATGCGTCACGGTTACGGGAGAGCATGGCTTTGGCTTGCGCCAATAAATCATCGCTGACGGCGTCTACCAACACCACATCTTTCAACGTGGGGATGGCAGCCATCAAGCTTTCTTTCACCAAGCTCTCGGTGGTCAAGTTGGCAGAAGGGCACCCAGAACACGCACCCATCAGTTCAAAGCGGTAAACCCCGTCTTGGATATCTATGGTGCGGATGCCGCCACCATGCAACAATAGCTGGGGGCGAACAACTTCGTTTAAAACGGTTTCAATTTCGTTGTACATAGGGTTCCTCTTGATTGTAAATTATTCGGTGATGTGGGCAATGGTCTTGGCCAATTCTTTCTTGTGAGCCAGATTGCCTTGGCGAGCGATCATGATGCGTTGGGCTTGGGGAGAACCAGCGCCGTGCATAGATTCGGTACGATAGCCAACAGCAGCGGTACCCAGAGCCAAGTTTTCGATCAGGCGCAGGATGCGCAGACGGTTTTCGGTGGACACAGCGTTGACACCACGCAGATACTTGTCGATGACAGGACCCAGAGTGGGATCACGGAAGTCAGCTTCAGAAGGAGCGGTTACCATCAGGCCACCAGCAATGTCTTCTGCCAGACGGACGATTTCATAGGGGAAACGGGTGATGTTTTGCTTACAAACGTTGGCCAGCAGCAGGTCGATGAGATAGTTGCCGCTTTCGGTTTGGTGGCCTTCTGCAGAGCAGGCGATACCACAGCAATACAGGGTTTCGTTCAAGTGGGTCATTTCGATCAGCTTGTCTTTGACATGGCTTGCCTTGGCAGCGCCGTTGAAGTCAGCGGCAACAGCAGCAGCACCGATGAGCACGTCGCCCACGCCGACTTTACAGCCGCCGTAGCTTTGACGGTGATAACCAGCGAAGCGTTCGACCATCATGCCAGCGAATTCAGTTTCGCCGTTCAAGAAGATACGGTCGTTGGGAACAAACACGTCGTCAAAAATGGTCAGAGCTTCCACGCCACCGAATTCGGCGTTACCGACGTCCATTTCGGTGTTTTCCAGCTTACGGGTGTCGCAGGATTGACGGCCGATGATCATGTAAATGCCCTTGGTGTCCATGGGGACAGCGAAGGAAACAGCGTAATCTTTATCAGCAGGAGTCATGGAAATGGTGGGCATGATGATGATTTCGTGGGAGTTCAAGGCGCCAGTTTGGTGAGCCTTACAGCCACGCACCACGATGCCGTCTTCACGACGTTCCACAACACGCAGGAACAAATCGGGGTCTTCTTGCGCGTGAGGAGCCTTAGAACGGTCGCCCTTGGGGTCGGTCATAGCGCCGTCAACGGTCAAATCTTCTTCTTGGCAATACATCATGAACTTCTTGAAGTTGTCATGATAGTTGGTGCCGTGAGCCTTGTCGGTTTCAAAGGTGGTGGAGAACACGGAGTTGAAGGCGTCCATGCCCACGCAGCGTTGGAAGCAAGCAGCGGTCTTTTGACCCAGCAGACGTTGCATTTTCACTTTGTTACGCAGGTCAGTGGTGGATTGATGGATGTGGGTAAAGCGGTTGACACGCTTGCCAGTGTAGGGGCTGACCACGGTCATCAAATCTTCGTATTCAGCTTCTTGAGCCAGATCGTAGGTCATACGTACGCTGTTCAAAGAGGGACGCAGGATGGGGTCATCCACAGGACATTCGATTTTTTTACCGAACATATACACCTGCATATTCAGTTTGCGGATAGATTCAATGTATTGTTCGCCAGTCATTAGAGCCATAATCATAGTTCCTTTCTAAATGGGCAGGAGAAATCTCCTGCGAGTGTTGGGTCGCATTCGCTTGATATAGTAAGCAATTTTTGTGCCAACTTGTCCTGTTGTGAAGTAATGGCCTGAAAATATGGAGGATGTGCCAATGGTTGCTAGATAAATTTGTGAATATTAGAAAAACATAGGGCTCACTAAGGGAAAAGGGAAGGCAAAAAAAGACGTAAAATAAAAAGAACCCTTCCTTTTGTTGCAAAAATGAAACAAAAGGAAGGGCGAATGAAGTGGTTGTGGAGGAAAATACAGGATTGTAGGGGTTTTATGCTGTTGCAAAAATGCAACAGTGTTTCATTTTTGCAACAAATCTGCATATTTCTTCCGTTTGCGTACAAAAGTGGCGCTATCCATCTGTAAACTGGCAGCAGCGGCACGGACATTGCCGTGCTTTTCATAGGCGGCGCAGATATATTCATATTCAAACTGAGCCACAGCTTCTTTTAGGCACATTCCCTCTTGAAAGGTGGGCTTGATTTGGCGCTGATACAAGATGGGGATGTCTTGTGGGGTGATGAGGTCTCCTGTGCTTAAAATGACGGCCTGTTCCACCACGTTTTTCAATTCACGGATATTACCGGGCCAACTGTATTGATGAAGTAAGGTCAAGGCATCCTTAGAAACGGTTTTCTCCATGCGATATTTTTTATTGACATCTGCCAGAAAAAAGTCTAGAAGGGGCGCGATATCACCTGTGCGCTCCCGTAGAGGCGGGATGGAAATAGGCACCACGGTGAGCCGATAATACAAGTCCTTGCGGAAGGTTTTTTCCTGCACCATTTCCATTAAATTGCGATTGGTGGCGGCGATGATGCGCACATCCACATCCACATCTTTGTTGGTGGCAATGCGTCGCACTTTCATCTCCTGCAAAACGCGCAACAGATGTACCTGCATATTTAAGGGGAGCTCGCCGATTTCATCTAAAAAGAGGGTACCATGGTTGGCGCTTTCAAACACACCCATTTTACCCTCACGATTGGCACCGGTGAAGGCACCACGGCCATAGCCGAAGAGCTCGCTTTCAATCAGTGAAGGGGAGATGGCACCGCAGTTGATGGTGATAAAAGGTTGGTCGGCGCGAGGGGAATTTTCCACGATGTAGCGTGCAAACTGTTCTTTACCTACGCCAGTTTCCCCCACCAATAAAACAGTGGTGTCCAAGGAGGCCACCCGTTCTACACGACCCAGTGTGGCAAGGGAATTATGGTCATAGGCGATGATGCGTTGACCAGAGAAATCGTGACGGTTTCTAAATTGTATCTCTGTGCGACGGCTTTCTTGACTGTGCTGATATTTTACTTCTAAGTTGTATAAATCCGTAATATCTTGTACGACTGTGATGATCATGGAGATGACATTGTCAGATTCGCAATAGGGATAGCTGGTGATTTTAGCCCGTTTGCCTGTGCTAAAAACTTGGGTGAGGGTCACTTCTTTGCTGTGCTTGATGGCCAATAAAGACCCAGAGCGGTCAATGAGGCCACGCTCAATCATTTCCTGCATAGAAAGCCCCAATACATCAGAGCGGTTTAAACCTGAAATATCACAGTAGGTCTTGTTGGCAAACAGGGTGACGGCATTGCCGTCGGTGATATACACCCCGTCATGAATGCTATCTAAAATGGCTGCAAAGCGCTGAAAAACAAGGGCGGGATCACCTTGTAACAACGCTTGGCCATGGGTTTTCATCAGCGCTAGGGTTTCTTCCATAGATACAGCCTCCTTCGTTGGCAACGGGAAATCGTTTTTATATAGTATAAGCCATTGGAAAAACCCTTGTCAATGGAATTAACAGATTTTAAACGGGGAGGGCTGTGGCGCTTTGGAGGGCGCGTTGTTAAAATTGCACAATAAGAACAGGATAAATTAGAATATACTATACAATATGGTCACCCCCGCAACGTGGGGCTGGGCGTAGCCCAGAGGGGCGGTGACCATGCGTGACGGCTTTTTGCACGCCCGTCGGGCACCCCTGCGAATGCTGGGGGTATGGCGAAGCCATGTGCCAAACCCACCATTGCCGCCATCAACGGTTACGCCATGGACGCCGCCAACTTAGCTGTGTATATTCACGGTGGCGCTGGTGACGTGGTTGCAAACACCCAGTATACCGCCATTCCAAGCTTAACGATTGAAGCAATTCCAACCGTGATACGCCAGCTGGGATGATTGGTAACTTTGTACAAATAGACATAAATTTGACATAAATTTTGTTGTATTGCACAAAAATAATCGGAATTTATGGTGCAATCTGTTTTGTTATGGCATTGAAATCATTTTGAATTTATAGGATAATGATGGTATACTAAATTAAGAAAGAGAACTACAAAATGATTCAAACTGTAAAGCTCAACACCATCGAAGAAATTCAACGATTGAATAGAGTGGCGAGCAACGAAGACTATGATACCTTTGTCCATTGTGAAAGCATTATGATTGATGCGAAATCTTTGTTGGCATTGTTTGCGCTGTTGGGTCGCCAAGTTGCAGTAGTGGTGCCAGATGAAGTCTGTCCCAAATATTTCGCTAAAATGATGAAGCGAATGAAATTGACGGTTGTGTAATCTAAGCAGTGTGTGTTTAGGGTGAATATAGGGCGTTGCCCATGAAAAAGAGGTGGAACCGATGGTTCCACCTCTTTTTATATTGGTTTTTTAAGCTGTTAAATACACACATAGATAGCGGATTGAAACACTTGGTCTTGTGCTGTAAACGTGGCGCTACCGTTGTGTTTATGGGCAATAGACGCCACAGAGGAGAGGCCGATGCCTGCTTCGTCTCGCTTGGAAGAATAGAAAACGCCATTTTTTTGATGGATAGCCCCGTCAAAACTATTTTTTTGCAGGATAACCAGTAGGCCATTGTGAACATGGCTGGTTAAGGAGATAAATGGTGCGCCACCGTCCATGCGCGCACAGGCTTCTGTCGCATTTTCTAAAATATTGCCAAAAATAACACATAAATTGTTGGCGCTGATTCGTGGGGTGGACGCTGGCACCACCAAATCGATGGTCACATCAATGCCATTGGTTTTTGCCTGAGACGCATAGTGGGACACCATGGCATTGACGGCTATGTTGGCGCAATAAGTTTCAAATACCTCTGGTACAGCAGAGATGTTATTGTTTACATAGGCGTGGAGTTTGTCCAAATTGCCCTCTTGCACCAGTGCTTCGATGACGGTCAGTTGGTGATGGAGGTCGTGGCGCTGTTGGGTTAAGGTTTGTCGGGTTTCCATCAGTAGGTGGTGGTAGTGCTCTTGTTCTGCCACTTGTACCGCCATGATTTTGTAGTTTTGCTCCATGCGACGATTTTGCTCTCGTAAGGCAAAGGCCTTCTGGATTAAATTGGCGCCAATGAGGGTGTTGAGGAAAATGAACAGCATCAATGAAAATTGCACAAGGCGACCGTAGGTGTAAATGTCGCTACCCATCAGGCGAATGCCTTCGGCCGCGGTGGTGACGATGACGATACACCATGGAAATAAAAACCACTTTGCCAGACGGTTGCCATACACGCGCCATTCGTGAACCGTGTATACAATGCCAAAGCAAAAGCTAGCTGGTGCGAACCAACGGAAATAGGTCAGGGCGTTGTAATAGGATAACAACGATGTGGCTTGTAGCACCGTGGCCGTGGTGGCCGCCAGAAAACAGACAAAGATACACACCGTCATCGGCCGTGGGTTGTGGTATTGCACTGTGGAGCGGAAAAAACAGTGGATCAACGCAGGCAGATAATACACACTGACAAAGGTAATCAGCGATACCATGCCTGCATTGTGGATGAACAGTACTGTGGGGTCATATTCCCCTAAGCCCCACAAGCTACAGCTCAGGGTAATCAGCCCTAGCCATACAAAAAAGGTGCCTTGGCGCTCTATAATCCGAATGAGAAAGCCGATGCAAATGAAAAACAGTCCCAATACCAAGCAGATTAAATATAAAAACGGTTGGCTATCTGGTTGGCCGAATAAATAGCTAAAAATAGCAGGATAGGTGCCCACCAAAATGGAGTCTAAAATCAAATCATCTCGGGTGGTGGGATAGGTGTACTCCAGTCGCAGGTCGATGACCTCTTCGTTGGGTAACTCCACCGTAGCCGAGATGGTGGGTGGGTCATCTAAATAATCGGGGTAGGTGCCAAACTGGCCATAGGCATAAATCAAGGTGTCATTGGCGTAGACCTGCACTGGGGCAAAGACGCTTTTAAAATAAATCCGCGCAGCTCCCATGTCTGTCAGGGTGGAGGACAACACCACCGTTTGCCCCGGGGTGCCGTCTTGCAACACATAAGGCAAGGCGATATCTGTGGCAGTGCCGTCCATTTCTAGGGTGAGGCTGTTTAAAAATTGGGGCTGAATCTCACGCCAAGTGCCATAAAAACCAAATTGCGATGCCTCTATAAATAGATATAATAGGGGCAACAGTGCCACCCCAATCACCAGCGTGCGTAGTAGTTTTAATTTACGCATGGGTCACCGCTTGTCCCTTGGTGAAGAGATAGGTTTCGAAGGCCTTTTTTGCCTGCCAAAAACTTTCTCTGCGAATGTGTACTGTATCCCCTTGGGTGGTGGAGAAGGTGGAGAGGGTGCAGTCGATGCCACAGACAAAGGCCAGATTCACCAAATAGCTTTTGTGACAGCGGAGAAAGTGTTTGCCAGCGAGTTGGTCTGCAATTTCGTCTAACTTTTTGGTCACGGTGACTTGCTCCCCACTAGAGAAGTGAAGCGTTAATTTTCGACCTGTTTGCTCAAGGTAGATAATTTGCGAGGTAGGGTATGTCATTGCCCCTGTGGCGGTGCGCAACACCAACTGTTCCACCGTTTGTTGCTTTAGCTGAGTCAATTGCAACATTTCTATAATGGCTTTGGCTGAGGCAGGTTTTTCAATGTATTTCAAGGCATCTAGGCGGTAACTTTCCCGTGTGAACGCCTGACTAGAGGAGGTGAACGCCACTGGCACGTCGGGGTCGGTGGTGCGCACCTTGGTGACGACGTCAATGCCAGTGATGTCGTCGGTGAAAATGTCCATCAATAAAAGGTCGTATTGATTGGGGTGAAACTGCGCCCAAAATACCCGCCCACTGGTGAAGGTGGACACGACCATGGGGTATTGGCTCTGGTCTAAAATGTCCAGCAGATGCTGTAGGTCTTGGGGGTCATCTTCGCAGATGGCAATGCGTAATGTCTCCAAAGGTACACCTCCTAGATTGATATGCTTTCATTATATGGCATATACATAAAAATGTCAAACTGTCAAGTGCGAATTTTGACATTTTTCATGTTATTTTCCGTGGTGGAAAATTTCCTACAATGGGCGTATGATGAATGGTGAGATATTGCGTCCTGATTTTTCATGGCGCACAAACGCAAAACGTAAAAGAAATTGGAGGAAACAGAATGAAAAAGAGATTACTCAGCTTAGCCATGTCAGCGGTGATGATCCTTGGCATGATCCCTGCCTTCACCATTACGGCTGGAGCGCTCCTCACCATGCCTGAGGATTACTCCACATCTGACCTGACCAGTGAATCCCCTATGAATGGTGTTCCCGACGGCTATGGCGCTCCTGTGTATAACGCGGAGATTGCCAGTATCATGGAGAACTATGTCAGAGGCGCCAACAGTATTAGGGTACTCACTGGCGAGCAGGTGCCCGATACCCAATATTATTATTACGCAGCAGCTGAGTGGGTCAGTGGCTCTATTGGCTCCATGTTTTATTATGAAAGTGGCCAGTATAGCCGATATTACCTGCAATACGCTGGCACCAACGTGCTAGATGCCCTTAGCCCTGATTCCACCTATCGCGAATGTAGCAATGCGGTTTTCGCCTTTGACACCATCCGCTCAACGCCACAGGTGGCCTATTGGTTGGACGATTTGGATGAAAGCCAGCTCTTTGTGAATATCGGCGCCTTTTTTGAAACTTCGGACTCCTCCATCACCTACAATGGGCAAACCATTTCTGGTATTGGCGACCGTGAGATGACAGTGGCCTTTGATGCCGATGCCCGCATTGTGGTCAACGGTAGCATTGCCAATCCCTATGTGGTGCTACTTGATAATACAGCGCCTAAAATTGTCGATGCCTATATCGAGGATGTTATCACCAATATCTATGAAGAAGATTTGCGCCTCACTCTCGAAATGAATGAGGCTTTGCGTCCTGTTAACACGTATATGGACCCTGATTATGATAACTCTTATGATGTAGATAGCTATAATGATGGCAAAGGTGACAATAGTTTGCCTACACCAGAATTGACCCTCACCGTGGAATATGGGGACGTGGGCGCTGGGGTGGCCACTGGCACCTTTGACGTGACCCTAGATGAAATCGACGGCAAATATATGCGCTTTAAACTGCCTGATGACATCAACAAATTGGGTGAATTCTCCATTATGAAAATCACTGTTGCCGAATGGGAATACGATAACGGTTACGGAACAACGTATTACCCAATTGAGGCTTATGGCTTTGACCTTTGGGGCATTTTGAACAACCGTTTGGAAGGGTCTGCCCTTTATTTCACCGACACGGAAAATGCCCTATACTATATGGCATCAGCGCCCATTGCGGACTATTATTGGGGAGATGGAACCTATTTTGATATTTGGTCACCCTACACCGACTACGCTGGCAACAGTTTCGACCTGAGCGGTCAATCTTTGGTGGCCTATGAGGTCATCTACGACAGAACCCCACCATCTGTCACTGGCATTTCCATGGCTGGTAACATGATTACCGCCGACAGCACCAGCGCTGGGGACAAAACCGACTGGGATACAGACATCGACTTGAGCGCCATGTATGCAGGCTACGGCGATTATTTTGCCCTGTCTGTCCAGTTCCATGAAGATATTGAAATTGTAAGCGAAGTTAAAATATACTTTAACTTCTTTGAAAAGAACACCGAACAAATTTGGGACGGCTACAGCACTTGGTATACATTGCAAAACGCCACAGGTTATCAAAGTAGCGCCGATACCATTACCTCCACAAACAACTTGAATGAAGCGGATTCAGCGGCAAACGGCTTTATGTTCTACATACCTTATGAAACCTACTCCATAGAAGAGGGGCCCATTCGTGTGTATCAAATAACAGGCCAAGTAAAAGACAAGGCTGGTAATGTGCTGAATTTGGGCGACATCGCCACCAGTATCAGCGAAGACGATGGGGATGAGACCACCGTGTCGTGGGCAGATTTCACCCCAGCCCAACAGATTTATCTGGACGGCACAGCCCCCTCTGTGGATGTCACTGAAATAGACGGCGATGTTGACGAAGATGGCATTGTCAGCTATCAATTTGATTTTACCGATGACCAGACTTTATACAGAGGTACAATAGGCGAATATCTTTCAGATGAGCAAGGCTCCACCGCCGTTGGGAAAACTTTCACCTTAGGGTTGTATGCCCCTAGCAGTTACATCAGCCCCAGCGCTGTGCCATTTTACTACTACTGGTCAGACAGTGCAACGGCACCAGATGCCAACACCATCATGAGCGATGGCACACAAAGCACCACCTATTCTAAGAACACAGCCACCACCAAGTTCTCCTTGCCCATTACAACGGACACCATGTATCTATATGTGTATTTCCCAGAGGATACGGATGTCTATCTACCGGGGTTCTATTTCTCTGGCTACATCACAGACTGGGCTGGCAACGGCGGCTCTGTGTGGGACTCTGCGCCATACAAGACCTACATTGACACGGTAGACCCTGTGCTTAGCATCAATTCTGTGAAGCAAACCTATAATTTGAACGATGATAACAGCGTGGCAAGTGTCGACTTCACCGTCAATGCCACTGCCTATGACGAAGGCTATAGCGGCATCTCTTATCTGGATAATGTAACCGTTAGCGGCGGCGGTCAGACCACCACAACCAACTATCAATATTATTATAAGACCACCACTGAATTTGCAAACCGCAACTACACCATCACCGTGCCTGTGGGTGATATTCAAAACGATACAGTCGTTCTAACCATCACCGCCACCGATAGCAATGGCAACGAAACCACCACTACACGCACCGAAACCGTGAACACTGACAGCTTTACTGCCGACTATACTGTGGGCGGCGATTACAGCGCCCCAACACAGGCACCTAGCGTGGTTGTCAACGGCAACTCTGAGGGCGATACTCGTGTCACCGTGGAAACCGATGACGGCACTTATGTCCGTGTGATTGGGAGCAATGAGACAGGTTTAGAGCTGTTTGATTTTGATGATTCTTGGTATGAAGTCACCATCAGTGGGGGCAAATACACTTCTGTTGAACGTATGAATGATGATTATACAGGAGATAAAACCGCCCTCTCCAACTACTACGGCCCCATGACCTTCACCTTCGACACCAACGCCAGTGTGAGCTTAACACCATCGGTAGGGGAGTCCATCATTCCATCCGAAGGCGAAACCAACCATTGGACAGGGGAAAGTTTCACCATCAACTACGCGCCAATCGTGGATGACGTCCATAGTGTAGAATTCTCTAGCACCATGGAAAACGCCTCTGGCACAACCGTGTCTGCCACCGACGGCTATTATCTCTTCAACGGCACCTTGGCAGGTTCCGCTGTGGATATTACCATCACCAATGATTTGTATGCAGGCTACGGCGTGTCCAACGTGGACTTCACCCAATCTTACGCAGAGCTATTGGATGGCGATGGCGACGTGGTAGCCACCATGGCACTGGTGGAAAGCGCCAACCAAACCATCGTCCTGCCCCAATATGGGGATGACGACACCCTGCTGGACACAGGGGTCTATCAAGTGCGCGTCACCATCGTGCAAAAAGGTGTGGCAACCACTGTCACAGAAGAGAGTGGAACCGAAGGGGAAACCTATGTCACCTACGGTAAAGGCGACACCACCATTGAAACCATGACCGCCGACATCGTCTATGACAACGTCCAACCAACAGGCGGCGGCCTGTGGGGGTATAGTTTGAATATCAATGATTTTGCTTCTCTAGGCTCTGGCAATGAGATTACAAAATCCTATGACGCTACTGGCAGCGCCTATAACACCATCATGGTGAACATGAAAGATTCTATGTATAGCAACGATGGCTATGACCCATGGACAGCAGTTTCTCGTGATGGACAAACCAGTATGTACACTGGCGGTGCCTATCAAACGGAACTGAAATTGGGCATCACAGATATGACCCAAACCCTAAGCGCAGGCGATACAACCGTAACCGTGGGTGGTGTGGCCAGCGTTAAAGTCTGGAACAAACTGTCTCCTGACACTGCCATCACTGATGCAGGTATTATTGACTACAATGGTTTAAGCTATGGTTGGCTGACAGTGGGCTTTGAAAGTGCCAGTGGCGATGCCTATGTGGTGGCTTCTGAAGCTGACCTTGCCACCACCGCCAACGCTTTGCTGGTATACGGACAAACCAACACCGTGCAGATGCAGTTCACCATGGACAATGGCGCTGTGTCCCCTGTGTATGAATTCACCGTCATGTTCACAGAGACCACGCCACAACTGGCAGTAACCCTTGACAATGTAGATGATACTTCTTCTGGGATTTCAGATTACACTACAGAAATTTTCTCTGCCGATGTAACTGTGAGCGGTGGCTTCTCTGTCAGTGGCGATGCGACCCTCTATCGCATGACCCAAAGCACAGAGGAAGCAATCGAATTTGGCACCTCGGAAACTGTCACATATAATTCGCTGGGTGTCCAAAGTAGCTATACCACAGGCCTGCCCTATAATTATCGTGTCCTCAGTGACACAGATAGTCAAAACCACCAGCTGAGCTGGTGGCTTGGGATAGCCCTAGAAGGGCATGGTACTGACACACCCCTAAAGGGGTCCCGAATGGTCTGCCACGTGCATTACTGTTTCGGGCTACCCCTAAAGGGGTTTTTCTTATGCCTTGGTATTCTTGCTACCCGTGAACGGGTCTGTATACTCTTTCAGGCTCATTTGGTCTGCCATTTCATCTTCTTGCAGTTGCTTCTTTATGTACTCTTGTATTTGCTTTTTATTTCGCCCCACCGTGTCCACGTAATAGCCTCTCGCCCAAAAATGTCGGTTCCCATATTTGTACTTTAAATTTGCGTGCCTGTCAAATATCATTAAGCTACTTTTTCCCTTTAAAAAGCCCATTATTTGCGCTATACTGTATTTTGGCGGCACACTTATCAGCATGTGGATGTGGTCTGGGCAAGCTTCTGCTTCTATAATTTCTACCCCTTTTTGTTCGCATAATTTCCGCAGTATAAAACCTATGTCTTGCTTTATTTCACCGTAAATTGCTTGTCGCCGATATTTGGGCGCAAATACGATGTGGTATTGACAACGCCACTTAGTATGCGTTAGACTGTTAATGTCTTTCATGTGAAGACCTCCTCGATATTGTAAGTTAGGTTGGCAGACCTTGACTTTACTATATCGGGGAGCTTTTATTTTGTCCATAGCTATAAGCTTTTTATCCACTGGCAGAGCCAGTGGTTGTTGTATGAACACCTATACCACCACTGGCGATGGGTTTAGCGCTTGTGCCTTGGCCTACCTAGCCGTGGATGCCTACGGCGGCACCACGTTAGTAGCGCCAGAGTTTAAGATTTTTGCTTACACAGACGGCTCTTACGCTGACTACTATTTGAGCTATGACAGAGTGAATATAGACAATCTATCGTTCACCCACGCGGATGCAAATACAGCGTATTACTACGAAGTCTCTACCACGGGCATCCCCTATGACTCAATTGACTTGGATGCCAGCACCATCACCTTTGCAGGCGAAGCACTAGACAGTCCGCTTACCTTCACATTGAGTGAAACCCAAACGTCAAATCCAGTAGGGTATATCGGCGGTTATCATTATAGCTACACGGGTCAATTCGGATTTAGAATTGCCAACCCCTATGGTGACGAGATAACAGCCGACACCGCAACCTTAAATTTCGTCTTTACCAATGGGCAAGAGAGTGCCACAGCCACGGTTGACCTAAATAACTATGGCAACGCCAGCACCAAAACATTTGATGATAGCTATTATCCCTATTATATCAACGGCAATAGCACCAATCTAGTGGGTAGCCTAGATGGTAAAACCATCGAAGATTCCCTTGTTTTCCCCATTTATGAGAGTACCAGTGCAGAGTACACCTTCTATGATGCAACAGGCGCACTGCAAACGGTGATCATTGATACTACAGATAATCCAGAATATGATGCAATTCCAATTGTGGAATACTCGACCACTGCTCCAACCACTGAGGATGTCATCGTTACACTGACACTATCTAGTGACAATGCAGGATATTTCGTCTATGACGGAACAACTTATGCGGCGAATGAACCCTGTGCCATCACTATGACTGAAAACGGTGACGTCACTGTAGCCTATTGGGCGGCTACCAATACCACGAACTACGCCACCGAATACTATCTTTTCCCCGTCACCAACATTGTCGACACCAGCCCAACCGCCTATTGGAACTACGCTAAAAACTTGAATGCAGATGGTTCCATCGAGTCCATCGCCAACCAAGCCATTGTCACCGTCAGCGATGACACTTGGACGCTGGTGGATGCCGTTGGCGATAGCCTCAGCTACACCTTCCCCTTGGGTTCTGTGGCTGGCGAAGAATACACATTCTATTATCGTGTGGCAGAAATACCCGACATGGACTTGCAAACCTATACCGTCACCTTGCCATACGACGTGAAAGATACCTCTGCCACATTGGGCGATGACGAAGTACTCCTTGAAGATGACACCATCGCCGACACCCATGCACCGAGCGTTCAGCTCTTGGCTTACGGTAAAATCGGTGGCACCGCCTTTGTCAACACCCAGAAGTTGTACAAATATGAGGAAACCTCCACCATTGACATCTTAGGTGAAGCGACTACCGTTAGCATCAACCCAGCCCTCACCAATTACGGCGATGGGTACACCACCTACAGCAATTCCACCGAATTTATAAGCGCCTTGGGTTGGGGCAGTTACTACCGCTTCCAAGTGGATGCAACGGATAATTCCAGTGTGAAGCTGATTGTCAAATCCTCTGCCACCATCCCCACTTATGACATGGAAAGCGATACAATTTCTGGCGTGACCCTCACCGGTAACACCTTGGACGTGAGCGCCAACACCAGCTTCTACCTCTACGCCGTGGACAGTGAAGGAAACTATACTGCCGTGCCCCTGACCTTCACCAGCGTGGGCGAAGCCCCTGTGCCACAGATGGTGAAAGAGATTGTAGACGGCGCCGTCCGTGTGTATTTGGTGCCAGATGAAGCAGGGTATACCTTTACCAATTTGACCATCACCAACGAAAATGCCACTATTGGCACTGGTGATATTGGCGCTTACGGAGTTTGCCCCTACATCGACTTTGCCGCCAACGGCAACTATAGCCTCAGCTATACCTACGACTATATGGGCACTGCCGATGCCTCTGGCACCTTGTACGTCAACGTCAATGAGTTGGACAGCGAAGCGCCCGTGTTGGGCACCATCACTTGGTCGGTGAATCAAGGCTATACCGCCACCAATCAACAGGTCACCGCTTCCTTGCCCTTCAACGAAACCATCGCCAAGGTGGAAGCGGATACCCTTTTGACCGACTACATCGAAACCATGATTTCTGGCTCCACCGTGTCTGTCCGTTATCTGCAAAGCTACGACGCAACCTTCACCTTGCGGTTCTACGATGCCAGCGGCAACTACACCGATGTGACCATGCCTGCTGTCACCAACATCGATAGAGTGTTCAATGCACCAAGCGATGAAACTACCGTGAGCGGCACCACCGCCACCATCACCTTCACCTTTGATGAGACTGCCGTCTGTGGCAAAACAGGCACCCAAGGCGAGGAACTATCCTACAATGTCACCGCCAATGGCACCTACACTTACACCTTCTACGATTTGGCAGGCAACAGCGTCAGCGCATCTGTCACAGTGGATGAAGATAATTTGAAGCCTTTGGAATTGTCCTACAGCCTAGATAGCAATGGTGCAAATCCTGTTAGCGCAGGAGATTTGACACTAGAAGTCTCTGACACCAGCACCATCTATGTGCAGGCAAATCGTGACTGTAACGTCCGCTTCAACGGCAAAACCGCTGTGGCTTTGACTGCTAACACTTGGACGGCTTTGGAAATTGCCATCGGCGATTGTACCCCCTTTATCTACGCCAGCGATAGCCTTGGCTACACCGTTAGCGCCAGCTTGATTGGTATCACCGCCAACGATACCACCGCCCCAGTTGTGAGCGTGGTCAGCAGTGAGGTCACCGCTTCCTTGGGCGACAGCGATGCTACCATTTTGGCACTGCTGAAAGCCAACATCACCGCAACCGACAACGTCACCGCCAGTAGCTATTTGACAGGCACAGGCTTGACCATCGCCTACGACAAACCCAGCACCGCTGGCACCGTCACCGTCACTTACACCGTGAAAGACGCAGCAGGCAACGAGGCAACCACAACTTGTGACTTGACCTTCACCGCTGACCCCATCATCATCCTAGATGGTTCCGCTATCAGCCGTGAGAGCACCGTGATGGTCAGCAAAGACGATGAAAGAAAGCTGTCCATCTACTTCAATGGGGAACCTTTCTCCTTGATGTACGAAGCTGGCATAAAAACCGTTGCACAGGTGAAAATCGGCTCCACCGATGTGATTTACAACGCTTCCGATGCCCAAATTATCACCATTTTGGACGGTGCAGACACAGGGTATTACACCTTCTGTGCCGTGACCCAAAGCCATAACTACTTCCGCTTCATTGTGTATGTGCGATAAGGAGAAAGAACATGAAAAATAACCTTTTTAAGCGGATTTTTTCCGTGTGCTTGGTGGCCGTTCTCAGTGTGGGGTTACTCCCCACTGAGATTTTGGCCGCAGAAATTACCGCCCCAGACTATTTGGAACTAAACGATGGCTACTTGAGCGTGAAAGTCTCCAAAGACAACGGTGGCTTCCTTGTGGACACCGTGGAAGGGGATAAAACCCTGAAATCGGACGACAATAAATACCTGCTCTATCCCGATGAGCTGTATGACACCTCTTACACCACCTTCCGTGTGGTGCAAGAGGGGGTGGCCACAGACTATATCTTTGGTCGTAGCTACGGATTTTTGGGCATTGATAGCTCCAATGTCACCTTGACCCAACCAAATGACAGCGCCATTCAAGCCACTTGGAGCGTGGATGGGTTTAACTTCACCCAAACCTTAACCCTGCAAGACCAATTGGGCACGGAACACGGCATGGTGCGCATCACCTACGCTGTCACCGCTGACGCAGGCACCACCGCCGATAGCATCAGTGCCCGTGTCATGCTAGACACCGCCTTGGGCTATAGCGACACCGCCATTTACCAGTTTATCAACTCTGACAGCACCTACACCACCGTCACCACAGAGCAAGCCTTGGATGGCGAAGATTACACAGGCACCTTCTTCGCCTATGACGATGCTACCAACCCTTCTGTGGTGGCCTACACCGTCAACGATGGCACCGCCCCCACCTCTGTGGCTGTGGGGCACTGGAACAATTTGGCCTCTAGCGTGTATGATTTCACCCCAGATGACACCTTGAACTTCACCACCCAGTATAATATGGAATACATGACCGCCGACAGCGCCGTGGCCATGTATTACGACATGGGTGCCGTTTCTAGCACCACCACTGGCTACGCCTCTACCTATTACGGTGTCTATTCCAACATCACCACTTCTGATGAAGACAAGGTGAGCATCAACGTCAGCTATGCCCCCACCGCCATGGTGCTCAACGAGGCAGAAGACGGCTATTTGGCTGACACCGCCAGCAACGAAGCTGGGGATTATAGTGTGACTTTGCTGGTGAAAAACGTCACCGCCGAAACCTTTAGTCCCACCATTGCCGTCTACCCCGAAGAAGGGCTCACCTCCCGCGATTTAGACGGCGACCTGCGAAGCGATGTGAGCTGGAGCAGTCCCTATTACCAACAAATCTCCAATTTGGAGCCCTACGAAGAACGAGCCATTACCTTCACCTTCCACGCCGAGCCTATGGTGGACAGTGGGTATCGAAAAATGACCTTCACCGTTTATGACACCGATTCTCCCTCTAGCTTGCTGATGGAAGACCAGTGCGGTGAACGAGAATTGTATGTCAACTGCCCCGGCAGTGCTGGTAGTACAGTCGTCTCCTTCTACAGCTTGACCCCAGAGAGCGTTTATGTCAGCGGCTCTCGCAATCTCTATCTCTCTGGGCAAAACTTCTCCGCTCTGCGTGACCAAACAGCCTACGATATTGTGCTTCGTCCAGTGTCTGGCGGCACCGATGTCCGTGTGGCAGATGCCAACGTGTCCATCGACACCAGCGACAACTCGGGCATCATCGTTTTGGATCAAACCTTGAAAACTGGGATTTGGCAAGTGGTGGTGGATTGGGATGATGTGACCACCCCTGATACCATCAGCTCCTCTCTCCAATTCACCGTCAGCGATAACCCCGGTCTGCAAGATTTGAAATACGGCATTGTCACCATCGAATCGGATGGGACGACCGCTGCTGGTGAGAAGTACAAAATCGGTATGTACGCCGATGAAGCGGCCTATGCCGCTGCCTATTCCTCTGCCACTGGCACAAACGGTAGCAACGAAAACGTGTACCTAGAAATCCGCGGAGAATTTAGCGCCGTGTATGGCGAAGATGGCACGGAGAATGCAGGTGAGCTACTGTCTTTGACTGCCACCTCTATTGCCAATGCCGACGGCACCGTCAGCTCCACCATTAACATCAACGATTGCTTGGACATTGAAGCTGGCACGGTCATCATCAATATTCAGCGACCAACCAGTGGCGCTACCGACCAAATCATCGACATCAACATCGATGGCAACGTCTATACCACAGGTGCCCGTACCAAGATATGGAGCGGCGTGTGCGCCATCACCTCCTTTGAAAACTATTCCGCCTACACCATGCTCCAATACACCTCTACAGGTGAGGAAACCACTGAAACTGAAAACACCATCGGTCTGCTGTGGCCTGGTGCCGCCAGTGGGTGGCAAACCTTGGCTGGCATGGTGCTGGAACTGCGGTACTGCCAATTTGGGTTTATGAGCAACAGCGACGAAACGGATGAAAGTGCCGAAAAAGTCCGCATCATCTCCTTTGGTGCAGAGTTAGACACCAGTATGCTACTGCCCACCGCTTTGGATGCACTGGTGGACGTTGCGGCCAGCCCCATGGAAGAGGCGCAAATCTCACTGGCTTACTCTACGTATGATGCCGATGATTTGCGTGCCATCGAAGACACCTATCGCCTCAGCCAAACCGCTTGGGAAGATGTGGCTGGCGCCAGCATGGCTTTGTACGCCCATGATATTCTCTTTGGCGGTGGCTTCATCGGCTTTAACACCTCCATTGAGTTGGAAATCCCTGCCTTTGCCGATGGCTTCCCCTCTATTGAAGGCGCTCTTGGGCTGAAAGTGATGAACAGCGAGTGGGCCTTTAGCGTAGAAGGCGCCGCAGACTTTGTGGTTTTGGAAATGGAAGCCTCTTTCGCCCTCATCAGCTACAACGGCATCCCAGTGCCTGACACCATGTATTTCTACATCGGGGGCTTTACCCCGGGGCTGAACGTAGAAGGTATGGGTATCTTCTGGATACAAGGCCTAGGTGGCGGCGTGGATCAAATTTACGAAACCTTCTTTGTCCCCTCGGGCGTTCCACCGCTGACGTTGTTGTTTAGCGGACAATTTGCCATCTTTGGCGTTATGTCTGCCCGTGCAGACCTGTCCTTGTCGGCACAGAGAATCAGCGTTGCCATGAGTGATATTTCCATCTCGAACATCGATATTTTAGACCTTATGAGTTTTGAACTGCAATGGTATCCCACCATGTATATGGCTGGTACCGTGGAAACCAGTATGTTTGATATTATCTCTGCCTCTGGCATCCTCATGGCGGAAGAAATGGATACCTACAACTATTTCCAAGGGGTGCTAAGTGGTAAAATTTCCGTGCCAGACAATATCTTGCTCTTTGGTGGTTACACCGCTGGCTCTGTTGAAATGGGCTTTGACATCGACCGCCTTTGGGGTTCTATCTATGTGCTCGGTGGTTACGCTGGCGTCTCCTATTACTGGGGCGAAAGCGTGGAATTTGGCCTTGGCATATATGACACCCCAGAAGCCGCTACCTCTGGTATGGCCATCGCCTATGACGAGGTCAACGACCGCACCTTGTATATGAGCGTCAACTATATGGATGACCCCAGCGCCACCTTGGTCTCCACTGGCGACAATCTAACTCACACCCTGACCCGTCCAGAAGGCATTGCGGAAGATAGCTTTGTCTCCTTGACCTACAGCGCCGTAGATTATGCCGCCGCATTGGCCTATCGCAACTATATCACCGTCAGCGACTATACCTTGAATTGGCTGGATAGCACCAAAGATTTGGACGACCCAACCAATGCCAATGCCAACGCCATGATGCGCTATGACGCAAGCACCCAAACGGCTTACGTCACCATCAGCTTCACTGGCGGCACCACTGGCACCTACACCATCACCTGTGATACCCCCTCCACCGCAGAGCTGTATGGCTTTGCTGTGCAACCAGAGCTGACGGACATCAGCTATACCGATAACAAAGCCACTGTCACTGGTGATTTGGTCAACTTCGACGGTCTGGTGATCTACGCAGAAGATGCAGACGGCAACGTGTATACCCTGTATAGCACAGATATCCCCACAGACGCTTCTGCTGGCGTAACCTTAGACATCCCAGTGACCATGCCCACTGGCACCTATACCTTGACGGCCGTGGCTTACAACGACACGACTGTGCCCCGTGTGAGCTTGGAAAATTGGTCTTACACCAATCCCAACCAACCTGCCGCCGTCACCAGTGCAACAGCAGCTTTGGGTGGGGACTACTCCATCGATGTCACCGTGCCTGCCGCTACCACAACCACCTATGACGGCTACCGTGTCACCATTTACAATGCAGACGGCACACCAACTGTCCTCTCTGGGCTGGATATCTCTGCTGAAAACGGCGCTCTGCCCACCACCTTAACTGTAGGCGGTCAATACAGCACCACTATCTATGAGCTAGAAGACGGCACCATAGTCACCGCTGACACAGACGGTGCCGTGGCACGCACCGTTATCTTTGGCCTAGAAGCTGGCAACGACTACACCGTTGGTGTCACGGGTTACAAGTATGTTACCGATGGCGCGTATAGCGTGGAAGTCTATTCTGCTGAAACCAAAACCAGTGCCATTACCATGGTGGCACCTGTGGATGTAAACATTGAATTGTCCATCACAGATGCCGTCCAACAACCCGTCTCTAGCACCGCCAACCTAGCCATCCAAGGCTATGACACCATAGACGCTGTGGGTTCTAGCACCGTAACTGTCAATGTTTCTGGCGTTGATAAAAACGGTACTTACAGCCTAGATGGCAGTGACTACACCGCTTTCTCAGGCTCCACCATCACTCTCATCGACGTGGACAATGGCACCCATACCTTAACCGTTCGTGGTGAAAATACCGCAGGCGACGGTGGGGAAGAGAAATACCTCTTTGTGGTAGACACCGTGGGCCCCACCTTGATGCTCAGTGAAGACGGCGGTGGCTTCTTCGACGGCACCAGTGTCACCCTCTCTGGCATCAGCGAAATCAACGCCACACTTCATGTCACCGTGGAAGGCGTGACACAAGAAATTACCCCCACTTGGGATGGCAACCGCTTCTCTGTCACCATTTCCCTAGACGACAGCTGGGCGTACCAAACCATCAACCTTTGGGCAGAAGACACTGTGGGCAACCAATCCACCACAGCCATCCTCACCTTGACCAATCGCCTCATCTGCGATGAAGATGCCACCACTGTGCTGTATTTGGGTGACCAAGATATCACAGGCCAAACCCTTTCCAATGTCAGCGGTCAGCTGAAGCTGGGCGTGGATGTAAATGGGAAAGTGGTGTTCTTCAACACCAGCAACAGCGCAGGACATCGCATCGAATATTCTGAGCAAATCATCCGTGGCTCTGCCTCTGTCAGCGATGCTGGGGTGTTGACCCTGTCTGACGACAGCTACGGCATGGTCAGCGCCAGTTTGGAACAAATGTCGGCTTACGCCACCTTTGGCGCAGACTTGCTGACCAACACCATCACCTTTGCCGCTGACCAAAGCTATAGCTTCACCATTTCTCAAGCCATTACCTTCAATGCCACCGCCGACTATGGCACTGTCACCTATACCTACGCACAAGACACCACTGGTGACAGCATTCCTCTTGTGTTCACCGATGTGGTGCCATCTAGTGCAGGGCTATATATCGTGTGCGCCACGGTGACAGAAAGTAGCACCTACGAAGGGGTTGTGGCATACCAATCCTTCACCATCACCGAAAGCACCAGCTCTGGTGGTTCTACCCCCTCTACCTATAGCAATGGTGTGACCCAAGCTGAAAACGGCACCATCACCCTGAGCCCCACTAAGGCACAATCTGGCACCACCATCACCATCACCGCTACACCGGATGAGGGATACCAAGTGGGCAGTATCACCGTCACCTATGCCTCTGGGCGAGAAGTCACCGTCACCGACAACGGAGACGGCACCTATCAATTTGTGCAACCTGGTGCTGCTGTGTATATCGCTGCAACCTTTGTGGAAGAAGGCACCGGAACCACCCAAGAATCCACAGATATTAGCTTTAGCGATGTGGTGGATGGCGCGTATTACTACGATGCTGTGCAGTGGGCTGTTGAAAATGGTGTCACCTCTGGCTACGACGATGGCACCTTCAAACCCAACGACAGTGCAACCCGTGCCCAAACCGTCACCTTCTTGTGGCGCGCCGCAGGGGAACCATCTGCAACTGCTGACACCGTCGTCGCCGCCTTCACCGATGTGGTGACAGGAACATATTACTACGACGCCATGGTGTGGGCTGTGGAAAACGGCATCACCACTGGCACCACTGAAACTAGCTTCGCACCCTCGAACACCGCAACCCGTGGTCAAATCGTCACCTTCTTGTGGCGCTTGGCTGGTTGCCCCGTTGTGGAAGGAGAAGCCATCAGCGATGTAGATGAAAATTCCTATTGCTACAACGCTGTGTTGTGGGCTGTCAGCGAAGGCATCACCACTGGCTATGCCGATGGCACCTTCAAACCCAATGACCTGTGCACAAGAGGACAAATTGTTACCTTCCTCTATCGGTATCTGGGGTAAATT
This sequence comes from Bengtsoniella intestinalis, assembly GCF_039719005.1. Lineage (GTDB taxonomy): Bacteria > Bacillota > Clostridia > Oscillospirales > Oscillospiraceae > Oscillibacter > Oscillibacter intestinalis. Next base: position 548,450 of record NZ_CP133584.1, on the reverse strand, counting down.
GTATTGATTTTCTGTTCAACCAGATGACAGGTAAAACGTCATAGCAAAAAAGATGGTGTACAAAAGTGGCTCGCCACTTTTGTACACCATCTTTTGCATACCAGTGCGGCTGTCACCTGAAAGTTAGTTAAAGAAGTGTGGGTTAGATTGTGCTAATTTATTATGAATTTAGAATGAACTAACCAAAAAGTGCCAACTAACTACAAAAAAAGTATTGAATTTTTTAAAAAATGCTTGCAAAAAACAAAAATTTATAGTACACTAAATTTACAAAATTATAATAGGAGGACATCTCTATGTTAGATTGTTTCAAAAAAGATTGTTTGATTTGCTTCGCCACTGGTGCTGTGGCTGGGATTTTGGGGCTGAAGTTGGTGAAAACCGATAAGGCACGCAAATTGGCTGTGCAAACCATTGCCCACGGCATGATGGCGAAGGATTGTGCCATGGAAGAAGTGGCAAACCTGCGTGAAGAAGCCGAAGAAATTTGCAACGAAGCCCGTGCAGTGGCAAAGGCAAAAAGCGATTGCGATTGCGACTGCGACTGCGGTTGTGACTGCGACAGTGAAGAGGCTGAATAAAGACAGGAGTGAGGACAAATGCAATATCAAATTGTAAGTCGTCGTTCTGGATTTTTACGGCTCCGCTTTGGTAAATACGTGTTCACCAAGGAACAAGGCTACGGTCTGGCGTCCTTGCTGAGCGCCACCCAAGGGGTGGAACGGGTGCAAACCAACCCCGTCAACGGCGGGGTGCAAATCACCTATAGTGGTGATTTGGAACAACAACTGCTTCAAACTTTGTCTGCTTTGCGCCAAGCTGACTTGGTGGAGGGTGCGGCCACAAAAGAGCAAGAAAAGTTAGAAGCCACCCGTGCCTTCCAAGAAAAAGCCATCTTTATGGTGGGGCGGAAGCTGGTAACAGGACTGTTCATGCCATCGCTGATGCACACAGGCTATGTGTGGTGGCGCAGTGGGCGCTATTTGCGGATGGGGTGGCAGGCCTTGCGTGGTCGTCGATTGTCGGTGGAGGTGCTAGACGCCACCGCCATTGGGGTGTCTTTACTCTCTGGCAACCACGATACGTCTTCTTCTATCATGTTCTTGCTAGAACTGTCGGAGATGATGCTAGAGTATTCCAATGCCCGTGCCAAACACGCCTTAGCGGACAGTCTTGCCATCCAAATCAGTCGTGTGTGGCTGGTGGTAGACGGCGAAGAAGTGGCCATCTCCTTGAAAGAAGTGCAAGTGGGCGACGTGATTCGCGTCCGCGCTGGCAGTATGATTCCTGTAGACGGCGCCATCGTAAACGGCGATGCGTTGATAAACGAAGCCACCATGACTGGAGAGCCTTTGGCTGTCCATAAATCCAATGGTAACACGGTGTTTGCTGGTACCGTGGTGGAAACTGGGGAAGTGGACATCAGTGTCCGCACTTTGAGCGACGACAGTCGTATTTCTAAAATCATCCAACTGATTGACACGGGGGAAGATGCAAAAGCCCACATCCAAGGTAAGGCAGAACGCTTAGCCGACGGCATTGTGCCTGTCAGCTTTGGGCTGTTTATGGCAACGTTGCTGCTGACTGGCAACTGGGCCAGAGCCACCTCAGTGTTGATGGTGGACTTCTCCTGTGCCATTAAACTCACCACCCCCATTTCCATTATTTCCGCTTTGCGAGAAGGTGCCCAGCGTGGCATGGTCATCAAAGGTGGCAAATACTTAGAGATTTTATCCACGGTAGACACGGTGGTCTTTGACAAAACGGGCACCCTGACCAATGCGGTACCCAAGGTGTCGCAAGTGATTTCCATGGCAGAGGACTATCCCCAAGAGCAGGTGTTGACCATTGCTGCTTGCCTAGAAGAACACTTCCCCCACAGCATGGCAGCCGCCATTGTGGCGGAGGCAGAAACCCAAGGCTTGCACCATCCGGAACAGCACGAAAAAGTGGAATACGTGGTGGCACACGGCATTGCCAGTGGCTACCACGGTCACCGTGCCATCATCGGCAGTCGCCACTTTGTTTTTGAAGATGAAGGGGTACCCTATCCCAGCGAAAAGGGTCCGTGGATGGAAGAAACAATTGGTGCTGATAGCGCTGTGTTCCTAGCCATTGACCAGAAGTTGGTGGGTGTGATCTGCATCAGCGACCCACCTCGTGACGATGCCAAGGCCACCATTGAAGCCTTGCGAGCACAGGGGATTTCCCAAATCATGATGATCACTGGCGATGGGGAAGCCACTGCCAAACACATCAGTGAGCAAGTGGGCTTAGACGGCTATTTCGCCGCTGTGTTGCCAGATGGTAAGGCGGCTTTGGTGCAACAGTTGAAAGACCAAGGGAAAACGGTGCTGATGGTGGGCGACGGCATCAACGATGCCCCTGCATTAAGTTGTGCCAACGTGTCTATGACCTTAAACGGCTCGTCTGACATTGCCCGCGAAGTTTCCGACATTGCCATCTTATCTGATTCTCTGGAAACCATCGTGGAAACACGGAAATTGGCTTGCGCCTTGATGCGCAAGATTTCTAGCAATTATCAGTTTATTGTAGGCTTTAACTCTGGGCTGATTTGCGGTGGTATTTTTGGGCTGTTGCCAGCAACCACCACCGCTTGGCTCCACAATACCTCCACCGTAGCGTTGGCTGGGCTCTCTGCCCGCCCTGTGTTACCTAAGGAGAAAAAGGAGGAAACCAACCATGAAACAACATAAATTCTGGGCATGGGTTGCCCTCATTGGCATGGCTATGTGTATGTGGACAGGCCATAAACACCGCTAAAATTGTAGAAAAGAGCGTTACGGACAGCCGTAACGCTCTTTTTTTATCGTTTTGGATTCTTGGGATACCAGCCTCGTTCTACGCGCTTTTCTTGCTCAAACACCTCTTTGATGCTCCAAAGGCAGGTGAAGCCCAGCACCGCGGCAATGGCGGAATAGGCAGTGGAATGGAGGAACACGCTGGCAATGAGAGACGCTAATCCTGCCACTAAAAACACCCAGCAGATTTTTCTGCCAAAGTAATATTCCCCCTTGAGCACCAAAGGGTGAAACAGTCCAATCAAGAAAAAGGCAACCGCCCCTACCAATAAACCTTCAAGATTCATACGCCACCATCCTTTTTTGATACAGTCTATTATACAAGGAGATGGCGTATGCCGTCAAGGGAATTAGAGGAATAACAGCAGGCTCACCGCCATCACCACCATGCCAGAAATCAGCCCGTACATAGAATGATGGTGCTTGCCGTAAGCACGGGAGCAGGGGAGGAGTTCATCTAGCGAGATGAACACCATAATCCCTGCCACGCTGGCGAACAAAATGCCAAACACCAAATCGCTCATAATGGGCATGAGCAACCACCAACCCACCAAAGCCCCACGGGTTCTGACAAACCAGAGAGGAAGGAGTAGATAAAGGCCTTTTTCCGTGAGCCAGTGGCGTGATAAATGGGCACAGACACCGCAATGCCCTCTGGGATGTTGTGCATGGCAATGGCGGCTACAATGGGGATGGCTACGTTGGGTTCTTGCAGGGCAGAAATGAAGGTGGCCAGCCCTTCGGGGAAGTTGTGGATGGCAATGGCCAAAGCGGTGAACAGCCCCATCCGCATCAGACTTTGGTTTTGTGGTGTTTGGGTGTCGTCGTTCCAATTGGTCACTTCGTGGGGATTTTTCTCCGCAGGAATCAGATGGTCGATGAAGGCAATGATTGCCATGCCACCGAAAAAGGCAACCACGGTGGCAATGGCACCGCCTTTGCTGCCTAGCTCTAGGGTTAAGGATTGTTGGGCTTTTGGGAAGATTTCAATCATAGAAACGTAAATCATCACCCCTGCAGAAAAGCCTAAGCTGACAGACAAAAAGGTTTGGTTGGTGCGCTTAGATAAAAAGGCAATGAGACTGCCAATGCCAGTGCAAAGCCCAGCCAGCAGTGTCATGGAAAAGGCGAATAGTGTGTGTTCCATAGGGAATCCTCCGTGGTCGATAAAATATAGTTAGTTAGAGCTAACTTAGTAAAGGATACCACACCTCGCCCCTTGTGTCAAGGAGGGAGGTGTGAGTGGGAGATTTTATTAAACGACAGGCAATGGTTTGGCTGTGGGGAGCTTTGCGGTGTACAGATCATAAAACGATTCATTGTCTAGGTCATCTAAAAATTCTTGGGTGACAATGGCGTAATCGGTGATGGTGTCTTCCACGGTTGTGGCGGTTTTGATGTCTGGGGCGATGATTAAATTCCCTTGCTGGGCGTAAAAATCACACAGTTCAGGGCAGAGAATTTCCCTCATCACCGCTTGTCCCACCTCTGGAGAAATGCGCTGAGAACAAGCGAAATAAGAGGGGAGCAAACAGGTGCCTTCTGCCAAGGTGGTGGCGAAGGTGGACACCCCATCTTGGCGCATGGCGTAGAGGGAGGGCACCAAAGCGGTGGTGTTTTGACCCATCCGCACGGATTGGAAGGCACCGATGGGCATATCGTACACGGTGGATTGACCTAGCAAGGCGGCGGCGGTTTCTTGTCCATAGGTTTGCCATGCCAGTTTGGTGATGGTTTTGCCTGCAGAGTTGTTAATGCCCCCAAATGCGAAGCCTTTTTCACTTGCCATAGTAGCAAGTGTTTTGCCTTCACAGTGGCTCGTATCACGGGTATAGCACACCAAGGGAATGGCCACAAAGGGGAGGAGGGTGTCTTTGCGGCGCATGGACTGGATGAGGGGTTTGTCTTTCAGGGTCATCCACAGTTGGCAGGGGTGCAAGCCCCCTAATTTATTGTATAAGCTGGGTTGTTCCACCGCTTCTAAATCAGCGGTGACGATGATGTCTGGCAAAATAGCATCTGGCTGTGCCAAATATTCGCACATATGGCTTTCATAGCCCAGTCCGAAAAAGCGAATTTCTAGGTCAATGCCTTGGTTTAATAGGGTTTGTTGCACCTGAGAGAGGTGCTTTTTTTCTTGGTTGTGAAGGACGCAAATGTGGTTCCAATAGAGTAAAACATGGGTCATAAGATGGACGCTCCTGTTCGTAATTGTTGTTGACGCTGTTGGTGTAAAGCGTATTCACTTGTCATTAGCTTATAGAGTTTTTCTTCCTCTGGAGTGCGCTGGATGTGCTTGGCGATACCCCCATTTTCTAGCACAATCCGCTCGCTGGCCATCAAGGCGGTGTGGGGGTCGTGGGTCACCAGTACCAGTAGTTTATCCTGACCTAGCAGGGCTTCAAAGGCCTTGATTTTGTCAATGCCGGCGTTTTCAATTTCATCCATCAGCACAATGGGGCTGTCGCAGATGAGGGCGATGTCGGCAATCATCAGCGCTCTGGTTTGCCCACCGCTGAGCAGGTTCAGGTGCATGGTGGCGGTGATGTGCTCTGGGGTGATGGTATTGGCTAAGTCTAGCACGGTTTCAAGTGGAATATCACGTCCACGGCATTGGTTGTGGAGGGTCACAAAGTCTGCCACATTGGTGTCTAGCATGAAGCGCATATTTTGTCCCAAATGGGCAATCAAACCTTGGGTTTTGGCACATAAAATGCCGTTTTCTCGCAATACTACACGGCGCTTGGACACGGACTCACCTTGCACCAACTGCTCTATGTCTTGCACCAAACGGCTTTTGCCTGCGCCAGTGTTTCCCACTACTGCCAGCAAGGTTCCGCTGTGTAAGGTGATGGTATTGAAGGCTTCTGGGGTGCCAGATTTATCTTGTCCTGGGTGAATTTTTAGTTCAAACATGGCGCACCTCTGGGAATTGAATTTTCCCCACCACCCCTTGTTGGTAGGCACTGCCCACACGCTGTTCGCCCACGCAATAGGAGCAGACGCCCATGGGCATGGTGTGGCGCAAGGTGTCCTCTTGGATGGATTGGGGCAGGGATTGACTGGCGATGTACCGGTTCAGCGGTTCCATGCCATAGCCTGCCAAGGTGTCCACTGGGAACAGCTTGGCGGTGGGGTTTAGCTGGGCCAATTTCCATAGCAAAATTTCCCGCTCTGCTTGGGATACCATGTCGATTTTGGTCACCACGATGAAATCTGCATGGAGCAGCATGGGTCCCAAACTTTGGGGCGCTTGGGCACTGGTGGTGCAATCCACCACGCACCCAGCACACATCATCTTGGTGGCAGGGGAGCAGCGGTGGCACAAGCCTGCGGTTTCAATCACCAAGGCATTGCCATGGTCATCGCACCAAGAAAACAGCTCTGGCAGATTGGACACCAAAAAGTGGTCGGGGCAAATATCACCGCTGACCCCCAACACATAGGGGGTATCACCATAGGGGTTTTGGCTGTCGGCACCGTGGGCATAGCAGTCGATTTTGCACACGCAAGGGGATTGAATGGATGTCAACATCCACCGTAACACCGCTGTTTTCCCCACAGCGGAGGCGCCTGAGAGTAAAATGAGTTTTTGTGGCATGGGCACTCCTGTCTGATTACATAAAGGTTAGTTTATGCTATCTTAGCGGAAAAACATCCTCTTGTCCGTCTCATTTGAGACGATTGTTTACAATTTACCCCTTGCTTTTTCTTTGGAGTTTGTTATAATTAACCCTGTTGTTAGCGAAAACTAACCAAAGGAGGGGTGGTATGGAACATCCACCTAGCAAGCTGGCAGAACGTGTCCTTGGTGGCACCGTGCTGTTTGAACATATGGCACTGCCTCTACACCAAATCCCTTGCTTCATGGTGGAAAAAGGGCAACCCATCCACCATGTGAACGGGGAAGGCATTGTGTGCATCATCAAAGGACAGGTGGACATTTTCACCACAGCTTTAGACGGCAATCATGTGTGTTTGTCCACAGCAAAGGTGGGGGATTTCTTTGGCATTTCCAATTTGTTTGCCCATCAGGAGTTGCAAACTCAGCTCAAAGCCAAAACCAACGCACAGCTGGCCTACATATCCAAGGAGTTGTTTGTGGATCTGATGCACAAATATCCAGACTTGGGAGTGCGCTATGCCACTATCTGCAACGAGAAAATCCAGTTTTTGCTTGACCGCATTGCCCAGTTGACCATCCAATCTGCACGGCAAAAGGTGGGGCTTTTTTTACTGCAACGCAGTGAACTGCCCCAGCCTACCACGCTGTTGCCACGGGAGAAATTGGCAAGCTATTTGGGCATGAGCCGTGCATCGGTGTTTCGAGAATTGGCATTTTTCAAACAAGAAAACATCATTTCCCTGACAGGGAACCAGCTCACCATCCTCAATCCATCCCTATTAAAACAATATTGTATATAATGAAGGAGTACCCCATGAAAAAAATCACTGCATTGTTACTGTCTGCTCTGTTGAGCCTGACCGCTCTGACCGCCTGCTCTACCTCTGAAACTGTGGAAGAAACCGCTCCCGAAGTGGAAGCTGAAGTGGAAGCTGAAGTGGATGTGGCGACTGGAGCCACCGCTGACCCTGTGGATATGCACATCATGGCTATGAGCGGCCCCACCGCTATGGGCATGGTCTACATGATGAACGAAAACGATGAAGGCAACTTGACCGACAACAATTACACCTTCACCATCGCTACCGCCATCGACGAAGTGACCCCTCAAATTGTCAGCGGTTCTGCCGCCATCGCCGCTGTGCCAGCAAACGTGGCTTCTGCCCTGTATAACAGCACCGAAGGTGGCGTCACCGTGCTGGCCATCAACACCTTGGGGGTGCTCTACATCGTGGAAAGTGGCGACACCGTGTCTTCCATCGACGATTTGGCAGGTCAAACCATCTATGCTTCTGGCAAAGGTGGCACCCCAGAATATGCCCTGAACTACATTTTGGAAGCCAATGGCTTGACCGATTCTGTCACTGTGGAATGGAAGAGCGAGCAAGCCGAAGTGGTTGCTGCTCTGGCTGCCACCGAAAATGCCATTGCCATGTTGCCCCAACCCTTTGCAACCACGGCTCAAATGTCCAACGACACCATTCGTGTGGCACTGGATTTGACTGCGGAATGGGATGCCACCGACAGCGAAGGTATGTTGGTGACTGGCGTTGTGGTGGGTAACACCGCGTTTGTGGAAGCCAATCCCCACGCTGTGGATGCCTTCCTAGCCAACTATGAAACCTCCATCAACTTTGTCAATGACAATCTGGCAGAAGGCGCCGCACTGGTGGGTCAATACGGCATCGTGCCAGAAGCCGTGGCGTTGCAAGCCCTGCCTTACTGCTCCATCACCTACATGGATGGCGCTGAGATGGAAGCCGCTTTGACTGGCTATTTGGCAGAGCTGTTTGCCCAAAACCCAACCGCCATCGGTGGGGCTATGCCAGAAGCTGACTTCTTCTATGGCATCTAAAAAAATCCCCCTGTGGGTCATTGTATTTTGGCTTGCTGTGTGGCAGGTGGTGTCCATGGTGGTGGGGTACTCTATTTTGTGCCCCTCTCCATGGCTCACCTTGACCAAACTGTGGGGGCTAGTAGGACAAGCAAGTTTCTGGTTGTCCATCGCCACCACCTTGGGTCGTATCAGCACAGGATTTTTAACCGCAACCGCCACAGCTGTGGTGGTTGCGGTCTTGTCCCATCTGTCAAAGCCAGTGGGGGAGCTGTTAAGTCCATTGATTTTGGTGTTCAAATCCGTGCCAGTGGCATCGTTTACCATTTTGATTTTGATTTGGTTTTCCTCGTCCTACTTAGCCATTATCATCGCCTTTATCATGGTGATGCCTTTGGTGTATAGCAACGTTTTGACCGCCATTGAACAACTTGACCCTGATTTAAACCAAATGGCAACCCTGTTTAACCTGACCTCTTACACCAAAATCCGCTATGTGCTCCTGCCCCAAATCATCCCCTATTTTCGATCGGCTTGCCTAGTGGGTTTGGGCATGAGTTTCAAGGCTGGCATTGCGGCGGAGTTGATTGGTTTGCCTAAAAACTCCATCGGTGAACAGCTGTATGCCGCCAAATTGTACTTGGATACCCCCAGTGTGTTTGCTTGGACAGTGGCCATTGTCATTTTGTGTTTTTGGTATGAAAAGCTGTTTGCCACCGCCATCACTTGGCTGTGCAATCGACTGGAGAAGGTGAGGTGGACAGCGTGATTGAACTGAAAAACCTCTCCAAAACCTATGGGGAGCAAGTGGTGCTAGATGATGTTTCCATCATCCTTCCCTCAGGGAAATTGACCTGTCTGTTAGGCCCATCTGGCAAGGGGAAAACCACTTTACTACGAATTTTGATGGGCTTGGAAACCGCTGATGCTGGCACCATCACAGGGCTAGAGGGCTTGCAAAAAAGCGCTGTTTTCCAAGAGGATAGGCTCTGTGAAGGCTTAAACCTTTACATAAATATTCTCCTGCCACACCTGCAAAAAGGCAGTGATTTGACCCTGTCGCAAATTAAAACCGCCCTCCAAGCTTTGGATTTAGAGGGTAACGAGGGGAAGTTGGTGCGAGATTTGTCTGGTGGTATGAAGCGTCGTGTGGCCATCTTGCGTGCTCTGCTGGCACCCTATGATATCTTGTTTTTAGACGAGCCCTTCAAAGGCTTAGACGGCAAAACCAAAGAAAAAACCATGGACTATTTCAAAGAAAAAGCCCGTGGCAAAACCGTCCTTTGCATCACCCATGACGAAGCGGAAGTGGCGTATTTGAAGCCAGAGATGATTGTGCGGTTATGAAAAAAGCAATCCCTTTTGTAGGGGAGCGCATTGCGCTCCCGGCGGTAAGGTCTTTGGAATTAGAAAATGATGGGCGAATTCGTAATATGTTACGAATTCGCCCATCATTTTTACATATCACCAGCGGTTTCTGCGCGGGAGCCCACTGGGCTCCCCTACAAAGGGCGTAGTGGATTTGCGTAATTTTCGGTTTAAATACAGCACCCTGTTCACGTAATCGCTTCAATCACCTTTTGGCGTACCGCCAACAAGGTGGGGTCTGCTAGGGTGCGTTGGTTGTGGGGCGGTAAGGTGAAGGTTTCTAAGATGGTGGAAGGGCGTTTGGACAGCACCAAAATCCGATGCGCCACCAGCAACGCTTCGTCGATTTCATGGGTGACAAACAAAATGCTTTGCCGATGTGTTTCCCACACGGTCAAGAGCATCTGTAGCATTTCACGGCGCAAGCAATAATCCAAGCCCTGAAATGGTTCGTCCATCAATAGCAGTTGGCTGTTGTAGTAAAACGCACGGGCAATACCACACCGCTTTTGCATCCCACCAGAGAGTTGGCAAGGATAGTAATGCTCGAATCCAGACAAGCCAACGGCATCAATCAACCCTTGGATGGCGACTTTGTCGTCTGTTTGCCCCACCAAGGCGATGTTATCCCACACCGTGCGCCAAGGGAGCAGGCGGTCGTCTTGGAAGATAAACGACGTGGCCTCACCAGACACTTCGATGGTGCCAGTGGTAGGGGTTTGCAACCCTGCCACCATGTTTAATAGGGAGGTTTTGCCACATCCAGAAGGGCCGATGATGGCTACGATTTCGTTGTGCTCCACTTGGAACGACAGGTTTTCCATTACTTGCAAGTTTTCGAATGTCAAGTCTATAGCCTTTACACTTAGCATGGCTTCCCTCGCTTTCTAGGCAGGCGCAGTTTCATCAGCCAATCGGACAGATGGAACAGCACCACAATCACCACCGACCAAGCAATCACTGATTCTGGCTCTACGTTCAGTCGTGCAGTTTTAATCATGCCACCGATGCCGTCACTGGTGGTGAGCACCTCCCCCATGACGGCGATTTTCCAACCACTGCCCAGTGCCAATTCAAAAGCGGAACGGAAGTAGGGGGTGATGGACGGGAGTACCACATGGAAGAAGGTTTTTCTCTGGGAGAAGCAATACAGCTGTGCCATTTGGAGCAGGGATTTGTCCATGGATAAAATCCCTTGGCACACATTGATGGCAATGATGGGAGCGGTGGTGGTGACCACGATGAACACCACAGGCTTGCTGTTAAACCCAAACCACACCAGTGCCAGCACCACCCAAGCCACAGGGGGCACGGTTTGAAACAGGTGGATGATAGGGGAAAGCACCCCTTTGAAAAAGGGGCGCAATCCCATGGCAATGCCAGTGATGAGGCCAATGACCACACCGATGGAAAGCCCGATGAGCAATCGCTGTGTGGTCAGCACAATCATGGATTGGAGCTTGCTGCTTGCGAGGATTTCCCCCAAGGTGGATGCCACGGCAGAGATGGGTGGCACCACCAAAGGCGGAAAATACAGCGTCAAGCCTTGCCAAACCAGTAAAATCAGGCTGTAGGATAACAGGGTGTATCCAAGGCGCTTGACCCAAGGTTTAGCCAGCATAGTACATGCCGTCGTCAGGCAGAGCGCCACCAATCATGGAAGGCTCAAAGTCAAAAAGCATTTGGTAGAACATGTCCAGTTCGTAGTCAGCGTCTTGTGGGGTTTTGAATTCCAGACCCATGTTGGGCAAAGATGCAGTGATGACAGCGGCAGGCATCCCTAAGTATTCTTCAGCCAGAGCGCCGATTTCTTCGGGATTGTCCAAGCACCATTGGGCGGCCTCTGCGTAAGCTTCATTGAAAGCGGCAGTCAGTTCAGGGTTTTCGTCGATGAAGCTTTGAGTGGTGCCAAAGCCAGCGTTGGGCACCATGGTATCGGTGTCGTTGGCCCGTTGCCATTCGTCTTCAAAGCTGTAAGCCACGTACAAATCAGCGTTTTTCATCATGGCGATGGTGACTTGTGGTTCAATCAAGGTGCCATACACCGCTTGCCCAGAGGCCAAGAAGGCAGACACTTCGGCGGTGGTGGCATAGACGATTTCCACGTCTTCGCCCACCACCAGACCAGCTTCGTCTAGGAAGAATTGGGTCAGAGCATCGGGGGGAGAGGTTTGAAGAGGCACATACACGGTTTGCCCCTTCAAATCAGCCCAAGAGGTGAAATCGGGGTCAGAGGTCATGAAATAGGTGACGCCCCAAGTATTCACGTTCATCAGACGCACGTCCAAACCCTTGTTGTACAAGGTGGACACCACAGTCAGGGGGAAGGCGAACATATCGTGGCTATCGTCTTGCACCATAGCAATCAGGGTTTCGGGTTCGCTCCAAATTTCCAGTTCAATGGTCACGTTTTCGCCCAGAACACCACTGTCCATCATCCGCAGTACGGGCAGGGCAGGGGGTGCAGTGGGCACGCCCACTTTGATGGTGATGGGTTCGGCTTCTACCACCTCTGGGGTGGTTTCTTCGGTTTGGGTGGGTTCGGTGGCTTCTGCTTGGGTGGTGGTGGTGTCGTTGCTGCTAGAGCAAGCCACCATAGACGCAGACAGAGTCAGCGCCATCAATAAGGCTAAGAGTTTTTTCATACTAAAATATCCTTTCGTTTGGTTATGTCAACATTAGTGTCAACTAACCTTTTCTGTAAATACCAGTGGTTAGCAAAAACTAACCACTGGTATCAGTGTATCATGATTTCGCAGTAAAATCGGTTGCCATAGCAACGGATTTTACTTTTTTCACAGTGTATTTTCTGGAAAAGCAGTTGATTATTGGGGTTTTACCACGGTGAGCATCATTTTGAATTGTCCATGGGCGGCGGCCACAGCGTGGGGAGTGCCAGCAGGCATGATGATGCTTTTGCCAGCAGGGATGGTGTAGGGGGTGCCGTCAATGTCGATGGCGGCGGTGCCTTCCAACACCTGCACCAAAGCGTCGCCATTGGAGCTGTGGCTTGCGATGCGTTCGCCTGCGTCAAAGGCCATCAAGGTGATGGTCAGGCTGTTGCGTTGCACCATGGCCAGACTGGAAATGCCACCTTCTTCGTAGTCAAGAGCGGCGGCTAGGTCTAAGATTTCTCGTTGGTTTACCTTTTTGATGAATTGTTCCATGGGGGGTTCTCCTTTGTTTGTACTGTATTGAAAAATTTTACTTGGGGTCACAGAATGAACACGGTGCAAGGTGCCTCGGGGAATGGCAAGGACTTGCCCTGACGTGGCTTGGTAGTGGGCAGGTGTTTCCACCGCCACAGTGCCTTCTAGCACGAAGATGAAAATATCTTCGCTGTTGGCCTGTTCGCTGACGCTTTCTGCACCATCGAAGGAAAAGAGGCTGACGTGTACGTCGTCTTGGTGTGCCAGTTTTTTGCTGACAATTTGATGGGGGCGGATGGTGATGTTGTCAGCCAGTGACATCACTTCACTTTTAGGTAGTTTCATAGGCATCCTCCTTGGGCAAATAATGGATGAAGGCTTGGAGTTTTTCTTGATTGAGGGTGGTGTCGGTGCCTTCAAAGCCTAGGTAAAGTTGAGGGATGGGGCGATCTTTTTCTTGCAAGCTCAGCACGGTTTGGGTGTTTTCGTAGAGGGATGCCGCATCCACAATGGCACGGGCGGTGGTGTGGAAGGCTTTTGCGTACCGATAGCCACCGTTGCCACCTGCGTAGGTGCCAAGGACTGACTTTGCCGTCTGCTCCAGTGCCATAGGCTCTGGGCTGATGGGGCTGTTGGTGCCCAAGGCTTGGTGGACTTGCAACAGCTGATGGGTGATGGGGGCTACAACTTTTTCATCCAATCGCCGTTGCCACAGGAACCAGAGATACTCCCCATAAGACATGGTTTGGAGCTGATTTAACACCCCACCAGTGAGGAATTCGCTGTACACTATGGCAGGTTCCCCCACCACCAAAATGGCAGGCGTTTGCCGTGGTGGCAGTTGCTTCGCCACGGTCAAAATGGCGGCCAGTGTCAACGGTTGGGCGGTGAACTGGGCGATTAGCTCCGCTTGCTGTTCTCTTGGGGCACACCGCACCACGTCCCCTGCCAAAATCGCCAAGTAGAAATTCTCAAACTGTTTACAGGTGACAGGCAAGGTTTCCAAGGTTTTGGGCACAATGGTGACAGGGCTGTTGGGTGCTAAGAAATCCGCAATCACACGGGGGTACAACCCATCGGCTTCACTGCCTTCTGTTTGGGGCAGTATCAAGGTGGCAGGTGCGGTCAAAGTTTCTTCTAATGCGAGAGCATCGCCCAACATAGAGGCAAAAGATAGGTATTCCTTTGTAAAGGTTTTTCCCTTGCCACAGTGCAAGCTGTCTGGATTTGTGGGAGAAAGCTCCTGCCAACCAAAGGTTTTGGATAGAAGTGTGCTGTATGGGTAGAGATGGGGGAGATAGACGGGATTTCCCTCTGGAATAGCCTTTGCCAATGGGGGTGTTTGCACCGCCAGATTGGAGAAATACACGTCACTTTTTTCCACCTTGGTGGCGCTACGATTGGAGAGACTGTGCAAGAACGCTTCCACTCGGGTGATGACACCCACGGTGGAATCGTGCTCGTCCACTTCGATTTCCAAGTAGGGTTTGTCCCCCATTTCCTTGCGGAACAGGGGCGCAATCATGGTGTCTGGAGCACACCCATGGGTGGTCAGGTACACGGCGTACAAATTGGGATGGGCGGCAATTAACTTGGCGGTGGAGACAACGTGCTGCCCAAAAGGCCAATAGAGATTTTCGTATTCGGCAGTCAGTTCAATGCTGTGCCCCGGCAGGTGGGAGGTGGTCAGCACCTTGTAGCCACGGCTCAGGAGTTGTTCTGGCAAGCCCAAGTTGAGCACAGGGTCCTCGATGCCGTAGGTACGGGTCACCAGCACCAGCACCTTGTCCTCTGGGGCGATGGTGTCTAGCACCTGTTGCCCCAACTGCTCCACTTGCTTGGTGTATTTGCGCACCGCCATGGCACCTTGCATCAGTGCGGCGGCGCAGACGGGTTTGGGTTTGCCCAAGGACACACCCACCCCCACCATAGCCTTTGCCATGGCTTCTTGCCCAAAATCAAGGGAGAATGAAGGGTTTAATAGTTTGATACCTTGCTTGTCTAAGCCACAGCCTTCAAAGATGAACCGTGGCGCACTTTGCATATACACACACCCATAATTGTGGTACACCTTGGAGGTTTCGTGCTTCATGGTGTGGATGCTGGGCATGAAAATGTAGTCCACGTTTTGCTGTGCCAGCCAGACCATGTGCCCATAAATCAGCTTCACAGGGTAACAGGTTTCGGCTTTGGCGTGCTGTTGAGACAGGGCGACGATTTCTTCGTTGGTGTCTGGGGACAGGAGCACTTGATAGCCCAGTGCTTCAAAGAAATTGCGAATCATGGGGAAGAATTTGTGAATCACCAGCACGTATGGCACCCCTATGACAGGCTTACCAGAGGTCATCTCACGGGTGTAATCACCCAACAGCAGGGTTTTTCCCTTTTGATACAGGGCGATATTTTTGGCAATGGCTTGCTGTGGTGCGTGGGTTTGAACAGTAGGTTCTCCTTGCAAATCAAAGCCACGGAAGGTGGATGCGCCACGCTGTTCTTGTTGCGCCAACAGCGCCACCCCATAGGCACCGCTGACGGCAAAATGGGGGGATACGGTGAGGCGATCGCCATAGACGGCTTGGAAGGCCGACACCACAGCGGCGTTGTAGCACACCCCACCTTGTAGCACAATGTGGTCACCCACAGCGCCTTGCCCCACCACTTTCACCAAGTAGTTTTGGATGATGCAGTGAGCCAGACCAGAGAGCAGATTGGGCAAGGTTGCCCCTTTGGTGGCGGCAACAGATAGGTTTTCTTCGATGAACACGCTACAGCGGTCGCCCAAATCCACAGGAGCCTCCCCTGTGAGGGCTAAGTCACCGTAGTCGGTGACGGCTACGCCCAAACGCTGGGCTTGTTCCTCTAAAAACGAGCCAGTGCCAGCGGCACAGATTTTGTTCATTTTAAAATTCACCACGTTGCCTTGTTGCAATTGGATGTATTTGGAGTCTTGTCCACCGATTTCAAACACCGTGTCGGCTTGGGGATTTAGACGCAAGGCAGCGGTGGCTTGGGCAGTGATTTCATCGTGGATGGCATCAGCATCCACCAGCTTGCCAATCAAATGGCGACCAGAGCCTGTGACCCCAACAGCGGAGATGGATATGCGGTCACCATGGATTTGCTGTAGGGTTTGTAACCCTTGACGCACCACGGATTGTGGATCACCACTGGTGCGGAGATAGAGCCGTTCCACCAGCCCTCCATCGGCATTGATGAGCACCAAATTGGTGCTGGTGGAGCCGATGTCAATACCCAAGGTGCAAGGGGTTTTGGCAGTCAAGGTCACGCAAGGTGCCATCTCTGGGGCGGTGACTTGTGGCAGGGGAGAGAGGGTAGGATAGGCCACAACTTGGCGCTCATGGGCTTGGAGTAGCTCCATGGCCGTGGCAATGGCGATGCCCTGCCCCAACTGCGCTGCCCCTATAGCTTGCACCAGGGTGCTGTGGGGGGAGATGAGCAATTGGGCATCTTCTAAGTTGAAAATGTCCTGTAATGCCGTGACCACGCCAGTGTTTTCTGCCACACCGCCACACAGTGCCATGGGGGTTGCGACAGGCAAGCGTCCCACCACGGTGGCCTTGAAATTCCGCACCGTGGCATAGCATAGTCCTAGCAAAATATCAGGGGTGGACACCCCTTCTTGTTGGCGGTGAATCAAGTCGGTTTTGGCAAAGACAGAGCATCGCCCAGACAGCCGTGGCACAGAGGTGGCTTGGGAGACCAAGGTGGAATAGTCCTCCATGTTTAAGCCTAGTCGAGACATTTGATCCTCGAAAAACGACCCAGTGCCACCTGCACATTGGGCGTTGGTGGCAAATTCCAAATTGCCATCTAACCCTGTCACATAGCGGCTCCGCTGTCCGCCCATGTCAATGGCAGACTTGGCGGTGGGGAAGAGGGTGTTCACCCCTTGGCAAATGGCGGGCAATTCCCCCACATAAAAATCTTCGGTGGAAAAGGCCTTGGCACCAAAGCCAGTGAACATCACTTTGGCGTCAGGATGGGTGGTGGCTATGGTGGTCAGCAGTTCCAATGCCGTAGCCACCACGGCACCATGGTGGGGCTTGGTCTGCGACCACATAAGGGTGCCTTGCTCATCTAAAAGTGCACCTTTGACGGTGCTGGTGCCTAAATCGAGTCCAAAATATTGGTACATACTTGCATAATCTCCTAGGTTATGGTAGACTAACAATAAAATGGTTAGTCTAAACTTACTTTTAGACTATCATAGCATAGATCAAATCTTAAAGTCGGTTGCAATTGCAACGAAGGAGACGTTATGGAACAATATTTTCCCATTCTGGCAACCATGCCCCTTTTCCACGGCATCACAGGAGAGGGCTTTACCCATGTGCTTCGATGCTTGGAAGCCTTTGTGGTGACAGCGGAAAAAGGGCAGGTGCTTTACCGCAATCAAGAGCAGGTGGAATACGGCATGATTGTGCTAGACGGCAGCTTGCACGCCTTGCTCCTCAATAGCAACGGTGGGGAACATCGGATTTGTGAATTTGGGGTGGGTCAGCTGATTGGTGGTGCCTATGCCTGCGTGCCAGAGCAAGAAATCCCTGTCCAAACCCAAGCCATCAAAGATAGCACCTTATTATATGTAAAGCTGTCCAACTTGCTAAACGACACCTCCATCGGCGGCCCCTATGCCTCACGAGTCACGGTGAATTTACTGCGTCATATAGCCATGGCCAATGTGTTTCAAGTGCGAAAAATCCACATCCTAACCCAGAAGAAAATCCGTGACAAACTGCTGATGTATTTAGAGAGCATCGGTGCACGGAAACGGAGCGTTTTGCTGCCATTTAACCGCCAAGAACTGGCAGATTATCTGGGTGTAGAGCGGAGTGCCCTGTCTCGTGAAATGAGCTATATGCAGGAAGAAGGGGTGCTAGAGTACCATAAAAACACCCTGCGGTTACTGCAATAGGAGTGAAATCAGCGAACTAAAAGCCACCATCTTCGCCTTGTTGGCGGCGATGGTGTATGCCACCAACATCTATGATGATTTGATTACCCATGCAAAACCATGGAGCAAGCTGTATATGAAGCTGTTTTGGGGTGGCACTGACGACAATCAAATCACCAAAACCATGTTGGGGTATATCCCTGATGATTTTTCTGGCACCCTAGCCGTTGTACTCTGCGCGCCCACGGGCAAAGCCGCACACAATATCACCACGCAAACAGGGCTGAAAACCCACACGGTACATAGTGCTTTGGGGGTAACATTAGATGGGGATCACAACCAGCTGCTGTCTGTGGGCTCTGGCTTTGTACTATATCCCATGGGTGAGGCAGATGCCAAAACTGCCATGTGCAGGGCAGGAACCATTCGCTACAAGGCAGAGGAAAACGTGCAAATCCTCTCGCCCTATAATAAGGCCAGCAATTTATCTGTTCTGAAATTAAACCGTGTTTTGCAAAAATCCGTCAACCAAAATCCACCCGTTCCTCACACTAGCTTCCGCAATTTAGACCGTGTGATGGTGACGGAAAACGACTGGAAAAAGAATGTTTTTCTCTGTTCGATTGATAAATTTCAGCATAATTCAGCTTGTTGTAGCCTGTGTTATTGCTATAGGAACGTTGCTTGTATCGAAAATACGAGGTGTTTCATTTGGATATACTGTGGCAACGATTGCTGCGATATGTACCGTAATATTTGGGTTTATAGGTATATTTTTCTGGAATAAAGTTGCACAAAAATACCCAGAACGGTGTAAATGGTTGCTTTTATGCACCGTATCTATTTTCTTGGGCTCGCTGCCATCTCTTGGCATCAATTTGTTGGGCGTAAACATCACATCAGAATCCGCACCATCCAATATAACAGAACCTCTTGCGATTTACGACAGTGAATCTGCCGAAGCGGTAGTCGTTGAAGAGGATATCGCAGAGGAAACAGTGATTCCTGATGTGGTTGTCTCAAATACTGGCATCGATGTGCAAAGCCCTGATACCATTGTCAATGAGATGCAATTAATATCTGAGAGTATCGTTTTTCAACCCGCAACAGCATCCGTGGATTTGTTTTCAATCGCAAATTCTAGCATTATTGATTTTGGTATCACCGAAATAACCAGTCTGACTGAGCAAGACCAATTTTGTGCGTTGTTGACAGTATATCGAGATGTACGGTGTTGGCGACCGTATGGAAAGCAAAGAAACGTATGCCGAATTGGAAGCCGACTACTATGGGCTTGCACACTGATTTTGATTTTCTATAGACAGCAACACCCTCGAAACGGTAGTTTCGAAGGTGTTGCTGTCTATTTATAGGGTGTAATGAAGCGAGTATCGATTAGCCCAAATACCGATACAAGAAGGTTACAATTGCGCCACGGTTGCAGGTGGTGGCGGGTTGGAAGGTGCCGTCACTATAACCAGTGGTGATGCCGTTTTCAACAGCCCACAGCACTGCGTCGTAGTAATATGCGCCTTCTGCCACATCGGACAGGGTTTCGCCAGTCACGACTGGTTCGCCTGCCAGACGATACAAGAAGGTGACGATGGCGCCACGGTTGCAAGTGGTGTCAGGACGGAAGGTGCCGTCGCTATAGCCAGTGGTGATGCCGTTTTCAACAGCCCAGAGGACTGCGTCGTAGTAATAAGCAGTTGCGTCCAAATCGGAGAAAGGATTGTCCATGGTGGCTTCTGGTTCGCCAGCGGCACGCCACAGGAAGGTGACAGCTTGGGCACGGGTACAGGTGTTATTTGGGCTGAAAGTGGTATCGGTGGTGCCAGAGGTGATACCGTTTTCAACCGCCCACACCACGGCATCGTAGTAATAGACATCCTCGTCCACGTCGATGAAGAAGCTGTCGTCATCGTCAACATCCACATCGCCATCTTCGGACACAAAGGTCACGGTGACGGTCACGCTGGCACCAGGTTGGCTGTAAGAGTAGGTGCCATCACCGTTATCGGTAACGGTAACTTCCTTGCTAGAAGAATAGGTAACGCTCACATCGCCCACTTCATAACCATCGTCTGGGGTGGTGGTGATGGTCACAGTTGCATTGAGCTTAGATCTGGTGGCACTAATAGATACGTCGCCGTTTTCTGTGGACGCCACTGTGGAGCTGTAGTAGGATGTGCCAGAAGAACTACTACTGGTACTTGTCTTAGAAACCACCATGAATGCGCTCAAATCGCTGACGGAGAAGGATAGGGTTTGATTGGTCACATCAGCAGTGGCGGAGAGGGTTTCCACATTGCTACCATTCAAGTGGAGAACTTGATAGGTTTTTCCGCTTTCCACGTCGTAGCTGACGGTAATGGTGACGGAGCTATCGAAGGTAGCATTATCAACCACAACGTCATCGACCAGAGCATAGATATGGAAGGTGTCTCCAGCGGTGTAGCCTGTGGGAAGTTCATCCGTCAAAGAGGATTCTTCACCCTCGGTGACGCTATCCATTGCCACAAGGGTAGCGGGTTCGCCATCGATGGTAGCGTCAGTTTCATCCACGGTGGGAGCTGCATCACTTGCCACGACAAACACGGTCATGGTTGCAGTGGCATCGTTGTAATTGCTGTCAGCAGCCTTAGTGGCGGTGACAGTAACCATGCCAGCGGAAACGCCAGTTAAAACGCCATCGGCGAGGGTTGCGGCTGCACCTTCAACGGCGTAAGTCACTGCGCCAGTGCCAGAACCGCCCTCGACAGCAAGGGTCAAGGTGTCGTCAACATCCACGCTGTTCCCGTTGGTGAAGGTGATGGCACTTTGGTCGGCAGATGTAATCACCAATACATCTTCAAAAAATGCATAATACGCTGCATTATCCGCAGTTTCACCTGCAGACAAAACCACATCATAAGAGCCCACAGCAATAGGGGTAACATCAACAGCATCTTGCAGATAGGAAACATCAAATCCATCTATTTCATAAGATTGTTCCGCTCCTGTATAAGTAACAGATTGCACCTCTACGGTAGGGGTCAAAACGTCTTTGATAGACCAAACGGCGTAGAGAGTAACGGAGCCCTCTTTAGTATCGGTCAGATTCTTAACGGGTTGTCCATCAGCATAGGCAACTTCGCCATCAGAGGCTGTAGCCCAGCCGATGAAGTTGTTGCCAACCAGCGTGAAGCCGTTTGTGGTCAGATTGTCAGATATGTCATAGGTTGCATTGACGCCGGTGGTGTCGCCAGTACCACCATTTGCATCAAATGCGATGGTATAGCTGTTGGCTGTCCACTGGGCGTAGAGGGTCATGCTCTCGGTGGGGGTGATGGATGCTTCGTCAGCATAAGCCGTACCAGTGCCATCGACGGCGGTGTTCCAGCCAGCGAAGGTATAGCCAGTTTTGGTGAAGGTGTTGTTATGGGCGGTGATGGTGGATGCTACACCCATTACAACATTTTCTTGGTCAGACATTGTGCCATCGCCTGTATTGGCATCAAAGGTAATCTCGCCAGTCCACTTTGCGTAGTAGGTGTTGTCCCTAGCAGGAGTACCTGTCGCTTTATTTTCAAAAGTAGCTTCCGTATACCAACCGTCAAAGACGTAACCCTCTCGTTCGAGTTCGATAAAGCTTTCGGTATTCACGGTATCATCAATATCGTATGTGCCGCCGTTGGTATCAAAAATGATACTATACGAATTCCGAGTTACGTTAGCGGAGCCGCTTACATATACGTGGTGGACGCGTTGGTAATCATTACTAATCCAGTCTTCGATATCAAAGGTTACATCATCTTTAAGAAGGAAAATAATAGTGCCGTAAGAACCTCCTACAGCATAGGTTGTGCCTTCTATAGTGATATCCCCTGCATTTCTCAAGTCGACAATCCCGTCGGCACTGATGTTGTTTGAAGAAGAGAAGACATATCGAAGCGCCTGTGACTCAATCGTTGTAACATCAGGACCAATAGTAACTCTATCAAAGTGGAAATACGTACCCATAGCGGTAATAGTAGGAATATTTAGATACACCTCATATGTTTCATCCTCATCCTCGAACCAATTATAGAAGGCGGTGTATGATACAGATTCAAGGTTTGGAGCGTCAAGATACAGGTTGCCTGAGACTTGGTATATGTAGTCAGCTGTCCAGTTATTGTAAAAAGCTTGCCAGCCTATGGTCGTCAAAGTGTCGCTGTCAATATATATGCCGTCTGTTATATCAATACCTCTAAATGCTCCCGTACCTATTTCCAAAAGAGTGGATGGGAACGTGAGGGATTCAAAATAGTTACAATACTGAAACGCATAAGAGCCAATCACTTCTACCCCCTCAGGAATCGCATATTCTGTGCGACGGTCAGGGTTTAGCCCCTCGGTATCATTGTTGTAATGAACCAATTCTCTGCCATCAGCAGAAAACAACACACCATCCACCACTTTGTAATAGTCGGATGGTGCGTCCATTTCAAATGCGCCAACCCGTGCACCGAAAAACGCCTCGCCATCCATGGATGCTAAGGTAGAAGGCAAAGAGACAGTGCCGATATTGCTGTGTACACAAAATGAATAATAACCAATATAGGTCACACCCTCTTGAATCTCTACATTATAAACATTGTAGGTGTTACCATCTTCATCTGTTGCTATAGCCCACGGAATCTCCGACTTATCGTACGAGCCATCCGCTATAACACCCGTGCCTGTGATGACTAGCTTATATGTTGTCTGAACATCCCCATCAATCATATAGGAATCAGCCTCTTCATTTGGAATCAAATACCAAATGACATCTTCTCCGCCATTCACTTCTGTATCGCCACAATAGCCAGAAGCCACAGCTTCCGTTGGTACATCTGGTACACCCTCCGCAAAAGCCACCGTTGGGAGCAACCCTATGACCATACACAAGGTCAAAAGTGTTGCAAGTAATCGTTTCTTCATTTTCATGTTCCTCCTAAAAATTTTGTTTTTCAATCTATGTCACATTCCCTGTGCTTGTTTTTCTCGAAATGTAGCAACAAATTCATCCACCATCACTTCGCCTGCTAGTCTGGCTTGGATGGCTTCTTCTTTGGTTTTATATGTGCCCAGCGCATAGCGTTTTCTTTTAAATGTGATGCTGACACGATAAGTGCCATTGGCGCGCTGGTTCACGCCACGGAAGCCAGAGGTATTGTTTTTAGCTGTAGTTTTGGCGGCGATTTTTTCGATGCAAGTGCCGTCTACAAAGTGGATGTTGTTCTTAAAATTCTCCTTGCGGACTTCCTCTCGAAAACAGCCACAGCTGGTGGTTTTGCCAGTTGTCAGACTGGACTGCGTGGCCACAACCACCTTGCCACAGTCGCATCGGCACAGCCAAATGGATTCTTTATCGATGCCCTGCCACGCTACTACCGTTAACCGCCCAAATTGCCGTCCTGCCAAATCTGCCCTTGGACGGCACTGATGCCGTGGGGTTGATTTTGTGGGCGGTTTACAAGCCTCACAGCCTGTACCAGCGATACGGTTTTTTACGGTGTCTCGCCATGTATGCCCACAACAATTGCATTGCCAGTGAACAACCGCAAGGCTATTGGTCAGCACCATAGCAGGGGTCAAGTCGCCATTTTTCTCAGACCATTCGTCCAAAAGTTTGGTGGATTGCTGTTGGGAACAATATTCTTTTAAGGTCAAGAGCAATCACTCCTTCAGATGCCTAATAAGACAGACAAAGCATCGGATTGTCATGATGTTCCATCACATCAATCAACGCCAATTGTGCTTCTATAGGTGGCAACATACATCTATAATTTTGTAAAAACAGCTGTGCTGAATACGCGGGTGACTTCGGACGGCGCTTATTGCTTAAAAATGACTTTATAGTGCTACCCATCGAATAATACAGGTACTTTATATGTACCCTAGCGTCGTCACAAGTAATTATATATGTATCGGATGTGGCTCGAAATTCGCCGTTCACATAGGACACAAACGGTATTCCTCGACCATCCGACACAAGTATACATTCGCAATTATAGTAAAAGCACGACAGCATCTCCTGTCGCCCTATCGTTGAATCAAAAATACGACTTGCATCCCCATCGCTGACTTTTCCTATGGTGCATACGTCTTCTAGCTTGACAATTTCATATCCCATGGTCATTACCCCAATCTTTTAAAGATGGTTTAAAAATTCAGCACGCAGTTCTTGGAGGGTTGTAGCGGTGCTATCCATTCCCACGATGTATTGATACGCATACTGCCACTCTTCCAAGGAATATTTTTGCATTGAAGCCCATTCGAAGTACTTTTTTTCCTTTAAATGATATCTAGGTGCATGTAAATTTGATAATATGCTACAGCCCAGTTCCCGACCCAAGTAGTCTAAAATTTCTTCTTTCTGCTCCATAAAATTTCCCCTCCGATTTGATACATAACTTTTATTATGTGACATAGTGATGCAATAAATTCCAATACTTAGGACATATTCTATCACGATAGATTGAAAAATTCAAGGGTTATCACGAATAAAATAAAGAAAATTTTTCCAATCCCAATACAAGTAGACCGATTAAACCCTTCTTTTAATCGGTCTACTTGTATTGCGCTTTTAAGAGATAAAATGATGGGAATTGTTACGCAAAAACTATGTTTTTGTCACATAATAAAAGTTATGTGATGTTATGGCATCCAGTAGGCGAGATTCATTTTATCCATCTGTCGTGCGTGCTTTCGCCCCGTTTCAATCGTATAAATGCGAGTGGTATTGATACTGCTGTGACCTAAGATGTCAGCCAGACGGCTGATGTCTTTTTCTATTTTGTAATAAGTTCGGGCGAACAGGTGGCGGAGATTGTGGGGGAACACTTTGCTAGGCTCCACATTGGCATCTTTACAAAGGGATTTCATCATGCGCCAGATATTGGAGCGATCCAGTGGCTTGCCCGACTTGGAAAGGAAGATGGAGCCAGTGTGTATGCCCTGCGCTTTGCAGAAGTGCTTTAGATTACGGCACAGCTCTTTGGGCAAGAAAATGGTGCGGATTTTACCCTTGCACGTCACACTGGTGCGCCCTGTATGGGTGGTAGAAACAGTGATGTGTTGTAGCTCTGACACACGAATCCCCGTGGAGCAGATGGTCTGAATGACAAGGGATAACTTGCGGTTTTGCCGTTGTTCAGCGGTGGCGATAAGCCGCTGATATTCTCGCTGGGTCAGCTCTTTTTCTGGCTTGGAGAAGATGTCCCTCTGAATTTTCAGTGGCTTCACTTTATACTGGGGGAACCCCAGCCATGTCAAAAATCCATTGACAGCCGCCAGCATGGAATTGACGCTGGCGGGGGCGTAGCGAGATAGCAGATGCTCCTTAAAGGACAATACCAGCAGTTTGGATAGTTCCTGTGTGTTTGAAAATACAAGGAACACACTGATGTCGTGGCAATATTTCTGGATGGTGTTTGGGCTCCGCTCTTCCTCATGAAGATAAGCCTCGTATTGGGTCAGCGATTCAAGGTTGAAAATTGTTGTCATGGAAATTTCCTCCTTCTATGGGTGTCTCTATTTTTAGCAGATTAGAAGGAAAAATTCTAGGGATAATATAAAAGAATTGTTTTGTTTTGAGTGACCTTTTTGAAATTTTGAGTGCAAAAGAATACCCGATATCACATTTTTCGATGTTGTTCATATCTGGATAATTAAGATATAGTATCTATTATATCCGATAGTTTAAGATAAAGTCAATATTTTATCTGAATGTATAGGATAAAATACTCCTATCTATATTATAAAATAATATAGATAGGAGGCGAATTGATATGGATGATAATATTTATATTGAAGATTTTTCAAACAGATTGGTCCATTTGCGACAACAAAAGAACGTATCTGCCCGTGACATGAGTTTGTCGTTGGGGCAAGGGCACAGCTTTATTCATAGCATTGAGTCTGGTAATAATTTCCCAACAATGCTTAATTTCTTTTATATGTGCGAGTTCTTAGAAATTGCGCCAAAGGATTTTTTTGATTACGGCAAATTAAATTCCGCTAGAATGGCCACCATGATTGAACAATTAGAACGGTTAAGTGATGAACAGTTTGATAGTATTGCTTCTGTGATTGAACATATGAATGCGTAAGTTAATAACAATAAGAAGCGGATCAGAGCCATGAGTAGCATACTAAGTTTGTGCAATCTGTAGAAATTGCAAATTGTTAGCGTCTAAATCGCAATCTTCTTAAAAAGTTGCGAAAAACGATAAAAAAGAACGGGGTGTTTTCCAAAGAAAACACCCCGTTCAATACAAATTCAACATCGTCAAATTTACGACCACACAAATATAACAAAAAAGTTCTAGTTTCTAACTAAATTGGTTAAAAACTAGAACTTATTTTGGTTCGAGTGACAGGATTTGAACCTGCGGCCTCTTGACCCCCAGTCAAGCGCGATACCAAGCTTCGCCACACCCGAATATTTTCTTTGCTGAAATCAGCTTGTTCATAATACCATAGCCTTCAGTGAATTGCAAGTATTTTTTACGAAAAAAATATAATTTTTTTATAAAATCCAAATATTGGAACGCAGGCAGGGTGGGCTGCCTGCGTTCCTTTGTTGCACTCAATCACCAAGTGGCGTGGTTTGGACGGCAACCACCCGCTCTAAACACACCAAGGCGGCTACAAATGCACCACCATCTTCATAAGATAGCAGAGCGCTAGAGAGCCCTGTGGATTCGATGGTTTTCACTGGGGCAGTGGGGAGGAGGGCTTCTCGCAGACCACCCACCAAAGTCAGACCGTTGCCATCATCACGTTGACGCTCCAAAATACCGCGCATTTTTTGTCCTGTGGAATTGGCAAAGCCACACAAGTCAATGGGTATGGCCACTGTGTCGCATGCTCCTGCGTTGCATTGGCAATCTCCTTGCAAATAATACTCATAATTACAAGTGACAGATGGGTCAACAATGCTACTATATTGATCCACAGCTAGCACCTCAGGGCATACATCACAGGTACCACATTCATGACAACAGCTTAAAGTTTGGTTTAAAATCACCGTCAGTAAACTGACAAAGGTATCGCGCTCCTGCTCTGTTGTAAATGTGAGGATTAAGGCGTCTAATTTACAAAGTGGCACCAAAGTATTCTCGTTGAACAAAACTGACCACGTATTATAGAGGGTGGCAGGTACTTCTTCTGTGCTGGTCAGACCCAAGTCGTAGGGGGCATCTACTGTGGCGGAGAAAGGGAAACTGTTTTCTAGCAAAAAGGAAATGGTCTTCCCGAAGGTGACCTCGCAAGGGCAAATGCTAGCCCCAGATGGGCCTTGAGGGCCGATGCCACCATCGGCACCTTGCGCCCCAGCGGGGCCTTGGGCGCCCGTGGGACCAGGGGTACAGCAACAGCATCCAGCGTCACCCTTCGGGCCTTGCACCCCTTGGGGTCCAGTGGCACCAGTGAATCCTTGCGCTCCAGTTGCCCCTGTGGCACCCGTGTCGCCCTTGGCACCTTGCACACCTTGTATGCCTTGCGCGCCTTGGTCACCCTTGTCACCTTTGGCGCCTTGTGCGCCTTGGTCACCCTTGTCACCTTTGGCGCCTTGTGCGCCAGTGTCACCTTTTTCACCAGCAGGGCCTTGAGGGCCAGTGGCACCTGTTAAGCCTTGGACACCTTGTTGCCCAGTGAGACCTTGGATGCCTTGTGCGCCTGTATCGCCTTTATCACCCGTATCACCTTTGACCCCTTGTAAACCTTGGTCACCTTTGGCACCTTGTGCGCCAGTGTCACCTTTTTCACCAGCAGGGCCTTGAGGGCCAGTGGCACCTGTTAAGCCTTGGACACCTTGTTGCCCAGTGAGACCTTGGATGCCTTGTGCGCCTGTATCGCCTTTATCACCCGTATCACCTTTGACCCCTTGTAAACCTTGGTCACCTTTGGCACCTTGTGCGCCAGTGTCACCTTTTTCACCAGCAGGGCCTTGAGGGCCAGTGGCGCCTGTTAAGCCTTGGACACCTTGTTGCCCAGTGAGACCTTGGATGCCTTGTGCGCCAGTTTCGCCCTTTTCGCCTTGCTTACCACGTTTGCCACGTTCGCCCGTATCGCCTTTGTCGCCTTTGATGTACACACAACAAGCTGGCTTTTCTAGGATACAACCACAGTTGTCGTTACCACAGTCACCACTACCACAATCGTCGCAAGATGGCGGACACTCTATGCAAGGTGTTGGCGAATGGATGGTCATGGGCACATCAGGGTCACAATGAACATCGCCAGAGGGAGTGCCAAGGGTTTGCTCTAGCACAGACTTTAAGGATTGTTCGGTTTTGTTGTTTTCATTGTATGGGTACAAACAATCAACTCCTTTTATCAATTTGAAATTGCCAATCCAGTCTATGCGGCAGAAGGAGAAAATGTGCCTATACGATAAAAAGACCATAGGACACAGGGCGAATACAGCCTGTGTCCTATGGTGGGTATTGGTTTCGTTTATGCGTAGGTTCCGTCCATGGACTGGACAAAGCTTGCCACGATGACGGGGCGGTCTTCGCTCTGATGGTTTTGCTTGGTGCAAACCACATCGATGGATACCGACTTATTCTCCACATCTACGGCGATAATTTCCACCCGCGCAAATCGCCACAAAGGCCTGCGTATAGCATGGCATCGGCGGCGCTTAACGTTTTGCAAAATAACTTTTCTTTCCCAATGGTACAGAGTGTACGGTCTTTTCGTCTTCTTGCAGTTTCAAAATACGCATATGCGACATCTTTCGTAGTAGAATGGGGGATTAAGTAGGCTTGGTCAGGACTAAAATAGCCTCTAACACACCGCCTGCAATGGATAAGGCTTTGTCGGAGACGGTGTGGCAGTGAAAGGGTTCGCAACGGGGGTCAATGTCACCAGATTTTAGCCCCTTGTGTACTGTGGTACCCGACGGCAAAATCCCACGGAGGGTGCCTGTTAAGGTGGCATACATGGGCACACCGTCCACAGTTGCCATCACGTCACCTTCTGTTACGGTGTCGCCAATAGCGCAGATGGGGGTGAATACACCGTCTGCTGGCGCACGGAGCACACGCTCCCCAGAAAAGCCACCAATCAGCCCCGGTATCCCTGTGTTGGGTAAGGCGGAGCCGCGGTAATAGACGCGACCTAAGGTGTGACCGCGCATAGATTCAACCACAGCGTGGCAATCCACGCCAGCAGTAAATCCAGGGCCGACTCCGATGACCACAGGGGCATCTTGGGTGGTGGTGCCGAGATTTTTCTTTGCCAAAATGGCATCCACAACCACAGATGGTGTCAATGCTTTACGGCAAGTGGTCTCTGGGTCAGCGAGAACGGGCAAAATACCAGCAGATAATAAAGCTTTGGCGTGGGTGGCGGACTCTGCTTTTTGGGCGGTCACGGTTTCGACGGTGACTTCCCCTAGCAGTAGGGCTTCGGAAAAAGCAACGGTGCGGCGAATGGCGGTGGGGTGAGGCAAATCGGTCATTACCACTTGAAAACCGCATTGCCACAGGCGCAAGGCAATGCCAGAGGCCAAGTCGCCAGCGCCACGGATGAGAACCATCATAGGAGAACCTCCTTTAGAGATAAAATATGGGTTTGGCAGGGTAACAGGGAAGATAATTGTTGCCCCAAGGCTTGTAAATGGGGGGTGTCGGCTTGGTTGGCAATGACTTTTGTGTAAAGGTTTTCACCTTGTAAGGCCTTTGCTACCAGCTGTGGGGATACCAATTCAGAGTCTGCAACACCACATAGTTGGCAAAATCGCTCTTTGCGGTGGACAACTTGAGAAATGGGCAGACCAAAGCCAGTTAAGCCCACAATGCAGAGGGTTTGATTGGCTTGGGGTGGGATGGCAGGCTCGTGGGAGAGGTGTGCCTTAAAGGGAAGCCCAGCGGAGCCGTCGGCCTCCACCAAAATATAGTCAAAATAGTGGAGCAGTGTCTTAAAATCCCATGGTGGAGTGGTGTATTTTGGGGTGTCTGGGACAGGAGTGCCAGCCCAAAATAAAGAACCCTCATCGGTGAGCGTGTGAAGCTGGGGTGTGTTTTGGAAGGGGAGAAACTTGGTAGTGGTGCACAGGAGCACCCGATTGTGTTGTGATAGCTCTTGCCCTAGCACGCGGAGCAAGGTGGTTTTGCCACCACTGCCGATGACGGCGGTGATGCCTTTTTGAATGGACAGCTGTTGGGACAAAGCCATGGCATCACCTCCAATAATTTGTATTTATCATACTACTATTTTCCCATTGCGTCAATATAAGTAGGGCAATATGCTGGGAATCCTTGACTTTTCCCCCCTTATTTGTTATACTAAAAGCGTTAATCTCAAGTGAGTATCACGGAAGGGGTGAAGGGATGCAGGACGGACAAGGACGGCAGATTGGCTATTTGCGATTGTCGGTGACAGAGCAGTGCAATTATCGTTGTGGCTACTGTATGCCTGCAGGCGCCCCGTGTGCCAACAGTCCTAGGCCTAGTGTAGAGCGATTGGAAGAATTGGCGCAAGCGGCAGTTGACTGTGGGGTGGAAAAAATCCGCATCACAGGGGGAGAGCCTCTCATACGTGATGATATATTGGATGTTTGTAGCACCATTGCTGAAATCAATGGTGTAAAGGAATTATGCTTAACAACTAACGGTCATTATTTGTCGGAGTTGGCAGAGCCATTGCGCCAAGCTGGGGTGTCTCGTGTCAACATCAGCATTGATAGTTTGCGCCCAGAACGGTTTGCACAGCTGACGGGCGGTGGGGACTTCCACCGTGTGTGGGCTGGGATTTTAGAAGCCGAGCGTGTCTTTGGCAACGTGAAGCTAGATGTGGTGTTGATGGGGGGCATCAATGACGATGAAATCTTGGATTTTGTGGACTTGACCCGATACCACCCATGGGCGGTGCGGTTCATTGAATTGATGCCCATGGGTGCTTGCGCCAATTGGGACAAGGGTTGTTTTTTAAGTGGGGATGCTGTCTTAGCGTGCTGTCCTCAGTTGGTGGAAGGCAGCCCCCAAGGGGTGGCGCGGCGGTTCCGACTGCCCGATGCCGTTGGAGCTGTGGGGCTGATTGCGCCACTGAGCCACACGTTCTGTCATGCGTGCAACCGCATTCGCATCACCGCTGATGGATATTTAAAAGGATGCCTACACGCCAAAGAGGAACTAGATTTGACTGATTTACATGGTTTTGCGTTACAGCAAGCCATTACCCAAGGTATTTTACAAAAACCTGCCAGCCATCACCTGACCCAAAGGGGCAGTGATACGCCACGGCGGATGCACCGAATCGGAGGATAAAGGGATGGAGTTGACCCATATTAATGAACAAGGCAGAGGGAAAATGGTGGATGTGTCAGAAAAGGCCAAGACCATTCGTACCGCTGTTGCCCGTGGTCGGGTGGAAATGGCGCCCCAAACGGTGGTGCTTATCGCCCAAGGTGGCATGAAAAAAGGGGATGTGTTGTCGGTGGCTCAAGTAGCTGGGATTATGGCGGCCAAGCAGACGGCTAGCCTCATCCCCATGTGCCACCCCATTGCCATCACTGGGGTGGATTTGGAATTCACATTAGAAGAAGCAGCGGTGTGCATCCAAGCTACCGTTCGTTGTACAGGAGAAACTGGGGTGGAAATGGAAGCCCTCACCGCTGTCACTGTGGCGGCTTTGACCATTTACGATATGTGCAAGGCGGTGCAAAAAGATATGCGAATTACTGCAGTGGAACTGGTGGAAAAGACGGGCGGTAAAAGCGGCGATTACCGCAAGGAACAATGAAAATTGTAGGGACGACTTGTGGTCACCCGTCCCGAAGGGAAACAGATAGGAGGACATCATGGCTAAGGTTGTATCGGTAAATATCAGTGAGAAAAAAGGGGAGTTGAAGACCCCTGTAAAGGAAATCACCTTGCGTGTAAAACACGGCATTGTAGGGGATGCCCACGCTGGGGATTGGCACCGTCAAATCTCCATGTTGGCAGAAGAAAGC
The DNA here is from genome assembly GCF_039719005.1 of Bengtsoniella intestinalis. GTDB lineage: Bacteria > Bacillota > Clostridia > Oscillospirales > Oscillospiraceae > Oscillibacter > Oscillibacter intestinalis. The sequence continues at coordinate 516,768 of NZ_CP133584.1, read as the reverse complement.
ATAGACGTGATGCGTCAAGTGACAGCCATCCCCTTACATGCTGGTGTCTTTGCGGAAAACATCAACACCGTGGGTATCAGCTTGAAAACCTTACCCATTGGTACCCGTCTTGCCATTGGAGAGACCGTGGTAGAGGTGACTCAAATCGGTAAAGAGTGTCATAATGATTGTGCCATTCGTAAGGCGGTGGGGGACTGCGTCATGCCCCGTGAAGGCATCTTCGTCATTGTGGTGAGAGAAGGCGTTGTCCGTGTTGAAGATGAAATCACTGTATTGGAGGGCAACGTATGAACTATATCAAAACCGTAGATGCGGTGGGGCACGTGCTCTGCCATGACATGACCCAAATCATCGTTGGCGAGTATAAAGATGCACGGTTCCGTAAGGGGCACGTTGTCCGTGAAGAGGACATTCCCATCCTGCTGTCCATGGGGAAAGAGCAATTATACGTATGGGAACAGAGGGAAGGGATGCTTCATGAAAATGATGCCGCTGTCCGACTGGCCACCTTATGTGGCGAGGAAAACTTCCTCTGGAGTGACGTGAAAGAGGGGAAGATTGAACTGCGAGCAGCGTGTGATGGTCTGTTTTTGGTGGATTCAGCACGATTACGTGCCGTCAACAACCAAGAACAGCTAATGATAGCCACCCGACACGGCAACACCGCTGTGAAACAAGGCGACAAACTGGCTGGCACGCGGATTATCCCCCTGGTGATTGAAGAAACGGCTTTGGCAGAGGCGGAAGCCATGGTTGGGACAGCGCCATTACTAAAACTATGTCCCTTTGTGCGAAAAACTGCCGCCATTGTCACCACTGGTGGCGAGGTGAAAAGTGGTCGCATTCAAGACACCTTCACCCCTGTGGTGGTGAAAAAACTACAAGCCTATGGCATTGCAGTCATCGCGCATTGTTATAGTGGTGACGGGGTGGACAATGTAGCAGATTGCATTGCCCAAATGCGTGAAACTGGTGCAGACATGATTATTTGCACTGGGGGTATGAGCGTGGACCCAGACGACAACACCCCCGGTGGCATCACCAAAAGCGGTGCCAAGGTGGTGACCTATGGGGCACCCGTTCTCCCCGGCGCCATGTTCTGCTTGGGCTATTTTGCCGATAACACGCCTGTTATGGGGCTCCCCGGTTGTGTCATGTATGCTGGTGCTACCATTTTTGACTTGGTGTTACCCAAGATTGCGGCAGATGTGAAGATTGCCAGAGAAGACGTGACAGGTTTGGGTGAAGGTGGGCTGTGTTTGGGGTGTGATGTGTGCCATTACCCCATCTGCCCCTTCGGAAAGGCAACGTTGTGAGACGGATTTTTGCAGGTTTACTAGCGGCATTGCTGTTAAGTGGTTGTACTTCACAGAGTGCTACAGTAGAGGTTTTTGCGGCCGCATCTTTGACAGAAACCATGGATGCTTTGATTGCAATGTATGAAACTGAGCACCCAGAGGTGGATGTGGTGGCAACCTACGATTCGTCGGGCACATTGCGCCGTCAAATAGACGAAGGTGCCAGTTGTGACGTGTTTTTCTCCGCATCTTGGACACAGGTAGAAGGTATGGAGGCCATGGCACTGCTAGAAAATCAATTGGTGTTAGTGGTGCCGGAAAATGGAAGTGGTGTCACCAGTTTTGAGGACTTGATACGTGGCGATTTTACCCTCCTTGCCATTGGAAACAGTGATGTGCCAGCTGGTGCCTATGCCACAGAAGTGCTGGACAGTTTGGGCGTTTCCTTGGCTGATTTGGAAGCGGACGGTAAGGTGAGCTACGGTTCCAACGTCCGTGAAGTGTTGACCCAAGTGGCGTACACCATGGTGGATTGCGCCATGGTGTACGCCACGGATTGCGTAGGCAGTAGCGTGGAGATTGTGGCAGTGGCAGATGGCAGTTGGTACAGTCCAGCCATTTACCCTATGGCGGTATTAAGTGACGATGAAGATGTTGCATCCTTTGCCGCATTTTTACAAAGTGACACGGCAAAAACCGTGTTTGTTGAGGCAGGCTTTGCCTTAGCGACGTGATTGTTGAGAAAGGAGGAGAAAGCTGTGGAGTGGTTTCCCCTATATAATTCCTTGCGGATTGCTTTAATTTCTACAACAATTGTCTTCTTTTTTGGTATTTTTATGGCAAACTGGGTGGCAAAACAGCGCCCCATGGTGAAAGGGTTTTTCGATGCCATTTTACTCTTACCTTTGGTGCTACCGCCTACAGTGGTGGGCTGGTTGCTACTGATGGTGCTCAGTCCAAACCGCCCTTTGGGTGCGCTGTTTGGTGGTGGATTGACCATGACATGGTGGTCGGCTATTTTTGCCACCATTGCGGTGTCGTTTCCGTTGTTTTATCGGACAGTTAGAGGCAGTTTTGAGGCTATGGATGTGACGGTGCTACAGGCAGGTCGGACATTGGGACTCAGTGATCGATTTTTATTTTGGCAGGTACAGCTCCCCATGTGTAAGCAGGGAATTTTGGCAGGTTTGGTGCTAGCCTTTGCCCGTGCCTTAGGGGAATACGGCGCCACAGCCATGGTGGCTGGCTATACCCCCAACCGTACCGCCACCATCGCCACAACAGTCTATCAGCTCTGGCGCACAGGAGAAGATGGGCAAGCGTGGGCTTGGGTGGGGGTCAACATGGCCATCGCCCTTGTGTTTTTGCTGGCGCTCCAATGGATTGAACACAGGAGGGAAACGCTATGAAGTTAGAAGTTTCTATCCGCAAGCAGTTGGGGGATTTTGCATTGGCTGTGGAGTTTACAACCCACTGTGGAGTGTTGGGGTTGCTGGGACAATCGGGCAGTGGTAAAAGTGTTACGTTACAGTGTATCGCTGGGATTATGAGTCCAGACGGTGGGCGGATTGTGCTAGATGGGCAGGTGTTGTTCGACAGCGAATTGTCCATCAATTTACCACCACAAAAGCGAAATATAGGCTATTTATTTCAGCACTATGCCTTGTTTCCCCACTGGACAGTGGAAAAAAACTTGCAAGTTATTGACAAGGAAAATGCCTTTACAATGCTAGAAAAATTAGGATTAGAGCAGGTGAGATGTCTTTTGCCCCACCAATTGTCTGGGGGAGAGAAGCAACGCGTGGCCTTGGGACGGATGTTGTTGGGAAAACCAAAAGTGGTGCTTTTCGACGAGCCGTTGTCGGCACTGGATGCCCATCTATCATGGGCTGTGGAACAACATTTATCCACGATTTTGCAAGAATTGGAGTGCCCTGTGATTTGGGTGAGCCACGATGCAGGGGAAGTGCGACGCAACTGTGCCAATATCTGCGTGTTAGACAGTGGACGGTCCGAAAAAATCGTGGACACAGCCACCTTGTTTGCCCATCCTATAACGTTAGCGGCGGCACGACTTTCTGGGTTTGAAAACGTGCTGACCAGCGACCAAAGTCCATGGGATACAAAAGGTGCTGGCATTGCCGTCCGTGGCAAAGACCTGTGTTGTGTTCAAGAAAATAAGAATGCCATTTTGTGCGACGTGGCGGGGCAGTACGAAGATTTAGATGGGCGTTGGACGGTATTGCGCCCAGTTTGTGGCGACGACCAAACCATTTTACGGATGAAAGGTGGGGCAGAAGGTCAGCGCGTCTGGCTGGAGGCAACCCAGATTCATCACCTACAATAAGGAGGAACAGCCATGTATCAAGCGGCAGTTGTGACGGTCAGTGACCGTTGTTTTCAAGGGGAACGCCCAGATGGCGGTGGCCCTTTGGTGAGAGAATTGTTAGAGCAAGGGGGCTATCAAGTCACGCGAATGGTGTTGGTGCCTGATGAGCAAGGAGAGATTGAATGCGCCTTGCGCGAGCTGTGCGCCAACGGAGAGATTGCCCTTGTGGTCACCACAGGTGGCACTGGCTTTGCCCTCCGCGATATGACCCCAGAGGCCACGGTTGCTGTGTGTGAGCGTATGGCGCCAGGGATTGGGGAAGCCATGCGTATGGCTTCTATGGCCATTACGCCACGTGGGATGCTCTCCCGTGCCCAAGCTGGCATTTGCGCTAGGACATTGATTGTCAATCTTCCCGGTAGCCCCAAAGCTGCCAAGGAAAATTTACAGGCAGTGCTGCCAACCCTTGGCCATGGGTTGGAAATGCTCAGAGGTGGGCCCAGTGATTGCGCGAGCTTAGGATGATTTGTCGAATGCTGTCGAATTATGGCGAAAAAGTTGCTTATTGCGCATGCTGTGCGGTTTATGTCTTGTTTTGACGAACGATTTATTTAGATTTTTACAATTTCGTGTTGCAAGTTGGAGCCAAATGTGGTAATTTATAGAAAAGGCTAGTGAGAGCAGGGAACCAAGTGTAATCTGCTGAAAAGAGAAAGGGTGGCTCTAAAACGTGGGTTTTAGAGGTTCCCTAAAGATGGGCTGGCAAAGTTGAAATTGTAGTGAGTGAAAGGGAATGAGAGTCATGATACAAGGAAAAACAGTACTGGTGGTAGATGGGAATCAAGAATTTCGCACGGCGTTGACACAAGCCATAGAAAAGCAACCTCAATTTACATTGGCTGGCGTGGCCTTAGATGGTCTTGACGCTGTGGAGAAAATCAAAGCGCTAAACCCTGATGTGATAGTGATGGATATATTGTTGGCGAAGTTAGATGGCTTGGCCGTGCTAGAAGAGTTGGGAAGTGATGTGGCAGAGAAAACCATTGTGCTCTCCGCGTTTTGCAGTGACCGCACTGTCCAACGGGCGATGGAATTGGGTGTGGATTATTTTATGGCAAAGCCTTGCCAAATTGACACGGTACTCTTGCGGATGAGTGGTATGTGTGAAGTGGGTGCATCTGCTGATATGGGGGATTTGAAAGCCACTGTCACCGCTGTGATCCATGAAATTGGAGTGCCAGCCCATATCAAAGGCTATCAATATTTAAGAGAAGCCATTATGATCGCTGTGGAGGATATGGACGTAATCAATGCGGTCACTAAGGTGCTCTACCCGATGGTGGCACAGCGCTATGACACCACCGCCTCCCGTGTGGAACGAGCCATTCGCCATGCTATCGAAGTGGCATGGGATCGTGGTGATTTGGAAACCTTGCAAACCTTCTTTGGTTACACTGTGTCCAATGCCAAAGGCAAGCCCACCAACAGCGAGTTCATCGCCATGATCGCGGATCGCTTGGTGCTAGAGCACAATAAAACCAACAGCGCACGCCGATAAAACCCGACAAAAGGCACCTGCATCACAATGCAGGTGCCTTTTTTTACAACGTGTTGAGTTCTTTGGTATGGCGCAGATGGGTTAATTTTTGTGGGTCGAGTCCATTGGCTATTTGTTGCTGAATTTGCAAGAGAATGGGTTGACGCAGGCCAGCTTTGGCGATGGTTTCTTTGTTGGAAAGTACCGTTTCAATATCCCCGTCAGCTAAGATTTTCCCTTGGGAGAATACCACTGCACGCTGGCAGATGCCGTAGGCAAAATCGATGTCATGGGTGGAGAGAATGACGGTGACACCACTGGCGTTTAAGGCCAAGAGAATGTCCTCTAATATTTGGGCATTTTTAGGGTCAAGAGAAGCGGTGGGTTCGTCTAGCAAAATCACCTCAGGTTCCATGGCTAAAATATCGGCGATGGTCACCTGCTTTTTTTCGCCTCCGCTTAAAGCGTGGGTGGATCTTGATTTTAAGTGTTGGAGATGCAAGGTGGATAAAGCGCTGTCTACTCGTTGCACGACTTCGGTGGAGGGCAAACCCAAATTCATGGGGCCAAAGGACACCTCTGCGTCTACTGTGGGGGCGATGAGCTGGGTGTCAGGGTCTTGAAAGACAATGGACACGCATTTGCGCAAGGTCATCAAATCAGCCTTGCTACGACTGATTGGTTTGCCATGGAGAGACAGCGTGCCAGTGTGGGGGGTTAACACCCCGTTGCACAGCAGAAAAAATGTGGTTTTGCCAGCGCCGTTGTTGCCTAAAACTGCCACCATTTCACCTTTTGCAAAGGAAATATTCACATCATTTAAGGTGTGGTGGTGGCTGTCATAGGCAAAGGACACGTGTTGCAGTTGTAAAATAGGTTCCATTTCCTTACCCCCAGAATCCCACAGCAACCACCGTGGCCAAATAGCCGCCACAACAAAGTAGGTGGGTTGGTTGCAAGGGAACAGATTTTGTGTAAAAGTTGATGTGTCCGTCGTAGAGGCGAGACTCCATAGCGTCAAAGCAAGCAGAGCTACGTTTGAAGGCGTGAATCAGTACGTTACCACTCATATGGGTGAAGGTGTACCAACTGCGTTTGTAAGTGGCATAGCCAAGACGTGCGTGTGCCGCTGTGGTCATGGCAGTTTGTGTTTCCAATAACACAAATAAGTAGCGGTAAATCAGATACATCAGCTCAATGAGCAAGGGGGACATTTCCATGTGCGCAAGGTGGCAATCATGTTGGGTAAAGGCGTGCTGGTGATGAAAAAGAAGAGGCAGCTGGTGGCACCGCAAGCCTTACAAGCCAGTGTCAACCCTTGTGTCAGTGAGGTTGGGGTGACAAAAAAGGATAGCCCTAGGATATGAACGCTGTTGGCAATTTCGGAAGTGCTGACCTGTACAGTCACGGTGATACAGCTCAAAAGAATAAACACCAACGGTATTTTGCACATAGCCACAAGGGTTTTGGGTGGGCATTTGCACAGAACAAGCATGGCAAACACCATAGAAGCCAGAACCCAAAGGTGGCAATGGGTGTTATCAAAGGCCACACAGATAAACGTTGTGGCGATGGTGCAGACCATAGTCAATCCTGCGTGGACGCTGCGCATCACAGTCCCTTGTGTAGGGGAAAAGCCAGCGGTCAATGGATGTGTGTGTGCCATGGGTTAGCTTTGTTGTTTTCTGCCGACGAAATAGCCAAATCCGCCGCCAAAAACCATACCGCCTAGAGCGGCTTGTAAGCAAAAGAGAAGAGATTCGGTTTCGCCACCGGGCAGTTCGATGATGCTTTCAAACCAAGGTTCGTAGTCGGCATTGATTTCCATGATGACTTCTTCGGCTTGTCCGTCGGCACCACCAAATTCGCTGTCTGTAATCAGCAGGAGGGGAACGATGGCGATGACCACGCATAAACAGAGCAAGGCAATGACAGTTTTCGTTGTTTTATGTTCCATGATGATAATCTCCTTAATAATGAATGGCGTCAAGCTCAGGCTTGGCTACGTTGACCAACAGCATCACCACTACGGCAGATAAAATGCCTTCGATGACGGCTAGAGGGATTTGGGTCACGGCGAACACGCTCATAAATTTGGCGATGGAAGCCATCACGCCACCCACTTCACTGGGGTGGGCCAAACCCAATTGCACAGAGGTGACACAATAGGTGGCAAGGTCGCCCAAGCCGCAGGCGATACCCACGCAGGCAGGTTTTTTCAAGTTGGATTTTTGACATAGCTTATACACACCGTAGGCCACAAAGGGGCCAGCAATGGCCATGGAAAAGGTGTTGGCGCCTAGGGTGGTTAAGCCACCGTGAGCCAGCAAAATAGCTTGAAACAAGAGTACGATAAAGCCCAGCACAGCCATGACAGATGGCCCAAAGAGAACTGCGCCCAGCCCTGTGCCAGTGGGGTGGCTAGAAGAACCAGTGACACTGGGGATTTTCAGTGCAGAGAGGACAAAGGCGAAGGCGCCCATCATTGACAACAGTAATAAATTTTTGCGGTTTTCATTGACGATTTTGCCGATAGACTTTAGTCCAATGATGAAAAAGGGCAGTGAGATTACGAACCAAGCGATGCTGTGGGTCACAGGCAAAAAGCCCTCCATAATGTGCATGGCGTACGCAGGGGTGGACAGGAGAGACATGGCGGATAGAATGGTGGTGAGGGTTAGGATTTTTTTGTACATAATTCGACTCCTTTTTTGAATATAGCTATAAACATTGAGAGAATAAAAAAAGAGCAATCTGAAAAGATTGCTCAACAAAAGGCCACAGAAACTGTAGCTAAAATTAGTTGAGCACCGCAATTAATTTTAATCGGCGTCTACAAGCAGTTCTCCTGACTTAAGTTCATCGCAACGTTGCCCCTTCTCGGTTTCCCAATGGTGTTGGCAAATTGCTCCCTCTTACAGTGACGGGTTCGTTTTGGATTTGCACCAAATTTTCTTTTCATTCACAGCTGTGAAACTTGTAAACTTATTCAATTTTTATAGCAACATGAGTATAACATATTGTGGTAAGGATTGTCAATTGTGTTAGGTTAAAAATTGTAGGACGAACCAAATGCCGCTAAGATGCCCTAAATATTGCCCTGTGATGCCGATGATAACACCAAGGCCGATGCCACCCAATACATCGCTGGGCCAGTGCACGTACAGATAGAGCCGAGAGAGGGCGGTCAGCACGGCGATAATCAGTGCTGGCTGATACAGACCGTTGCCACAAAGCCATAGGGAAGTAGAGGCAGCGAAGGCAGAGGCTGTGTGCCCAGAAGGGAAGGAGCAGTCGGTGGGTTCTTTTACCAAAAGCTGTATTTGGGGGTGGTCTTTAAAGGGGCGGCGGCGGCCTAATTTTGGTTTGAGCCAAACATTGCACACCAATAGCTCCAAGCTCATGGTGACAAAAATCACCCAGCCCGTGAGACGGGTTTGTTTTTGCAGCAATAACACGCACATGGTGACAAACCAAACCTCACCGTTGTCACCAATGCGACTGACCAGCACCAACAGCTTGTCTAAAATGGGGTTGCGCAAATGTTGCTGCATCCAATCTAGTACGTGGCGTTCTGTTTTTGCCATAGGGTGTCACCTCCTTTGCAGCGTATGAAAAAGAATACCTGTACCATCATATCACATTTTTGTGAATTTACAAGTGTATCGTGATAAACGATTTCATAAAGATTGGGACAATGCGGTGGGTAATATGAGGGAAATTGTGATTTTTGACAAGATGGTGGTGGATTTTTCTTGCAATTGATTGTGAGATTTGATATAATAGGTGCGACCTTTAAAATATGAAAAGGAACGAGGGAGGCTGTATGAGTACACAAACATCTTCATCAAAAAGCATTCGAGCTGAATTGCTGGGCGCTATGCGCACGGGGCCATATGCTTCGGGCGATCGTTTACCACGGGAGAGTGTGCTGGCAGAGCGCATGAACATTAGCCGTACACAATTGCGCGATATCTTAGCCTCCCTGGAGCGTGAAGGCTTTATCACCCGTCGTCATGGTGTGGGTACCATCATTAACCGCCATATTCTTGAAGTGGACACCCGCATGGATATTGAGGTAGAGTTTTTAGATATGATTCGCCAAAATGGTTTTAAGCCAGATGTGGCCTTTGTCCGTGTAGCGGATGGGGTGGCTGACCAAGAGATAGCCAAGCAGTTGGGTATTCTGGAAGGTGCTCCTGTGATTCGTATCAGCCGTCTTTGCACCGCTGATGGCAAGCCTGCTATCTACTGCGAAGACGTGATTGACAAAACTCTGGCCAAAGGCAATTATACCATCAATGATTTTAGGTTGCCCGTGTTCCATTTCTTGCAACAGTATTGTGGCGTGTCGGCCTATATGGACTTGGCAAATATTTCTCCCGTTGTGGCAAATGATAATTTGGCTGAAATTTTTGCCATCCCGGTGGGAACCCCTTTGCTAAATGTGAAGGAAGTGGATTTCGATATTGATGGTCACCCTGTGTTTTGCTCCAACGAGTACTTTGTCAACGACTTTTTTGCCCACTCAATTATGCGGAAAAAATTGTAAAATCACGTATTTTCAAACTCTCAGCACTGAAAAAGTGCTGAGAGTTTTGATGTATATGGTATTGAATATCGTGTATATTTTAGAGCAGAAAAACGTTTTCCTTTGAATTTCAGAAAAAAGCTTGAATATTTTGCTTTTTTTATGTATAATGAAAGCAATTAATTTTTAAGCGAACAGGAGTACTCCGTTTATGAATAGAAAACCCAAAATATTAGTGGTTGGCAGCTTTGTGATGGATGTTATCGCCACCACCCATGTGGTGCCGGGACGGGGTGAAGCAGTGTATGGCACTGCATTTCAAACTGCCTGTGGCGGAAAAGGTGTGAACCAAGCGGTGCAATGTGCTCGTCTGGGGGCTGAGGTGACCATTATCGGTTGCGTGGGCAACGATGGTTTTGGCACTGAGTTAAAGCGAGAAGTGGCCGCCCAAGGGGTGGATATTTCTCACGTGCGCACGGTGGAAGGCGTTACCACTGGGGTGGGTCACATCACATTAGAGGTGAAAAATGGTGTGGCGCAAAACCGCATTGTGGTGATCCCCGGTGCCAATTTGGCTGTGGAACACGATGATGTGGCATGGCTTGAGACTGGGATTGCCCAGTTTGACGCTGTGTTGTTACAGTTGGAAATCCCTGCTGAGGTAAATTTGAGCGTGGCTCGCTGGGCCCATAAAGCTGGTGTGGCTGTGTTGTTGAATCCAGCTCCTGCCACGCCGTTGGATGATGCACTGTTGCCTTATGTCACGTATTTAATCCCCAATGAGCAAGAGGCGGCACAAGAATCTGGGCGCCCTTTGCGCGTGGATGACACTGGGGTGAACCGTAGTGACTTGAAAGCCATTGTCAAGGTATTTCAAGCCAGAGGCGCTGCCAATGTGATTGTCACATTAGGGGAATATGGCGCATTATTGGCAACCCAAGACGGGGTGTATCAAGGCGTGGAAAGTGTGCGTATGGACGCGGTTGCAGACCCAACTGGGGCAGGTGACTCGTTTGTGGCGGCTTTTTGCATTGCCTTGTCCATGGGGATGAGCCAAGCATTGGCACTGTCATTTGCAGTCCATACGGCGGCCATTACGGTCACGAGCATGGGGGCTATGCCCTCGTTGCCTATGTTGGATCAGGTGGTACACTTAATGGAAGAACGAAAAGCAGACCCTCTTTTGGTGGAAGCCATTACAGCGTAAGGCAACTTTTCTTACATTTAACATAAATTTGTTGCAAATGCGATAGTCAAACTAGGTTTGATGCGCTATACTGATACCATCTTCTTTCAATGCACAGCTTGCTTTAGTGGAGCTACCTGTGCAGATAATCTCTCTTCTTTTTTATGCAGATGGGCAAGGTGCACAGCACCTTGCCCTTTTGTGTCTGTCAAAAAACTTGGCGTTGGGAAGTTTGGGGGAGCTCGAGGGGGCAAAGCCCACCTCGAATGAAACTAATCGCCCTAAAGCGAAATTTTTTGCAGATAAAAAACTTGCAAAACCAAATGAAATTGCATGATTTTAATCGTTTGTACTTGGGCGATTTTCAGGTTGTTAAAAAAGGTGCCACTGGTGGCACCTTTTTTAACAACCTGAGATGGGCAAGGTGCACAGCACCTTGCCCTTTTGTGTTTTTGTGTAATATTATATAGTAGGAGGCTTGTATGAATCATCGTCCTCGGATTTTTGTATTAGATACGATGCGTGGGGTTTGCATCGTGGTGATGCTGGCTTATCACACGCTGTGGAATTTGAAAAACTTGTTTGGGGTGCCACTGCCATGGTTTAATGGGGGAATTGTCCATTGGGTACAACTGTTGGCGGCCTCTACATTTATCGCCTTGGCAGGTTTTTGCTGGTCGTTAGGGCGCAATCCTTTGCGCCGTGGGCTACAGGTGTTTGGGGCTGGGTGTTTGGTGAGCCTTGTCACGTTACTGGTGATGCCCAGTAACGCTGTAATCTGGGGTGTGCTGACCCTGATTGGCAGTGCTATGTTGGTGCTGTGCGCCATAGCGCCTTGGCTAAAAACATGGAACCCTTGGGTTGGGTTTGTTTTGGCTGTCTTGCTATTCGTCCTGTTTCAAGATATGACCATAGGGCAACTGTCTTTTGGCAGTCTATGGGCGATGGATGTGCCACGGGTATTTTAAGCCAATTATATCACCGCTTTTTTTGGCTGTCCCTTTACGGGGTTTGCTTCCACCGACTACTTTGCCTTTTTGCCATGGTTCCCCATGTTTTTGTGTGGGTATTTTCTCAGCCGTGTGGGGCTGAATTTGCCAGATGGGCAACCCTATGCCTTGACCATGCCACTGCGATTTTTGGGTCGTCACTCGCTGGTGATTTACATACTGCATCAACCTGTGATTTTCGCTTTGTTATGGCTGGTATTTCAAATTTGAATAGTACTACCTATTTACAGTGGGTGTAATCTGTAGTATACTGTTAGCACTGATTGATTAAGGAGTATAGAAATGTTTTCTGATTTGGAAATCGCCCAAAGCTACACCATGAAACCCATCGAGGAGATTGCCTCCGTTGCTGGAATTGATGCCGCTATGTTAGAGCCATACGGTCGTTATAAGGCAAAGGTGAACTTTTCGTTGTTAGACGATACTGTGCCACAAGGTAAGCTGATTTTGGTCACAGCCATCAGCCCAACCCCAGCAGGGGAAGGGAAGACCACCACCACCATTGGCTTGGCAGATGGGTTGCGTCGCTTAGGTAAAAAAACGGCTGTTGCTTTGCGTGAACCTTCTCTTGGCCCAGTGTTTGGCATGAAAGGTGGCGCCGCTGGTGGTGGCTATGCCCAAGTGGTGCCCATGGAGGACATCAACCTCCACTTCACTGGTGATTTGCACGCCATTGGCGCGGCAAACAACTTGCTGGCCGCTATGCTAGATAACCATATTTACCAAGGCAATAGCCTGAACATCGACCCCAAATCTATCACTTGGCGCCGCTGTGTGGACATGAACGACCGTCAACTGCGTGCTGTCATCGATGGTATTGGTGGCACTGTCAACGGTGTGCCCCGTGAAGATGGGTTTGATATCACGGTGGCTTCTGAGATTATGGCAGTGTTTTGCTTGGCTTCCTCTGTGTTTGATTTAAAAGCGCGTCTGGGACGTATGGTGGTGGGTTATACCTATGATAAAAAGCCTGTCACCGCTGGCGATTTGAATGCTGTTGGCGCTATGACGGCATTGCTTCGTGATGCCATTAAGCCAAATTTGGTGCAAACCTTGGAAGGCACACCTGCCTTTGTCCATGGTGGCCCCTTTGCCAACATTGCCCACGGCTGCAACTCTGTGCTGGCCACCCGTATGGCCTTGCAATTGGGGGATTATGCTGTGACAGAAGCTGGCTTCGGCTCCGATTTGGGGGCTGAAAAATTCTTGGATATTAAATGCCGCAAGGCTGGCTTTACCCCATCTGCGGTGGTTGTTGTGGCCACCATCCGTGCGCTGAAAATGCACGGTGGCAAAGCCAAAAATGAGCTGGGCACAGAAGATTTGAACGCCCTAGAAGCTGGCATCCCCAATTTGCTCCGTCACGTGGCCAACATGGTGGAGGTGTATCACCTGCCTGTGGTTGTGGCTGTGAATCGCTTCCCCACTGACACAGATAACGAAGTGGCGCTGATTAAAGCGCTATGCGCAGAGCGTGGGGTTAATGTAGTGCTCTCTGATGTGTGGGCAAAGGGTGGCGAAGGTGGTGTGGCCTTGGCAGAGGAAGTGGTGCGTCTGTGTGAACAACCTTCTCACTTCACCTTTAGCTACCAAGAAGACACCACTTTGCTGGAAAAACTCAATGCCATCGTCACAAGAATTTACCGTGGCAACGGCGTTGTGCTGACAGCCAATGCCCAAAAGCAACTCAAACAATTTGAGGATATGGGTTATGGCAATTTGCCCATCTGTATGGCAAAAACCCAATATAGCTTCTCTGATGATGCCACCCGTTTGGGTGCACCAGAGGACTTTACCATTACCGTGAGTTCCTTGCGACTATCTGCTGGCGCTGGGTTTGTGGTGGCCATCACAGGCAACATCATGACCATGCCGGGGCTTCCCAAGGTGCCCTCTGCTGAGAAAATCGATGTGGACGAATGTGGTAAAATCACAGGCTTGTTCTAAGCAATATATTGATCAAAAGGCAGTAGAAACGTGTGTGTTCACGGTTCTACTGTTTTTTGCCTTTTACTTTTTACCACTGTTGTGGTATACTGTATTAGATAAAAAGCAGGAGGTGGGCAGTATGCGTGGTTTTATTTTCGGGGCTGGTAGTTTCTATGGTCTGGAAGAACGGCCTACCCAAGACGATTATATCGTGGCGGCTGACGGTGGATACGAAACTTGTTTGTTGGCGGGTATCACCCCCTCAGTGGTGGTGGGTGATTTTGATTCTATGGCAAAACCCACCGATTTTCCCAACATCATACAGGTGCCAGTGGAAAAAGATGACACAGATAGTATGCTTGCCATCAAACTGGCTTTAGACAAAGGCTGTAAAGAGATTTACCTTTACGGAGTAACAGGCGGTGACCGCCTTGACCATACTATTGCGGCCTTCCAAAATTTACTATATATTCGCCGTTGTGGGGCGAAAGGGTGTGTCTATGACAAGGGGTTTTGCTTTACAGCTATTGAGGCGGAAACCGTGGTGCTGGAAAGCCATGTGGAGTGGGGATTGCTGTCCATATTTGCCATAAATGGTCAGGCAGATGGGGTCACCATTGCTGGCGCTCAATACACTTTGGACAACGGCACGTTACACCCCCATATTCCCATGGGAGTCAGTAATCATTTCCAAGGAAAACCAGTGACCATTGGTGTTAAATCAGGGGCGCTTTTGGTGGGCTGGGAGTTGGCAACCACGAAATGACACGCTATGCTATAAAAAGGATAACGAAAAGTAAAAAATAGGTTGCAACTTTCCCACAAAACAGGTATAATGTTTAAAAGGTCAACCTTTTAAACCACGGATGGAAAGTAGAGGATGCTCATGGCTACTTTTATTGTAAATGGACAAAGCGTCACTGTGGACAAAAACCAAAAGTTAATGCGGTTTTTGCGAGACACCATGCACCTAACTTCGGTAAAAGATGGGTGCAGTGAAGGGGCCTGTGGCACCTGCCACGTGCTCATTGATGGGAAGCCCACCAAGGCCTGCATTCCCCAAACAGATAAGCTAGAGGGCAAAACCATCATCACGGTGGAAGGCCTCAGCGATTTTGAACAAAAAGTCTACACCCACGCGTTCGGGATGGCGGGGGCGGTGCAGTGCGGCTTTTGCATCCCGGGTATGGTCATTTGCGCCAAGGGGCTTTTGGATGTGAATCCAGAGCCAACACGGGCGGAGGTGGCGTTTGCGATCCGCAATAATATTTGCCGTTGCACAGGCTATGTGAAGATTATCGATGCCATTTTGTTGGCGGCACAGTGTTTGAAAGACAAAGAAATTCCTGCACCACCCACCGATTGGTCTTTGGGGCAACGGGTCCCTCGTGTAGATGTGGCGGAAAAGGTGACAGGGAAGGGGATTTATCCCGACGATGTGTACCTGCCCAGCATGATTTATGCCAGTGCTGTCCGTAGTCAGTATCCACGGGCGCGTGTCCTTGCCATTCATACCGAAAAAGCCCTTGCTTTAGAGGGTGTGGTGGGGGTGTACACCGCCGCAGATGTGCCATGTTCCAACAAGGTTGGGCACTTGGTGCAAGATTGGGACACCATGATTGCCGTGGGGGATATCACCCATTATCTGGGGGATTCCATCTGCCTTGTAGCGGCTGAAACCCAAGAAATTTTGGCACAGGCCAAAGCCTTGGTGGAGGTGGAATACGAAGAATTGCCCTTTGTGTCATCCCCAAAAGAAGCCATGTTGTACGATGCGCCTTTGGTGCATAGAGGCGGCAATCTCCTTGCCCATAAACATATTCAGCGTGGCAACCCAGCCAAAGCCATCGCCCTATCTAAGCACGTTTTAACCGAGCGCTTTGAAACCCCGTGGACGGAACACGCCTTCCTAGAACCTGAATGCGCCGTAGCTTATCCCAAGGGAGACGCGGTTGTGGTGCTCTCCACCGACCAAGGGGCTTATGACACCCAACATGAGATTATGCACATGCTGGGCTGGAGCGCAGAGCGTGTACAGGTAGAAAATCTATTGGTTGGCGGTGGTTTTGGTGGCAAAGAGGACATGAGTGTCCAACACCATGCGGCCTTGGTGGCTGTGCTGTCAGGACGTGCGGTGAAAGTGAAATTAAGCCGTGCTGAGAGTATTTTGATTCACCCAAAACGTCACCCCATGGACATGGAATTTACCTTGGGGTGTGATGAAAACGGCATCATCCAAGGGGTGGCGGCACAGGTTATCGCTGACACAGGCGCCTATGCGTCTTTGGGTGGCCCTGTGCTAGAACGGGCTTGTACCCATGCTGCTGGCCCTTATAATTACCAAGATTTCTCCATCGATGGCTATGCCTATTACACCAACAATCCCCCTGCTGGTGCCTTCCGTGGCTTCGGTGTGACCCAGACTTGCTTTTGCATTGAAAGTTTGCTGAATCAAATGGCAGACTTGGTGGGCATTACCCCATGGGAGATTCGCTATCGCAATGCCATTCGCCCCGGCCAAGAACTGCCCAACGGGCAAATCGTGGACGAGAGCACTGGCTTGGTGGAAACATTAGAAGCGGTGAAACCCTATTACGATGCCGCCCAAGTGGTGGGTATTGGCTGTTGTTTGAAAAACGCTGGCGTTGGCGTGGGGATTCCTGACACAGGTCGTGTGCGATTGCTGGTGCAGGATGGAAAAGTAGAAATCCACTGTGGTGGCTCTTGCATTGGGCAGGGTCTTGGCACTGTATTGGTGCAAATGGTATGCCAGCAGACGGGTATTTCCCATGAGGATGTGATTTATCGCCACTCCAATACTGTGACCGCACCTGATTCTGGCACCACCTCGGGTTCTCGCCAGACTTTGTTCTCTGGGGAAGCTTGTCGCCGCGCCTGTGAAGATTTGAATGTGGCGCTGGCAGGGAAGTCCTTGGCAGAGCTTGATGGAGAAGAATTTTACGCAGAATATTTCGGTAAAACCGATCCCTTGGGTGCCAAAGTGACCAACCCCAAAAGTCATATAGCCTATGGCTATGCCACCCAGATTTGTATTCTAGATGAAAATGGCAAAATCACCCAATTGGTGGCGGCTCACGATGTGGGCAAGGCCATCAATCCGCTGTCTGTGGAAGGACAAATTGAAGGAGGTGTGGTCATGTCAATGGGCTTTGCTCTCACGGAGCAATACCCTTTGAAGGATTGCAAGCCGACAGCAAAATTCGGGACTCTGGGGCTGTTTAAAGCCAACCAAATTCCCGAAATTGTGCCGATTATTGTAGAAAAGCAAGGCTTGGACGTGGCCTGTGGTGCCATTGGGATTGGGGAGATTACCTCTATTCCCACCGCACCTGCCATTGCCGATGCCTATTACCGATACGACGGCGTGTTCCGCAAAAAATTACCTTTGGCAGACACGCCATACGGGAGACGATAACCTATCTACCAAGCCCCCGCCCTACAAATTTTTGGTTTACACCGTCTCTCGCAACGATGCCAACGCCTCTGGATGGTCAACGTCGAATAACTCCCGTGGGTCAACTTCAATGAGTCGCAAGGCATCGCTGTGTTGACGAATGACCTGTGCACCACCTTGGTCACCTGAGAGGGTCATCAAACTAGAAAAGTATTCTGCAGGAAAAATGCAGGGGTTCCCTCGCACACCATCGTGTCCAGCGGCCACAATGAAATGGGGATGGCCAACGAACCAATCCACCAATTGCTGCAGCGTTTCTGTGCGCAACAGTGGTTGGTCGCAGACCATAAACAGTATCCCATTACAGTGGCGCAAGGTGGTTAAGCCCATCTGTAAAGAATGGCTGATGCCCAGCTCTGGCTGGTCGTTATAGAGTACGGAAAATCCAAAGTCGGTGGCAAGAGCCATGATTGGTGGATACTGGGTCACCACGGTGACGCCAGCGAATACCCCTTGGGGCACCTTCTCAAAAGCGTGTTGCACCAAAGACTTGCCCTGCAAAGGCTGTAAGAGTTTATTATCCCCAAAGCGCTGGCTGTTACCAGCGGCTAAAATAACGCAACCAATGTCCATCGTGTGGTCGTCCTTTCGAAATCATTCATGTTACTTAGTATACCAATTTTTCTGTATTTCAGTCAAGGTTAATTATAATTTGTAGGGGTGGATTCTATATCCGCCCACATCCCAGACGACCGTTCAACGGGCGGATATAGAATCCGCCCCTACGGAACATGAAAACATTTATGAAACTATAAAAAGTGTATAGAAGGAGGCAATGGAAAATGTCAAAAAGTGTAGGAACAAGTCAACTCCGTGTGGATGCCTATGACAAGGTGACTGGACGTGCCAAATATGTTGAGGATTTGTGCGACGCATCCGCCTTGGTGGTGAAAATTTGCCACGCAAAAATCGCCCATGGGTATGTCAAATCCATCGACACCGCCGCCGCCATGGCCATCACAGGGGTGGAAAAAGTGATTACCTGCTTCGATGTGCCCAATATCCCATTCCCCACAGCTGGTCACCCATGGTCAACCGACCCCGGTCACCAAGACATTGCAGACCGACTGCTGCTAAACCGTCATGTTCGTTATTACGGGGATGACATTGCCGTTGTGGTGGCTGACAATGAAGTGGCTGCGGTGCAGGGCATCCGTGCACTGAAGGTGGAATATGAAGAACTCCCCTTCGTGTTAGACCCTCAAGAAGCCATGGAAGAAGGCCGTGCCCAAATCCATGCAAATTACCCCAACAATATTTTAAAGCACACCACCATCAACAACGGTAATTATGCCAAGGCCTGCCAAGAAGAAGGCCTCATCAAGGTAGAAGGCTGGTACAATACCCCCATTGTGCAACATTGCCACATTGAAAACCACGGCTGCTATGGCTATGAAGAAGCTGGCAAAATCGTGGTGGTGTCCTCCACCCAAATCCCCCATATTGTCCGCCGTATCTGCGGGCAAGCTTTGGGATTGCCTTGGGGCAAAATCCGTTTGATTAAACCTTACATCGGTGGCGGTTTTGGTAACAAGCAAGATGCGCTCTACGAACCACTGTGTGCTTATGTGACCCAACAGATGGGTGGGCGCTTGGTGAAGCTGCTGTGTGACCGCGAAGAAACCTTTGTCACCAACCGTGTGCGTCATGCCATTCGCACCCATATTATCAGCTGGGTACGGCCTGACGGCACTTTTGCCGCACGGAAAATTGAAGCATTCTCCAACCAAGGGGGGTATGCTTCCCATGGACACAGCATTTGCGCTAAGGGTGTGGGTGCGTTCCCACAACTATATCCATGTCCCAATGTGGAAGGCCATGCGTACACTATTTTCACCAACTGTCCTGCCGCTGGCGCTATGCGTGGGTATGGCATTCCCCAAGCCATGTTCGCAGGGGAAGCCCACATTGATGATGTGGCGCGCGCCTTAGGGCGTGACCCCATTGAATTTCGTCGTCAAAACCTCATGCCTGTTGGTTATGTGGATGGGTTTAGCAAAAACGAGCTCTATCATGACACCTTTAACCAGTGTATGGACAAGGGCATGACCATGCTAGACTTTCAGCGCAAGCAAGCAGAATATGCAAATCAAACGGGCGATATTCGCCGTGGTGTGGGGCTTGCTGTGTTTTGGTATAACACCGCAGTGTGGCCCATTTCACTGGAATCCACTTCTTGCCGTATGGTGTTGAACCAAGACGGTTCGCTCCAATTCCAAACTGGCGAAACAGAAATTGGGCAAGGTTGCGATACCGCCTATAGCCAAATGGTGGCAGATGCGGTGGGCGTACCATTCTCTGATGTCCATGTGGTGAGCAACCAAGACACAGAAATCACCCCCTTTGGTCTGGGGGCTTACGCTTCTCGCCAAACTTACATCGGAGGCTTCTCCATCATCAAAACTGGGCAGGCCCTTCGTGAACGTATCTTGAAAATCGCCCACGACCAAACCCGTATGCCCATTGAAACCTTGGACTTGGTGGACGGGTTTATCGTCCGTAAAAGCGATGGGCGTGTGCTGAAATCTCTGGGTGATTTGGCAACCGAATGCCTGTACAGCGTGGAAGATAGCCACCATATCACCGCGGAAGAAACCGCACAAATCAAAACCAATGCTTACTCCTTTGGCTGTAGCTTTGCAGAAGTGGAAGTGGATATTAAACTGTGCAAGGTGAAGCTACTTAAAATGGTCAACGTTCACGACTGTGGCACCTTGATTAACCCTGCTTTGGCAGAAGCACAAGTCCACGGCGGTATGTCTATGGCCATCGGCTATGGTTTGAGCGAAGAGTTGAAATTCGATGGTAAAACTGGTAAACCACTGAACAACAACCTGCTAGACTACAAGCTGTCTACCATGATGGATCATCCCACCTTGGAAGGCGCTTTCGTGGAAAATATAGAGCCCACCAGCCCGTATGGTACCAAGTCTTTGGGTGAGCCTCCTGCTTGTTCTGGGGCACCTGCCATCCGTAACGCTATTTTAAACGCAACAGGCGTTGCTATGATGCGTTGTCCCATGACACCCCATGTGTTGTTTGAAGAATTTACCAAGGCAGGACTTCTGCCTGAGATGGAATGAGGTGAAGTTGTATGTATGATTTGAAAGCTTTATACGAAGCCACAACGGTGGAAGAGGCTGTGGCCTTGCGTGTGGCACATCCTGACGCCCATATCATTGCAGGTGGCACTGATGTTTTGGTGCAAATGCGAGAAGGCAAACGTGCTGGGGTGGAGCTGATTTCCATTCACGGCATTGAAGCATTAGAAGGCGTGAGCCTTGATGCTGACGGCAATTTACGGATTGGTTCACTCACTACCTTTAGCCATATCACGAGCCATCCGTTGATTCAAGAGCACTGCAACGTGCTGGGCGAAGCCGTTGACCAAGTGGGTGGCCCCCAAATTCGCAACGTGGGCACCATCGGTGGCAACACCTGCAACGGTGTCACCTCGGCTGACTCTGCATCCACTTTGTTTGCTTACGATGCACAGGTGGAACTGACAGGGAGCAACGGTGTGCGCACCGTACCCATCAGCGAATTTTATATCAAGGCTGGCACTGTGGATTTGAAGGCAGATGAAATTCAAACCGCCATCATCATCCCTGCTGACAGCTTTGCAAACACCAAAGGCCACTATATTAAATACGCTATGCGCAATGCCATGGACATTGCTACGCTGGGCACCAGTGTCAATGTGCGTTTGAGTGCTGATGGTAAGGTGGTGGAACGTGTTCGCATTGCCTTTGGTGTGGCAGGACCCATTCCTGTGCGGGCTGTAAAGGCAGAAGCCTTGGCAGTTGGTGAACTGTTGACACCAGCATTGATTGACACAGTGGCCAAGGCGGTCTTGCAGGATATTAACCCTCGTGACAGCTGGCGTGCCAGCAAGGCCTTCCGCTCTCACATTGCGGTGGAGTCTACAAAACGGGCATTTGAAGAATCTGTGAAGCTGTTGGGAGGGCAAATGGTATGAGTGTACAATTTAAAACCATCCGTTGCACCATCAACGGCAAAGCAGTGGAAAAAAATATAGATGTACGCGCTTCTTTGACCGATGTGCTACGCAACGACTACCGCCTCACCTCTGTGAAAAAGGGCTGCGAAGTGGGCGAATGTGGGGCTTGCACCGTGATTATTGATGGGGAAGCCATGAACAGCTGTATCTATTTGGCAGTGTGGGCTGACGGCAAAAACATCCGCACATTGGAAGGAATGCTAGGGCCAAACGGGGAACTGAGTGACCTGCAACAAGCCTTTGTGGAAGAAGCCGCCATCCAATGTGGGTTCTGCACACCTGGCTTTATTTTAAGTGCGGAAGAAGTACTGTCCTCTGGGGTGGTGTTCACTGATGAGGAACTGCGCAAAAAGCTATCTGGCCATCTATGTCGTTGCACAGGCTATGAAAATATCCTCCGTGCTGTGCGTAAAACCATGCTCCGCCGTGCAGGTAAAGAAGCATGAGACATAAAGATACAACTTGGGTTTTCAACCAAGACATCTCTGGCAAGGAAGTGGCAACGGGGTTAGAGCGCAAGGTGCTGGCCTATTGCGATGAATTGATGTGCGCAGAAAACCATTTTGAAGTGGGTGGCGTGGGAGCCCTCCATTCCCATCCTCACACGCAAATCACATATGTGGTGGAAGGTGTTTTTGAATTCACCATCGATGGGGTGACCAAGGTGGTGCGAAAAGGGGATACCATGCTCAAGCAAAATGCTGTGGTTCACGGTTGTGTGTGCCTAGAAAAAGGGATTTTGCTGGATATTTTCACCCCTATGCGCGAAGATTTCGTGTAATCTTGCATCAGCATTAGACTTTTGATTTTTGTAAAAGAGGTAGGAAGTGTGGCTTCCTACCTCTTTTTTGCACAAAAAACGGTTTGACAAAATGTGTACTTTGGGCTATAATAACAATATTACATAGCAAGGAGGGCTACACTATGAAAACCATCATCACCATTGGTAGACAATATGGCAGTGGAGGACGAGAAATCGGCAAATTACTTTCGGAGAAACTGGGTATTGGTTATTATGATAAAGAGTTGCTTCGTAAGGCGGCACAAGACAGTGGCCTGTGCGAAAAGGTTATGGAAAGCTTTGACGAGCGACCCAAAAGTTTGCTCTATTCCATTGCCATGGATACGTATATGTTTAGTTTGCCGGGGATGGGGGCTACTGATTCTTTAGAGCAGCAAGTCTATCTTGCCACGTTTGAATCTATTCGCCGTGTAGCCGAAGAAGGTTCTTGCGTCATCATTGGACGGTGTGCAGACTACACGTTGGCAGATAATGAAAACTTACTTAAAATATTCATCACCGCACCTATGGAACAGCGAATGGAGCGTGTGAGCCAGCGCAAAGAGTTAAC
This sequence comes from Bengtsoniella intestinalis, assembly GCF_039719005.1. Lineage (GTDB taxonomy): Bacteria > Bacillota > Clostridia > Oscillospirales > Oscillospiraceae > Oscillibacter > Oscillibacter intestinalis. The sequence goes on along the minus strand of NZ_CP133584.1, from coordinate 494,100 downwards.
GCGGGATAAGGCAAAACAACTGATTACCCGTACTGATAAGCGTCGTGCCTCTTACTATGAGTATTATTCGTCCCAACGCTGGGGGCAAGTAGATACCTATGATTGTTGCATTGACAGCAGTCTTTTGGGGGTTGAAGGCACTGTGGAGTTTATCGCCAAGCTGGTAGAAATGAAAGAAAAATAAAAGACAGCTCATAAGAAAAGTGTTGCAGATTAAAAAATCTGCAACACTTTTCTTATAAATCTTTATAAAATGTAAACAACTGAGAAAACCGCTGTTGACTATAGGCTTCCACATCTTTATAATAGGTATCATAGGCGCGCAAAATCGTCACCGCTTCTGTGGTCAATCGAGCGCCACCGCCACCAGCGCCTCCGATGGAGGAGTCTAGCAACTTGCACCCGAACACTTCTTCGGCGGTGCGGATAATGCGCCAAGCTTTGGAGTAGGCCATGTCCATAGAGGCTGCCGCCGCACGTAAGGAGTGATGTGCTTCAATGCGGTGGAGCAGGGTGGCAATGCCGGGGCCAAAACAGCGCTGATGATCGTCTGTAAAAAGACGCAATGTGGTTTTCGCTTGTAAATTTTGTTTCATAGTGGGAGTATACCACGGATTACACAATTCGTCAATTCAAATTGAGCGGATGGGATGGAGAAAATAATGGATAAAATTCGTTTGGGACGCACAGAGCTGATGGTTAGCAAAACGTCATTTGGGGCGTTGCCCATTCAGCGCATTTCAAAGCAGGCGGCTGTGGATTTGATGCGCCTTGCCTTTGACAACGGTGTGAATTATTACGATACGGCCAATGCCTATAGTGACAGTGAAGAAAAAATCGGTGAAGCGTTCCATAGTGTGCGGGACCAGATTGTGATTTCCACCAAAAGTATGGCCAAAACAAAAGAGGGTGTGCTAGAGCATATCGAAAAAAGTTTGCGCTCCATGCGTACCGATTATGTGGATTTGTTCCAATTCCACAACCCTGCTATTTTGCCCAATCCTGAAGACCCTGATGGTGCCTATGCTGGGGCAGTGGAAGCCCAAAAACGGGGCTACATCCGCCATATTGGCATCACAAATCACCGGTTAGATGTGGCATTTAAGGCAGTAGAAAGTGGTGATTTTGCCACCATGCAGTTCCCATTTTCTTATCTTTCAGGGCAAGGGGAAGTGGATTTGATTGCAAAATGTAAGGAAGCGGATATGGGCTTTATCGCCATGAAGGGTTTGGCTGGTGGATTGTTGACCAACAGCCGTGCCTGTTATGTGTTCATGCAACAACATCCTACAGTGGTGCCCATTTGGGGGTGCAACGGCAAGAGGAAATGGAGCAATGGTTGGCTTTGACCAAGGAGAATCCCACTATGACACCTGCACTGGAGGCTGTGATTGCCGCCGATTGCAAAGAGCTTGCTGGCAACTTCTGTCGTGGTTGTGGGTACTGTTTGCCATGTCCTGTGGGGATTGAAATTCCCAGCGCGGCACGGATGAGCGCGTTACTGCGCCGCGCACCTTCTGCCCAGTTTTTGACCCCAGACTATCAAAAATCCATGCACCGCATTGACGATTGTATTGCGTGCAATGCTTGTAAATCTCGATGTCCCTATGGATTGGATATCCCTAATTTACTGAAAACTATGTTGGTAGATTACGACCAATATGCACGAGACCATCAAGGAGAATAAGATATGTTACGATTTGAAAATGACGAGGCAACCTTAGAGTTGACTGTTGCCAGCTATGAGCTCTCTGACACGTACCAAGCTGATAGCGATGAGAAAAATTGGCTGTCGATTCGCGCCATGTATCGTGAAGACGATTTGCTGATTAAAGATTCTAACAGTTGTTTGTTGACCTATGAGCTCAAAGACTTAGCTGTGGGACTGAAGGTGCTGGCCGCTGGCATCAAAGATCGCTATGACAGTGATTTTTCTGAGCCATTTTTCCTGTTGCAGGCATGGAAAGAAGGGGACGGTTTTTTGATGGATGTATCCTTCGCTCTGCCTAACACCATGGCAGAGGTGGATGTGGCAGAACTTCGCATTGCCATGACCTTGGCAGAGATGAAATCTTTTATCTCTCAAATTGAAAAAGATATTGAACGGTTCCCAGAACGGTAACAATAAAAACCTCGCCTTTGGCGAGGTTTTTATTGTAGAAAATCAAGGAAAAGTATTTGCAATTTACTTTCGACAGGTGTATAATTACTGCATTAGCGTCTAAAAGAAAAGAGGAGTAAGCAGGTATGGATATGTTCAATTTACAAATTGAGAATTTGCAACCATCTAAGTCTATGGTGGTGATGGCAAAGGCGAAAAAAATGCAAGCCACAGATCCAGATGTGATTGATTTGTCTGGCGGTGAACCAGATTTTGATACACCGCAAAAAATCCGTGATGCGCTGAAATGTTGGATTGACAATGGCTACACTCACTATACCGTGGGGGCTGGGTTGCCTGAATTACGGACACGCATTGCCCGTAAATTGCAAGAAGAAAATCATTGCCATTACACACCAGAGCAGGTGATTGTCACACCAGGTGGCAAGTTTGCCATTTATTTGGCCGTCCGTGCCTTGGTGAACGCTGGGGAAGAGGTGATGTATCTCAATCCAGCATGGGTGTCTTATGGTTCTATTATTGAGTCTTCTGGTGGGGTGCCAGTTGGTGTCGATTTGGCCTATGATGATGAGTATGCCATCACGGAGCAAGCTTTGGAAGCAGCCGTTACAGACAACACAAAGCTGTTGATTATCAACTATCCCAATAACCCCACTGGCAAGCTGTTGACCCCCAATGACCGTGATGCCTTGACCGCCTTTATGCACAAGCACCCTCAGGTGTTTGTCCTGTCTGATGAAATTTACGAGCGCATTGTCTTTGATGGGCAAGAAAATATCAGCCTTGCCAGCGACAAAACCCTGTCTGAGCGGATTATCACCGTCAATGGGTTTTCCAAAAGCGTGGCCATGACTGGTTGGCGCATTGGATATTTGGCCGCAGGGACTGAGGTGGTAAAGCGCGCATTTAAACTGTATCAGCATACGGTGACCTGTGTCAGTGGTTTCATGCAAAAGGCCTGCGTGGTGGCATTGGATTGTCAAGAGGAAATCGAGTCCATGCGTGTGAGCTATGAAAATCGCCGTGATAAATTTATCGGCGCATTGAATGCCATTGATGGGGTGGAATGCAAGTTGCCAAACGGTGCCTTTTATGCGTGGGCACGGTTTGAGGTAGGGGATATGTCCTCTGAAACGCTGTGCGAATATTTGCTAGACAATGCCAAGGTGGCCTGCATCCCTGGTATTTCTTACGGGGAAACAGGGTGCACTTGCGTGCGTTTTTCCTTTGCCACCAGCGAAGAAGCATTACTCCAAGGGGCTAAGAACATTGCCGTCGCCATGGCGCAGTTGCGTAGGGAAAGAGAGTCAATCTAAGTGGGAGAGTTATCACAGGTTTTTACAGTACAAGGTATTTTGTTTGCGCTGATGTTCATCGGATTTTTACTGCGCAAGCGCCATGTGGTGGAGGCTGGTTTTCAAAAGGGATTGACTGCCTTGGTCATCAATGTGGTGTTGCCTTGTAATATCATCACTGCATTTTATGTGGAATTCTCCATGGATACCTTGGTGCAGTCGGCACAGATTTTTGTGGTATCTTTGTTGGTGCAATTGGGGTGCTTTTTGTTGGCGCTTGCGTTGTATGGCCGGCAAAGTCCCCAGCGCAGAGCGGTGCTACAGTATGGGGTTATTTGCTCCAATGCCGGACTATTGGGAAATCCAGTGGCGCAGGGCTTATTTGGGGCACAAGGATTATTGTTGGCATCTATTTATTTAATTCCTATGCGCACGGCCATGTGGTCTTTAGGCGTGGCCATGTTTGCCGCACCATCTAAGGAAAAATGGTGGGTGAAGGTGTTGCGCCACCCCTGTATCATCGCGGTTGAAATCGGGATGGTGTTGCTGGTAACCCAATGGAAGCTACCCAATGTGGTGGTTACTTTGGTCGGTGAGCTGGGGGATTGCACCATGGCGCTATCTATGGTATTGATTGGCATTTTATTAAGCGATTTCCAATGGAAAGATTTTTTAAACCCTCAAATTTTGCGGTTCTGTGTGGTGCGTTTGGTGGCCATTCCTTTGGCTGTGTATTTAGGGTGTCTTGTGGCAAATATTGACGATTTACCCATGTATGTAGCCGTGATTATGGCGGCTATGCCAGCAGGTGCCACCACCGCCATCATTGCTAGCAGTGAGGGGGGAGATGTGGATTTTGCTGTTGGCTGTGTGACAGTGAGTACGCTGTTGTCTATGATTGCCATCCCCATCTGGTGCATGGTGATCGGATAAAACTAAGAACTAAGAGTGAAAAGTGAAAAACTATCCGCTGCGGCGGGATAAGAAATGACTAAAAGTGAAAGAGCCTGTTGCCGCGGCAACAGGCTCTTTCACTTTTAGATGTAGGGGCGACCTGTGGTCGCCTTTTTTTATGTTCTTATTTCGCAGCCTTAGCGGAGCGAATTGCTTCGATCAGCATGGGGGTAACCTTGAACAGGTCGCCGGTGATGCCGTAGTCAGCAACTTCAAAGATGGGAGCGGTATCGTTCTTGTTCACAGCGATGATGCATTCGGATTCTTGCATACCAGCCTTGTGTTGGATGGCGCCAGAGATACCCAGTGCAACATAGATGCGAGGATGAACGGTTTTACCAGTTTGACCCACTTGGTGGTCAGCGGTGATCCAGCCAGAGTCAACGCAAGCACGGGAGGAGCCAACGACGCCGCCCAATTCTGCTGCCAGTTCTTCTGCCAGAGCAATGCCTTGCTTGATGTCCTTGCTGATACCACGACCAACAGAGACAACCACTTCTGCGCCGATCAAGTCAACCAACTTCTTTGCAGCCTTGACAACTTCAACCACTTCGGTCTTCATGTCTTCAGCAGCCAGAGCGAAAGCAGGCTTCACGATTTGGCAAGCGTCGGACTTGGCTTGGTCGAAAGGAGCCTTCTTCATAACGCCAGGACGAACGGTAGCCATGCAGGGACGGAAACGAGGGCAGATGATGGTAGCCATCAAGTGACCGCCGAATGCAGGACGGGTCATTTTCAGGTTGCGGTCTTCACCGTTCCACTTCATGCCGTCAACGTCCAAAGTGGAGGAATCACGCAGGAATTGCTTGTACTTGTCCATGTCAACTGCCAGACCAGTACAGTCAGCGCATAGGCCAGTGTGCAGACGAGCTGCGCAACGAGGACCCAGATCGCGACCGATGTTGGTAGCGCCGATGAGGAAAGCTTCAGGTTTGTATTCTTCCACGACTTCGCAGATGACTTTAGCATATGCGTCGGTGGTGTAGTCTTTGAGCAGGGGGCTTTCGCAGACGTAAATCTTGTCAGCGCCATAGCCGCCCAATTCAGCAGCCAGACCCTCCACGTTGTCGCCCAGCAAAATGCCGCACAGGTCGCAACCCAAATCGTCAGCCAGTTTACGGCCTTCGCTCAGCAGTTCGAAGTTGGTAGGCATCATTTTGCCTTGGCGTTGTTCACAGAACACCCATACGCCTTTGAACTCTTCGATAGCTGCACTATTAAATGTAGACATAATTTTCTAATCCCCTTTCTTAGATGATGTGCTTAGCGGCCAACAGACCAGCCAGCTTGTCACAAGTGTCCTTGTCATTGCCTTCCAGCATCATGCCAGCACCCTTTTGAGGAGGAGTGAAGCTCTTCAAAATGTTGGTGGGAGAACCCTTCAGGCCGATGGTGGTAGCGTCGATAAGGGGATCGTCTTTCAAATCTTCGTAGCCCAAGGTGGTCAGGGGCTTGGAGAAAGCTTCGAAAACGCCGCCAACGCTCATGTAGCGTGGTTCGTTCAGTTCCTTGATGCAGGTAACCATGCAAGGAGTTTGCACTTTGATGGTCATGTAGCCATCTTCCAAAGCACGTTGGATGGTCAAGGTCTCGCCAGTTTTGGTGATTTCTTGAGCATAGGTGACTTGGGGCAGACCCAGCTTTTCAGCAATTTGGGGACCCACTTGAGCGGTGTCACCGTCGATTGCTTGACGGCCGCAGAACAGCACGTCGTCTTTTTCCATGCCGATTTTGTTGATGCCAGCTGCCAAAATTTGAGAGGTAGCATAGGTATCAGAGCCGCCGAATTCACGAGCGGACACCAGATAGCCTTCGTCAGCGCCCATGGCCAGCAGTTCACGCAACATGCCAGTTGCAGGAGCGGGGCCCATGGTGACCACGACAACTTTACAGCCAGTTTCGTCTTTGAGCTTCAGAGCTGCTTCAACGGCGTTCATGTCATCGGGGTTGGTGATGGTTTGCATGGATGCGCGGTTCAGGGTGCCGTCTTCGTTCACAGCCACCTTACCAGAGGTATCGGGTACTTGCTTTACACAAACAATAATTTTCATTGTAACGTATTCCTCCTGCTTACTTTACGCCAAGGTTACTTGCGATAACCATGCGTTGCACTTCGGAAGTGCCTTCGTAGATTTCGGTGATCTTAGCGTCACGCATCATGCGTTCCACTGGGTATTCACGGGTGTAACCATAGCCACCGAACAGTTGCACGGCACGACGGGTCACATCAGAAGCAGCTTCAGCAGCGAACAACTTAGCCATGGAAGCGTCCATGGAGTATGGTTCGTGAGCTTCTTTCTTCATGGCTGCAGCGTAGACCAAATATTGGGCAGCTTGCATACGGCAGTGCATATCAGCCAGTTGGAATTGGGTGTTTTGGAATTGGCTCAAGCGCTTTTTGAATTGCACGCGTTCCTTGGTGTAAGCCACAGCTTCGTCAACTGCGCCTTCGCCCAGACCCAGAGCTTGGGAAGCGATGCCGATACGGCCGCCGTCCAAAGTCTTCATGGCGATACCAAAGCCCTTGCCTTCTTTGCCCAACAGGTTTTCCTTGGGCACGATGCAATCTTCGAAAATCAGATCGCAGGTAGAGCTACCGCGGATACCCATTTTCTTTTCGTGCTTACCAACAGAGTAGCCAGGGAAGGTGGATTCCACGATGAAAGCGGAGATGCCACGGTTACCCTTGGACTTGTCGGTCATTGCGAACACCACGATGGTGTCAGCCACGGTGCCGTTGGTGATGAAGCACTTGGTACCGTTCAAGATGTAGTTTTCGCCAGATTCGTCCAACACAGCGATGGTTTGTTGGCCAGATGCGTCAGTACCAGCGTTGGGTTCGGTCAGACCGAATGCGCCCAGCTTCTTACCAGCCAGCAGGTCGGGCAGATACTTCATCTTTTGTTCTTCGGTGCCGTTTTCGTAGATGGGAGCGCAGCACAAAGAGGTGTGGGCAGAGACGATAACGCCAGTGGTGCCACAGACCTTAGACAGTTCTTCCACGCACATTGCATAGGACAGAACGTCGCCGCCAGCGCCGCCGTACTTCTTGGGGAAATAAATACCCATGAAGCCCAGTTTAGCCATTTTTTCTACGGTTTCCATGGGGAAACGTTCTTCTTCGTCAATCTCTTCTGCCAGAGGCTTGACTTCGTTTTGTGCAAACTCACGATAGAGTTTGCGCACCATTTGGTGCTCTTGACTCAGGTGAAAATCCATTTATGTATTCTCCTTTAATTATTTCTTGCTATAATCGTAGAAGCCCACGCCGGTCTTCTTACCAAGCTTACCGCCACGCACCATTTTGCGCAACAGCAAAGCTGCACGATACTTAGAGTCGCCAGTTTCGTTGTACAGGGTATCCATGATGGCCAAGCACACGTCCAAGCCGATGAAATCGCCCAGAGCCAGAGGGCCCATGGGATGGTTTGCACCCAGCATCATAGCCTTGTCAATGTCGCCAACAGAAGCAACGCCGGTTTCCAGAACCACAACTGCTTCGTTGATCATGGGGATGAGAATCTTGTTGACCACGAAGCCAGGAGCTTCGGCAACTTCGATGGGGTCCTTGCCAATTTCTTGGGTCAAGGTGAAGATAGCGTTGAAGGTTTCGTCGGAGGTGTTGACACCACGGATGATTTCAACCAACTTCATAGAGGGAACGGGATTAAAGAAGTGCATACCAATGACAGGGTGGTTCAGACCCAGACCCATTTCGGTGATGGACAAAGAGGAGGTGTTGGTGGCGAAGATGGCGCCTTCTTTGCAGATGCCGTCCAGTTCGCTCAGCAGAGCCTTCTTGGTGCCCATGTCTTCTTTGACACATTCGATGACCAAATCGGCATCGGCAGCAGCAGAGGTTTCTTCGATGAGGATGCGAGAGAGCAGTTCGTCCTTAGCGGAAGCGTCCATACGACCTTTGTCAACGCGCTTTTGCAAAGAAGCGGCCAACTTGTCTTTGTGCTTTTGAGCGGAAGCAGGGCTGCTTGCAAACAGAAGAGCGGTGTGACCCTTTTGTGCAAACACTTGAGCGATGCCACTACCCATAGTACCAGCACCAAAAATTGCGATTTTCATGGTATATCCTCCTAATAAAAAATAAATAACACTTTTACGTTTGTCAATGGTAGCGTAATCGAATAACATATCGACATTGCTAATTTCCTGACAATCTTTATTATAGTGATATTTGTTAGAATTAGCAAGAGGAAAGTGCAAAATTTTATTGCAAATTTCGCTTTTTTACGTATTGTACAAAATATCTTACAAATATTCTCTTTTGTTGTTAAGGTTTTAACAGTTTAGACACATAATTAGAATCTGTTTCCTTGCTGTTAGTATTTATCTATTTACAAACAATCACCTGCCGTGGTAAAATGAATGATTATTAAAGGAAGTATGGTCGTTTGTGGCCTAAAATCGGAGGAATTTACTGATGCGAATGCGTAAAAAGAAGAATTTAATCCCACGGATGGAACGCTGTGGTGGGTGTTTAATCACCGAACCACTGACTATGCGAGGGAATTGGCAATCCTTGATGCCAGAGGCCAAAGAAATCCGTTTGGAATTGGGCTGTGGCAAGGGTCGCTTTACCGCAGGCACAGCTGCCGCTGAGCCAGATGTGTTGTTCATTGCGGTGGAACGTGTGCCTGATGCCATGGTCATCGCCATGGAACGATGCACCGAGCAAGGTTTGAAGAATGTGTTTTTTGTGGATGCGGATGCAGAGAAGTTGCCAGAGTTTTTTGCCCCAGAAGAGATTGACCGCATTTACGTCAATTTCTGTGACCCATGGCCCCCTAAGCGCCATGCCAAGCGTCGTTTGACCCACGGGAATTTCTTGAAGCTGTATCGCCAAGTGCTGAAATCTGACGGGCAGATACATTTTAAAACAGATAACGTGAATCTATTTGCCTTCTCTGTAGAAGAAATCCCTCAATTTGGGTTTGTTCTCTCTGAAGTAACCCGAAATCTCCATGAAAACGGCCCTGTTGGGGTTATGACTGACTATGAAGCCAAGTTCCATGAGCTAGGTCAACCCATCAACCGTCTGGTTGCCACCATGGTGGAGTGGGAAGCGCCTGTGGAAGAAGTTGCCGCAGTAGAGGCTGAATAAATGAGCGGTGTCATCCTTGTGAATTTGTATAATCGCACATAAAAAACGTAGGGAATGTGTACCGACCCCCAAAAGTTAGACCTAAAAATCTAACGATTGGGGGTCGGTATTTTCATGGCAAAATACAGTTTTGAATTTAAGAAGCAAGTAATCATGGCATACGAAAACCAGGAAGGCGGATATGAATCTTTAGCGAAGAAATATGGTATACCATCACTAACCACAGTAAAAACCTGGCACAAGTCATACAAAGAGTTTGGTGATGATGGACTGGTTCGCTCCAGAGAAAACAAAAGCTATCCTTTCGATTTTAAGCTTTCTGTGGTAGAATTATATCTAACAACAGAAATATCGTATCAGGAACTGGCTTTGAAGATGGGCATCAATAATCCATCTCTAATTACCCGTTGGGTGAATGACTTCCGCATAGCGGGTCCTGCTGCGCTTCGGGAAAAGAGCAAAGGACGGCGACCAAAGATGGCTAAACCTGAGAAAATAGACCATACAGACGACCATGGGGCATATTTAAAGCAGCTTGAAGATGAGAATCTAAAGTTGCGAATTGAGGTTGCCTATTTAAAAGAATTGAGGAGGTTGCGCTTGGAAGAAGAAGCACAGAACAAAGAGCAAGAAGTATCTGCGACCTCCGGCGATTGTTCCAATTAAAAGATATTCTTGCTGTTTTAAAGTTCCCAAAAGCAACCTATATGTATTGGCAGAAGCGATTTGACAAGGAAAATCCAGACAAAGAAATTGAAGAAAAAATCCTTGAAATTCGCGATGAACACAAGGATTTTGGCTATCGTAGAATTTTGGGTGAGCTCAGAAAAGCAGGCTGGCATGTCAACAAAAAGAAAGTCCAACGGCTGGTGCAAAAGCTTGGTTTGCAAGTGAAATCCTACACACGCAAGAGCCGAAAATACTCGTCTTACAAAGGGATTGTGGGCAGAATTTGCAAAAACTGGGTCAAAAGACGATTCAACACCAACATTGTGCATCAAAAAATCACAACAGATACCACTGAGTTTAAGTATTACACATTTGACAGCAACGGTAAATTGATAACGAAAAAGTTATATTTAGATCCATTCTTGGATATGTTTAACGGCGAAATTTTAAGCTATAGCATTACCAAAACACCATCGGCAGAAGGCATTATGGCTGCGTTAAATGAGGCCATCGAGGTCACCAACGACTGCAAATTCAGAAGAACTTTTCACTCGGACAGAGGCTGGGCATACCAAATGAAACGCTATTCTAGGACGCTGAAAGAGAACCGCATCTTCCAAAGCATGACTCGGAAAGGCAACTGCCTGGACAACTCTGTGATGGAAAATTTCTTTGGTCTTCTCAAGCAAGAAATCTATTACGGCAATACGTTTTACAGTTTTGATGAATTGAAATTAGCCATAGAAAACTTCATTGATTATTACAATAACAAGCGTACAAAGCAAAAACTAGGCTACTTCAGTCCTGTAGAATACAGACTGAAGTATCTCGCTGCATAAAAATAACGTAGCAGCCGCAGCTGCTACGTTATCAAGTCTAACTTATTGGGGTCACTACAAATGGTCAAGACCGTTCCCTACGTCTGTGTTGTCGGATGATAGGAAGAGAAAGCTGTTGTGTCACAGCCCTTTATACTATATTTAATAGTGTAGATACAGTAGTTTTTTCAGAAAGTCAACCCCGCAAGGCAACACCGTTTCGTCGTCAAAGTCGAAGGTGACAGCGTGTAGCTCTGGGCTTTGCCCCAGACCTAAAAAGAAGAACACGCCAGGTACTTCTTTCTGGTAGAAGGAAAAATCTTCCCCAGCCAGAGAAGGTGTGGGTAAGCGCAATGGTGCGTCATCGCCCAATTGGTCACACACAGTTTTGTACAGGCCTTCGTGGTTCCACACAGGGGCGTAGCCATCACGGACAATCACATGGAAGGTGCACCCTGTTTCTTCCTCTAACTCTTTGGCGATGGCATGGAGTTGACTGCTACAATGGGCGAAGGTTTGGGCATCATAGGTGCGCAGACTGCCCAACAAATGGGTATGACCGCTGATGGCGTTGCGCACGGTGCCAGAGTCGAATTTGCCAAAGCGTAAAATCCGTGGAATTTCAGGGTCAATGGCATCCATCATGGCGTAAGCACGCTGTACATAGTCCATGCCAGCCTTCATAGCGTCAAGGCCGTTGGCGGCTTGAGACAGGTGTACGCTTTTGCCTTGGATGGTGATGTCGATTTCGTTGGACTGTGCCATCATGGCGCCGCTACAGGTGACGATTTTCCCCTTTTCAAGGTTTGGCCATAGATGTAAACCAAAAATTTGCTGTACAGTGTATTTACTTAACACACCGCTTTCACACAGGGGTTTTGCACCGCCAGTGGTCTCTTCGGCTGGTTGAAATAGCAAAAGTACGTTGTAGGGGAGGGTGCTTGTATTTTCGGACAGATATGCGGCCAAAGATAACAACATAGCCGTGTGTCCATCGTGTCCGCAGGCGTGCATTTTCCCAGCATGGGTGGAGCAGTAGGGGACGGAGGAGTCCTCTTGCAAAGCCAGTGCATCCATGTCGGCCCGAAAGGCGATGGCGGTTTGTTTGCCAGCATCAAAAAAGGCGCAGACACTGCCGTCGATGGGGTGGGTGATGGTGCAGTGGAGGGGGGAGAGCACGCTTTCGATATAGGCGATGGTTTTGGGCAGTTCAAAGTTGATTTCGGGAATACGGTGTAAGGTGCGGCGATGGGTAACAACACAATTGGACATGGGGCGTCCTCCTTTGTGGGAAAATTCAGTACAGTCATTGTATCACGAATGTGAGGAAAACTGTACCCCTATCCTAGATTTTGGAGAATGTTACAATAATTTAAATAACAGAAGAGAAAACCACCGTCATAATGCCCCTTGCAATGGAGGGGCAAAAGTGATATGATAGCTCAGTAAGATAGAGGTGCGAACGCGACGAATCCACAAGAGCCGACAGGCAGTGACGGTGGTGTAAGCAAATTCGCCGAACTGGTTTGGCTCGGTAGAGCTGACTGGTGGTGTTGCGAAAAATATTCGTTGCACTGTCTGTGGACAAAACCACAGGGGGGCTATCTACTGTATGGAACCAATGCGCACTGTCGCATGCTTCGTCGGTAGAGGGTAGCCTCTACCGTTTTTTTATGTAAATTTTAAAATAGGAGAGTATAGAAGTATGGCAAACCTACGCAACTTAAAGGGGTCAATTGTGGCCTTGGTAACCCCCTTTCATGAAGATGGCTCTGTTAATTTTCAGATGTTGACCCAGCTGCTTGAGTTCCAAATCAGAGAAGGCACCGATGCCATTTTGGTTTTGGGCACCACTGGTGAATCTCCCACGATGACCCATGAAGAAGACGACCAAGTGGTGGCACACACTGTGGAAGTGGTGGCAGGACGGGTGCCTGTGATTGTAGGCACTGGTAGCAATGCCACCCAAACCATGCTGGAAAAAAGCCTGCGTGCCCAAGCCATGGGCGCAGATGGTTTGCTGTTGAATTCTCCCTATTACAATAAAACCAACGTGGAAGGGATGTATCAGCATTTTGCCACCGTGGCTGACAGCGTGAAAATTCCTTGCATTTTGTATAACGTTCCTGGTCGCACTGGGTGTGCCATCCCTGTCAGCGTGGTGGAGCGCCTTTCTAAGCACCCCAACGTGTGTGGCATCAAAGAGGCCTCTGGTGACATGGGCTATGCCATGAAAATTGCTCACTGCATCAGCCCAGAATTTGCCCTGTATACTGGTAACGATGACATTGTGTTGCCCATGCTGTCCATCGGTGGTTCTGGCACCATTTCTGTGTGTGCCAATATCATCCCCAAGGAAACCCATGATATTGTGGTAACCTATTTGGCTGGCAATCACGAAGAGGCGCTTGCAATGAATTTGAAGTATCTCAAGTTGATGAACGACTTGTTTATGGAAGTCAATCCAATCCCCGTTAAAACGGCTATGAACATGATGGGCATGGAGGTTGGCCCCTTCCGTCTACCACTGTGGGAGATGGACCCCAATCACCGTGAAGCCCTGCGTAACACCATGATGGAGGTGGGTCTACTGTGAGAGTTGTGATTATCGGCAAAGGCCGCATGGGCACCTTGATTGCCCAAACCTTGGAACAGGCTGGCGACACCGTGGCCGCCACCATCGACATTGATAACTTTGGCGATTTGGCAACCTTAGAAGGGGCTGACGTGGTTATCGATTTCTCCGCCCCAGCCTCTTTGGATGCTGTGTGCGAGTATGTGCGCCGCACCAAAACCCCTATCGTATCTGGCACCACTGGTTATACCCCAGAGCAAAAGGAACAACTGGCTTCCTTGGGCGATGATGTGGCAGTGCTGTGGAGCGCCAACTATTCTCTTGGGGTTGCTGTGTGTGCCCGTGTGTTGGGGCAAATGACGGAAATCCTCCGTCCTAGCTTTGACATTGAAGTCACCGAAACCCATCACAATCAAAAGGTGGATGCCCCCAGTGGCACGGCCAAGCTGTGGCTAGAGCACATCAATCCTCGTGGGGAAATGACCCCTGTGTACGGCCGTGAAGGCATTTGTGGTAAGCGCAATCCCAACGAAATTGGGATGCACGCCTTGCGTGGCGGCACAGTTGCTGGCACCCATACCGTACAATTTTTCGGTGACGACGAGGAAATTGCCTTGACCCACCGTGCCACAAGTCGTCAAATTTTTGTCAACGGTGCTGTCCATATGGCTGGCTTGGTAGCCACCAAGGAAGCAGGCTGTTATGACATTCAAAAAATCTTATTTGGAGTGTAAAAAATGGAAGCACAAGAAATTATCAACTATATCGGTAACTCAGTGAAGAAAACCCCCGTGAAGGTATACGTCAACTTGATTCAAGCTGTGGACTTTGGCGCAGCCAAGGTGTTTGGCGACGGCATGAGCAAGGTAGTCTTTGGTGATTGGGCAGAAATTGCCCCTATTCTGGAAGCAAACGCCGCTAAAATCGCCGACTACGTGGTGGAAAATGACCGCCGTAACTCTGGCGTGCCTCTGCTGGACATGAAGAATGTGCCTGCTCGCATTGAGCCCGGTGCCATGATTCGTGAAAAGGTGGAAATCGGGGAAGCCGCCGTCATTATGATGGGCGCTGTGATTAACATCGGCGCTGTCATCGGTGCAGGCACCATGATTGACATGGGTGCCATTTTGGGCGGCCGTGCCACCGTGGGCAAAAACTGCCACATCGGCGCAGGCGCTGTCCTAGCTGGTGTCATTGAGCCTGCTTCTGCCACACCTGTCATCGTGGAAGATGGAGTGCTGGTGGGTGCCAACGCTGTGGTGATTGAAGGCGTACATATTGGCGAAAACGCTGTGGTGGCCGCTGGCTCCATCGTCATCGACGATGTGCCAGCCAATGCAGTTGTGGCTGGTTGCCCTGCTCGTGTCATTAAGATGAAAGATGAAAAAACCATCAGCAAAACCGCCTTGGAAGACACTCTGCGCAAGCTGTAATTGAATTGAATAGGAAAATCGGGCGACCACAGGTCGCCCCTACATCCATTGTGTAGGGGCGACCTGTGGTCGCCCGTGGTTCTTGGTGATTACAACAGTTCCCCAAATCCCAAGATGAAACGGTCGCAGGAGGCTCGCAATTTCTCGGTGTCGCTTTTGAACATTTCATCATAGACACCGATGGTGGTCATGCCAGCAGATTTTGCCCCGTGACAGGCGGCAAAGCTGTCGTCAAACACAGTGCAATCGGCAGGGGAGACCCCAGCATCCTTGGCGGCGAGGAGCCAAATGTCAGGCTTTTTCTTGTCTAAGCCCAACTCTTGGGCGTAGGTGATGCGGTCAAAATAATGGGCGATGCCCAAGTGATCCAAAGCGGTTTGGCAGTGGATGGGAATGGCGGCGGTGACAATGGCCATGGATTCACCATTGGCTTTGCACTGGTCTAAGTAGTCTTTCACATGGGGTTTGAGTTGGACGTGGGCGTAGGCATCTTTTGCCAAGTCCATCCACTCTGCCATGATTTCCTCACAAGACTCCTCTAACTGGCAAAAGTCTTTGGTAAACACAGCTGCCAAGGGAAAAATGGTGTGGGCAACCCCTTCGTAATAGGCCTTGGAATATTCCATATTTCGCCGCGCTAAGAAGGTGCGGTCAACGTCAATCCAGACACCGTTGGAGTCTAACAAGGTGCCGTCTAAATCAAATAAGAACATAGTGTGAATTCCTTTCAGGAGGTTTTTTGCCCATTGCCTTTTATGGAAATGGATGGTATACTGACGTGGCGTGACTTTATTGTATCATAGAAAAGAAAAGAGAACAAGAAATGAAAACAAATAACCTGCGTCAAAATACCTTTGCGTTGATTGCGGCGTTGATTTGGGGGACAGCTTTTGTAGCCCAAAGTATGGCGGCGGAAACCGTGTCTGCCTTTGCCTTTAATGCGGCGCGGTCTTATGTAGGGGGATTGGTGCTCATTCCCGTATGGCTCCTGTTTGCCAAAAGTCGGAAAAATAATCCAGAAGCGGCAAATTGGAAGAAAAAAGATTTGCTCATCGGTGGTATTTGCTGTGGTTCGGCACTGTTTATTGCCGCCTATTTGCAACAAAAGGGGCTAGAGACCACCACAGCTGGTAAAGCTGGATTTATCACCGCCTTGTATATCATCATTGTGCCGATTTTTGGTTTGTTTTTAAAGAAAAAAGCACCTAAAAGCGTATGGCTTGGGGTGATGTTGGCAGTGGTGGGATTATACTTTTTGTGTATCAACGAAACCGTCACCATTGCAGCCGGTGATTTGTATATTGTGGGGTGTGCCTTCTGCTTTGCAGGGCATATTTTAACCATCGACCATTTTGCCCCGAAAGTAGACATCATTGCCATGTCTTGTATTCAGTTTTTTGTCACCGCGGTGCTCTCCACTGTTGGTGCTTTGTTGTGGGAATCCCAGTCTTGGGTTGGGCTTGAACAGGCGCTGTTTCCCATTTTGTATGTGGGCGTGTTTTCCAGTGGTGTGGCCTACACCTTGCAGATTTTTGCCCAGCGTGGGTCTAACCCCACCGTGATTTCCTTGCTGTTGAGCATGGAGTCGGTGTTTGCCGTGTTGGCAGGGGCTATAATTTTGGGCGATAGCCTGTCTGGACGTGAGTATTTCGGCTGTTTGCTGGTGTTGTTGGCGGTGGTGCTGTCCCAACTGCCTGAGAAAAAAGAACAAATTGTAAAATAAGTAAAAAGACGGTGGTTCGCCACCGTCTTTTTGTGTCGATACGGTGGACAAAGGTCTATCTATATGGTATACTTTAAAAGTATTTTTATGTAAAAATGTGAATTGCGAGGTGCAATATGCGGATAGATGTATTGGGTGTGGGGTTTGATAATCTTACCCACCAAGAAGCGGTGGCAAAAGCCATGGGTTTTTTAGAAGGGAATAAGGCGTGCACTGTGGTGACCCCTAACCCTGAAATTGTAGAGATTTGCCGAGAGAACCCAGAGGCCATGGCGGTCATCAACGGCGCTGATATGGTGTTGGCTGATGGTATTGGCGTGGTAAAAGGAGCGGCCATGTTGAAAACCCCATTAAAAGGCCGTGTGCCCGGTATTGAATTTGCTGCTGGATTGATGAGCCAGCTGGCCAAAGAGGGAAAGTCCTTATATTTACTAGGTGGCAAGCCCAATGTGGCAGACTTGGCAGGAAAAAAATTGCAAGAAACCTATCCAGAGTTGCGTATTGCAGGCACGGCAGATGGGTATTTTAAAGACAATGATGCCGTGGCAGAAGCCATTGCCAGCAGTGGTGCAGATGTGGTGTTTGTGTGCTTGGGTGCCCCAAAACAAGAGTTTTGGATGGCGCAATATGGCGCCGCCACAGGTGCAAAATTACTGTGCGGTTTGGGTGGCAGTTTAGATGTGTTTGCTGGAGTGGTACAACGTGCCCCTGTGTTTTTTCAAAAGGCTGGCCTTGAATGGTTTTATCGCCTGTGCAAAGAACCACGGCGCATTGGTCGCATGATGAAGCTACCGCTGTTTTTAGTCCATGTGCAACAGGAGAAACGCAAATGAGCAATGGAGTTTTAATCGTCATCGAAGGCACCGATGGTTCGGGGAAGGCCACCCAAGCAGGGCGGTTGTTAGAGAAGCTACAAGCCATGGGCAAAGACTGCCGTGGGCTGGATTTCCCACGCTATGGGAAGCCCTCTGCCACTATGGTGGAGCAGTATTTGGGGGGTGCATTTGGCAATAGCCCTGAGGCGGTCAATGCCTATGCGGCATCCCTATTTTACGCTGTTGACCGCTATGCTTCTTATAAAGAAGATTGGGGCGATTTTTACCACAAGGGTGGTATTTTGGTGTCCAATCGTTATACCACGTCTAACGCTGTTCACCAAGGTTCAAAGCTAGAAGGGCAAGGTCGAGCAGACTATTTGACATGGCTTAGCGATTTAGAATATCACCGCATGGCAATCCCAGAGCCCACTTTGGTGGTGTATTTAGATATGCCCACTGCGGTCACTGAGCAATTGATGGCAAAGCGCCAAGAAGCCACCCACACCACAGCAGATATTCACGAGCAAGATGGGGCATATTTGCGCCGTTGCCGTGACAATGCCAAGGCTGTGGCACAGACTCAAGGCTGGCAGGTGATTTCCTGTGCAAGCGATGGTGTGCCTCGTTCTATGGACGATATTTCCCAAGAAATTTGGGATTTGGTAGCACCGCTGTTGGCTTGTCCGCTGTGAAGAAATGTAAAAAGGAGCGTACGCCCCTTTTTACGTGGTCTTAGCAGCAGGTGTTGTGACAACCGCAGTTGCAGTCGTGGTTGCAGTCATGATTACAGGTGCAGCCGCATTGGTTGCCACCCCAGCTACCACCGCAACAGCAGGCAATCAAAATGATGATAATGATCAGCCACAAGCAAGAACCGTTTCCAGAGTCAAAGCACATATTCATTCACCTCACTTTGTAGAAGTCTATGTGCAAAATTCAAAAACTGGGCTTGACCCGTAAAAATTTTTCCCTGAGATAGGGAAGTGCGCTAAAAGGAGACCACCATTTATGGCAGATTTAAATGAAACATCCAGCTGGAATAGCCGTGAGGTACGAGAAGGTGCTGCTGGCAGAAAACCCCGTCCTGCTGGGGATAGACATACCAATGGACAAAGCAACGCACAGCGACCTGTGAAAAAGCGCCCTAGAAAGCGGAGAAATGTAGGTGTCAGTGTGTTGCTGTGGCTGATGTATCCCGTTGTGATTGTGGCCATTTCCGCGGCTTTGGCTGGTTTTGGCTGGCTATTGGCTTGCGATTTGTGCGCCTTTAATAAAGAATATATGGTCACGGAAATTGAAGTCACAGAAGATGACACGGTGGAAATGGTGGCTGACAAACTACAAGAAGCAGGGCTAATTGAATATCCATGGTTTTTTGAGCTATTTGGCGTTTTTAGCCACGCAGAAGAAAATATCGGCATTGGCGTCCATGAGTTGAACACTGACATGGACTACCGCGCCTTAATCACTGGGATGTACACCAGCTCTAGCGCATCGGCAGAAACAGTGACCGTCACCATCCCAGAAGGGTACACTGTAGCCCAAACCATTTCTCTGTTGGCTGACAAGGGTGTCAACACAGAAGAGGTATTGACTGAAGCGGCACAAACCTTTGACTTTGACTACTCCTTTATTGACAACGAAAGTGAAGATATCTCTCGCTTAGAAGGATATTTGTTCCCTGACACCTATGAATTCTATGTGGGTGAGAGTGGCAGCTCGGCTTTGAGTCGTTTGATTACGAACTTTACCTCTCGTATTAGCGAATACGGTGAAGACATTGAAGCGTCTAGTCATAGCTTGCAAGAGTTGATTGTCATTGCATCCTTGATTGAAAAGGAAACCGACGGCACTGACCACAGCAGCATCGCCTCGGTGATTTACAATCGTTTGAGCGACACAGGGGCTGGTGGCACCTA
This sequence comes from Bengtsoniella intestinalis, assembly GCF_039719005.1. Taxonomy (GTDB): domain Bacteria; phylum Bacillota; class Clostridia; order Oscillospirales; family Oscillospiraceae; genus Oscillibacter; species Oscillibacter intestinalis. Next base: position 474,658 of record NZ_CP133584.1, on the reverse strand, counting down.
TGGCTACTTGCAAATCGATGCGGCGCTGTTCTACTACCTGCCAGATGGTACAACCTCGTTGACCAATGCAGACAAGGAAGTAGACTCTCCCTATAACCTGTACAAATATGCAGGGTTACCCCCAACGGCCATTGCAAACCCCGGCCTCAATTCCATTTTGGCGGCACTCTACCCAGCCGATACCAATTATTATTACTATGCACTGGGGACCAGTGGTACCCATAGCTTCTTTACCAATTACAACGATCATGTAAACTTTATTAATAGCGGAGAATACGGTGGATAAGATTTTTAAACCAGAATTATTAGCACCTGCTGGCGACATGGAGCGACTGCGTATGGCAGTGCTCTATGGCGCCGATGCGGTGTACCTAGCAGGCACAACCTTTGGGATGCGCTCGTTTGCTGGGAACTTTACAGATGAGCAATTACCACAGGCGGTAAAATTTGCCCATGACCATGGGGTGAAGGTGCATTGCACGGTCAACACCATGCCCCATAATAACGAAGTGGTGCATCTGCCAGCCCATTTGGAAACCTTGCAAAATGCAGGGGTAGATGCACTAATCATGGCAGACTTGGGGATTTTCACCTTGGCTGGCAAGTATGCCCCCAAGTGTGAGCGCCATATCTCCACCCAAGCCAGCATCTCCAACTATGAATGTGCCAATGCTTGGTACGATCAAGGGGCAGAGCGTGTGATTTTGGCACGGGAGCTGACGTTGGAGGAAATCCGAGAAATTCGTGCCAAAACCCCAAAAGACTTGGAAATCGAATCCTTTGTCCATGGCGCCATGTGCGTCAGCTATTCTGGGCGGTGCCTGCTCTCTAGCTATATGACAGGGCGAGACTCCAACCGCGGTGCTTGCGCCCAGCCTTGCCGTTACGAATATGCGCTGGTGGAAGAAAAGCGACCCAATGAATATTTCCCCATTGTGGAGGATGAAAAAGGCACCTATATCATGAACTCCAAAGATTTGTGCATGATTGACCATTTACCTGATTTGTTAGATGTTGGTCTGTCTAGTTTGAAGATTGAAGGCCGTGCCAAGTCGTCTTATTATGCCGCCATTATCACCAATGCCTATCGCCACTGTTTAGATGATGTGGCAGCAGGGCGTCCCATTGACCCCATTTGGCGAGACGAGATTGACCATGTGAGTCATCGTCATTACTCCACAGGGTTTTTCTATGGTGACCCACAGCAATACTTGGAAAATTCCCGTTATATGAGGGACTGGCAAGTGGTAGCCCTTGTCACTGAATGTGATGAAAATGGGTGGGCAACCCTATCTTTGCGGAATAAAATTTGCCTTGGTGAGACCCTTGAAATCGTGGGTCCAGACACAAAGCCCTTTGCTATGACCGTCACCGAATTGGTGACGCAAAAAGGGGATAAGGTGGATATGGTGCGCAACCCACAAATGCTATTTCATCTGCAATTACCAAAACAAGTTCCTGCCTACTCCTTGGTGCGTCATGGGGTAGAGCTATCAGGTTTATAAATAAGGAGAAGTGTATGAAACAAGTTGATGTTGTCATTGTGGGCGCTGGCCCTGCTGGTATTTTTACCGCCTTAGAAATGGTGAAGCTGGGTACCAAACAAACCATTTTAATGATTGAAAAAGGACAAAGCATTGAAAATCGTCGCTGTCCGAAGCATATTACCAACAAGTGCGTGGGCTGTAAGCCCTGTCATATCACCACAGGCTTTTCTGGAGCAGGTGCCTTCTCTGATGGCAAGCTGTCTTTGAGCTATGAAGTGGGCGGAGATTTGCCAATGCTCATCGGAGAGGAAAAAGCCCAAGAAACCATCGATTACACTGATAAAATCTATTTGGAATTTGGCGCAGACACCCATATTGAAGGCTTGGAATTTGAAGAAGAACGCAAGGCCATTCGCAAGCGCGCCATTCAAGCTGGCTTGAAGCTGGTGGATTGCCCCATCCGTCACATGGGCACAGAAAAAGCCCAAGAAATCTACCTTGCCATTGAAAAATACCTGCAAAACAATGGGGTTGAAATCCTCTTTGGGTATGAATGTGCCAATTTGATTATGGACGACGAAACCTGCAAGGGGATCACCATGACCGACGGGCGCACGAGCATGGAAGTGTATGCTGGACATACTGTGGTGGCCGCTGGTCGCCGTGGGGCTGACTGGCTGGAAGATGTGTGCGAAGAGCACAATATTGCCCATGCCCCAGGCACCGTTGATATTGGTGTCCGTGTGGAAGTCCGTAATGAAATCATGGAAGAAGTCAACCGTGTGTTGTACGAATCCAAATTGGTTGGATACCCACAACCTTTTAAAAATAAGGTGCGTACTTTCTGCCAAAATCCTGGTGGGTTTGTCAGCCAAGAAAACTACGACAACGATTTGGCGGTGGTCAATGGTCACTCTTATAAGGACTTGAAGTCCAACAACACCAACCTTGCCATTTTGTGCTCCCACAACTTCTCCACGCCCTTCAACCAACCCATTGCCTATGCAAAAAAAGTGGGTGAGTTGACCAATATGTTGGGCAACGGTCAAATCATGGTGCAACGCTTCGGTGACATCATCGACGGTAAGCGTACTTGGCAAAAGGAATTGGCACAATCCAACATTCGCCATACCCTGCCTGACGTGGTGGCTGGCGACATCACTGCGGCTATGCCTTATCGTGCCATGATGAATATCATCGGCTTTATCCAAGCCATGGATCAAGTGGTGCCCGGTTTTGCGTCCACCGAAACCTTGCTGTATTCTCCAGAATTGAAGTTCTACAGCAACCGCGTGAAAATGGACACAGCGTTTAACACCAACATCCAAGGCCTGCACTGCTTGGGCGACTCCTCTGGCTGGACCCGTGGCCTGATGATGGCCTCTGCTATGGGCGTGCTCATGGGTCGTGAGTTGATTGAAGAATAACACTGAATGAAAAACCCCCTGTTTGCAATGCAAACAGGGGGTTTTTATTATCCCAATAGTAGATAACGGGGCTTGTAGGGTATTCGTAGGGGAGGGGGCCACCCCCTTCCCCTTGATAAGATACCAGTATCTTCTGACGACGGGCGGGGATGGAACCCCGCCCCTACATTAGGTGTGAGCGTTTGGATCTCGTTAAGTATAATTGGGATTTTTTATTCAATTTATCAGGTCAAATCTTCCACGTACAGCTCACGGATGGCAGGCTTGGGGGGTGCGTCGCATTTTGCTAGGAATTTGGGAGCTACGGTGGGGAACAGAGCCAAGCTCAGCACGTCTTCGTCAGACTTTGCCAAGTCTTTGAATTCGGTGCGGTACTTTTCCAGTTCTGGTTCCAACAAATCAGCAGGACGGCAGGTGATCACATCTTCTGGTGCGATGCCTGCTTTTGCCAGCACGTCGGGGTTGACAACGCCGTCGAGACGACCGTATTCGCCACGCAAAACAGCACGGGATTCCTTGGTGAATTGCTTGTAGCGTTCACCCATAATCACGTTCAAAACAGCTTGTGTACCAACGATTTGGCTAGAAGGTGTCACCAGTGGGGGGAAGCCAAAGTCTTCACGGACACGGGGCACTTCTTCCAACACGTCTCGCAGTTGGTCAGACTTGCCAGCTTGTTTCAGTTGGCTCATCAAGTTGCTCAGCATACCGCCGGGCACTTGATAAATCAGTGCGTTGGCATCCACCATACGGACAGCAGGGTCCAAAGAACCTTCTTGTTCCAACTTGGCGGCAATGGGGCGGAAGTAGTCGGCAGGGACTTTCAATTTGTCCAAATCCAAGCCAGTGTCACGGACGGAGCCAGCCAAAGTTGCCACCAAGGATTCGGTTGCAGGTTGGGCGGTACCGCCAGCGAAGGGGCTCAATGCAGTGTCCACGATGTCCACGCCAGCATAAGCCGCCATCAGATACACCATGTCGCCAGTACCACTGGTGTTGTGGGTGTGGAGATGGATGGGCAGGGAAGTGGTTTCCTTCAAACGCTTCACCAAAGTGTAAGCGTCCAAGGGCAACAGCAAGTTTGCCATGTCCTTGATGCAGATGTAGTCAGCGCCCATTTGTTCCAACTCTTTTGCCAGCTTCACGAAGGAGTCTTCGTTGTGGATGGGAGAGGTGGTGTAAGACAGGGCGGCTTCCACCAAACCACCGTGTTTCTTGATGGACTTGATGGATTGTTCCAAGTTGCGGGTGTCGTTCAAGGCATCAAACACACGGATGATGTCCATGCCGTTGTCGATGGCCTTGCCACAGAAGGCATCCACCACGTCGTCGGCATAGTGCTTGTAACCCAGCAGATTTTGCCCACGCAACAGCATTTGTAGCTTGGTGTTGGGCATGGCCTTGCGGATTTCTCGCAGACGCACCCAAGGGTCTTCGTCTAAGAAACGCAGGCAGGAGTCGAACGTGGCACCGCCCCAGCATTCCACGCTGTGGAAGCCGATTTCATCCAAAGATTCGCAGGCAGGCAACATATCGGCAAGACGCATACGGGTTGCGGCTTGGGATTGGTGTGCGTCACGCAAAATGGTATCGGTGATTTTTAAAGGGGTATTTGATAGAAATTCCATAGTAATTGCACCTCTTTCTGAATTAACCGAACATGGTCATCAAAACGCCAGCGGCGATGCCAGAACCGATGACGCCAGCCACGTTGGGGCCCATTGCGTGCATCAGCAGGAAGTTAGAGGGGTTGGCCTTTTGGCCTTCCACTTGAGACACACGGGCGGCCATTGGCACAGCGGACACACCAGCAGAACCAATCAGGGGGTTCAGCTTTTCCTTCAAGAACAGGTTCATGAACTTCACCAGCAAAATACCGCCAGCGGAGCCACAGCCGAAGGCCACAACACCCATGCACATAATGGCGATGGTTTGCCCGGACAGGAAGGATGCGCCAGTGGCAGTGGCACCCACGGAGATGCCCAAGAAGATGGTGACGATGTTCACCATTTCGTTTTGAGCGGTTTTGCTCAAGCGTTCAGTCACACCGCTTTCGCGGAACAGGTTACCCAGCATCAAACAGCCAATCAAAGGGGTGGCAGTGGGCACCAGCAGGGAAATGAAGGCGGTGACCATGATGGGGAAGATGATTTTTTCTTTTTTGGTGACCACACGGAGAGGACGCATGACGATTTGGCGTTCTTCCTTGGTGGTCAATGCACGCATGATGGGGGGCTGAATGACAGGCACCAGAGCCATGTAAGAGTAAGCGGCAATGGCGATGGGACCCAGCAGTTCAGGTGCCATGACAGAGGCGCCCAAAATGGAGGTAGGGCCGTCGGCACCACCGATGATACCAATGGCGGCAGCCTGTGCGGCAGTGAAAGACACCAGACCCAGAGAGTCCACCAGACGGCAACCCACGTAGGTCATGAAAATGCCGATTTGTGCGGCAGAGCCCACCAGCAAGCTGATGGGGTTGGCAATCAAGGGGCCAAAGTCGGTCATAGCGCCTACGCCCACGAAGATGAGGCAGGGGTAGATGCCCAGTTTTACACCTAAGTACAGCACGTCCACCACACCAACAGAGATGACATCGCCAACAGAGACACTGGACAGCAGGGTTTCTGCCACACCAGACTCTGCCATTTCGGCTAAAAACTCAGCGGTGATGGGGTCGCCAGCAAACAGATCCCAGTGGATGTGACCGCCAGCAAACAGCAGTTCGTGGTACATTTCGCCACCAGGCAGGTTGGTTAGCAAAACACCAAAAGCGATGGGCACCAACAGCAGGGGTTCAAACTTTTTCACGATGGCAAGATACAGCAACAGGAAGGCGATGAGAATCATCACGCCACACTTCCAAGTCTCGCCTTGGGTCATCATGGCAAAGCCAGTACCCTGTAGAAATTCTAAAATTGCATCCATTTTATCGCCCTCGCATTAACCGATGACGCACAGCAAAGTGCCAGATTCCACGGCAGTGCCTGCGTTCACGTTGACGGAGGTGACAGTGCCATCTTGGGGGCACATGATTTCGTTTTCCATTTTCATGGCTTCCAAAATCATCAGCACTTGGCCTTTTTTCACGGCAGTGCCAGCGGTCAGGGAGCAGGAGAGAATGGTGCCGGGCATGGGAGAGGTCACTTGGGTGCCAGCGCTAGCAGGAGCAGGAGCGGCGGCAGGTGCAGCAGCAGCGATGGGAGCGGCAGCAGGGGTGGTGGGGATGGAGGTCATAGCCTCCACAGTGACTTCGTATGCAACACCGTTGACGGTAACTTTATAAGCGTTCATGATTTATTTTACCTTTCTTTATACATTAAATACGTTTAATAGAATGGATGCGCAATGCCGCAATGTCGGTGCCTAGTTCTTCAGCCAGTGCGGCGGAAATGGCAGCCATCATCGCAGGATCTTTCGCTACAGGTGCAGCGGAAGGGGCAGCGGCCACAGGGGGGACAGCCACAGGGGCAGGTGCGGCTTGCTTGCCAATGATGGCACTCATGATTTTGGTCAAGATAACCAAACTGGTCAGTGCAAAAAACACAGTGCCAATCCCCATAGCGGTGACAAATAGGTTGGAATATTCCATAAAGCTCTCTCCTTTTGCTTGAATTTCAGCTTAAACCAATAGTAAGCCATGTTATACATAGTACCTAGTATACATTGTTTTGCGCAATAGGTAAAGTGAATTAAGTTTGTATTAAATATAACAAATTCCTTTAAATTGGAGAAGTAAGGTATAAGGTTTTCAATACTTTGGCTTGACCGTTGGCCTTCTTTCCCCTATAATAAATAATAAATAGAGGTAGGAGCGTGTACTATGATTGGAACATTTACCAATGTGGGGGCTATTTTATTGGGGAGCACCACAGGGAGTTTGATTCGCAAGGGGATGCCTGAGAAATATCAAACCAGTTTGTATAATGCAATGGGCTTGGCCTCCATCGGCTTGGGGCTTAATGCAGTGACGAATAATATGCCAAACAGCACCCAGCCAGTGCTCTTTATCATTAGTTTAGCACTGGGGAGCGTCATCGGTGCAGCGTTGTCGCTGGATACCCGTTTTGATGGGTTGGTGAAGCGGTATGCCAAGTCGGATTTGGGGCAGGGGTTGTCCACTGCCATTATGCTTTTTTGTATAGGCACTTTTTCTATTTTAGGGCCTATCGAAAGCGCCCTCAACAATAATCATACCTACTTATTTACCAATGCCACCTTGGATTTGATCACCTCTATGGTGCTGGCTACCACGTATGGCATTGGCATTGCCCTCTCAGCGGTGGTGTTGTTTTGTTGGCAGGGGAGTATTTACCTGTTGGCGGAACAGTTACAACCCTTTTTATCTACAGAGCTGATGACGGAGGTTTCTATCATCGGTGGATTTTTGATTTTGGCATCGGGCATCAGTATTTTGCAGTTGAAAAATATGCGTGCCATAAACAGCTTACCAGCGCTGTTTATTCCACCGATTTGGTTTGCTATTTTATCGTTTATTTAATGGAAGGATTTACCTATGACAGAGTTTCAACAACGATTTATCACAGCCAGACGGGCTGTGATTGAACGTGATTTTTTAACCTTAAACCCTAGACAGCGTGAGGCTGTCATGACCACCCGTGGACCATTGTTGTTGCTGGCAGGGGCAGGCAGCGGTAAGACCACGGTGCTCATTCAGCGTGTGTATAATTTGCTGACCTACGGTGATGGCAGTGACAGTTTGGAATTGCCCGATGGCGTGGGGGAGGAGGAGCTGGCATTTTTGGAAGCCTATCCAGATGCCCCTACCGAGCATGATAAAGCCATGGTGCGACACTTGTGTGGCGTTCATCCTGCGGCACCTTGGGAAGTGTTGGCCATCACCTTTACCAACAAGGCGGCAGGAGAGTTGAAAGAGCGTCTGGTGGCACGACTGGGCAGTCGCGGCAACGATGTCTGGGCGGCGACCTTCCACTCTTGCTGTGTGCGGATGTTGCGTCGTGACATTGATAAGGTAGGTTTTGACAAAGATTTTACCATTTACGACAGTGACGACAGCAAGCGTGTGCTCAAAGATATCATCAAGGAAATGAACCTTGACGACAAGGTGTTCACCCCCCGTGAGGTGCTCTCTACCATCAGCCATGCCAAAGACCGTTACGAGTCTCCAGCCCAATTTGCCGCCTATAATACAGAGGATGGGGATTGGAAAAAGGCTCGTATCGCCAAGATTTACACCAAGTATGCCGATAAACTCCGTTCGGCCAATGCACTGGATTTTGATGATATTATTTATCATACCGTCACGCTACTACAACAAAACCGTGAGGTGCTGGATTATTATCAAACCAAGTTCCGCTATGTATTGGTGGACGAATACCAAGATACCAATCACCTGCAATATCTGCTGACATCCCTCTTGGCAGGTGGGCGGAAAAACCTGTGTGTTGTCGGCGATGACAACCAGAGTATTTACCGTTTCCGTGGTGCCAATATTGAGAATATTTTAAGCTTTGAAAAGCAATATAAGCAGAGTCGTGTGATTTTGTTAGAGCAAAATTATCGCTCAACCCAACATATTTTGGATGGGGCTAATGCGGTCATCAAACACAATTTGGGGCAAAAAGACAAAACCCTATGGACCCAAAACGGGGCAGGGGATTTGATTACCATTAAGACCACCTTCAACGAATCTGATGAGGCCAACTACGTGGCGGGGGAAATTCTCATGGGGGTGAACCGTGGGCGTAATTTCCGTGAGTCCGCTGTGTTGTACCGCATGAATGCCCAGTCCAACGCCATGGAATATGCCCTCAAACGCAACGGCATTCCCTATAAAGTGGTGGGGGGCACCAAGTTCTTCGACCGTGCTGAAGTGAAGGATATGCTGGCGTATTTGGCGGTGGTGAACAATCCTATGGACGATTTGCGTCTGCGTCGAATTGTCAACACCCCAGCCCGTGGCATTGGGGGTACCACCATGGACAAAGTCCAGTCTATAGCGGACAGTCAAGGGATTTCCCTTTACGAGGTTTTGCGCAATGCTGACCTGTTTCCTGAGCTAAAAACCCCTTGTAACAAGCTTTTGAAGATGGCTGACTTGATTGATGGACTGCGCAAGTCTGCACGGGAAATGGAGCTAGAAGCCTTCTATGAAGAGGTGTGTGAGCGCTCTGGTTATGTGAAAGCCTTGCAGGATAAAAACGACATGGAAAGCCGTGGTCGCATTGAAAACGTGGAAGAACTGAAGTCCAATATCGTGGGCTTTTTAGAGCAAATGCCAGAGGATGCCACCCTATCTGGATTCTTGAATGAAATCGCTTTGTACACCGATTTGGACAGCGTGGATGCTGGGGATAATTACGTCACCATGATGACCATTCACAGTGCCAAGGGGTTGGAATTTCCCAACGTGTATGTGTTGGGACTAGAAGATGGGATTTTCCCCGGTTCTAGCGCCTTATATCAAGAGGAAGAATTGGAAGAGGAACGTCGCCTGTGCTATGTGGCCATGACCCGCGCCAAGGTGACGCTCACTCTGACCAACTGCCGTCAACGGATGCTTTATGGGCGCACGTCTGCCAACCCAACATCGCGATTTTTGAATGAAATTCCCGAGGATAATTACCAATGGCTCAGCAAGGCAGAGCCCCGTGTTGCCAGTGAATGGGACGATGTGGGCGGTTTTGCCCAAGGTGGTGCGGCCACCCGCGCCATGCAAAGTGGTGGCGTGGTGGCGTCTGGCCGTGTCAATCGTACCAGTGGTGGCTTGGGTAGTGCCAGTGCCAACGCAACCCCGATGATGAAGCTTTCTCAAGGGGATATGGTGGAGCATACCGCCTTTGGTCGTGGCATGGTGCTGTCTGTCCAGTCTATGGGTGGAGACGCGCTGATTGAAGTGGCCTTTGAAAAGGCAGACACTGGCAAGAAAAAGCTGATGCTGAAATCGGCAGGCAAGCACATGAAAAAAGTGTAAAAAACGAGCATACATATATGTAGGGCGGGGGCTTGCCCCCGCCGCTTCTTCTGCCTTTTCACCGATTGAGCAGAGCGATCATCAAGTTCAAATACCCTGCAAAGCCAACCCACAATAGGTAAGGGATTTGGAGCAATCCAGCCACAGAATCCATGCGGTAGAAGGTGAGTGCCATCAGAGCAATCACCAGCCACAGCGCCACCAGCCAGAGGAAAGCCAACCCATAGGCGTGGAGCCCGAAAAACAGCACTGTCCAGATAAAATTGCCTGCTAATTGCAAGGTGTAAAGCTTAAACGCTTGCCCCTTGTTTTGGTTGTCTGTGAGGAAAATACGCCCAAAACTGATGCCCATCAGGGTATAGAGCACGCTCCAAACCACTGGAAAAACCCAGTCTGGTGGTGTCAATGGTGGCTTCGCCGCTTGGTCATAAACCGCCATGCCACTTTGGGTGGCCATGCTACCCAGTGCACCAATGAGCAGTGCGCCTAAAATGGAAAGAAGATAGAGTTTCCAATGCTTTTTAAATGTGTTCATTTCATCACCCATGCTAGTGTATGCGTGGAGAATGATTTTATGCAAAGTTTAATAAAATTAAACTTGACTTTTATATTCTTTAAGTTTATACTGAGGATAACTTGAAGAAAAGGGGGGCTATATATGGAAATGTTGCCAGAATGGATGACCCATTTGGAGGAAGAGGATGTGGCCTTTATCAAGCGCTTTGTGCTGGCCTCAGGGTCGCTGAAGGAAGTGGCTGGCGTCTATGGCGTCACCTATCCCACAGTGCGATTGCGGCTTGACCGATTGATTCAAAAGATTAAGATTGCCCAAGAGCAGACAGAGCAGCCTTATATTGCTCTGATTAAGCGCTTGACGGTGGATGAAAAAATCGACTTAGACACGGCAAAGGTGCTGATTCGCGCCTATAAAAAGGAAGGTGGTGCAGAATGAAAATTTTATTTTCATTGGTGGTGTTTGTATTGATGATTCCCTTGATTACCATTTGTTTAGAGGTGTTTTTCTGCAAACGAAACATGGAAAAAACCGCATTGTATTTTCCCTTGGTTGTGGGTGCGTTTGCTGTTTTCTTTGGGATTTACGCCTTGGTTTGGATGGCGATTTTGTATGGAATTTATTTCATTGACCGATATTTGAAACGGCAAAAGGTTGCCGAGCACAAGCGGATGAATGACATTGATTTAGAAGATTTTTAAATACGTTTAGGAGAGAGAAGTATGAGTATTTTTGAAGCAGGGATGTTACTGTGTTTTGGGGCGGCGTGGCCGTTGTCCATCTACAAATCCATTACATCTAAGTCCACAAAAGGCAAAAGTTTCCCCTTTTTATTGGTGATTATTTTGGGCTATATCTGCGGGATTATCAATAAAATCCTTTATAATCCAGACCTTGTACTCTATTTGTATGTAATTAACATTACCATGGTTACCACAGACTGTGTGCTCTTTCTGCGCAACAAAAAGCGAGAAGAACAAGCCCAATAAAATAAACACACCGCCTGCCGAAAATCGGCAGGCGGTGTTGCTATTTGGTGTGTTATTGGTAGGCGTCTTCCATAATCATCAGCTCACTGCTGTCGCAAAAGGCATTGTACTTGGGGCCAATTGTTTTGAAGTGCTCTGTTTGCATGTGGGCGTCCAAATGGGCTTGGCTTTCCCAAGCTTCTAAGAAAACCAGTAGGTTTTCGTCTTGTTTGCAAGTGTTGATGGTGTACTCAATGCAGCCGTCTTCTTTCCGTGTCAATGCCACCATTTCGCTGGCAATGGCCAAAAATTCAGCGTGTTTTTCTTTCGCCACTTTCTTTTTTGCAACAACTCGTACCATGGGTCGATCCTCCTGAAATTTTGTTTTATGATCAATGTTAGGGCTTATAAAAGGTGTTTGCGGATGTAGTTGAGGGTTTCGGTTTCACCCTTGTCTCGTAGCATAATCAGTAGTTCTTCTAGCAATGCAAAGGTGTTCTCGTGCATCAAAGCGTGGTCTTTGGCACGGATGAAAAAGGCATATGGATCGCCGTCACTATAGGCCTCACCACGGTACACACGGCTGGCGGCAATGCGGTCACAAATCATTTCAGCCACGTATTTCACGGGCATCTCCACAGGTTGAATGCCTTTGTTTTTGACGTAATCTGTCCAATATTCAAAGTGATGGCGGTTGCGTCCTTTGTGGTGCAACCAAGCTTCGCTGTATCCTTCGCGCCTGCGCTGTTCATCGTTGGGACTGTGGTCACCCTGAAAATAGTGAGCTCCCACCATAAACTCAATGGGGCTATATTTAGACAAATCATGGGTCAATCCCTGCCAGTAGAGGCCGAGACGAAAACAGTTTTTGCTTACCAAACGGCGGTGGCGATTGACGGTTTTTAAGTGGGCAAAAAAATGCACAGTGTTCACCTCTTGTGAGAAAGTTTATTTTATAGTAGTATAGCATACATTTTCCATGTTGACGAGTGTTTTCCTAAAACTTACAAAGTTTCTTTATAAAAGTTGCATCTGCAACTGTAAAAAGAAGGGAACTGTGGTATGGTAACTATATTAATAAAAGGGGGGTCTGTCATGGGTTGGTTGATTTTGGCGATTGTTTTTGGTGTAACCACTTATTTTTGGGTTATGGTGAACCGTGATAAGGGCGGTCCTAGCCACTGTATGGGCTGTGGTAAATGCGACAAAGACGGCGTTTGTGTGCTGAAAAAAGGCATGAATGAGGAACGAGTGAAAAAATAACCCATTTTATCGTTGACAATGGGGAAATTTCGGATATAATAGTAGTAGTGTGAAATGCGATGAACAAGCCAAGCAGTGACAAGTTTACCTTTAGCGAGAGGGGAGCGGTGGAAGCCCCTTGTAAACCCATTGCGCGCCACTTGTGAGCAGGTCATGAGGAATGACACGGTTCATCACCGTTACTAGATGGCTAAGATGTTCTTGCTTGCAAGGATAATTAGGGTGGTACCGTGAAGCAACGCTTCGCCCCTATTGTAGTGGGCGGGGTGTTTTTTTGTTATTAGGAGGGAAGAAGATGAAAAGACCGGTTCTTCGCACGCTGCTGTTGATTGCCTATTGGGTGCCATTTGCTTTTTTGGCCATGTATGGTGATCGAGAGCTGAATACCTTGTGGCTCTACGGATTTATGGTGGTGGATATGGCAATTTTGTGCTGGGCGTGTATGAAAAACCACTGCCCAGAAATCATCATTGGCGGCAATCTGATTACGGTGGTGTCGTCCTATCTGTGTTTGCAACAAATGCTTGCAACAGAGCAAGGCGAATACTGGGTTGCCTATTTTAAGCCGCTTACACCAATACAACTGGTGCTGCTTTTAACTGGCGTTATGGTGGTGTTACAATTGCTGTGGATGCACATTTTCAAAATACGCCACCAAAAAACGCAACCTAAGCAAGGCACTCACGCAACTAAACCTGTGAGAAAAACCCATAAAAAACGAAAATAAGAATAAAATAGAGTATCTAAAGGAGAATTTTATGTCACAAAAACAATACGGCCTCAATGAATTGAGAGAAATGTTTCTGGCCTACTTTGAAAGTAAAGGCCACCTGCGTCTTCCCAGTTTTTCCTTGCTGCCTCACAACGACCCCTCTTTGCTGCTGATTAACTCTGGTATGGCACCTATGAAAACATGGTTCACCCGTGAAGAAGAACCCCCTCGTGACCGTGTGTGTACCTGCCAAAAGTGCATCCGCACTGGCGATATTGAAAACATCGGCAAAACCGACCGCCACGGCACCTACTTTGAAATGCTGGGCAACTTCTCCTTTGGGGATTACTTCAAAACCGAAGCCATTCCTTTCTGTTGGGAATTTTTGACAGAAGTGGTGGGTTTGGACGCTGACCGTCTGTACCCCTCCATCTACGAAAACGACGACGAAGCCTTTGAAATCTGGACCAAGCAAATGGGTATCCCTGCTGAAAAAATTGTCCGTTTGGGCAAGGCTGATAACTTCTGGGAACATGGCGCTGGCCCCTGTGGCCCTTGCTCCGAAGTGTATTACGACCGTGGCGTGGAATATGGTTGCGACAACCCCAACTGCATGGTGGGTTGCGAATGCGACCGCTATATCGAAGTGTGGAACAACGTGTTCACCCAATTCATTAACGATGGTGAGGGCAACTACAGCGAAATGGCCAGCAAGAACATTGACACTGGCATGGGTCTAGAACGTCTGGCCTGCGTTGTCCAAGGGGTTGGCTCCTTGTTTGAAGTGGACACCGTTATGAATATCACCAATAAGGTCACCGAATTGACCGGTGCCACCTATAAATCTGATGCCAAAACTGACGTGTCCCTCCGTGTCATCACTGACCACATCCGCTCTAGCGTGATGATGATTGCCGATGGCGTCCTGCCCTCCAACGAAGGCCGTGGCTACGTGCTCCGCCGTCTGTTGCGCCGTGCCGCCCGTCATGGCAAGCTCTTGGGCGTGAATGAAGGGTTCTTATTTAAAATCATCCCCACTGTTGTGACGGAAAACAAAACCGCTTATGGCGATTTGGTGGAAAAAGAAGGCTATATCACCAAGGTCATCCGCACCGAAGAAGAAAACTTTGCCAAGACCATCGACGGTGGCATGGGCATTTTCGACGAAATGATGTCTGCTCACAAAGCAGCTGGCAAAACCGAATTTGATGGCGCTGACGCCTTCAAACTCTACGATACCTTTGGTTTCCCCATCGATTTGACCATCGAAATGGTGGAAGAACAATCCATGACATTAGACCGTGCTGGCTTCGATGCCCACATGGAAGCCCAACGTGTCCGTGCCCGTAAGGCTCGTGAAGCACTGGGCGATACCGCTTGGGCTGGCATTGATTTGGGGTTGGATTCCACTCCTACCGCCTTCACTGGGTATGACAAATATGTAGATGACGCAACCGTGTTGGCTATGGTGGCCGACGGGGAAGTGCGCCAAGAAGTGGTCTCTGGCGTGGAAGCTATGTTGGTGCTGGATAAGACCCCCATGTACGCTGAAATGGGCGGTCAAGTGGGTGACCACGGCACCATCGCTCTGGGTGATAGCGTCTTCACCGTCACCGATGTCCGCAAGGATAAGGCTGGCAAATACTTGCATACTGGTGTGGTGTCTGCAGGTAGCTTCAAAACTGGCGATGCCGTCACCGCTTCCATCGATGTGGAACGGCGCAAGGCCATCATGCGTGCCCACAGCGGCACCCATGTGTTGGGCAAGGTGCTCAGCGATGTGTTGGGCGACCACGTTCACCAAGCAGGCTCTCTGGTAGAACCTGACCGTCTGCGCTTCGACTTTACCCACTTTAGTGCTATCACCCCTGATGAATTGGTGGAGATTGACCGCCGTGTCAACGATGCCATTTTGGACGGCATGACCGTCAATACCCAAGAACTGCCCATCGAAGAAGCCAAGAAATTGGGCGCTGTGGCTATGTTTGGCGAAAAATATGGTGCCAACGTCCGTGTGGTGTCTATGGGCGACTTCTCCATGGAATTCTGCGGTGGTACCCACTTGGATAACACCGCTAAAATCGGCCCCTTCCGTATCAAATCCGAAGCCTCCGTGGCCTCTGGTGTCCGCCGTATTGAAGCCACTGTTGGTAAGCAATCTCTGGCTGTGATGAACCAAAACCAAGGCTTGTTGTTCCATGTTGCTGAAGTGCTGAAAACCAATCCTGGTGATTTAGCAGCCAAGGCAGAGCAACAAATGGCTGAAATGAAGCAAATGCGCACCACCTTGGAGCAAATGAAGCAAAAGGCCGCACTGGGCGAAGCACAACAATTCTTACTGTCTGCCAAAACGGTGGGCGACTTGCAAGTCATCACCAACAACCGTGGCGGTGTTGAGCCCAACGCTCTGCGTCAAATGGGTGACTTCTTCCGTGATAAAAACGAAAACATCGTGGCAGTGCTCGCTGCTGTCAATGGCGATAAGGTGACCTTTGTGGCCGTGTGTGGCAAGGGTGCCGTGGCCAAGGGCATCAAAGCTGGTGACTTGGTACGCACCGTCAGTGCCGTTTGTGGCGGTAAAGGCGGCGGCAAGCCCGACAGTGCCATGGGCGGTGGCACCAATCCCTTGAAGGTGGACGATGCTCTGGCTTGTGTCGATGATTTTGTGGCAGAAAAGCTGGGTTTATAAGGGTTGTAAAGTTAAAAACATTTACACAATAAATGACGTTTTATGTATTTGTGGGAACGGGTGACCGCAGGTCGTCCCTACGAAATTATCGTAGGGGGGGCTTGCCCCCACCGTTACCCATAAAATGCAATGTATTGTAGGGGGCGGCGTCCTCGACGTCCCGTTCCTTTTATAAAAATTTGTAAAGGAGAACCATATGGATTGTTTATTTTGCAAAATGGCAGCAGGGGATATCCCTGTGAACAAAGTGTATGAAGACGATGTTTGTATCGCCTTTCATGACATTGCACCCCAGGCGCCTACCCACTTTTTGGTGATTCCCAAGGCACACATCGGTGCTGTCAGCGAAGTGACTGAGGAAAACAGCGCCATTGCTGGTCACCTGTTGGCTGTTATCGCCAAGGTGAGCAAGGAATTGGGTTTGGAAAGCTATCGTGTGGTGTCTAACATCGGCGAGAGTGCGGGTCAAAGTGTATTCCACCTGCATTTTCATGTGTTGGGTGGTCGTGATATGACGTGGCCTCCCGGCTAATTTGCTACGCATTAATAACCCAGATAATTGAGAGGAGCATACCAAAATGGATTATGCAAAAGTTTCGTTAGAAAAGCATTATGAATGGAAGGGCAAGCTGGAAATGACCCCTCGCGCCAGTGTGGACAACCGCGAAGCCCTATCTTTGGCCTATACCCCCGGTGTGGCACAGCCCTGCTTGGAAATTCAAAAAAATCCCGATTTGAGCTATGAACTGACCCGTCGCTGGAACACGGTGGCGGTGGTGTCTGATGGCACCGCCGTGCTGGGCTTGGGTGACATTGGCCCCGAAGCCAGTATGCCTGTAATGGAAGGGAAGTCTGTGCTGTTCAAAGCCTTTGGTGACGTGGACTCCATCCCTCTGTGTATCAAGTCTAAGTCTGTGGAAGACATCGTCAACACTGTCTATCTGCTCTCTGGCTCCTTTGGCGGGGTCAACTTGGAGGATATTTCTGCCCCTCGTTGCTTTGAGATTGAAAAGCAATTGAAGGAAAAGTGCGACATCCCCATTTTCCATGATGACCAACATGGCACTGCTGTCATTACTTTGGCTGGCTTGCGGAATGCTTTGAAAGTGGTGGGGAAGAAGAAGGAGGACGTGCGCATTGTCATCAATGGTGCTGGCGCCGCCGCTATCTCCATCACCAAGTTGCTGTTGGCGGACGGTTATCCTGCCATTACTCTGTGTGACCGTACTGGCGCTGTGTATGCAGGCCGTGAAACTGGGATGAACTGGGTGAAAGATGAAATCGCCGCTGTCACCAATTTGGATAAGAAGGCAGGTTCTTTGGCTGACGTGTTGGCTGGTGCTGATGTGCTCATCGGTGTGTCGGCCCCCGGTTCTGTCACCAAAGAAATGGCTGCCACCATGGCAGAAAATGCGATTATTTTTGCCTGCGCCAACCCCACCCCTGAAATTTTCCCAGAAGTGGCAAAAGAAGCAGGTGTGGCTGTCATGGCCACTGGTCGCAGTGACTATCCCAACCAGATTAACAATGTGTTGGCCTTCCCAGGCATCTTCCGTGGTGCTTTGGATGCCCGTGCCAGTGACATCAATGACGCTATGAAAATTGCCGCCGCTAGCGCCTTGGCAGACTTGATTACAGCGGAAGAAATGAATGCTGAGTACATCATTCCTGCCGCATTCGACCCTCGTGTGAAGGATGCTGTGGCAGCAGCCGTGTTCAAAGCTGCCCACGACAGCGGTGTGGCTCGCATTTAATTGGATGATTTTAGGAAACAGGGTGTTAAGGTAAAGCACTTAACACCCTGTTTTTATAAAAAGTTTAAGTTTTTTGCAAAAAACACTTGCAATTTGTTGAAGGCTATGGTATTATAAACAAGCTGATTTCAGCAAAGAAAATATTCGGGTGTGGCGAAGCTTGGTATCGCGCTTGACTGGGGGTCAAGAGGCCGCAGGTTCAAATCCTGTCACTCGAACCATAAAAAAAGAACGACCTTTAGGCGATTACCTTTAGGGGTAATTTCTAAAACGGTGTATGTATTGCAGACAGCTTCGGCTGTCTGCTTTGCATTTGTCCTATTTTTAGTGGATATACCTAAACTCGGTATAAATCATCTGTTTTGCGTTTCGCTTATGCTTTTCTTGTTTCTCATAAATTTTTATTTTCTTAACAAAAGTTCTTAAAATTTCTGGCGTTAAAATCTCAAGATTTGTAAATCTGTTGGCAAGCTCAATGAATTTTGCCACATCACTAATACTATCTTTTTTAGATTGAAGCAGTTCTTCTGTTTGGGGAATTGCTTTTTTTAGTTCACTTTTTTCATCTGAGTAACTATCAGAAAGCAATCTAAATTGTTCCTCTGTAACCCTGCCAAGTGACATATCTTCATACATTCTACGAAACACTACATCAAGTTCAGTGTTTCGTTTTTTCATTGCAGACAGCTCTTTTTCTAGTCTTTTAATCTCTGCACTCAATTCTTTTGACTGTCTTTGCTGTATCCTTTCAGCAAATCCTTTGGGATCACGTCTTGCCATAGCAGTTATTTCTCGAATACTTGTAAGCACAGTTTCATAGATAGCTTGTTCCAGAACATAATGAGCGGAGCAGGCTTCCTTTCCATCTTTCTTATAAGTCCTGCAGGTGAAGTTCTGTTTAGATGGGTCGATGGATTTCCCGCGGTGTACCACCATTGTTTTATCACAATCAGCACAATACACAAGTCCAGAAAACATATTTTGCTCACCCATATTATTTCTGCGACGTTTATTTTTTCGCCCTTCTTGTACAATATCAAAAACTTCTTGGGTGACAATCGCTTGATGAGTATTCTCAAAAACCAACCACTCATCTTTAGGCTTTTCAAACTTTTTCTTATCCTTATAGGATTTTGTGCCATATCTCATGTTGATTGTATGACCTAAATAAACAGGATTTTCTAATATCATCATGATGGCTTCTGGACACCAATTATATGGTTTTTCCATATTGAGCCCAGAATGACTGATACCATATTTCTGATAAGCGTAGGCTGTTGCAGTTAATATTTTTTCTTCCTTTAACTGAGTTGCTATTTGTGCGGGACCTCTGCCAGCTACCGACATTGCAAATATTCTTTCAACAATAGGTGCAGTTTCATCTTCGATTAAAAGCTCATTGCTATTTTCAGGATTTTTGTAATATCCATAGGGAGCTCTTGTGGAAAGTCTTTCACCACGCAAAGCTTTGGCTTTATTGACATTACGAATTTTTCTGCTGGTGTCACGCACGTGCCATTCGTTGAACAGATTTTTAAATGGCATTAGCTCATTACTCGCCTCGTAAAGTGTATCAATATTATCATTTATGGCAATGTATCTCACATCAAATTTTGGAAATCGTTCTTCTATAAATAATCCAGTATGGAGTTGATTTCGCCCAAGTCTTGATAAGTCTTTGGTAATGACTACTGCCACAAGCCTATTTTCAATATCTGCTAACATATTTTCAAAGGCAGGTCGGTCGAAGTTTACACCAGAATATCCATCGTCAACATAAAATTTAGTGTTTAGAAATCCTTTTTCTTCTGCATATTTTTCAAGAATTTTCTTTTGGTTTACGATACTGTTTGAGTCACCCTCGTTGTTATCGTCACGAGAAAGTCTGCAATATAGTGCGGTAATTTTAGGGCTTGACATTGTTATCTCCTTTCCGTAGTCAAACCGATTTAGAGATTGCAACACAACAATACTCCAAATCGGTTTTAAAGTCTACTGATTTATTGAAATAAAATCGCTGTTTTCTAACATTAAATCTAAAGCGTTTTCAAGTGCTTTTTCCACTGAAATGGTATCACCAATATTAAACTGATTTGCTACGATATACACTCTGTCGCCGACTTTTTGCTGTCTGTATGTGACAAGCTTTTCTCCATCTCGAATTGCTACTGTGCCATTTGCCGCCTTGTATGATGGTGTTGTTAGATATGGATCAAATACTTCGTTTGGATCTAGTTGCAAGTCTTTGTAAAATTTTCTCAATAATGATTCCCCTTAATACATTGTCATTGTAAAATCTTGTTCCTGTTCTTCTACAAATTCCTGTGTGTTTTGCTTTTCAGCACCCATTACAGCACCTAAGAAACTGCGTAAACGCTAGAGTTTTTCAACTTCACAGCACCTAGTACACCAAAAGTGCCAATTTACAGCACCTAAAACAGTTGATGCCTTACTATCGCTCTCACCTTGAAAGTGGCTTGTTTCCGTGGTTTTTCGGTCGGCATCGCCGTCCGAAGTGAACCGAGAGGAGCGTTTACAGCACCTCTCTTTCTCCTGCACTAGAATAATAGTAATTTACTCCCCGATTTTCCTAGCGTTTTACAATTTATTACGACTGTAAGAGATCGGCGTTTTCGGCCTAATCTTGACCTTTTGGTGTAACCATGCTACCTCTAGCATTAAAGTCCCACACAGGGGAAACAATCGGCTCACAGGGGCGATAGGGCGATTAGTTTAGGAGCCTATTTTTATCGCCACTTTCGCCACTAGACTTTGAGATATCAATAATTCGATAACCGTTAGACTTACGGATATTGCAGTAAATATCAAGGTTTTCAAGGCTTTTGGCAAGTCTACGAAGAACTTTGGTAATCATTTTGTTGGAATAATAATCACCACTGTGTTCACTTACAAGGGTCGATAATTCTGTGGGATTTGTTGACCAGAAATTTACGCCAGCCATCAGATTTTTAATCGCATCAACAAACTTTTTATCTTTGATGTTCAGCTCATGCAGACTGTCAGAAAGCAAAAGCCAAATATTATCTTCGCCACGTTCGAGTTCAAGTTCTCTGCTTTTAACATCTCTACCAGTCAAATGAAAAGTAGCAAAATCTTCACCACGTTTGGTTTGCTCAATGACCATCATGGTATCGGCTGCACCTTGTAGACCAGTGCTACCAGTAATTTGGTTGAAGATGTCACTGTCCTTTTGCTTTCGCAGATGATGTACCAGTACGATTGCGATTTTAAATTCGTCAGCGAGATTTTTCAGAATGGTGATGTCCTCATAATCAGAAATATAATTGCTCTCAATGTTGCCACGAACCTTTTGTAGTGTGTCGATAATAATTAAGTTGGTGTCAGGGTGATCGGTTATAAAATTTCTAATCCTACTTTCAAGCTCACCACCCATCTTAGAGATTTCGATGCAGAGATGAGCGTTCGGTGGTGCGTTTTCGATTTCATCACTGAGCATAAATAGCCTGTCCTGCAGACGTTCTTCGTTATCTTCAAATGCCAAGTAGAGAGTTGTGCCTTTTGTGGTTTTGAAATTCCATATCGGTTCGCCTTTTGCAACCTGCATCGCAAGCCAAAAGGAAAACCAAGACTTGCCGACTTTTCCAAGTCCACCGAGGATAGTTAGTCCTCGTGGTAATAGTTCTTCGACAATGAATGGTGTGCGTTCAATGTGCTTTGCATAAAGTTCTGCTGTGGTTATGGTGTTAAATTTTTTCATGTATGTCCTCCTTTGATTTTTCCTCTACTTCATTGGCAACGAGAATATCTTTTCGTCAACCAGTTTTGAAAAAATATCCTCTCACTTACTTCCTCACTTCCAAGCCATTTTTCAAGTCTATTTGTAGAAATATTTTTTCTCCTACACTATATTGGCAATGAAAATGCGTTTTTTATGACATGAAATGAAAATTAACAGAAAAAAACACCGACTTTTCAGTCAGTGCTTTCGTAATGGTCTTATGCAGGTGTAAGTAATTAAATTGTATCGTCTGATTTATCCATACCAAAAGGTGGCTGCACTTCAGTTGAGTCCGAAGCATAGCCACCTTGGTTGTAATATTTTAATTCAGTTGTAATGCTAAGACCTAAATGCAAGCCACAGATAAAACTTTCTTCGGTTTGTAGTGCGGTAATCATCATTAGGTTGTCTATGATTTTCAAAACTTTTCTTCTGTCCGCTTTTGAAAGGGTTTGGATTAGCTCTTTATGATTATGCTCAATTTCTGCGTTCAATCCTACTTGAAGACTTGGTTTGTAAAAATCCTTAAACAATTTATTTAGTGTTTCCATCGTGACCCTCCAGACATGACAACAGGGATACCAACTCAGATTCGACTTCTGAAATGGTATCCCTGTTTTTGATTAAATTTAAAGTTTGCAAGACTGTGTGCTTGACGGTTAGCGTTAAGATGATGTGAGTTTCGTCAGCTGGATCACAGTGCTGATGGTTGAGCCAATAATCTTTGAATGTTTCGCCATGAATATTGTACTTGTCGCTGTTGTAGAACCGTTCGATAGTATAGTTTGCCATTTGTGTCCCTCCTTTGGTTTTTGTTAAGGAACACAATACCATAAGAGGGATGGAATAGCTATATGGCAATAGCAATAGAATTTCTTGACATTATTCGCCCCGTAGAATATAATTAAATTAATAAATCAAATTCGAGGTGAAAATTTTGGGTTATATAACAGCTAGTCAAGCGGCTAAAAAATGGAATATATCACAACGTAGAGTTCAAATTCTCTGTTCACAAGGTAGAATTGAGGGTGTATTTAAATTAGGAGAGAATTGGGCCATTCCAAGCACAGCTGAAAAGCCGTTAGATAACAGAAAAAAAGAGGATAAGGTAACAGAATGAGCAAACTAAATGTAATTGATTTTTTCTGCGGATGTGGCGGATTGTCTTACGGTTTTGAAAAAGCAGGATATAATGTTTTGTTGGGCATCGACAATGATGCGATGGCACTCAAAACTTTTGAATTAAATCACGCAGGCTCCAAAACAATATGCGGAGATATTACAGAAATCACCTATGGAGATCAGATAAAAAAGCTAATCGGAGATCAGAAAATAGACGTCATTGTGGGCGGCCCTCCTTGTCAGGGGATGTCGTTATCAGGGCCACGCAAGTTTGATGATCCTAGAAATAAGCTATACCTCTCTTACATTCGTCTGGTTGAAGAAATAAAACCACGGGCGTTTGTGATTGAAAATGTTCCGGGATTAGTCTCGCTATTCAAAGGAGAAATCAAGGAGTCTATTATTGAGAAGCTCACGGCAATGGGGTATAAGGTGAATTTTCAAATCATGCTTGCTTCGGAGCATGGTGTGCCGCAGAATCGGAAAAGAGTTGTCTTTGTGGGGCTCAGAGAGGACGTATTCTCATTCCCCGAAGCGCTTGGTGATATGGTTACCTGTGAAATGGCACTATCAGATTTACCAGCATTGGAAAGCGAACTAGGGGAAGATACTATGGCATATAGCGTAGCACCCCAAAATGAATATCAAGCACTCATGCGCAAAAATACATTGCAAGTCAAAAACCATATTGCAGCAGCGCACTCGGATAAAATAAAGCACATAATTTCTCTTGTGCCCGATGGTGGCAATTACAAAGATTTACCTGACGAGTATAAGGAATCTAGAAATTTCCATGTCGCATGGACTCGGTTTAATAGTCAAAAGCCATCGCCTACCATAGATACCGGGCATAGACATCACTTTCACTACAAGTATAATCGTGTTCCAACAGTGCGAGAAAGTGCACGACTACAATCTTTTCCTGATGACTTTTTGTTTTTGGGAAATAAGACTCAACAATTTCGACAGGTAGGAAATGCAGTGCCACCACTTATGGCACAACGAATTGCGGAGAAGTTACTTCCATATTTGAAGGAGGACTAAAGCTATGTATCAGGTGCCTGAAGCATATTATATTCGTATCCACCATGTTCGCCCGAGATTTAAGAACGATATTGAAAATGTCCTCTTATATATGGCGGGTGAAATTTCGAAGCTACCAGCTCTGTCCAAAAAAGAGTTCAACGAAAAACTGGATGAAGCAATTTATCAGTATCCCGGAAATATCACTAAGACTCCTAAAACGATACATAATTGGAGAACGGAAATATCCTCCTTATTTGGCTTTATCATAAATGATGAAGGGGTTTGCAGACCGGGCGAACGTGCAATAGAGTTATACAAATCGGAAGATTTAGTTGAGGGATTCAAAAAGTTTCTATATACGTTTCAGTATCCGGGAGCTCATATTAAGGCACACGAAAACAAAGTCTTGATAGAGCAAGGTGTTCATTTTAAGCCAGCGAAATTTATTCTCAAGTTGCTAAAAAAGGCAGAAGAAATTGAGGGAAAACGAGTTGGTATAACCAAGGGTGAAATCTGCCATTGTGTTCTAAATGATTTGCGTTGCGTCAGAGATCAAGAAGATGCCGTGGATACTTGGAAACGTATTAAAGATAACCGAAATGATGCAATCGAATATGATATGACAGGCGATGTCATTCGGTATGCGGGTGATATTCTAGATTATATGGAGATTGCCAACTTACTGACTACTTATGATAGCAGAAGTTATTATCTCAACACCCTAGAGAACGAAATGATTTTGAAGTTTATCAATTCGGCTGAGTGGTTTAAAGGTTATGACCGTATGATTGCCAATCGAGCAGCAACTTTAGATGAAATCAATGCTTGTAATTTGGCATGGGCTGAGTATGTAAATCAAGATTTGGGTTCTACTGATTTTGCTACAGATATTTTGGCATTCATCGCACAAGATGATGAAGAATATGAACAGCTCAGACAACAAAGCCTAGAGGCTTTTGAGGACAAGCTAGATACAGATGCTATCACATCGACTAAGGATATTGGCGATATGGGTGAGGGCATGGTATACGGTCATGAGTGCCAGCGAGTAAAGGTTGGTGGCCGAAGTGATTTGATACACTTGATTAAAAAAATACCTACCCAGTTTGCTGTTGGATATGATATTCAGTCGGTAGAACTAGATGAACTAAAACGATATATCGAAGTAAAAA
The DNA here is from genome assembly GCF_039719005.1 of Bengtsoniella intestinalis. Lineage (GTDB taxonomy): Bacteria > Bacillota > Clostridia > Oscillospirales > Oscillospiraceae > Oscillibacter > Oscillibacter intestinalis. The sequence goes on along the minus strand of NZ_CP133584.1, from coordinate 449,809 downwards.
CAACGATTAGTATGAAACCATTGCACTTCACCAAAATTCATCTGACCCCCAATGAGTGGAATACAGCAAATACAAGCAGAGACAGATATTTTATTTACCGGCTCGCTATTAGCAAGCAAGACAAGAAACTATTTATTATGCAAGATCCCGTTGGGCTGTACAAACGTGATTTGATAGACATGATTCCTAGAGATGGAGCTGAAATCACGTTTGACACCAAAACATTGGGGTATTATGAGGAGTTATTATCATGGGCAAATTAAGAGTAGCCTCTCTGTTCTGTGGCTGTGGTGGTACAGATGTGGGACTATTGGGAGATTTTGAGTTTTTAGGGAAACACTACGAAGCGAACAATATGGAGATTGTCTACGCAAATGACATCGAACCAACAGCTTGCAGTATTTTCGAGAAAAACTTTGGAATCAAGCCAGACGATAGAGATATTAGAGAAATCAAATCAGAGGAACTTCCTGACTTTGATATTTTGACAGGTGGATTCCCCTGTCAATCCTTTTCCATTGTTGCACAAAATCCCAAACGATTGGGCGTGAAAGACGATAGAGGCAAGCTCTTTTTCGAGATGTGCCGAGTGTTGAGGGATAAGCAACCCAAATGTTTTATTGCCGAAAATGTGAAAGGTATCTTGTCTGCGAATGGCAAGGACGCATTCCCTCTTATTATCAAAGAGTTTGAGGATAGCGGCTACGATGTCAGTTACAAACTGCTGAATTCTGTCAATTTTGGTGTGCCACAAAAAAGAGAGAGGGTCATCATCGTAGGATTCAGAAAAGATTTGAATATTCGATTTAATATTCCGGATGGTTTTATGTCCGCTGATGATAGCTATGTTGCCTTACAGGAGGTGCTCGAAGATGTGGTTGCTGACAAATATTTCTTCAGTGAAAAGGCCGTTGCAGGTATGATGAAGAAGCGAGAGACGATGAATAAGGGCCGTGCACAGGACGTAACCAAACCTTGCAATACTGTGGGTGCACACTTAGCAAAAGTTTCTTTGAATAGCACTGACCCAGTGTTGAAAATCGACGGGAAGTACAGACGATTTACCCCTAGAGAGGTGGCTCGTATTCAATCTTTCCCTGAGGCTTTCCATTTGGTCGAAAGTGAGTCCGCTCAATATAGAGCGCTTGGTAATGCCATTCCCCCTGTCATGTTCTGGTATATTTCTAATAGCATATCAAACTTTTTAAAATAAAGCATTTTCATAGTTTCCATAAAATTTTATGAGGAGGAGAATGTGATGTCTGCAACAAATCAAACTGGCGAAACTCAATATAGTATATATAAAATAAACTTTGAAGAAGTTGAAAATGTTTTTCAACTCAAAGAGGATAAAACAAATAAACCATATGTGGAAAAGACAATCAATGCTCTTGTCAACAGTATTGTTAGGCTATTAAACAAAAAACCAAAATCAATTTATAGTAAAATTGATTTTGACGGATTTTTCGGGGTTGTTTTTAAAACTGTTCATGATCCAAGTTGGCAAGATATGGCCAACTTATTAATAGAGAAAAGCACATGCGATAATTCTCAAAAGAATATTTTACATATTAACTCCTTAACGAATTCTAATGTTTCATATGTTTTGTTATATCAAATAGAAGAGAACTTATTCGCTATGACAGGTGGTTATGGTAGCAATTATATAACAAAATTTGCTGAGAAAAACTTTGGGATTTACCTTTTACCCAAAATTTTTGAAAAAGATAGTACGGTAATAAAACAGATTAATCAGAATAGTCTAACAGGCAACCAATCCTCGTCACAACATGCCAACAGAAAACCAACAAGCTTTAGCTTAGAACGAGATATGAGCAATATCTTCAGGCAATTAGGTGTTGAAGCAACTAAAGAAATAGCCGAAAAGCTAGGTATTTATTTCGATGACAATGAATCTGAAAACAAAAAAGTGAATATTCTTAATAAAGACTCTATTGTTATTAGACGACCTATTTCTCTTTCACAACTAAAAAAAGTTCTTAGTCGAATTGTAACACTTGAAAAAAGTAAGGATAATTTTGTTATGAACTACCTTGTTTTAGCTAAAAAGAAAGGTTTTAAAAACACTGATTTATTTTCTTCTTTGATTGAAGCAATACTTAATGAAGACTACAATAATTTTATTTTAGTTGGTGACGACTATCAAAGTTATTATCTAAATGCCTCTACGTATTGCCTTATTGATGAACAAGCAGGGGAAAAATTGATCGAGCAAAGCGAACCTATACTCTTTAAAGATGTTATAGAAAAGGTAAAACAAAGCAGATATGGACTTACGATAAGCTCTTTAACTCGAATGTTGAAAAAATATTCAATAGAAACTTATGACAATGTAGGAAATGTTATTTTGTATAGAATTTCACTTTTTAATTCAATACAAGGGCATATTGACTTTGGAGCGAATAATATACCTTGCTTTTTATTCAACGGTACATGGTATGTAATTGATGCTAAATACGAAGATCAACTCAAAGATGAATTTGCGTCATATGTAAAAAATATAGAGTCAAATATATCCGAAATAGCAAAATCATTCAATTTGCTTGATACAAAAAGCACTGAAGATCAATACAATCAGTCTCTTTATGATAATCCAAACGTTCTTGTCGCACACACCATCTTAGAAAGTAATATAGAAATAGCTGATGCAATATTTTTTGATGATGAAAAAATATATTACATGCATAATAAGACAAGTTTCAGTGGTGCAGGAGCAAGAGATATTATAAATCAAATTCAAACTGCTGCTAATTATTTTCAGATAAAACTTGCTCAATCTGATAGAGAGGATTTTCTCAGAGGATATTACAGTAAAATCAAAGAATTGTACATTAAGAATGCAAAAACGCCTACAATTTCAGAACAAGACTTCATAGATCTGATGATTAGCAGTAGGAAAAAATGTTATATAGCAGGATTTATTAAGTCTTTTTCTACAGGCACTCGTTCCAATTATGCTAAATATTTAACGGTTGAAACGCAAAAACGATTAACAAGTAAAGGGTATGAATTTTTAGCAATGAGCCTTTCTAAATAAAGCACGAAAAAAAGTATTCGCACCAATATTCATGGTACGAATACTTTTTTCTCTTTGCAACTCTAAAATCGGATAATTTTCATTTTACCCTTATCAGTAGTCGCCTTTGGTCGTTCTTTTTTTTGATTCGAGTGTATTTGCCTGTGGTGATTTTGAGATTTTTCATGTTAATAAGCCTTGTTTTATCCTATAAATGTTGCGATTTCGGTAGGGGTAAATTGATTTGACACGAAGGGGATTCGCCCCCTCGTACTCCCCTTGCGAGACTAGTCAAACTCCCCCGTGGGGATAAATTTCTACCGTTTTTCTACCGTGTTATGATAAATGTGATCATCCTTGGTTTATGATTGAAATTCTAATACGTTTGTAGTATACTGGGATTACCAAGAAAGAAAGGGAGTTCTTATGATTCAACTTATTTTAGCAACAGGATTTTTAGGTGCTGGGAAAACCACTCTAGTTAAGCAAATTATTGACACGTACAAAACATATAAAATTGGTGTGATTGTCAATGAATTTGGCGAAATTAATGTAGATGGAGCACTTTTGACCCAAGAAGGTGTGCAAATGGCCGAGCTGTCTAATGGATCTATTTTCTGTGCCTGCATTAAGGATAAATTTGTGGATAGTCTGATTCAGATGACGCTGCGTGATTTGGACTATGTGTTCATCGAAGCCTCTGGCTTGGCTGATCCCTCTAGTATGCAACAAATTTTAAACGGGATCGCTCACAAAGTGCTCAATCCTTATGATTACAAGGGGTCTATCTGTGTGGTGGATGGACAATCGTTTTTAGATTTGATAGAAGTCTTACCAGCCATTACCTCTCAACTGGAGTTTTCAGGTGCTGTTATTGTCAACAAAGCTGATTTGGTGGACGAAGAGCAGTTGCAAGCCGTCTTTGAACGGGTGGAAGAAATCAATGACCATGCCACCATTTATGTCACAAACCATTGTAGCGTGGATATTGAGCAAGTGGTATCTCAACTCCATGTGCCAACCCTTGACAGCCGTCCTACCACCAATACCTTTGCCAATCGTCCAGCTTGTTTTGTGGCAAAGGGCACAGAGATCATGTCTTACGAGGCGTTAGAGCTGTTTTTGGCAGAGTTGTTGCCCCACACCTATCGGATGAAGGGGTTCGTGAAAACCGACCGAGGTGACATGGAAATTAGCACAGTTGGCAACAATCTGCAACTTTTGCCTTGGTCTGAGCCATTGGAACAAAACCAATTGGTAGTGATTTCTGCAGTGGGCATTAAAATGATGAGCCTTTTGACAAAAGCCATTGCCACCCATGCCCAAGGAAAATTGAAGCTATAAAACAACTATATTTTAGCGTAGAAATCCCCTAGTTTTCATCTGTTTTATGAAAACTAGGGGATTTTTGTATAAACTTATGGGTGAGGGATGGCGGTATAGTCGACGATGTCACGGCTTAAGGTGCACAAATCTGAAAGTGAAAGCTGATGCACATCACTGTGGCCTGTAATACGGGCAAAGGTTTTCAATTCCTCATTGGAAACACGTAAGAAATTGTATACCCGTTGGGCAGCAACGTCTTCTTTGAGTCGTTGGCGCAAGTCTGGGTCTTGGGTGGCGATACCCACAGGGCAGCCACCAGAACCACAAATGCGGTATTGCTGGCAAGCGGCGGCAATCAAGGCCGACGACGCAATGGCCACAGCATCGGCACCCATGGCAATGGCCTTTGCGAAATCAGAGGACACACGCAGACCACCTGTGATCACCAATTGGATGTCGGAGCCCACACTGTCAAGATACGCTCTGGCGCGGTGAAGGGCATAAATGGTGGGTACAGAGGTAGATTCCCGTAAAAACAAGGGACTAGACCCAGTGGCACCGCCGCGGCCATCAATGGTGACAAAATCAGGGCTTGCGTACACACAATAGGCCAAATCTTGTTCGATATGTCCAGCGGCAATTTTGATACCAATGGGGCGGCCTTGTGACACGTCTCGCAGATACTCTACCATGGATTTTAAATCTTCTTTGGAGTTTAGTTCAGGGAATTTAGAGGGGCTTTGCACATCTTGCCCTTGGGGTTTACCACGGAGGGTAGCAATGTCGGCAGTGACCTTTTCACCGGGCAAATGACCGCCCATACCGGGTTTTGTGCCTTGGCCGATTTTGATTTCAATGGCATCAGCGGCCATGAAATTTTCTGGTGTGGCACCATATTTATTGGGCACATATTCAAAGATATATTTGTAAGAGGCGGCCTTTTCTTCAGGCAAAATACCACCTTCACCGCTACACATAGCGGTTTTGGCCATAGCAGAACCTTTGGCTAAGGCCACTTTGATTTCTTTAGAGAGGGCGCCAAAGGACATATGGGAGATATAGACAGGGCTATCTAAAACCATGGGCTTTTTGGCGTGCTTGCCAATGACGGTTTGGGTGTTGACAGGGGCATGGTCGTCCAGTGGTGGAGGACAGAGTTGTGCACCCAATAGGAGAATATCATCCCAACTTGGCATGGGCATTTTGGTGCTCATGGCGGCATGAAGAGAGTGCCCAGAGGCGGCGATTTGGTGAATTTCAGCCATATATCGCTCGGAAGCATCTTGACGGGCAAATTCGCCATAGGCTAAGTTGCGTGCTGGCGCTTCTTTGGGAGGTTCTGGTTGGATGGGGTGGAATTTGTCTAAGGGCTGTTTACAGAGAGGACACACCCCAATTTCGGATAAGGGTTTGCCTTCTTTTTCTTCGTCAAAAATATATTGACAAATGCTACATTGATATACCATAAAATATCCTCCTTTTAGATGTTGTTATCATAATAAAAGTCCCATTTATAGCAAGTGTATTTGCACCCATTTTATTATTTTTCATCGACGAAGGCGATTATTGTAGTAATGTTTTCAAAACGGCATAGTAACATTGACAAGCGCCTTCTAGCTGAGATAGTGTAATGTATTCATCGATGGTATGGGCGAGACTTTCTTCTGAGGGGCCAAGGCCGATGGTGGGGATGTTTGCCTCGCCAGCATAGTGGCTCCCATTGGTGCAGAAATTATATTGGGTGATGCTGGGGGTGAAGCCTGCGTGGGTGAGCCCTTGGTATACGGTTTGGACAAAGGGATCATCCTTGTCATACAGCCATGCTGGGAAAAAACGTTGGCCTGTGATAGGTTCTCCAGTGTAGCATTGCTCTGTGCCTGTGGCAAAAGAAACCTTGGCTTGTAAAGTGGGGTCAGATGCCATCCTTGTTTTCAACAAAGCCTGTAGCGGCGCCAAAACACTCTCTGGAGTTTCACCGACCAGTAAGCGGCGGTCATAGGTGGCGCGGCAATAGCTGGGCACCACGGAGGCACCGGGATAGGGCGTGGATTTGATGTCAGTCAATTCTAAAATGCCATCACCAAGCACACGATGATGGGGAAGGGGAAGGAGTTGAATCGTCTGTATCAACTGGGTCATTTTATAAACCGCATTGACGCCTTTTTCAGGGTTTGCAGAGTGGGCGGGCACACCGAAGGTTTCCACGACCAATTCACCGCGCCCACGTTGTCCGATTTTTAAGTTTAGCCCAGAGGCTTCGCCGATAATGACATAATCAGGACGTACATAGGCGCTGATTTCCCGGGCGGCGACCCCTTCAAAGCATTCCTCGTGCACCACGCCAGCGACATAAATATCTCCAGCAAACGCGCCTTTGCAATCTTGGACATAGCAAGCGGCGGCCATCATCATGGCCGATAGAGCGCCTTTCATGTCTGAAGCGCCACGACCGTATAGCTTGCCATCTTCAATCTCAGCGGCAAAGGGTGGGTGTGTCCAGAGGGTGGCATCGGGTACGGGAACCGTGTCCATGTGACCATCGAATAAAATGGCGGGGCCTTCTTTGTTGCCTTTGATGTGGCAAATGCAATTGCCGTAGCGGTCGATGTGCACGTGGGTGAAGTTGTGGGCGTTGGCAAAGGCGGTGAGGGCATCTGCTACACCCTGTTCTTCGCCACTGTAGCTTTTGATTTGAAGCAATTGCTGGCAAAATGCGATGAGCTGTTCTTTGCGTTGGGCTGTCATGAAACCATCTCCTTTTGTGTTAGGATGGGTGTGGGGGTATGTTTAGTATACCACATTTTCAAGAATTTGGATATTAATTTGAGAAAAAAGGGGTGTACAAAACGCAATGTCATTAAGATAAGCCTGGGTGCTACAAGAAAAACACCCAGAACCTTTTAAAAAAAGCTTGACAATTACAAAAAAATGTGCGGTCGCCTTCATTGACCAAAGTCAATGAAGGCGACCCTTGTTATTGAGCATAACGCTGATAACAAAGGAGATGCACACATGACATTCACAACAAAAAACATAAAAAGAACACTAAAAAAATCCATAAAAGCCCTTTCGCAAAACGCTGTAAAATATGCTGAAAATCCAGAAAAAGACTTCACCCGAAATAGGAAGTTACCATTTGAAAAAGTAATTGAAACAACCTTATCTCTCACAGGAAAAACACTATATGGGGAATTATCCGAACAATTCGGCATACATTCATCCTCACCTACAGTATCCGCTTTTGTGCAACAACGAAACAAAATCAAATCAACTGCCTTCGAGGATTTATTCCACCAATTTGTTGCCGAAACAAACCAACCCATCACCCACCGTGGCTACCGCCTTTTGGCTGTGGATGGCTCTAGTTTGCACGTTCCCACCAACCCAAAGGAAGTGGATTCTTACCATCAAAAGGCCAATGACTCCAAGCCTTTTAACCTTTTGCACCTCAACGCCATGTACGATATTTTGCGCAAAACCTACGTGGATGCAACGGTTGAAAAGGGTGAAAACAAGGCCTTTGCCACCATGGTGGCACGTAATCAATCAAAAGTACCCACCATTTACATTGCTGATAGAGGCTACGAATCGTACAATAATTTCGCTCATGTGCAAGAAAGAGGGCAAAAATTCCTTGTCAGAGTGAAGGATTCTGCTTCACGCAACGGTATTTGTCACGGATTATCTTTGCCTGTTGGTGAGGAGTTTGACGTTTCACTGACGCTACACATTTCACGCAAGCAAACAGCGCAAGCCAAAAATCAAAACCTGAAATTTATCGCCCATAGTTCACCATTTGATTTTTTACCCTGCAAAACAAAGAAAAATGAAAAAATCGAGCCATATCCGTTACATATTCGCCTCGTTTGCTTTAAACTTTCTGAAAATTCTTACGAAACGGTTGCCACAAATTTGGATAAAAGTGAATTTGATTCTGCTGCCCTCAAGGATTTGTACGCCAAGCGATGGGGTATCGAAACGTCCTTCCGCTCTTTGAAATTCACCGTCGGATTGCTGTATTTTCACAGCAAAAAGACGAAGCTTCTTCTTCAAGAAATCTTCGCCAAGTTGATTATATACAATTTTACACAGTTGATAACCTCGTGCATTGCTGTAAAAAAAGTTACCAGAAAGCGGGTTTATCAAATAAATTTCGCTGTTGCCACTCAAATTTGTCGTAAATTCTTTGGGAAGAATGTACCCGTCGCCGAAGTTGAAGCCTGCATCGCAAAAAACCTAACACCCATGCGAAATTTGCCCTCAAACCCACGCAAGCGACGCAACACGAACCCCAGAACCGACACCTCTTTTTTCTATCGCTTGGCGTAATGCCACGTTATAAGGACAAGCAAGCAGATTGAAAAATCTGCTTGCTTGTCCTGCGCATTTTTAGATTCCGATGATTTTTTATTAGCTGTTCTTGCGTTTCAATAGCTTAACTTAATGACATTGGTATTGTCAGTGGCTTGTTTTTTTGATGTGGAAAAAGTCAATTTTTTCAAGTTCGGCATTATAAACAACTTTTGAAGCGTAATTTAAGCACATTGTACTTATAACGATTTACCTTGTTAAAAAGTATGGTAATCTATGGCATTATTTGCAATGTACACGGCAATTTTAGCAATTTCCAATTCTTGTGTGAACGGGTACTATAGATTCAAGCCAAGGAATACTCTTGGTGGAATACAACAAGGCGTAAGGGTACGCAACAAAGAAGAAATATTTTATAGAGGAGAAATACGTATGAAAAAAGTTCTTGCATTCTTGCTGGCTGCTAGCATGATGGTGATGACTGGTTGTTCTTCTAGTTCTGAAACAACTACCACTACCACTGAAACCACTACTACTGAAGCTGCAACCACCACTGAGGTTGCCACCGAAGAAGATCCCTATGCTGATTATCCCAATGCTCCTGTTCAAGTTACTGTCCAATGGGCCGCAGGCGGCGGTGCTGACGTGGTGTTCCGTGCTCTGGCAGAAGTGTTCCCCACCTATGCCAACGGCCAACCTCTGGTCATCAACAACGTTGAAGGCGCATCTGGCGTTACCGGTAGCACCGAATTCATGGAAGCTACTCCCGATGGTTATGAGCTGATTCACATCAACACCGCTCACATCACCAAAATTCACATGACTGAAGTGGCTTATGACTCCTTCACCTTCGAACCCGTTTGTATGGTGTCTGGTAGCCCCCAATATTTGCTGGTGCAAGCTGATGCTCCTTGGGAAACCATGGAAGATTTGGTAGCTGACGCAGCTGCAAACCCCGGCATGATCACCATTGGTAACGCTGGCATCGGCGGCGGCGACCATATGTCTGCTGTTTTGTTTGAAATCGAAGCTGGCGTTGAATTCGCACACATTCCCTTCAGCGGTGCTTCTGGCGCTCTGACTGGTTTGCTGAGCAGCGAAGTTGATGTTATCACCAGCAATGCTCCCACTGGCTTGACCAACGTGGAAGCTGGCGAACTGCGTATCTTGACCAACTTCGGCGCCAACGAACTGGCTCGTTTCCCCGAAGTGGGCACTATTGTTGATGACGGCTATGACTTCTCTTATGACCAATGGCGTGGCGTTGCAGCTCCCGAAGGCACTCCTGCTGAATTGGTAGAAAAAATCAGCGAAATCTTCAAGCAATGCGTGGAAGATCCCACCTTCATCCAAATGATGGCTGACATGGATGCTTCTGCTATGTACATGGATACCGATGCCTTCGTGGACTATCTGGTTGAAGAAGATGCAAACTTCATGCAAGTTATCGTAGATAACGGCTTCGGCGATCGTTACGTCTAATCTTGCACATTTAAAACTGCACACCCTAATACACAGACGCTGGGGACACAGGGACGCTGTGTCCCCAGCGTTTCTTAACTCTAAAAAAGATGGGCACTGGGAAAAACACGATAAAATAATTTTCGTTGTCGTGCTTTTCCTAGGGCTCGGAAGAAACTGTTACAAGACTATAGAAAACGGAGGGAATTGTTTTGAAACAACGTTACGGGCTATCGGATATTATTATTTCTCTGGGCGCCACCGCTCTTGGGATTTGGATTTATTGGCTGTCTCAAGATTTGCTGACTGCTACTTTGGGGCTGGGTGCCAATGGTTGGCCTCGCATCATTGGGATTTTGTTTATGTTACTTGGTGTTAGCCAAACTGTTATGGTTTTACGTGGTGGCATCAAAGTGAAAAAAGTCGACTTTGACTGGAAAGAATCTGCACCTTTGCTGTTGACCGTGGGCACATCTTTGGTGTATGTGGCATTGCTGAAAACAGTGGGTTTCCCCATTATGACCCCCATTTTAATGTTTTTGACCATGCTGTATTTTGGGTATCGTAAGTATGTGAAGGGGATTATTTTAAGCATCATCATCCCCACTGTTATTTATGTGCTCTTCACCAATGTGTTTTACGTATTTTTGCCTGCTGGCATTCTGGGTTAAGGAGGGAAGTGAAGTATGTCTAGTGAATTATTAGCTGGGTTTGCGTTTGTATTGCAACCAATGCCTTTCCTTTATATGCTCTTTGGCGTGGTAGAAGGCATCGTTATCGGCGCATTGCCCGGTTTGTCTGGTTCCATTGGTATTATTTTGGTGCTTCCTTTGGTGTACACCATGGATAGCCAAATGGCGCTGGTTATGCTCTGCGGTATTTTCTGTGGTTCTATGTTCGGCGGCTCTGTGTCTGCTATTTTGCTCAACACCCCTGGTACCCCTGCTGCGGCCGCGACCTTGTTAGACGGCTACCCCTTGGCTAAAAAGGGTGAAGCTGGTAAGGCCATCGGTACTGCCGCCATCGGCTCTTTCATCGGCGGTTTGATTAGTAGTGTTTGCTTGATGATGATTTCTCCTCAGCTCAGCAAGATAGCACTGCAATTCAACGGTGCTGACTATTTCTCTCTGGCAATCTTTGGTTTGACCTTGATTGCTGCTTCTTCTGGTAAGAACGTGGGTCGTGGTTTGCTGAGCGGTTTGTTTGGCGCCTTCTTGGGTACCTTTGGTACTGACCCCATTTTGGGTTCCTCTCGGTTCACCTTTGGTTCCCATTATTTGATGAACGGTTTCTCTTTGCTGCCTGTGCTCATCGGCGTGTTTGCTGTTAGCGAAGTGTTCGCTCAAGTGCTTAGCAAGGATACCACCAATGTGTACGCTGAAAAGAAAACTGTCAGCCGTATGATTCCCACCATGGCAGAGTTGAAGGATATCTTCAAGGTTTCTGGTATGGGCGGCGTTGTGGGTGTGCTCATTGGTATCATCCCCGGCACAGGCGGCTCCATCTCTTGCTTCTTGGCTTACAACCTGTCTAAAAAGATGTCTAAGCATCCTGAACTGTATGGCGAAGGCTCTTTGGAAGGCATTGCCGCTTGCGAATCGTCTAACAACGGTACCACTGGCGGTGCATTGATTCCCATGTTGACCTTGGGCGTTCCTGGCGACGTTATCACCTCTGTTATGTTGGGTGCCTTGGTGCTCATCGGCGTGACCCCTGGTCCTATGCTCTTTACCTCTAGCCCAGAAATTGTGTATTCCATCTTTGCTGGTATGTTTGTCATTCAGTTCTTGATGCTAGGGGTAGGCTTGCTGTTTGCCCGTGTGGCACACTATGTGTTGCGTGTGCCTACCAACGTGATGATGCCTGTGATTTTGGTGTTGTGCGTGGCTGGTACGTATTCTATCGCCAACCAAATTTACCATGTGGCAGTTGCGTTTGCCTTTGGTATCATTGGTCTTTTGATGAAGAAATTCCATTTCCCTGGCGCACCCATGATTTTGGGTCTGATTCTGGGGCCCATGGCAGAAACCAACTTGAACCGTGCATTGCAGGTGTCTAAAAACGACTGGACAATCTTGTTCACCCGTCCCATTTCTTGTGCGTTCTTGATTGTTGCAGTGTTGTCTGTGGTTCTGCAAACCCGTAGTTTGATGAAGGAACGCAAAGCTAAAATGGAGGAACAAAAAGCATGATTACTACTGGAGGAAACGGTAGCTGGAGTACCATTGAAAATCTCCTAGAACCAATTCAATTACCTAAAATGGTAAAAGTCCGTCAAATTCAACCACATCCTCCTGCTGTGGATGTGGAAGCTGAAATCATCCGCCAAATCGCAGAGAAAAATCTGCTGGCACCCATCAAGGCTGGCGACACCGTTGCCATCACCTGTGGGAGCCGTGGCATTGCCAATATGCCTTTGGCTGTGAAAACCATGGTACGTTTGATTAAAGAAGTTGGCGGTGACCCCTTCTTGGTGCCTGCTATGGGTAGCCATGCTGGTGCCACTGCAGAAGGTCAAACCCAAATGCTCATCGGTATGGGCTACGGGGAAGAAGAAATGGGTGCACCCATCCGTGCCACTATGGAAACTGTGGAACTTGACCACACTGACGATGGTTTGCCTGTACTGTGTGATAAATACGCCGCTGAAGCTGACCATCTGGTTGTGATGAACCGCATTAAGCCCCATGTCTGCTTCCGTGGGCCATATGAATCTGGTCTGATGAAGATGTTCACCATCGGCCTTGGCAAGCAAAAGGGCGCCAACATTGCCCACTCCTTGGGCTTTGGTCATATGCCACACCATATTCCTGACATTGGCAACAAGTCTATTGCCAAGCTGAACGTGCTGTGCGCCATTGGTTTGATTGAAAATGCCTTCCATGACACGGCTGTTTGTAAAGTGCTGGCCAAAGATGAAATCGCCAAAGAAGAACCTGCTCTGCTGGATCAAGCGAAATCTTTCGCCGCATATCTGTTCTTTGATCAATTGGATACCTTGATTATTGACGAAGTGGGCAAAAACATCAGTGGTTCTGGCTTCGACACCAACGTGGTGGGGCGTTATCACTCTGAATGGGTATCTGGCGGTCCTAAGATTAAGCGCGTTGTCATTCTGGATATTTCCAAGGCTTCTAAGGGTAACGGCAACGGCATTGGTATGGCTGACTTTACCACCCGCCGCGCTGTGGAAAAGTTTGACTTTGCTCAAACCTATCCAAACACCTTGACTGCCACCTTGACTGGTAGCGTGAAAATCCCCATGACCCTGCCCAACGATTTGCAAGCCATTAAGTCCTGTGTGAAAACCAGCAATCTGGTTGATTTTGCCGATGTGACGATGGTGCGTATTCACAACACCCTGTGTTTAGATGAAATTGAAGTGTCTGAAAATCTGTTGCCACAAATCCGTGACGATGCACGCTTTGAGATTTTGTCTGAGCCATATGAAATGGTGTTTGACCAAGATGGCAACCTGTTTTAAGTTGCTCTGAAAAAGAAATATTCTATTGAGAAAAGAATGAGGAGAGTTCCTATGACCATTCAAGAAGAAATTCAAGTAAAGCTACAACGTGTACGTAGCCTGTTCGACGGCAACGATGTAGATGCCATTTATCTCAAGCGTCAAGATAACTTTTCTTGGCTCACCGCTGGTGGCATTAGCTATGTGGGTTTGGGTGAAATGGGTAACTGTGGTTTGCTGGTGACCCGTGATGCAACCTATGCTATCACCAACGACGTGGAAGCTGCCCGTATGCGTGATGAAGAAAAATTAGAAGAACTGGGTTTCCCCATTCATACCGCTGTCTGGTATGAAAATAGTTTTGAAGGCGAAACCTTGAAAAGCTTGGTACCCTCTGGTAAAATTGGCTTTGACCATGGCAATGCCATTGGTCCCAACGTTGGCAATGACGTGAAACTGCAACGGTTCTCTTTGACTGAAGGGGAAGTGGAACGCTATCAAATTGGTGGCGCTTTGGTGGCTCGTGCCATCGAAGAAACCATTTCTCAAGCACGCCCCGGCGATACAGAATATCAAGTGGTGGGTAATTTGGTCAAGCGTATCCGTGAACAAGGTATGGATGTTGTGTCTGCTATGTGCGCATCTGATGAACGTATTTACAACTATCGTCACCCTGTGCCCACCGATAAGGTGATTCGTGAACGTGTGCAATTGGGCGGCAATATGCGCTATAAGGGTTTGATTATCTGCTGTACTCGTTTGTTGAACTTTGTGCCTGTCACCCCAGAATTGGCTGCCCAATATCAAGCCAATGTTGAAATTGACTGTGCCATGATGCTCAACTCTCGTCCTGGTACTGCATTCACTGCTGTCTTGGAAGACGCACGCAAGGATTACGAAGCCCACGGTTATGGTGAACAATTCAAAAAGCACCATCAAGGTGGTCCCATCGGGTATGTGGCTCGCGATTATCGCGTGGACTTTGGCACACCCGGTGTGATTCAAGAAAATCAAGCCTTCTGCTGGAATCCCTCTATTTCTGGCACCAAGAGCGAAGATACCATTATCTGCACTGCTGATGGCATCATCCCTGTGACCCGTCCCATCATTGCACCTAAAATGACGGTGACCGTGGGGGGTGAAACCTTCACCCGTGCTGCCATTTGGGAAGCATTTTAAGGGAAAATACTCGTAAATATCAACAAAAACAGCCTCGATTGCAATCTGCAATCGAGGCTGTTTTTTTATAAATCAAACCCAGTAGGGAAGGTTTGATTTATAAAAAATTGACAAATGTTTGAAAAAGGTGTACACTGTGAAAATACAAATACGACTTCCAACAAAACCAACGGCAAATGGAGTGTGTAGTAAATGAGAGAAAAAATTCATCAACAACGCGTGTTTGTCACCCAACATATTGATACGGATTATGAAATCCATCATTATTTGGATGAAATGAAAGGGGATATTCCCCCTGCAAGCCATAATTTTTATCCCACTCACAGTCACAGTTTCTATGAGATTTATTTTTTGGTCTCTGGTAGCGTGACCTATCAGGTGCAAAATACTTTCTTCCAGTTGAACACTGGGGATGTGCTTTTGTTCAATGTGGATCAACCCCACTGTCCTATTTTTAAGAAAAATGATCAGCGGTATGAGCGGATTGTCTTGCGAGTTTCACCTCATATTCTAAAGGAGTTGTCTTCGGAAGAAACAGATCTCTGCGCACTATATCATCAGTCAATTTTGGGCTTGTTGCGCTTTGACCCTGCTCAGCGTAATAACATTCGCCTTATTTTGGGGAAGTTGCAAGAGGTGCAAGACCAAAATGGATTTGGTTCGGATTTGTTGTATAAAGCCTATTTGGTAGAATTATTTGTGATTTTAAATCGGTTTAGTCAAGTGGCACCCAGTAAGGATGAGGTGATTGGCAGCCATACGAAAAAAGGTCAAATGATTGAAATCATCAATCATTATATCGAACAAAATTGGGAAAAACCCTTGCGTGTGGATGATTTGTGCGAGCAAGTGTACTTGAGTAAGTATTATTTCATGCGATTTTTTAAGGAAATGACGGGTATTTCGGTGTATCATTACATCATTCAAAAACGGCTCATGGGTACCATTTCCTTGATGGAAGCAGGTATACCCATCACATCAGCTTGCTTGCAATGCGGTTTTGGGGATTATTCTTGCTTTTTCCGTGCATTTAAAAAACAATTTGGTATCCCACCAGCTCAGTATTTGGAAATAAGCAAAGAAGATGCCGCCAATACGCCTAAGTAAGATGTGAAAAACGCCTACAGAATGTACCGACCCCCAAAAGTTAGACCTAAAAATCTAACGATTGGGGGTCGGTATTTTCATGGCAAAATACAGTTTTGAATTTAAGAAGCAAGTAATCATGGCATACGAAAACCAGGAAGGCGGATATGAATCTTTAGCGAAGAAATATGGTATACCATCACTAACCACAGTAAAAACCTGGCACAAGTCATACAAAGAGTTTGGTGATGATGGACTGGTTCGCTCCAGACAAAACAAAAGCTATCCTTTCGATTTTAAGCTTTCTGTGGTAGAATTATATCTAACAACAGAAATATCGTATCAGGAACTGGCTTTGAAGATGGGCATCAATAATCCATCTTTAATTACCCGTTGGGTGAATGACTTCCGCATAGTGGGTCCTGATGCGCTTCGAGAAAAGAGCAAAGGACGGCGACCAAAGATGGCTAAACCTGAGAAAATAGACCATACAGACGACCATGGGGCATATTTAAAGCAGCTTGAAGATGAGAATCTAAAGTTGCGAATTGAGGTTGCCTATTTAAAAGAATTGAGGAGGTTGCGCTTGGAAGAAGACGCACAGAACAAAGAGCAAGAAGTATCTGCGACCTCCGGCGATTGTTCCAATTAAAAGATATTCTTGCTGTTTTAAAGTTCCCAAAAGCAACCTATATGTATTGGCAGAAGCGATTTGACAAGGAAAATCCAGACAAAGAAATTGAAGAAAAAATCCTTGAAATTCGCGATGAACACAAGAATTTTGGCTATCGTAGAATTTTGGGTGAGCTTAGGAACGCAGGTTGGCACGTCAACAAAAAGAAAGTCCAACGGCTGGTGCAAAAGCTTGGTTTGCAAGTGAAATCCTACACACGCAAGAGCCGAAAATACTCGTCTTACAAAGGGATTGTGGGCAGAATATGCAAAAACTGGGTCAAAAGACGATTCAACACCAACATTGTGCATCAAAAAATCACAACAGATACCACTGAGTTTAAGTATTACACATTTGACAGCAACGGTAAATTGATAACGAAAAAGTTATATTTAGATCCATTCTTGGATATGTTTAACGGCGAAATTTTAAGCTATAGCATTACCAAAACACCATCGGCAGAAGGCATTATGGCTGCGTTAAATGAGGCCATCGAGGTCACCAACGACTGCAAATTCAGAAGAACTTTTCACTCGGACAGAGGCTGGGCATACCAAATGAAACGCTATTCTAGGACGCTGAAAGAGAACCGCATCTTCCAAAGCATGTCTCGGAAAGGCAACTGCCTGGACAACTCTGTGATGGAAAATTTCTTTGGTCTTCTCAAGCAAGAAATCTATTACGGCAATACGTTTTACAGTTTTGATGAATTGAAATTAGCCATAGAAAACTTCATTGATTATTACAATAACAAGCGCACAAAGCAGAAGCTAGGCTACTTCAGTCCTGTAGAATACAGACTGAAGTATCTCGCTGCATAAAAATAACGTAGCAGCCGCAGCTGCTACGTTATCAAGTCTAACTTATTGGGGTCACTACAAGAACCGATGGTTCTGTAGACGTTTTACGTTTTGTGATTTAGAGTTACAGATTGAAATAGCGAGCAGCATTGTTGAAGGAAATGCCTTCAACGATTTTTTGCAGTGCTTTTTCGTCGTTGGGATATTCACCGTCTTCCACCCATTGGCCAATGAGATTACACATAATGCGACGGAAATAATCGTGACGTGCATAAGACAAGAAAGAGCGGCTGTCGGTGAGCATGCCCACAAAGTTGCCCAGAATGCTGAGGTTAGCAAGGGAAATCATTTGGGCTTCCATGCCAGTTTTAGTGTCGTTGAACCACCAGCCAGAACCGTGTTGCAGTTTGCCAGCCAATTCACTATTTTGGAAACAGCCAATCAAAGCGCACACGCGGTCATAATCCCCGGCATCCAGAGAGTAAATGATGGTTTTGGGGCATTGGTTGGTGTAATCCAGAGCAGAAAGGAACTTGGCAATGGCGTGGATACAATCATTTTGACCCACCATATCAAAACCACTGTTGGAACCCAGTGCTTCAAAGCGTTTTTGGTTCATATCACGCAAGCAGGAATAGTGGAGCTGCATGGCAATGTCGAGGCGATGGTAATTTTGAGCCAAGTGCATCATAATCACAGTTTGATAGCCGTCGATTTCGTCTTTGGTCAAGGATTGGCCAGCAATGGCTTTTTGATAAATGGCATTGGCTTGTTCCATGGTGCATTCCACGTAGGGGATATAATCCAAACCGTGGTCAGTGGCGCGGCAACCAAGAGAAACGAAAAATTCTAAGCGTTCGGTCAATGCGGCGCAAATTTCTTCCACAGAATTCAAAGCATCTTTGCCTACGCTGGCAGCCAGCTTGCCGATGTAGGCCACAAAGCCAGCTTTGCCAATGTTGATGGCATTGTCAGGACGGAAAGAAGGGCAGACTTGGGTGGTAAAAGTGGGGTCATCAGCCAATTTCTTGTGCCATTCCAAAGAATCAATGGGGTCGTCAGTGGTGCCGATCATGGCCACCTTAGACTGGGCAATCAAACCACGAACAGTGAGATTTTCATCTTCTTGTAGTTGGCGGTTGGCCAGATTCCAAACTGCATCTACTGTTTCGGAACAGAGGTAACCCTCATAGCCAAAATATTTGCGCAATTCCAAGTTCGTCCAGTGATAAAGAGGGTTGCCGATGGAAGGTTCTAGTGCTTCCACATATTTTTTCATGCAGTCAAACGGTGTTTGCTCACCAGTGATATAGGATTCATCGATACCGTTGGAGCGCATCAAACGCCACTTATAGTGGTCGGCTTCCAGCCAAGCTTCGTGGAGGTTGCTAAAGCGGCGATTTTCGTAAATTTCCTTAGGGTCAATATGGCAGTGATAGTCCACCAATGGCATATTTTCAGCATAGGTGTGGAATAGGTGTTTGGCAGTTTCAGTCTTCAATAAGAAGTCTTTATCCATAAAATTTTTCATACATAATCACACAGGTTCACCCCTGTGCTTACCTCCGTTTTGATTGTAAAGTTGGTTGGTGAAAACAGGGAAAACCCTTGGCAATTCCTGTTAACTATATTATACACCGCTGGCGCTGTGAAGCAAGCTTTTTCCGTTGGTTTTGGTATATTTTGTCGTTGTGCACAAAAAGTGTTTTCCACTTTTTCCATCTGGTCACTAGACCAAATTGATGAGATGTGTTATAGTATAAGTATTGAAAGTAAATATCTACAGTTCTAACGTTTTGAAGCTGATTTTACAGGGGTTTATAAAATATATAGCGAAAAAGTAGCTGAAAAAACTAAATAAAAATGGATGGTTATTTTCTACAAAATACCCTGAAAAATTGATAAATCATATGATGAATTATCGTGGAAAATGGGGCAATGGTCTGGTATGTTTAGAAATTTATTTGCTGAGAAATAAATAAATATTTATTAATTTTAAATATATATTTACTTTGGAAATAGTGGAAATAATGTTGAATACCCAAGATAACACACGGAGGATTAAAAAATGAAACTCAATTATGTTGGTTTGCAAGATACGGCGGCTTGGGAAGCTGCCAACATTGAAACTTTGAAATTCGACTGGCCAGCCATGGTGGCGCAAACGGAAGAAACACCCACTTGGGTGCATTTTGGTTCTGGGAATTTGTTCCGAGGATTTATTGCACGTTTGCATCATGATTTGTTGCAAAAAGGTTTGGTCAAAGAAGGAATCGTGGCTTGCGATACTTCTACTGGTTATGAAATTTATGAAAAGCTGTTTGTGCCCAACGACTGCATGACATTGCTGGCTGCGCTGAAGGCTGACGGCTCTATCGAAAAAAGCGTTGTGGCATCTCTGGGGATGGGCTTGCGCTCTAATCCTATGTATACCGAAGAATTTGCCAAATTGAAAGCTGTTTTTGAGAATCCTTCTTTGCAAATGGTGTCCTATACCATCACGGAAAAGGGTTACGCATTACTGGGTTTAGACGGGGAAGTGTTGCCTAAACTAGCTGAAGATTTTAAGGCTGGCCCTGACCAGTGTACCCAAGTGATGAGTGTTTCTACGGCTATGTTGTGGGCGCGATTCCAAGCGTGTGCCGCTCCCATCGCCATGGTCAGCATGGATAACTGCTCTCACAACGGGGAAAAACTCCGTGCCAGTTTGGTAGGTGTGGCAAAGGCTTGGCAGGAAGCTGGTTTTGTCAGCCCAGAATTTGTGACATGGATTGAAGACGAGAAAAACGTGGCATTTCCATGGTCTATGATTGACAAAATCACCCCTCGCTCTGCCAATGAAGTGGCAGATTTGTTGGAAAAAGATGGCGTGGAAGAGATGCAACCATTACTGACCTGCAAAAAAAGTGTCATTGCCCCCTTTGTCAATGCTGAAATCCCTGAATATCTGGTTATTGAAGATAGCTTCCCCAACGGCCGTCCTCCGTTGGAAGAGGCTGGCGTGTATATGACCAATCGTGAAACGGTTAACGACAGCGAACGTATGAAAGTGACCACGTGTCTCAACCCCTTGCACACCACTTTGGCGGTGTATGGTTGCCTGCTGGGTTACTCCCGAATTGCGCAGGAGTTAAAGGATGCTGACTTAAAAAAGCTGATTGAAACCATCGGCTATCAAGAGGGAATGCCTGTGGTGGTTGACCCTAAAATTATTGCTCCCAAAGCCTTTATCAAAGAAGTCATTGAGCAACGATTCCCCAATCCATTTATCCCTGATGAACCCCAACGCATTGCCACCGACACCAGCCAAAAGGTGCCTGTGCGTTTTGGTGAAACCATCAAATCTTACCACAATCATCCAGAGTTAGAAGCCAGTTCTTTGACCTTTATCCCCTTGGTATTGGCTGGATTCTTACGGTATTTG
This sequence comes from Bengtsoniella intestinalis, assembly GCF_039719005.1. Classification (GTDB taxonomy): domain Bacteria; phylum Bacillota; class Clostridia; order Oscillospirales; family Oscillospiraceae; genus Oscillibacter; species Oscillibacter intestinalis. Next base: position 429,049 of record NZ_CP133584.1, on the reverse strand, counting down.
ATGGCCATTGACGACGAAGGTCAACCTATGACCTGCAGCCAAGACCCCATGCTTGATGTTTTGCAAGCACAACTTTCTGGCATTGCATTCGGAAAACCAGAAACTGTTGGTGACCAATTGTTGCCGCTGTTGACCAATGCCAATCTCTTTGGCATTGACTTGGTGGAAGCTGGTTTGAGTGATAAAGTGCAAGGAATGTTTAAAGAGTTGATCGCAGGTCCCCATGCCGTTCGTAGTACGTTGCAACGCTATTTGGCACAAGTGTAAATCAAATTTCACAGAGCAAAAGGGACGGCGATGCCGTCCCTTTTCTTATGTGAAAAACAAACGCCACCCATCAAAGTTGGGTGGCGTTGTGTGTTATAAAATTTACCAGAGATTGCCTTTTTCGTCAAAGCCCCAGTCTTCCAATTTGCCGTCCAAAGACAGATTGGGATGGGCTTCCACTTGGGGAATCAATGCCGCAGAAACCCAAATATGACCCAAATCATTGGAGTTTTCGATGCGAATGATTTCAGGATTTTTATGGTCAATGCAGTTACAAGTGCGCACAGCCAAACGGATGGCGCTGATGTCAGAGTGGGTGAACATGGGGATTTTCATGGTGGAGAGCACAGTGGCGGTGACGGCATTGGGATAGCTCAAGTCCACGTCGGTTTTGTCCACAAGACGCTTGGTTGTCACGTCAGCCAAACCTACACCGTTGGCATTGCCGTGTGTTTCGTCAGTCAAGTCCAACACCACGCATTTTTGAGCGGTCAAGGGGCCGGGTTTGCCGTCACAGGCGGTATCAGGGCAGGCAAAGGTACCAGTGATGTTTGGATCCATACCGTCACCAGAGATGTTTTTGCCGATTTTATCTACCACCAATACGTCGGTTTTGTCAATCCAAATACGACCCATACGGTTTTTTGCTTCGTTGAGTAGATCAGGTTCTTGTGCCCAGATTTCATCGGGGGTCAAGCCGATGATTTTAAAGGTGTCATCGTATGCGTTTTCCAAAGAACCCACACCACAGATGATGTTGGTGTTGTCAAAAACAACACGGGCAAATTGAGGCATGACGCGAGCCATATTTTCAAAACCAGTGGAGTGGACAGACTCAGCGCCGTGTTGTTTGCCAAGACCGATGACAGACATTTTAATCAAGCCACTTTCGTAAGCACCGCGGAAACTGGTATGTGCCTTGATGCGACCGCAGAGAATCACGCCGTCTGCTTCGTGGGCATAGCGGTCAATGTGGACAGAGCTACCTTCTACAGTGGTGCCGATGTGGACAGTTTCCATAGAGGCACAAATGGGACAGCCCATGGTTTCCTCGGTCACATGATAGCTGGAGAGAACATCGATTTGCCCTTGGGCGGTGGCGCCGCCGTGACTGCCCATAGCAGGGAAGATAAAGGGCTCAGCGCCTTTGGATTTTACGAAATCAACAATGGCTTTGAGCATGGTGTCAATGTTGTTGACGCCACGGCTACCGCAGGTGATGGCGATGCGCATACCAGGTTGAATTTTGCTGGCAATGGCTTCATTGGCCAGTTGACTTTGCACCACGCTGGAAATTTCATCTTTGGGGATACAGGTGGTATCAAAGGATTGGTGTACCTTTACCATTTTAGGCAGGGTAATATCTTGAGAGAGCTGTTCAATGACGCTATTGGGCTTGCTTTCTAAGGCCATAATCTTCTCCTTTTTCGTTGGGATTGCACCCACGGTTTTGTGTTTATAACTAACAACCATATTATACCACAAATGGAGGGATTTGCAATGTATTTTTAGAGATTTCACCTATAAAAAATGAAAAAACTGGCACCATAGAATTCTTGTTTCTATGGTGCCAGTTAAAAGAAAGATTATGCTAATTTGGCAGAGAGAGTAGAGGCGATGGCGTCGAGGAATTCTTCGCTGTTGACGGCAGTGGCCTTGAAATCAGCTTCAACCAAGCCGACCAAATCCTTGGTCATGGTACCGTTTTCCATGGTTTCCAAGCAAGCGGATTCTAATGCTTCGCCGTAGGCAATCAAATCGGCGAGGCCGTCTAATTCGCCGCGGCGCTTCAATGCACCAGACCATGCAAAAATGGTGGCCACAGGGTTGGTGGAGGTTTGTTCGCCCTTCAAATGTTTGTAATAGTGACGGGTGACCGTGCCGTGAGCGGCTTCAAATTCCATGGTGCCGTCGGGGGAGACCAACACAGAGGTCATCATGGCCAGAGAACCAAAGGCGGTGGAGATCATGTCGCTCATCACATCACCGTCGTAGTTTTTGCAAGCCCAGATGTAGCCGCCTTCAGAGCGGATGACACGAGCCACGGCGTCGTCAATTAAGGTGTAGAAATATTCCAAACCCAGTGCATCGAATTGGGCTTTGTAGCCTACAAATTCTTCTTCAAAAATACGTTTGAATGCACCGTCATAAATCTTGGCGATGGTATCTTTGGTGGAGAACCACAAATCTTGCTTGGTGTCGATGGCATATTGGAAGCAGGATTTGGCAAAGGAGCGGATAGAATCTTCTTTGTTGTGAGACACTTGCCAGATAGAGCCGCAGTTGAGTTGGTCGCATTGTAAAACGGTTTCTTGGCCACTTTCGCCTGTGAAAATCAGTTTTGCAGTGCCAGCTTCTGTGGTTTCAATTTCTTTGGCTTTATAAATGTCACCATAGGCATGACGGGCAATGGTAATGGGCTTTTTCCAAGTTTTCACCACAGGGGAGACAGGGTCGATGGTGATGGGGGCACGGAAGACAGTGCCATCTAAGATAGAACGGATGGTGCCGTTGGGAGACTTCCACATTTGGGTCAATGCAGGATATTCAACCATGCGCTGTGCGTTTGGTGTAATGGTAGCACACTTTACAGCTACACCGTACTTGCGAGTGGCATGGGCGGAGTCAATGGTGACTTGGTCTTTGGTTTCATTGCGGTGCAAGAGACCTAAATCGTAGTACTCAGTTTTTAAATCAACGAAGGGCAAAATCAGCTTGTCTTTAATCATTTGCCAGAGGATACGGGTCATTTCGTCCCCATCCATTTCCACCAAAGGGGTGGTCATTTGAATTTTTTTCATGGTACGCTCCTTGTATTTTAATATAAACCTAAGAAGGTTATTCTCTAATGCTATACTACACTAAATCCATAAAACTTGCAAGGGTTTTTGCAAGAATATTCTTGATGACTTGCAAAAATTAGCAATATACACGAAAAATAAAACAACAGGCAGGGTTTATTTGAAAAAAATAATCCGCAGTATAGCAAATTTACTGCTACGCTGCGGATGTCATTTTATTTGGTTGCGAAAATACGGTCACCAGCATCGCCCAAACCGGGAAGGATGTAGCCATGCTCGTTGAGGCGTTCGTCTAGCTCTGCGATGTAAATCTGCACATCAGGATGGTCTTTTTCGATGCGAGCCACCCCTTCAGGCGCACCCAGCACGCACAGTAATTTGATGCGTTTGCAGCCGTCAGCCTTTAAAAAATCGATGGCGGCAGAAGCGGAGCCACCAGTGGCCAACATGGGGTCTAGCACCAGCACGTCACGTTTGTCCAATTCCTTGGGCATATTGTAATAGTACTTGATGGGTTGGAGGGTTTCGTGGTCACGGGCCAAACCAATGTGTCCCACACGGGCGGAGGGCAACAGGGTTAACACCCCGTCTAGCATCCCTAAGCCAGCACGCAAAATGGGGACTAACACTAATTTTTTACCAGCGATTTCCTTGCCAGTCATTTGCTGTAAAGGGGTAGTGATTGACACGTCTTGCAGTTCCAAATCACGGGTTGCTTCATAGGCCATCATGGTTGCAATTTCAGAAACCAAGATGCGGAAGTCTTTACTGGCGGTGTCGGTTTTGCGCAGCAGGGTTACCTTGTGAGAGATAATGGGGTGGCTTAAAATGGTGGTGTTCATTGGGTGGTCTCCTTTTTCAATCGTTCATTTCGTTCTCGTTCTGCTTGGGAGAGGCGCAGGTAATTGGGGGTTAAGGCGGCGCTATCGCCAGCGTCGCCGTTTGCCAAGGCTTGTTGGGCACAAAGCCCAACGCCAATGGCTTGTTGCATTTGTAAATGGGGAGGTGCGAGGATGACGCTGAGGCCTTGGTCAGTTAGATAGTCATAGGCCAGCTTTCCACCATCGCCAACGATGTAAATGGGGGTGGGGGTGGCCTGTAATTCTGCAGCCAAATCAGCCAGCGCAATGGCGCGGTCATCACAATTGCGTGTGAAGGTATTGTCCTTTACAGTGAAGATGGCGTTGTAAACTTGGCTCCGTCGTGCGTCCATGGCGCAGACGATGGTGCCGTCACAGTGGGTTAGGTTTTGTGCCATAGCTTCCAACGTGGAAACGCCTACGGCAGGGATATTTAAGGCGAAGGCAAGCCCTTTTGCAGCAGACACACCAATGCGAATGCCCGTGAAAGAACCGGGGCCTTGGGCAACGGCAATGGCCGCTACTGCGGTTTTGGGAATCTCAGCATTTGCCAGCATACCTTCTACCATGGGCATCAAGGTGCGGCTATGGGTGAGCCCTGTGTTTTGATAAGCACTGGCGAGGATGATGCCATCTTCAATCAGCGCCACAGACACAGCTTTTGCCGAGGTTTCTAAGGCTAAAATTTTCATGTGTCAGACCCTCCTTCCACCGTGATGGTGCGCCAATTTTCGTCGTCTGGATGGCGATTAATTGTAACCCACAGAGTGTGGCTAGGCAGTAAATCTTCTGCCCGTTCGCTCCATTCCACGGCGCAAATGCCGTCACGTTCCAGATAGTCTCCCCAACCAATGTCGAACAGTGCATCACTGTCTGGTAGGCGGTATAAGTCGAAATGAAACAGGGGGATGGTGCCTAAATATTCGTTGACAATGTTAAAGGTGGGGCTGGTGACCCGACCTGTGTAGCCTAGCCCCAATGCCAAGCCACGGGTAAAGGCGGTTTTACCCATGCCTAAGTCACCACGATAAGCCAGTACAGTGCCAGTAGGTAAGGTGGGCGCCAAGGATTGGGCAATCTCTTGGGTGTCCGCTTCACTGCGGGAAAGGTATTCCATACTATTGTTCTCCTTGAAAAAGGGAATTTTTTTATTCGTCATATAGTATAGCATAAAATAGTAGATTTGTAAAAGAAATTTTCGTGAATTCCAAGGGAAACCATGTTGCAAAAGTGGCGAAAATTTGGTATACTAGATTGAATTGTAACATGGGAGGGAAGACCATGCGTATACTTGGCATTGACCCTGGTATCGCCACCATTGGTTTTGGCTTGGTGGAGATGGACAGAGGGCAAGGCACCATGGTGCACTACGGCGTGATCACCACGCCAGCAGGATTGCCGTTATCACGGCGATTATATCAGATTTCACAGGATATGGACAGCTTGCTTGCCCAGCTAAAGCCTGATGTGATGGCGGTGGAAGAGCTGTTTTTCAACAATAATATCACCACAGGCATTGCCGTAGCCCATGGGCGTGGGGTTATATTATTGGCGGCAGAAGCAGCAGGGATACCCCTGTACGAATACACGCCCTCGCAAGTGAAGCTTGCGCTGACAGGGTATGGGAAAGCGGAAAAACGGCAGATGATGGAAATGACCCGTATGCTGTTGAAGCTCAAAGCTTTGCCGCGCCCAGACGATGCGGCTGATGCGTTGGCCATTGCCTTGTGTCACGGGCGGAGCATGAGCTCACGCTTGCCACAAAATCAAAACGTGAAGCAGACCATTTAAAGGTGAGAGACTAATGACGAATGGTGAATGACTGTGGTTGGCAATGGATTTTCGTTGTATCATTGGTCATTATTTGAATAGGAGAACACTATGTTTTATTATGTAGAAGGTACGGTGGCGGAGGTGCTACCAAGCCTTGCGGTTATCGATTGCGGCGGCGTTGGCTATGCCTGCGCCACCACAAATCACACCTTGGCCTCTCTGAATAAGGGTAAAGTATCTAGACTTTACACATACTTAAATGTAAGAGAAGATGCCATGGATTTATTTGGATTTGCCACCTTGGCAGAACTCAATAGCTTTAAAATGCTCATTGGTATTTCTGGGGTAGGCCCTAAGGCGGCACTGGCGATTTTATCAGTGTCCACCCCAGAGCATTTGGCTCTGGCCATCGTTACGGGAGATGAAAAAACCTTGACCGTTGCCCCTGGCATCGGCAAGAAAATTGCCCAGCGGATTATTTTGGAATTGAAGGATAAACTGGCCAAAGAGCAGGCCTCTTTTGGGGTGCCAGCAGGAAGCAAAGCGGCCTCTAGCGGTGCAGTGTTCTCGTCTAAGGCGACAGAGGCGGCTACGGCGTTGGCAGTGCTGGGTTATTCCTCTCAAGAAGTGGCCATCGCCATGGACGGGGTGGACGTGGCAGGGTTGCCACTGGAAGAAATTATCCGTCAAAGTTTGAAGAAAATGGTGAAATAAGCAGGAGCACAGCATGAAGCAAAGACCCGATTCAATTTACATAGGCGCTATTTTGGCTTGCGTAGGTGGCTATATGGATGGCTACTCCTATTTGTTGCGAGATGGCGCGTTCGCCACCATGCAGACAGGGAATATGATATACACTGTTTTGAGTTTGACAGGGTATCTCCCAGACGGGGCAATGAAATATCTATTGTCCATTGTGGCCTTTTCTGTTGGGGTGATGGTGGCAGTGCAACTCCAGCGCCATATGGGCACGGATAGCCAATGGCAACAGCGGATTTTGTTGTTGGAAATTGGATTGCTCTTGGTTGTGGGGTGTATCCCTTTGGGGCGATGGAATTTGCTGGCCAATGTCATCATTTCTTTTGTGGCAGCCATGCAGACCCAAAGCTTTAAAACCATGGGCAATCATGCGCCGTATGCCACCACCATGTGCTCGGGAAACCTGCGAAGCTTTTCTGAGCAATGTTGCACCGCATATAAAGACCCACAAGCTAGAGTGCGGTGTTTGCAGTATTTATTGATTATCACTTGCTTTGTCAGTGGTGTATTTTTCGCCACTTGTGTCACTCCAGTTGGGGGGGCAAGCAGTGTGTGGTTCGGCGCGCTAGGGCTGTGTGTGCCTTGTTGGTACATCAACCCTACGTGGATCAATCGTAAGGAGGCTCGGCATGAGCATTGATTTTGGCACCGATATTTATGAGCAACCCATCGTCACCAAAACCCTGTTGCAAGAGGACAGTGGCGAGGTATCTTTGCGTCCTAAATTATTAAGCGAATACATTGGGCAGGAAAAAGCCAAGGAAAACCTGTCTATTTTCATCCAAGCGGCACAGCGCCGTGGAGAATCTCTTGATCACGTGTTGCTCCATGGCCCCCCAGGACTGGGGAAAACCACATTGGCAGGCATCATTGCCCAAGAAATGGGGGTCAATCTTCGCATCACTGCTGGACCAGCCATTGAAAAGGCAGGAGATTTAGCAGCTTTATTGACCAATCTTGGGGAGCACGACATCCTATTCGTGGACGAAATTCACCGTTTAAATCGCACGGTGGAGGAAATTCTCTATCCTGCCATGGAAGACTATGCGCTGGATATTATGGTAGGCAAAGGCCCTACAGCCAACTCCATTCGTTTGGATTTGCCACCGTTTACCTTGATTGGTGCTACCACCCGTTCGGGGCAATTGTCAGCCCCACTGCGTGACCGTTTTGGGGTGACTTTGCGCCTAGAATTGTATACGCCTGAGGAATTGGCGCTGATTGTCAAGCGGAGTGCAACCTTATTAAATGTGCCCATCGAAGAAGATGGTGCTTTTGAAATTGCACGGCGCTCTCGTGGTACGCCACGAATTGCCAACCGTATGCTTCGCCGTGTGCGTGACTTTGCACAGGTGAAAGGAGACGGTGTCATCACCAAAGAATTGGCTGACATGGCTCTATCTGCGCTGGAAATCGACTATCTGGGTCTTGACCCAGTGGATCGGCGGATGCTGAGTGCCATCATTGAGCACTATAGCGGTGGGCCTGTGGGGTTGGAAACCTTGGCCGCTACCATTGGGGAAGAGTCCATTACGTTAGAAGATGTGTACGAACCGTATTTGATGCAAATCGGCTTTTTGACACGCACCCCTCGTGGGCGTTGCGCCACCCAAAAGGCCTATCAACACCTGCATATCGATTATGTGGGGCAACTGGGGATGGATGTGTAAAGGCAATTTGATGTTGTGATAGTTGCGCTGAAAATGTAGGGCGGGGGCTTGCCCTCGCCGTCCGCAACGACCTAGGGAAAACGGCGGGGGCAAGCCCTTGCCCTACGCTATGTTTCTTGTATTATTGAAAAAAGAATCACATAGCGGGATATAACGATAAATTTAGGAGTTTAATATAGTATGGGTAAATTATTTGGAACTGACGGCATTCGTGGCGTGGTGGGGGAGAACCTCACTGTTGATATGGCGTTTCGTGTGGGGCAGGCTGTGGGTATTGTGCTGCAAGAGGAAACAGGCCGTCGCCCTGTGGTGGTCATCGGGAAAGACACTCGCATTTCTTCGGATATGTTGGAGTCTGCGTTGATGGCTGGCATTTGCTCTGTGGGAGGCGATGTGAAGCCTGTGGGCACCATTCCCACCCCTGCTGTGGCCTATTTGGCCATGGAAGAAAAGGCGGATGCAGGCATTGTGATTTCTGCGTCTCACAATCCATATGAGCATAATGGCATCAAGCTCTTTGGTGGTCAAGGATACAAAATGCCCGACGAAATGGAACTGCGGATTGAAGAAGTTATTCTTTCAGAGAAACCCATTAAAGTCCGTACCCACGGGGAAATTGGTCGCCGTCACCACGGGATGCGTGCGCTGAAGGCGGAGTATATTAATTTTGTGGCAGGCACCATCGACCATGATTTGGCACCCTTGCGGATTTTGGTGGACTGTGCCAATGGTGCGGCTTCTACCACGGCTTTGGAGCTGTTTGGTCGCTTTAAGGCGCGGACTGATTTTATCCACCACGGCCCTGATGGTATCAATATCAATCAGCGCTGTGGTTCCACTCATTTGGAGGATTTGGCAGCTGGTGTAAAGGCAGGAAAGTACGACGTAGGTGTGGCCTTTGATGGGGATGCTGACCGTTGCTTGCTGGTGGATGAAAAAGGCGACATGATTGACGGCGATAAAATTATGGCAGTGTGCGCTGGGGATTTGAAGCGCCGCGGCAAGCTGAAAGGTAACACGTTGGTGGCCACTGTCATGAGCAATTTAGGGTTGCATGAGTTTTGCCGCAACAGTGGCATCGATTTAATTTGCACCGATGTGGGTGACCGCAATGTATTGGAAAAAATGTTGGAACACGGCTACTGTTTGGGTGGTGAGCAATCGGGGCATACTATTTTCACAGAGGTGGAAACCACAGGTGATGGGGAAGTGACCGCACTTCAATTTTTGCGCGTGTTGGCACAATCTGGAAAAAAGGCATCAGAGTTGGCTGGGGTTTGCCCCACTTATCCACAAGTGCTGGTAAACTTGGCTGTGCCCCATAGCGGAGGTGTGAAAGAAGCCATTATGGCAAGCCCAGCACTGGCAGAACAGGTGGCAAAAGAGGAAGCTGCCTTGGCAGGCGCTGGTCGCATTTTGGTGCGAGCATCTGGCACAGAAGCCCTCATTCGAGTGATGGTGGAAGCTAAAACTGAACAGATTGCCAAAAATTTGGCAGAAAATTTGGTTACTTTTATAAAAAGTCTTGATTTTATTTAAAAATTCATGGTGTTTTTCGCTAAAACGCTTGACAGCCATGTTAGAAAATGGGTATAATAGGATATGGAAAATCTAGGGATTGAGATGGATTCCCAACAATTAAACGATGAACAGTTGTGTCAATTGGTGAGCCAAGGACAGCGGGAGGCGGAAGAAATTCTAGTCATTCGCTATACACGCTTGGTGCGGTCATGCGCGCGTCCGTTTTTCTTAGTTGGTGGAGACAGTGAAGACTTGACCCAAGAGGGCATGGTAGGACTCCTCCGTGCCATCCGTGAATTTGATGGTTCTCGCGAAGCCACCTTTCGCACCTTTGCTGAGGTTTGTATTCGCAATCGTTTGCTCTCGGCTCTCCGTTGGGCCAGTCGAGATAAACACGCGCCCTTGAACCAATCCATTCCATTGGATACCCCTTTCTTTGAAGATCATTCCTACAAAGCAAGCACCACCCAAAGCCATGGCAATCCGGAAGATTTATATATCGACCAAGAAGGCGCCAAGGACTTGATGACACAGGTGCAAAAGCAGTTGTCTGAGTTAGAGTCGAAGATTTTAGGGTTCTATTTAGACGGCCTTTCCTATATGGAAATTGCCGCCACAGTTGGGAAAACACCCAAGTCTGTGGACAATGCTGTGCAACGTATTCGGCGTAAAGTGGCACAGCAACTCACCCAGAGCGATCTCAGTGGCAACTGAACGCAAATATAATTTTCTGACGCAAAGAGAGGGAAAAATCATGTACGAAGACAAGACTTTAGTGTGTAAAGAATGTGGCTCTGAATTTGTATTCACCGCTGGTGAACAAGAATTCTACGCAGAACGTGGCTTCCAAAACGAACCACAACGCTGCAAAGCCTGCCGTGACGCTCGCAAGAATGCTACCCGTGGCCCCCGTGAATTCTTCACAGCCGTGTGTGCATCCTGCGGTGGCGAAGCAAAGGTTCCTTTTGAACCCAAGTCTGACCGCCCCGTGTACTGCAGCGATTGCTTCGCAAAAATGCGCGAAGAATAAGCATAACGCTTACACAATCAAAAGTACCTGCCTGATGGCAGGTACTTTTTTTGCTTTTTTATCTGTATAAACCACCAAAATTGGCGCAAACTACTGCTATCAACTATAAGATTTTTGTCTAGGGCTTCGCCCTTGCTCTAGCGTTCACTAGAGCGCCCGTTGGGCGAGCAAAAAGCCGTCACGCACCTGCCATGGGGCTAACGCCCCTACTGGGCTGCACCCAGCCCCTCTTACGAGGGGTGGCAGGTTTGTATAGATTTTAGGAGGAAGTTTGATATGAAAAAACCAAAGGGATTTATAGCGTTAGGTTTAGCCTTTGCGCTGGGGTTGCAAAGTGGCGTGCTGGCACTATTTTCTCAAAATTATGCGGTTCCGCCAGAAGGTGCACCGATTGCGCAGGAGTTGGAGTTTACCACTTATTGCGATATTGCTTATCAAGGGCAGTTGTTGGCGGTGGACAGCCAAGGAGATGACATCACGTACACTGTTGATACAGCGGCAAAAAAAGGCACAGTGGAGCTGGATGGAACGGCATTTATCTACACGCCCATCAAAGGGAAAAGTGGTTCTGATCGCTTTACCTATATTGCAATTGACAGTCAAGGAAATTGCTCGGCACCTGCCACGGTGCTGGTGAACATCGAAAAGGTAAAAAGCGATGTCACCTATGCCGACACAACCCCTGTAGAGGCGGCCGCCGCCCAATATTTGGCGGAAGAAGGGGTGTTTGCAGGGACAAAGATTGGTGAGAACTATTATTTGGAACCAACACGAACCGTTAGTCGCAGTGAGTTTTTGGCCATGGCCATGGAGGTGGTGGGCGTGGAGATTGCCACAGTTTCTATCACCAGTTTTTGTGACGATAGTAATTTGAATGCCGCTACGAAAAATTATGTTGCCACTGCCGTTATGGCAGGGTATGTCCAAGGGGTGCCAACCCAAGACGGGGTTGCGTTTCAAGGTGCAGAAACCATTACCTTTAGCGAAGCGTCTGCCATGCTTAGTCGCGTTTTAGGAGTAGAAGACGTGGATTTAGCGGTGTGGTACGGTCAAACCGTTGTCAACCATTGGGCAGACCAAGCGGTGGGCAATTTGGAGGCCATTGATGTGGTTGCAGTGGGTAGCTTTGGCAGTGAAATCTTAGAAGAACCTTTGGCGCGTAGCCAAGCTGTGGTGATGCTTGCTGCTGCTGGGCAATATTTAGACAGCCAAGAGACAGGCCTGTTAGACTGGCTCTTTTAAAAGAAAATGCGCCCATCGCAACGGCGATGGGCGCATGGTTATTTTGATTGCAAACGATTTACAATGCTGGGTGGTAGCTCCACCTCTGGCATCAATTCCTCACTGATGATAGACAGCATTTCTTGGAATTTGGCGCAATCTTCAGGGGAAAATCGTTCTTCAATGCGGAGGGTCACCTCTTTAGTGTAGGATGAGCTGATGTTGTAGTTAGAGGTGTATTTTTCGGTCACAGCCAGATGGTATTCACGGCGGTCTGTGGCAGATTGATTTTTGGACAAATAGCCTTTTTTAATGAGACTGTTGACTTTGTAAGCCGCGTTGGGAGGAGAAATTCGCATAAAGGATGCAAATTCATGGATGGTGGGAGAGCCTAAGGCTTGCACGGTTTCCATGCAGAAGGTCTCTACTGTGGTGAGATTGGCTTCACGGGATTGGAAGCGCTGAAAAATCTCCTGATAGAAGTGTAGTTTGAATTTTACATAGACTTCGGAAAAAGCATTTAGCATGACAATTTCCTCCTTTTGTTGATTTCTGCCACGTTTCAATCGGGATTAACATTTACATTCATATAGTAACAAAAATCAAAGACAAATGCAAGCTTATTCTTCATTTCCAATGGCAAAAGTAAGTTCTGCTGAGGCAACCACTTTCCCATTGACCGTGGCTTTTGCCTCGCCAATGCCAACAGGGCCACGTTGTTTGGTTAAGGTGCAGGTCATCTCCAACACATCACCGGGGATGACTTTGTGGCGGAAACGTGCGTTTTTAATGCCACCGAAAAAGGCGATTTTCCCTTTATTTTCAGGCACTGACAAGATGGCAACCGCCCCGACTTGCGCCATGGCTTCGATAATCAGCACACCGGGCATCACGTGTTGGGTAGGGAAGTGACCGCAAAACATAGGTTCTCCCACGCTGACGCATTTGATGCCTTTGGCGAACACGCCGGCTTCTCCGTCAACAATGCGGTCAACCAAGGCGAAGGGGTAACGGTGAGGGAGAATCTGTGCAATTTCATTGGAGTTTAATTGTAGCATAGTTAGCCCTCCCATTTCCCCAGCAAAATGCTGGCATTGTGACCGCCAAAGCCCAGAGAATTGCTCATGGCGTAGCGGATAGAGGCGGTGCGCCCTTGGTTTGGCACGTAATCCAAATCACAATCAGGGTCTGGCTGTTGGAGATTGATGGTGGCAGGAATAAATCCATCTTGCAAGGACAGTGCCGTCACCATCCCTTCCACAGCGCCAGCTGCACCTAGCAAATGACCAGTCATAGACTTGGTGGAACTGACGGCAAGGGTGTGGGCGTGGTCACCAAATACGGCTTTGACTGCCGCTGTTTCCCCAGCGTCGTTGAGGTGGGTAGAGGTGCCGTGTGCATTGATATACGCTACTTGTTCAGGGGAGATGCCAGCATCGTCCAATGCCAACTGCATAGCCATGGCACCACCAGAGCCGTCAGGGCGTGGGGCGGTGATATGATGGGCATCACAGGTGGCACCGTAGCCTTCCACGGTGGCATAAATCTTGGCACCACGGGCTTTGGCGTGTTCCAATTCTTCCAAAATCAGCATGGCGGCACCTTCGCCCATGACAAATCCAGAACGTTCAGCGTCAAAGGGGATGGAGGCGCGGTTCACATCGTCAGTGGTGGCCAAAGCCTTCAAAGAGGTGAATCCACCCACTGCCAAGGGGGTGATGGCGGCTTCGCTACCACCACAAAGCATCACATCGGCATAGCCATCACGAATGGCGCGGAAGCCATCGCCAATGGCATTGGTGCCACCAGCGCAAGCGGTGACAGGGCAGGTGCATAGGCCGCGATAGCCAGCTTCAATGGCAATTTGCCCTGCGGCCATGTTGCAAATGGTCATGGGAATAAAATAGGGAGACACACGGTCGAACCCTTTTTCAAGGCCTTTGGAATGCTCGGTTTCCATGGACTGCATACTGCCAATGCCGCTGGAAACAATCACACCGCAACGGTGGGCAAGTGCCTCGGTTGGAATAAAGCCACAGTCGGCAATGGCTTCCTTAGCGGCCACCATGGCAAATTGGGTGAACCGCGCCATGTTACGGGCGGCACGCTTGTCTAAATATTGTTCTGGGGCAAAGTCTTTCACCTCTGCCGCCAATGTGACTTTTTGGGTTTTTGTATCATATAAAGTGATGGGGGCGATGCCACAGGTGCCAGATTTCATGGCTTGCCATGTGTCTTGGGCTGTGTGGCCCAAAGGGGTGATGGCACCCATACCTGTGATGACGACGGTACGTTTTTTCATACTCAATTCTCCTTACATACCCATGCCGCCGTCTACACCCAGCACTTGTCCTGTGATGTAGGGGGCAGAGGCTAAAAAGACCACAGCCTTCGCAATATCCTCCCCTTGACCCAACCGACCCATGGGGATGGTGGAAAGGAGGGCTTCTTTGGTGGCAGCGGGCAAGCCTTCGGTCATATCGGTTTCAATAAAGCCGGGGGCAATGGCATTGACAGTGATGTTGCGGCTTGCCACTTCTTTGGCAAGGGATTTGGTCATGCCGATGAGCCCAGCCTTGCTGGCGCTGTAGTTCACCTGTCCAGCGTTGCCATGAACACCCACCACAGAGCTGAGGTTGATGATGCAACCGCTACGGCGCTTCATCATGGGACGACACACGGCCTTCATGGTGAAGAAAGCACCTTTTAAATTGGTGTCAATCACGGCATCAAAGTCGGCTTCTTTCATGGTCATCAGCAGACCATCGCGGGTGATGCCAGCGTTGTTGACCAAAATATCAATGGCACCAAAGGCGGCAGTGGTTTGGGCGATTAAATCCTTCACCTGTGCTTCGTCGCTGACATCGCTTTGGACGGCAAGGGCGTTGCAATCCATGGATTGCAGTAGGCGCAAGGTCTCCTCGGCGGCAGTGGCGTTGCCAGCATAAGAAAAGACAACATTGGCACCTGCTTGTGCCAGCGCTACGCAGATGGCATGACCGATGCCACGGCTGCCGCCAGTGACCAGTGCAGTTTGTCCGCTTAAAATCATAGTGTTCCTCCTTCTAATGCCAGTTCTAAGGCTTGGATATCGGCAAGGGTTTCCACGCTGTAACAGGGAAGGGTGGGGGCGATTTTTTTGGCAAAGCCTTTGAGCACAGACCCTGGGCCGATTTCCACCAATGCGTCTACGGATTGTGCCATATGGCGGATGCAATCTTCCATGTAAACGCTACTTTGCACCTGTTGTTCTAATAAGTGGGGGATGGTATCAGTTGTATCCATTTCACCGCCTAAGCAGTTGAACACCACGGGAATGGTGGGTGTAGCGAAGGAAATGGTTTTGAAATAGTTTGCCAAATCATCTCCAGCTTGTTTGAGCAGTGGGGTATGGAAGGGGCCACTGACCTTCAAGGGTAAACACCGCTTGGCACCCGCTTCTTTGGCAAGGGCAACCGCTTGTTCGACCGCTACGGTCTCACCACCGATGACGATTTGATTGGGGCAGTTATAGTTGGCACAGCAGACCACCCCCAAAGAGGATGCTTCACGGCAAATAGACTCCAAGGGTTCACGGTCCATCCCCAGCACGGCATACATGGCGCAAGGGATGCCTTCTGCCGCCGCCGCCATGGCTTTGCCACGGAAGGACACAGTGCGGATGGTGGTTTGTGCGTCCCAAACACCAGCGGCATAGAGGGCAGAATATTCCCCAGAGATAGACCTGCTGCCATGGCTGGCACGATACCACGCTGGCGGAGCAAGTCGGTCATGGCGATGGCAAAGGTGACCATGGAAGGTTGGGTGTATTGGGTGAGATTTAGCTTGTTATCATTATCTGTAAAGGAAGTTTCCTTCACATTAAAATCAAGGGAAACACTATCATAGACTTGGGTAAACACAGGATGGGTGACGTATAAATCAGCCCCCATGCCCACTTTTTGCGCCCCTTGACCAGCATAGAGAAAGCCTAGTTTCATAGGGCATCCTCCAGACGGTTCAGGCAGGCTTGGTAGCCGTGGTACAAGTCTTCAAAAATGGTGCGTAGGGGACGAACGGTGTCTAGCATTCCCACCACTTGCCCTGTCATCACGCTTCCCATATCCACATCGCCTTCCACCACACAACGGCGCAACGCGCCTAAGGTGTAATACTCCAGCTCTTCCAAAGGTGCGCCTTCTTTTTCTAGTTTCAAGTATTGGCGTGCCATTTTGTTTTTCAAAATTCGGACAGGTGCCCCTGCAGACCGACCAGTGACGGTGGTGTCACTGCCTTTGGCTTTTAAAAGAGCGGTTTTATAATTGTCATGGATGGGGCATTCGTCGCTGGCCAGTAGGCAGGTGCCCACTTGCACACCGCAAGCACCCAAGGCGAAGGCGGCGGTGACACCACGACCATCGGCAATGCCACCAGCAGCAATGACAGGCACGTTGACACAATCTGCCACTTGAGGCACCAGCGCCATGGTGGTCATCTCACCGATGTGACCGCCACTTTCGCACCCTTCGGCAATGACGGCATCCGCCCCAAGGCTCACCAGTCGTTGGGCTAGAATAGGGGCAGCCACCACGGGAATGACCTTGACGCCAGCGGCCTTGAAGGCCTTCATATACTTGGAAGGATTGCCAGCCCCCGTGGTGACCACGCCAACGCCTTCGTCAATGACGATTTGCACCATGTCATCCATGCAGGGGTTCATCAGCATGAGATTGACCCCAAAAGGCTTGTCGGTCAGGCTTTTGCAGATTTGAATTTGCTCACGGAGCTGATTGGCTTCGCGCATACCGCCAGTGGCGATGGTACCCAAGGCGCCAGCGTTGGAGCAAGCGGCGGCAAAGGCGCCAGTGGCGATGTTGGCCATACCACCTTGGATGAAGGGGAATTCTGTGCCCAATAGTTCATTTAATTTCATTGTTGTTACCTCATGCAAATGTAATCAGGGCACCGCCCCAAGTGAGACCGCCACCAAAGCCTACGCACAGCACACGGCTACCTGAGGACACCTTGCCTTGCTGATACAGCTCGCTGAGCACCATGGGGATGCTGGCGGCAGAGGTGTTGCCATAACGGTCAATGTTTTTATAGTATTTATCCGCTGGGATGCGGTATTTTTTCACAGCCAAGTCGATGATACGGGCGTTGGCTTGGTGGAAGACGAAAAAGTCTACGTCGTCAATGGTGGCTCCAGTGTTTTGGAGGACAGCACTCATACACGCTGGCACCGTTTCCACGGCAAATTTAAACACCGCCGTGCCTTCCATGGCAATGTGGGCACCTTGATGTGCGTGCACACCGCCAACGGTCAACACTTGGTCGTCACCACGGCAGCCAAGATTGGCACCAATGGAGGCAACCCCTTGGTGTACCCCCACAATGGCGGCACCAGCCCCGTCTCCAAAGAGAATGCAGGTGGAGCGGTCGTCAAAGTTGATGATGCGGCTGAGCACTTCGGCGCCAATGAGTAAGCCGTAGGGCTTGTCGCTATTTTGGAGTAAGCACTCCATAGTGTGGAGACCAGAGAGAAAGCCTGTGCAAGCAGTGTTGATGTCAAAACAGGGGATGTTGCTGGGTAAGGACAATGCTTTGTGTACCATACACGCCGCCGCTGGCACGGTGTACTCAGGGGTGATGGTGGCCACGATGCAAGCCCCGATTTGACTGGGGTCAATGCCTGCGGTTTCCAGTGCCTGTTTGGCGGCGGTGACGCATAGGTCTGTGTGGGTTTCACTGGTGGCATGGTGCCTAGTTTCAATGCCAGTGCGAGAGACAATCCACTCTTCAGTGGTGTCGATAATTTTAGTAAAATCATGGTTGGTGACCACGTTATGAGGGGCGCAATGCCCAAGACCGTGAATTTGTAAGCCTTTCATTAAGCGCCTTCCTTTGTCAGGACATGATTGCCCATTTGACGGAACTTATCATATCGTTTTTGCGCCAACACATGGGGTTTGAGTTTGCATAAGTCACCCAATTCGTTGGCAATGATGTCAGAGAGGGTAGACATCATTTGGGGATAATCTAAATGGGCACCGCCTATGGGTTCGGGAATGATACCGTCGATGACGCGCTGTTCTAGCAGGTCTTGGGCGGTGAGCTTCATCAAATTGCAGGCATCTTCTTGGCGCGCACTGTCTTTCCAGAGGATAGTGGCAAAGCCTTCAGGGGAGAGGACGGAGTAAACTGCGTGCTCTAGCATGAACACACGGTTGCCAACGCCCAAAGCCAAAGCCCCACCGCTGTTGCCTTCACCTGTGATGATGGCAATGACAGGGACTTGTAACTGGCTCATTTCCAAAAGGTTACGGGCAATGGCTTCTCCTTGACCCCGTTGCTCGGCTTCTAAACCGGGATACGCACCGGGGGTGTCGATGAAGGTCAGAATGGGACGGTTAAACTTTTCTGCCTGCTTCATCATTCGTAGTGCCTTGCGGTAACCCTCTGGCGTGGGCATACCAAAGCGATAGCGGAGATTTTCTTCTAAGTTTTTTCCTTTTTGGGTGCCAATCACGGTGACAGGTCTGCCACGAAACCGTGCAATGCCACCAAAGATGGCTTCATCTTCCGCGCAGAGACGGTCGCCACACTGGGGAAAGAAATCGGTGCACAGGCCATTTACAAAATCAGCACAAGTGGGGCGTTGGGCATGACGTGCAATGGTTAAATGTTGTTTGGGGGTGAGCATTACGTGCGCCCTCCTTTGCTGTGTAGTAGCAATAACTGCTCTAGGGTTTGGCGCATTTGTCCACGGGGGACAATGGCATCCACAAAGCCGTGCTCCATCAAATATTCTGCCCGTTGAAACCCTTCTGGCAGGGTTTGCCCAATGGTTTGTTGTATCACACGGGGGCCAGCAAAACCGATGAGGGCATTGGGTTCAGATAAGGTGATATCGCCGAGAGAGGCGAAGCTGGCAGTCACGCCACCAGTGGTGGGGTGAGTGAAGATAGAGATATAGAGTCCGCCAGCTTTGGAAAATGCGGCAATGGCGGCGGAGGTTTTGGCCATCTGCATCAGAGATAAAATCCCTTCTTGCATCCGTGCGCCACCGCTGGCGGAGAAGATGAGTAAGGGGCACTTTTTCCCTGTGGCATATTCAATGGCTTGGGTTAAAACCTCGCCTACGACAGTACCCATACTGCCCATTAAAAAGCGGCTGTCTAGCACAGCGACCACAACCTTGCGTCCGTCAATGGTGCCAGTGGCGGTGACGATTGCATCGTTTAAACCAGTGGCTTCTTGGGCGGCTTGGCGCTTGGCGTTGTAGCTGGGGAAGGAAACCTTAGGGTGGTAAGGTTGGCTCAACTGTTGAAAGGAGCCTGCGTCAAGGAGAAAGTGAATGCGGTAATAAGCGCCGATGGGGAAGTGGTGTCCACAGCTGGGGCAGACGAAAAAATGCTGTGACAGGGCGGCGGTGGTAATGGCTTCGCCACAGCCAGCGCACAGGATATGCCCTGCGTCGTTTTGGGGCTGGGTAGCCAATTGGGTTTTTCCGTCTTGTAAGGCTTTTTGGGCTAGGTAACGGGTGCGACCCTTAGAAAATAATGGTGTCATGGAGTGTTCCTTTCTAGAATGAGCCGACGAAGAAACCTTCGTCGGCTCAGCCCTGTCAAAAAAGGCGCCATACGTGGGGCGTCTTTTTTGACAGGGCTGAAAATCGCCCAAGTAAGAAGGTTTAAAACAATGCAACTTCGTTGGATTTTGCAATTATTTTAGTCATAAAAAATTCTGGATTATGGCGATTGATTTTATTCGAGGTGGGCTCCGCCCCCTCGAGCTCCCCCGAGTAGAGTTCTTTGACACACTGAGCCGACGGAGTCAATCCGTCGGCTCATAGAGGATTAGCCTTTGTTGACGAAGGCCAGCACGTCTGCCACGGTTTTCAGCTTCACAGCATCTTCGTCAGCAATGGTGGTGCCAGTGGCTTCTTCCAGTGCCATGGTCAGTTCCACCACAGCCAGAGAGTCGGCGCCCAGATCGTCAGCTAGGGTTGCTTCCATTGTCACTTGTTCAGCCTCGCAGGCAAGGGTGTCTACCAAAATATCACGGATTTGTTCAAAGGTCATGGAAATAATCTCCTATTCGTTTTTAATTTTTTAATTAAATTATTTTAATAAAAAATATTAACTGAATTGTAGCACAAACTGGAGATTTGTCAAGAGGAAATTTTGTCGATGGATGTAAAAGTCTTGTAAAACACTGATATTGTTGCGTTTTTGCGCCATGATTTTTACAAAACCCTGCTTGCACCCAATGGCTTTGTGGTGTATACTATTGGTAAGAATAAAGATAACCGAGGAGGGCATAACCATGCTTTTGGCAATTGATGTGGGCAATTCCAACACCACTGTGGGCTTGTATGACCGCAATGACCAGTTGGTTTTTTTGGCAACATTGAATACAGACAGTGGAAAAACTGCCGACCAGATTAGCATTGATTTTCTCAATCTGTTTCAGTTGTATCATCAAACGATCAAAGACGTAACAGGGACCATTGTCTCTAGTGTGGTGCCACCGCTGAACTTTATGTTGGGCAAAGCCATCACCCAATTATTTGGCAAGCCACCGATGGTGGTGGGGCCAGGGGTAAAGACGGGGCTCAACCTGCGGATGGATGTGCAAACCCAAGTGGGGGCAGATTTGGTGGCAGGGGCTGTGTCTGCCTTGGAAAAATTCAAGCCACCGATGGTCATTATTGATATGGGCACAGCCACCACCATTGGAGTCATTTCTGAAGGGCATATTTATGAAGGGGGCTTGATGCTTCCCGGTGTGAATGTGTCGCTGGAAGCGCTGAGTAACCAAGCGGCACAGTTACCTATGATTTCTCTGCAAAAACCCAAGACCCTCATCGGCAAAAACACCATCGACTGTATGCGTGCTGGCATAGTCTATGGCACCGCTGGCATGGTTGACGGCATTTTAGACCGCCTTGTAGAGCAGTTTCCAAACAAGTCTCTCAGCGTGGTGGCAACAGGGCGCAATGCACCTGTGATTGTCCAATACTGCCGCCATAAAATTGTCTATGATAAGTATCTCATTATGGATGGTCTGCTGACTATTTACCGTAAAAACAACCGATAAAATACAAAAAACACCGTGCCGAATTTTCGGCACGGTGTTTTTTCTGTATGCTCAATCTTTGTCTAAGGCGGCGGCGTAGAGGGCATTTTTAGATAGCCCTGTTAGCTCACTGACCTCTTTAGCAGCATCTTTTAAGCGCATTCCTTGGCTGCGCAAGTTCAGCACCTGTGCCACCCCGTCTTCCAAGGTGAGGGTGACTGCTTCTGTGGGTGCGGCACCTGATAGCACCAATACGAATTCGCCTTTTGGTGTATTTTCTTGATAATGGGCCACCGCCTCAGCCAAGGTGGTACGGACAGTTTGCTCATGTAACTTGGTCAGTTCGCGACACAAGGCGATGGGGCGATCGCCACCAAAGGTGGCGGCCATATCTTCCAAGGTGTTGCGGAGTTTATGGGGGGCTTCGTGGAATACCATGGTGCGTTGTTCTTGTTTGAGACTGTCCAAATGTGTGCGACGGTTTTTCTTATTGACGGTCAAAAAGCCTTCAAAGGTGAATCGTCCTGTGGGCAACCCAGACACGGCTAACGCGTGAATGGCGGCGCAACAGCCGGGAATACACAACACTTCAATGTCTGATTTGGCGCACAGTGCCACCAACTCTTCGCCCGGGTCAGAGATGGCAGGTGTGCCAGCGTCAGTGACCAAGGCGCAGGTTTCCCCTTGCAAAATCCGCTCTACAATGGCAGCGCCAGCGGTGACATGGTTGTGGGCGTGATAGCTGAGCAAGGGCTTTTTGATGCCGAAATGGTTCAATAGTTTAATGGAAACACGGGTGTCTTCAGCGGCAATGAAGTCGGCTTGGGACAGAGTGTCCACTGCTCTTGGGGTGAAGTCGCTTAAATTGCCAATAGGTGTTGCCACCAGATATAGGCGTCCACTCATAATTGGGTCTCCTTTTGTCGAAAATAGATGGCATCCACCTCAGGGGTGGGGGTGCCGTCGGCTTGTTGCAGAATCAGTGGTGGTAACACGTTCAAATTGGGTTTGCCACCGCGGCAACAGTCTAATAAAAACAGGGATGGGGCTTGGCCTACTTGGGTAGAGACAAAGCGCAAACGTTTTGGTTCTAGGGCAAATTGTCGTGCCAAAGACAACACATCGCACAGCCGTTCTGGACGATGAACCAAGCAGAAATGACCGCCCCATTTTAGCCCGTAACGTGCAGTGGCAAACACATCTTCTAAGGTGCAGGTCACTTCACTGCGTGCTTGACAGCGGCTAGTCTCAGGGGCAAGGAATCCACTGCCAGATGTAAAATAAGGTGGATTGGATACCATCAAATCAAAGGAACTAGTGGGGAAGAAGGGTTTGGGCGTTCGTAAATCCCCTTGGATGCAGCTGGTGAGGACATGATTGTTTATGGCGTTTTGCTGGGACAGCTGGTGGGCGATGGGGGATAGCTCAAGATTGGTGATGTGTAGCGCTGGCTCCCGACAGAGCAGGAGAAGGCCTAACAATCCGCACCCTGCGCCTAAATCGCAAACCCGTAACTTGGGTTTTAAGACAGGGAAGGCACCCAAAAGCATAGAGTCGGTGGTGGGTGGTTGTAAACCGCTGTCATAGCGGTAGGTGAGAGTGGGGGTGAGTTGCTCAAGCCGTTCCATAGTTGCCTCCTGATTTGTGTCTACTTCTATTATACACGAGGTTGTCAAGGGCGTAAATGTAAACCATATTGTTAAACGAGGTTGACAAATTGGTTGACATCTTGTATACTGATTCCATCTTAAAGAAACTGAGGAACCCAGTTATGACCACAAGCAAAACGCAATCTGTCACCCAAAGTCACCGCACAAAAGAATTGGTTTACACCGCAATTTTTGCCGTTTTAATCGCCGTTTGTTCATGGATTGCCATTCCTTCCACAGTGCCGTTCACCATGCAGACCTTTGGTGTGTTTTTGGCTTTGCTTTTGCTGGGAGGGCGCTGTGGCACCCAAGCGGTGGTGGTGTATTTGCTCTTGGGGCAGTGGGCGTGCCAGTGTTTGCAGAATTCACTGGCGGTTTGGGCATTTTGTTTGGTAGCACAGGGGGATATCTCATCGGCTTTTTGGCCATGACCTGCCTGTATTGGCTGGTGATGAAAAATCCCAAGCTCCATCCAGTGTTAGAAGGGGTCACTTTAGTGGTTGGCTTGGGGCTGTGCTATGGGTTTGGCACCATTTGGTTTGTGCAAGTCTATGCCGCCAATGTGGGGGAGATTAGCATTGCCACGGCCTTGAGTTGGTGCGTCATTCCTTATATCATTCCTGATTTGGTGAAACTGGCACTGGCCTTTACCTTGAGCCGTCGGCTCCGTCGCCATGTGTCCCTTTGAATTGCGACCCCACCACGGCCTATGTTTGCAGTTTTTCCGTGGGGAAGGGTATAGCCCAGCATTTATTGAAAACATGACCGCCATGGTCGCTGCTCTGTCAAATAACCCACAGATCAAGCTGGTTACAGGCGGTGACAGTATTTGTAGCACCTGCCCCAATGGATTGGCGGACGGGAAATGCACCTGTGACGACAAGGTGCTTCGCTATGATGAAGGGGTGCTGGCGCTTTGCGATTTAAGCTATAGTCAGACCCTTTCGTGGGTGGATTTTTCCCAAAAGATTCACACGGAAATCCTCGCCAAGCATCTGCGCCAGCAGGTGTGTGGCGATTGCCAATGGAACCACCTATGCCAAGAATAATTGCACATAAAAAAGCACTGCAAGCTGAGCTTGCAGTGCTTTTTTCATATTGTGTTGATTAGTCAGCAACAATAGCGCCGGTGGGACATGCATCGCAGCAAGAGCCGCAATCCAAGCAAGAGCCAGCATCGATGACATAAGCATCGTCGCCTTGGCTGATGCAACCTACAGGGCAGGTGTCTGCGCAAGCACCGCAGCTAACGCAAGCGTCAGTAATCTTATAAGCCATAATGTAGTACCTCCAAATAATTTGTATCTTTATTCTACCACATTATTTTTAAATTGCAAGAGTTAATTTTCAAAAATTGCAAATTTTATAATGTTAAATTTAGGTTTTACTGGGAGTTAGTCATGAAAAACTCAAAATCTGCAACTTTTAGTTAGTTGTGTAAAACCAACTAAAAAGATAAATTTTACCACCTGTTGTGATGAAAAGTCAAAATTTTGGCAACACTATTTACCGTTATTAGTATAGGGCACCTCTAAAAACTAGAGTGTGCGAAATGGGGCATGGTTTTTGCTCTGAGATTTGTTCTGATTTTTGGCGAATCCTGTGTGGATTTGGCGAAAATCAGGGCAAAAAATCAGAGTAAAAATTGCTTCAGTTTGTGTGCTATGGTTTTTAGAGGTGCCCTATATCAAGTTGAGCCAAATAAAGGAGAACAACCGTGGTGGGAGAAGTTTATTTTACCAAACAAGCAGAGCAAGCATTGGCGTTGAGTCAGTCGGCGGCAGAGGCTTTGGGGCATGATTATGTGGGCACAGAGCATTTGCTTTTGGGGTTATATCGCCAGCGATATGGCGTGGCAGCGCAGGTGTTGATGTCGCAGGGGGCAGAAGAAGCCAATTTGACAGCAGGGGTGATTTCTTGCGTAGGCAGTGGCATGAAAGAAGGATGGCCTTTGCAAGGGCTTACGCCTAGAGCCCAGCGCGTGGTGGAGTTGGGGTGGGAAATCACCCATGCCAATGGCGGTGACTTGGTGGATACAGAGCATTTGCTCTGTGGTATTTTGCGCCAAGGAAATAACCGCGCCATGGAGGTGTTGGCCATTGCTGGGATGGAAGACAAAGTGCTTTATAGTCAGTTGATGCAACGGATATTGTGCGCAAGAGGCTTGGGGAACCATGCCAGTGATACCAATCGCACCGCAACACCCAAAGAAGACAGCATCGCCAAGTATAAACTCCTCCGTGAGTTTGCTCGAGATTTGACCGCCATGGCCAAGGCTGGGAAGTTAGACCCTGTCATTGGACGGGATCGGGAAATACAACGTACCATCCAAATCTTGTCTCGACGCAGTAAAAACAATCCCTGTCTCATCGGTGAACCGGGGGTGGGGAAAACCGCTGTGGCAGAAGGGCTGGCAAGACGCTTGGCCATGGGAGATGTGCCCCAAATTTTAATGGGCTATAAGCTTTTGAGTGTGGATTTAAGCGCCATGGTGGCTGGCACCAAATATCGGGGTGAATTTGAAGAGCGGATAAAAAAATTACTAGAAGAGGTGCGCAAGGCAGGAGATGTCCTTTTGTTTATCGACGAGGTACACACCATTGTGGGGGCAGGCTCGGCAGAAGGGGCAGTGGATGCGGCCAATATTTTGAAGCCAGCGTTGAGTCGAGGGGAATTGCGGGTCATCGGTGCCACCACATTAAATGAATATCGCACCCATATCGAAAAGGATGCAGCTTTGGAACGGCGCTTCCAACCCATCACTGTGGAAGAGCCATCCAATCAGACGGCTTTGGAAATTTTACAGGGATTGAAGCCACGCTATGAAGCCCATCATAACTTGACCATTGCCCCAGAAGCAGTGTCGGCAGCGGTGTCGCTATCTGTGCGCTATATCCATGGCCGTTTTTTACCAGACAAGGCAATTGACCTGATGGATGAAGCCGCCGCTGCAGTAACAATGGGGCGTGTAAAGTGTGATGCCTTGGCACCTTTAGAGGAAAAGTTATGGGCGTTAGAGCGAGAAAAAACCATGGCCATCGACAACCAAGACTATGAAACGGCGGCAAAACTCCGCACGGTAGAGGAAAATTATCTCCTTCAATTACAGCACTTGCGACGCACCCAACACCAAATGCAACACCAACGACCCACTGTGACCGCAGAGGATGTGGCCAAGGTGGTGGCAGGCTGGACAGGGGTGCCTGTCCAGCAGTTGAGCCAAAGTGAAACGGAGCGATTGCAACAGCTTGAGCAGACCTTGCACACCCAAGTGGTGGGACAGGACGAAGCGGTGCGCGCAGTGGCAAAAGCCTTGCGGCGCAGTCGGATGGGGCTCAAAGACCCGCGGCGCCCCATTGGGTCGTTTTTATTTCTCGGTCCCACGGGTGTGGGCAAAACCCAATTGTGCCGTGGATTGGCTCACACCATGTTTGGGGCAGAAGAGGCCATGATACGGCTGGATATGTCGGAATATGGCGAAGCCCACAGCTTGTCACGGCTCATCGGTTCACCACCAGGATATGTGGGGCACGAAGATGGTGGACAGCTGACGGAGCGTGTCCGTCGCCGTCCCTATGCGGTGGTGCTGTTTGATGAAATTGAAAAAGCCCACCACGATATCTGGAATCTGCTTCTACAACTCCTAGAAGAAGGCACCCTTACCGACAGCCAAGGCAGACGGGTGGATTTTAAAAATACAGTGGTGGTGATGACCTCAAATTTAGGGGCTGGGGAAATTTTATCCGCTGGGCATTGCTTTGGCTTTGCAGGAAACGAAGATGACCCAGAAAAGGTGTTTGCCCGTACCAAGGAGCAAGTGACAGAGCAGTTGCAGCGGACGTTTCGCCCAGAATTTTTAAACCGTATTGACCAAACCATCGTTTTTCGCCAGTTGCGACCCCAAGACTTACAGCCCATTGCCAAAGGGATGTTGCAATCCACAGTAGAACGGATGAAATGCCTTTCATTGGGGCTTGAAATTACCGAGCAAGCGGTGGCGTTGCTGTGCAAAAAGGGGTACAATGCCAAGTATGGCGCCCGTCCGTTGCGGCGGTGCATTCAAAGCGAAGTGGAGGATGTTGTGGCGGAGTTGATGCTCTCCGGACAGTTGCAAACAGGGGATGTGGCACGGCTAGATGCTGAGGGTGATTTGCTGAAAATAGCCAAAACCCCTTGATTTGTTCACAGTTTTTCTATACAATGTAATATAAGTTGTGAACACAACAAGAAGGAGGAACTCTATGCCCATCCATTTTGATTTTGGTGGTTTTGACCCCAAATCCTTTACCAACAACAGCGGTCAAGACAAGGCTGATTATACCTATGACCCACAACAGTCTGCTAAAAAACCGCGCAAACCCATCGGTACACCAGTCACCCGTGTGCTCATCAACATCTTGGTGACAGTGCTCTTTGGCTTGGGATATTTTTATATTGAACTGCCAGCGCTGAATTTGCAAGCGGAAGAGTTTTACGTGTTTGTATTCATGTTATGTGCTGTGTTTTGTATCAGTGCCGTGGTGACCAGTGGCTTTGAAAGCACAAGCGCCAACGGTTATTTTGGCTTTTTGAAAAAACAGTGCACCATTCCAGCTGGCATTGCGCTCCTTTTGGTTGGGGTGATAGCCATTGGGTCGTTGACCTCTTGGGTGGTGTTTCGTGCCGATGCCTATAGTAAGCTTTTGCCCATGGAAACTGGGGATTTTGCCTCTGAAATCACCGAAGTATCTTATAACACCATCCCCATGCTAGACGATGCCTCTGCCCAACGATTGGGCGACCGTAAACTGGGGGAATTGTCTGACATGGTCAGCCAATTTGAGGTGATGAACAACTACACCCAAATCAATTACCAAGGCAGTCCTGTCCGTGTGACCAGCCTCCAATATGCGGATTTAATCAAGTGGTTCACCAACCGTAGCGACGGTTTGCCAGCTTATTTGATTGTGGATATGGTGACCCAAAACGTGGAAGTGGTGCGCCTTGACGAAGGTATGAAATACACCACAGCCGAACATTTCAGCCGCAATTTATACCGCCATCTGCGGTTCAATTATCCCACCTTTATGTTTGACGAACCTGTCTTTGAGATCGACGAAGAAGGCACGCCCTATTGGGTTTGTTCTCGGATTGTGAAGCAAATTGGCCTCTTTGGCGGCACCGATATTGAAGGTGCTGTGGTGGTCAATGCCATCACAGGGGAACATGAGTATTACGAAGAAGTACCCGACTGGGTGGACCGCGTGTACACCGCTGACATTGTGTTGGAACAGTATGATTATTATGGGCTGTACAACGGCGGCTTCCTAAACTCTATTTTCGGGCAACGTGACGTCACGGTCACCACCTCTGGCTACAACTATCTGGTCATCGATGAGGACGTATACGTGTATACTGGCATTACCTCTGTCACCAGTGACCAGTCTAACATTGGCTTTATTTTAAGCAACCAACGTACCAAGGATACCACGTTCTATTCTGTGGCTGGTGCTGAGGAATACTCTGCCATGGGCTCAGCCGAAGGGGAAGTACAACACTTGGGTTACGATGCCACCTTCCCATTGCTGATTAACATTGCCGACCAGCCCACCTATTTCATGGCGCTAAAAGATGATGCAGGTCTGGTGAAGATGTATGCCATGGTCAACGTCCAACAATATCAATTGGTGGCCACAGGTTCCACTGTGGCAGAAGCAGAAGAGGCCTACCGCTTGATGCTGGCGGCCAACAACATCATCGGCAACGATGAAGTGGAATTAGAGTATGGTGATTTGCTGAGTGAAACAGGCATCATCGCTGAAATCCGTTCGTCTGTGGTGGACGGTAATACCCAGTACTTCTTCCGCATGGAAGGCCAGACCACATACTATCAAATCTCTGCTGGTGAAGCGCCAGTGGCTGTGCTTTTAGATGTAGGCGATCAGGTTTTCATGAGCTATCATCAAACTTCAGAAAGTGAAGCTATCACCGCCTTACAAGACATCACCTATGGTTAAACAAACAACCATTCAAACGCCAAAAGGCGCTATGGTAGCTGTCTGTAAAGGAAATTCCTTGACAGGGCTTTGGTATGTAGGGCAGGCGCATTTCCCTAAAACACTATCCCAAATTGAAGCAGGTGACCACCCAGTGTTTACCCAAACCAAGGCATGGCTGGACGCCTATTTTGCTAAGAAACCGTTGCCAGCATTGCCACCTATGATGCCTCAAGGTACGGCCTTTCAGCAAGCAGTTTGGGGGCAATTACAAACCATTCCTTACGGAAAAACCACCACCTATGGTGCCATCGCCAAAGCCATCGGAATGCCTAAGGCGTGCCAAGCGGTGGGTGGCGCGGTGGGGCGTAATCCCATTACGCTGTTAATCCCATGCCACCGCGTGGTGGGTGCTGACGGCAGTCTCACAGGGTATGCTGGGGGACTAGATCGGAAAACGGCGTTTCTGGAAATTGAACAAGAGTAAGACAAAACAAGACCATGGCGCAGTGCGCCATGGTCTTGTTTTGTGCACGTTGGAACCATGGGTTGCATACACTACAAAGAAGGAAGGAGGGGGCGTGTGGAGACATATGTATTGTTGGCTCGCTCGATCACCTATGGACAGCGGATGCAACATCTGTTGCAACGCAATGGCATTCGCGCCAAGGTGTATAGGGCGCCCCGTGATATTAATGAGAGTGGCTGTGGGTACGGTGTAGAAGTGGCGGCAGAGGGGTTTTATTGTGCTTTGTCGCTTTTACAACAGGGTGGTTTAAGCCCCAGCCGTGTGTATAGAAAGCAATATAATCGGTATTATGAGGTGAATGTATGATTTATTTTGACGCTGGCGCCACCACTTTACAAAAACCACCACAAGTAGGGCAGGCAGTGGCCATGGCCATCAATCAGGTGGCCTCTGCCAGCCGTGGCGGATATGGAGCCGCAGAGCAAGCTGCCAGCATTTTGTTTGATTGTCGCATGGCGCTGGCGGCATTGTTTTCCTTGGAAAATCCAGAGCAGGTGGTGTTCACGTGCAATGCCACCCATGGGCTTAACATTGCCTTGCGCACTTTGATAACCCATGGGGATCGGGTGGTGATTTCTGGTTACGAACACAATGCAGTAACCCGTCCTCTGTCTGCCATTGGCGCACAGATTGAAGTGGCTGGGGCACCATTATTTGATCCTGATGGGGTGATAGAAGCCTATGAAACCCATTTGAAATCTGGATGTAAAGTGGCAGTGGTGAATCATGTGTCAAATGTCTTTGGGTTTGTGCAACCAGTGGAAGACATCGCAAAGTTATGTCAAAGCTATGGGGCAAAACTGATTATAGATGCCTCTCAATCGGCAGGAGTGCTGAGGCTTGACATGGGTACGTTAGGAGCGGATTTCATTGCCATGCCAGGGCATAAAGGGCTCTATGGGCCCCAAGGAACAGGGGTGTTGTTGTGTGGAAATGATGTAAAGGTAAAATCCTTGCTACAAGGTGGTACAGGCGGAAATTCTATTCTGCAGACTATGCCAGAGTTCCTGCCTGATGGGTTAGAAGCTGGCACCCACAATGTGTGTGGCATCGCGGGACTGTTGGAAGGTGTGAGTTATGTGCAAGAGGTGGGTGTGGCGGCCATTTGTCACCATGAGCGCACCCTTGCCCAGCGTTTGGCACTGGGGTTGCGCAAGCTTGAGGGGGTAGAGGTGTATGCACGGCCAGATTTGTTTGCCCAGACAGGTGTGGTGTCGTTTGTGGTGGCACAGATAGATTGTGAGACAGTGGCGCAGACCCTTGCCCAGCGTGAGATTGCCGTTCGCAGTGGCTTGCACTGTGCGCCAATGGCGCACAAAACCGCAGGCACATTAGAAACAGGTACCATTCGTGCCAGCCTTTCCCAATTTAATACAGAGCGAGAAGTGGTGGCGTTTGTGGATGTTGTTGGTGAAATTGTCGAAAAAAATAAAAAGTTTTTGTGAATTTCTCTGTGGATTTCCTTGCAATTTTACTGAAATTTCGTTATAATAGTGTAATTGATTTCCTGAAAGGGACATGGTGAAACAATGAGCCTAGAATTACATGAATTTTTAGCGTGGATTTTGCGCTATGTGATGACCATTGGCATCAGCGATATCATCGACATGGGCATCATGGCGCTGGTCTTGTATCGATTGCTATTGTTGGTGCGTAGCACCAAGGCAGAAAGTCTCCTGAAGGGGATGTTGGTCTTTTTGATTATCTTAGGTGCGTCCTATATGTTCCACCTCAACACCATCAATTACGTCATGAGCAATATGGTACAATCTGGTGTTTTGGCGCTGATTATTCTGTTTCAACCAGAAATTCGTCGCATTTTGGAACAAATGGGGAGCAGTCGCAAGCTGTTGGGCTTTTTCTCCCATGGAGAGGACAGCAACACCATCGAAAAAGCCATTGCCCAAACGGTGGTGGCTTGTACAGAGATGTCAAAAAGCCACACTGGTGTGCTGATGGTCTTCGAGCGTGAGCTTTTGTTAGACGATTTGGCCCGTGGTGGCACCATCGTGGACGCCACTGTTAGCAGTGAGTTGCTCAAAAACATATTTTTTGTCAAATCTCCCTTACATGATGGGGCTGTGATTGTGCGCAATGGTCGTTTGTTTGCGGCAGGGTGCGTGTTGCCTCTGTCTAAAAACGAAAACCTATCCCGTGAGTTGGGCACGCGTCACCGTGCTGGCATTGGCATGAGCGAAAACTCCGATGCTTTGGTGGTGATTGTTTCTGAGGAAACGGGCTCTATTTCTGTGGCAGTGGGCGGTATGCTCAAGCGACATTTAAGCCCAGAAACCTTAGATACTCTGCTCCACAATGATTTGATGCCCCAAGAGGACCAAGAAGAAGCCAAGCCAAAGTTCCAACTGTTGGCATCGTTGCGAACCAAGAGGGGAGGGTCTGAGGATGGAGAATAATACTGGCAAACGGAAAATTATGCTCATCGCCATTTCTGTTTTAATCGCCATGGCCACATGGTTTATGGTGGACTCTGCCAGCAGCACTGAGGTGACCATCACCATCAGCGATATTATGGTGGAATATGTGGGCGAGGAAACTGCCTTGGCAGAACGTGGGTTGTTACTTTTAGACGACAGTGACCAATATGTCACATTGCAATTACGAGGAGTGCGGAGTTTGATTTCCAAACTTGACCCTGACCAAATGCGCGTGGAAGCCGACCTCTCTAGCATCACCGAAGTGGGTGTGCAGTCGGTGACTTGTTACGAAATCTTCCCCAATAGTGAATTTTCCAGTATCACCGTGGTGGATAAAAGCCCTTATGCTATTAAGGTGAGTATTGGGGACTTGTTTAGCAAAGAAATCCCTGTGCGCTATGAAATCCAAGGTGCGGTGGCAGAAGGCTACAGCGCTGGTGCCATTGAGCTTAGCTTGGAAAGTTTTGAAATTCGTGGACTGCAAGAAACCATTGAACAGGTTTCTTATGCTAAGGTGGTGTTGGAAATTGATGAGGCCACCCGTAGCGTCAGTGAAACCCTAAGCTATGAATATTACGACGCCCAAGGCAATGTGGTGGACGGCACCGACATTCAATCTGATGTGTCCACCATCGACATTACCATGCCTGTGAACATTACCAAGCAACTACGCTTGGTGGTTGACTTTGTGGAAGCACCCGGTGCAAGCCTAGAAAACGTGGAATACACCTTGTCGCCATCTACTGTTTCCGTCACTGGTGATGCAGAGCTTTTAGAGCGTATCAATGTGATTGTACTAGAAAGCTTTGATTTGCTAGAACTCTCTGGCAACACCACCTATAACTACGTGATTGAGCTGCCAGAAGGGGTGGAAAACCTCAGCGGCTACACCAGAGCAACTATGGAAATCTCCTTCATCGACATGAACAACTCCACCATTTTGTCTAGCAACTATGTGGTTAACAACGTGCCTGATGGTAAAGTGGCCACTGTGCTCAGTGACTCGGTTGGGGTGCGTGTGTTTGGCACCAGTGCTGATGTGAGCGCCATTTTGCCAGACGACTTCACCTTGACCATTGATATGAGCGATTACAGTGGCGCCTCTGGCACGTATACGGTGCCGGTGGAGGTGACCCTAGACACCGATGGTGATATCGGCTTGCTGGGCACCTATCAAGTGCAGGTGAACTTGGCAGACGAGCCAGAACCAGAGGAAGAACTACAGGAGAGCGAAGATGACACAAGTAGCAACGGTTGATAAAATTTTAAACGATACCTATGCCAAAATTTCTGTGATGCGCCAATCGGCTTGTGCCCACGACTGTAGCGATTGTGCAGGCTGTGGCACCAAGCCTATGGCGGTTCACGCCACTGCACGCAATCTCATCGGTGCGAAAGTGGGGCAACAAGTGGTGGTGGAAAGTAGCTCGAAGAAGCTATTTTCCATTGCTGGCGTTGTGTATTTACTGCCTTTGGCACTGTTTCTGCTGGGGTATTGCTTGGCACCAGTGGACAGCGATGCCCTTCGTGGGTTGGCTGGACTGATGGGGTTTGTGTTGGGCGGATTTATGGCAGTGAAATATGACCGCATGACCCAAGCCAAAGGTGGGTTTCAGTTTACCATCACTAAGTTTTTTTAACGCTTATGTTTGGATATGTACGACCACCACTTGGACAGTTGGAGCCAGCCCAAGTTGACCAGTTTCGCCAGATATACTGCGGCCTGTGTCACACGCTGAAAAAGCGCAACGGGTTTTGGGCGCAATTTATTCTCAATTACGATTTCACTTTTTTGGCGCTTTTATTGTCGCAAGGAGAGGAACAAAGCCTGTGTCAAGGGCGGTGTTTATCAAGCCCTGTGAAGAAAAAGTGTTATTGCCCTCAAAGTGAGGCGCTAGAACTGGCGGCAGACCAAAGCGTTATTTTGGCATACTGGCAACTCCGAGACCATGTGGTAGACAGTGGCTTTTTCAAAGCCTTGGGATACCGCGTAGCAGGATTGTTACTCCGTGGTGCCTACAAAAAAGCCGCCAAGGCACGCCCCCAATTTGACCAGACCACTAGAGTCCAATTAGATGTGCTCCACCAATTAGAGCAAGACAATTGCCCGTCTATGGATGAAGCGGCTCACACCTTCGCCCAGCTCCTCTCAGCGGTGGCGCAGGAAATGGATAGCGATATGGACAAGCGTGTGCTTGGACAGTTACTTTACCATTTGGGACGTTGGATTTATCTCATTGATGGGGCGGATGACTTGCAAAAAGATGCCAAATCTGGCAATTACAATCCTGTGGCATTGCGCTATGAGCTGACAGATGGACAGTGGACGTCCCAATCCAAAGAAGACTTTGGACATACCCTTGACCATTCCATTCATATGGTGGCCACAGCGCTGGAATTGCGCCCTCAAACCCCATGGACAAGCTTGTTAGAAGCCACGGTGTACACAGGGTTATTTGCTGTGGGACACGCCGTGCTAGAAGGCACATTCGAGTCTAAAATTGGTCGAGGACATGACCTACTAAACTATAGAAAACCAAAGAATGTTGAGGAACACCCATGAATCCTTATCAGGTACTAGGCATCAGTGAAAGTGCCACCGATGCCGAAGTGAAAAAAGCCTATTTAAACTTGGCGCGCAAATACCATCCCGACAATTACCATGACAATCCCTTGGCGGATTTAGCCCAAGAGAAAATGAAGGAAATCAACGCCGCCCATGAGGCCATCACCAAGCAACGCAGTGGCGGTGGCAACACTGGCTACACCCAAAACGGTGGCTATGGTGGCGGTGGTTACACTGGTAGCTACAGCTCTAGCTCGGTGCTTCAGCAAGCCCGTGCCGCCATCAATGCTGGGCAGGTGGTTCGCGCAGAAGCATTGCTGAACAACTATCAAGACCACAATGGAGAGTGGAATTTCTTAAAAGGGGCGTTGGCCTATCGTAAGGGTTGGATGGACGAGGCCAAAACTTATTATCAAACTGCCTGCCAAATGGAACCCAACAATATGGAATACCGCCGTGCGTTGGAATACATGAAATCAGGTACCCGTACCTCTTATAGCCCCAATGGAAAACCTTTCGGATCTACCACCGTGTGTGTGGGTGGTGATCCTTGCCAAACTATGTGCTGTGGCTATATGCTCTGTCAGCTATGTGGTTGTGGCGGCTATCGTATGTGTTAATAAATGAGAGGGCACCGCTAAAAACTGTAGCACACAAGAGGTGCCCTAGAAAGAAAGGGAGTAGACTATGAAAAGTATGACTGGCTATGGCCGTGCTCGACAAACACTCCATAAACGAGATATCACTGTGGAAGTACGGTCGGTGAATAACCGCTATTTAGATTGTACCGTGAAAATGCCACGGATGTACACCTTTGCAGAAGATGCGCTGAAGACCACTGTCCAAGGGGCTGTGTCCCGTGGGAAGGTGGATGTGTTCATCACCGTGGACGCCACCGCCGCCGATGTGCCTAAGGTACGGGTAAATGAAGACTTGGCAAAAGAGTATTTAACGGCCTTGACCGCCCTATCTGATGCCTGTGGCATCATTGGGAAGCTTAGCCTAGAAAATCTGTCTCGATATCCCGATGTGCTCACGGTCACCAAAGCGGACGAAGATTTGGAAACCGTCAGTGCTGACCTGTGCATGGTGCTCAAGGAGGCCTTAGAGGCCCATACGACCATGCGCCTGCAAGAAGGGGCAAAGCTGGTGGAAGACATCTGCTCTCGCCTTGACCATATTGAAGAACTGACGGGCAAAGTGGAAGAGCGTTCTCCCATCACGGTGGCAGAATATCGCCAAAAGCTAACCAAGCGCATGGAAGAAGTGCTCCAAAGCACCACCGTCGACCCCCAACGGATTTTGATGGAAGCGGCTATTTACGCGGACAAAACCGCCGTGGATGAAGAAACGGTTCGTCTGCGCAGTCATCTATCTCAACTGCGGGAAATGCTACAAAGCAATGAGCCTATGGGGCGGAAGATGGACTTTTTGATTCAAGAAGTGAACCGCGAATCCAACACAATTGGCTCTAAGTGTAACGACGTGGCCATTGCCCAAGTGGTGATCAGCTTAAAGGCTGAGGTGGAAAAAATTCGAGAACAAGTGCAAAATATTGAGTAAGGTGGTGGGGCAATGAAGCTCATCGACATTGGCTTTGGGAATCTGTTGTCCCAACAGCGGATGGTGGCCATCGTCAGCCCTGATTCTGCGCCGATTAAACGGATGGTGCAGGAGTCACGGGAACGTGGTATGCTCATCGATGCCACCTATGGGCGGAAAACCGCCTCCATTTTCATCATGGATAGCGACCATGTGATTTTATCTGCATTGCCTCCAGAAACCTTTGGAGACACTGACATAGAGGAGAAGTAAGACTATATGCAAAAAGGCAAAACATTCATTGTATCCGGCCCATCTGGGGTGGGGAAAAGCACCGTGTTACGGTTATTGCTTGACCGTAAACCAGATATTTATTTTTCTGTATCTTCTACTACCCGTGACCCACGTCCTGGCGAAATTGACGGCATCCATTATCATTTTTTAGGGATGGATACCTTCCAAGAACGTATCGCCAATGATGATTTTTTGGAATACGCTGAATATGTGGGCAATTTCTACGGCACCCCTAAGAAAAACATTGATTTGGCCATGAACCGTGGGCAAGATGTGATTTTAGACATCGAAATCCAAGGGGCTATCCAAGTGACCAGCAAGCGTCCAGAAGTGGTGCGAATTTTCATTGCCCCTCCTAGCTGGTCTGAACTAGAGCGTCGCTTGACGGAGCGTGGCACCGACAGTGCGGATAAAATCCAAAAGCGTCTTGTCCGCGCCAAAGTGGAATTTCAAACGGCTCACACCTATGACTATTTTGTCATCAACGACAGTGTGGAAAGTGCCGTCCGTGAATTGACCGCCATCATCACTGCTGAGCATTGCAAGCCCACGGAACGGATGGCTTTGATTAACAGCCGCCCCTAAATTAAACTAAAAAGTAAAAGTGAAAAACTGTCGCCTGCGGGCGGGTTTTGAGTTCCTGTCGGAACTCTGTTATATACTATAAGCCGTAAGGCAGAATGGAAGTACAATATTATGATGTTATATCCTGCAATGAGCACCCTCAACGATTATGTTCCCAACCGCTATATGCTGGTGAATGTGGTGGCACGTCGTGCCCGTCAAATCGCTGAAGAAATGGATCAACAAGGGATTCCCCTGAATGAAAAGACTGTGACTTTGGCCATCCACGAAGTGGCAGACGGCAAGCTAGATGCTCGTGAGATGGATTTGACCATCGCTGAATAAGCGTCCTTTTCACCAATCAAGCAATCGTATCGCCTTATTTTTAGGGTGACCCACAGTCACCCGTTTTTGAATGGGCATATGCAAAGGAGAACAGGAGGGGCGCAATCATGGAAACCGTAGATATTGTAAAAGTTGCGGTGGAAACTGCACCCTATGCCATTGATAAGGTGTATGATTACCTGTTGCCAGAGACTCTTTGCGACCAAGTTGTAGTGGGTATGCGTGTGATGGTGCCCTTTGGCCGTGGAAACCGAAAAAGTGAAGCCTTGGTTTTGGCACGGACAACAGGGGAGAAAACCCCGAAAATGAAAGCGATTTTACAAGTGTTGGATGAAGCGCCTGTGCTAGATGGGAAAGGGATTTCTCTGGCACTGTGGATGCACCAGCGGTATTTTACCACGGTGTATCAAGCGGCTAAAACCCAACTGCCAGCAGGTTTGTGGTATCGGATGGAAGAGGTGTACCAAGTGGCTCCAGAGGTGGAGGATTTGGAAGCTTTGACACTACCAGAGCCAGCCATTGCGTTGCTAAAAGTAATGAAAAAAGAAGGCCGCCTGAGCTGTCAGGCGGTTTGCGCACGCTGTGGGGCAGACGGAGAGGGCTATTTGCCCTTGTTGGTCGAAAAAAAACTGGTGGTAAAAGCCACCCAAGCCCACCGCAAACACCGAGACAAAACCCAAAAAGTGGTGTCTCTTGCCATGGATGATGAAAGTGCTATGGCGTTGGTGGCAGGTAAAAAACGCTCAGCCCCTATGCGCTTTGCGGTGGTGGAATTTCTCATCGCCGCTGGCAGAAGTGCCATCACCGACGTGACCTATTTTACAGGCGCATCGCTGGCAACGGTGAAAGGCTTGGAAAAGTCTGGCATCGTGACCCTGTCACAAGAAGAGGTGCTCCGTGTGCCAGAGGTGACGGCTTCTGTCCAAGGTGCACCCATCGCATTAAATGAGGAGCAACAGCACTCTTTTGACCAACTGTTGGTGCTCACGCAAAAAGAAGAACCCCAAGTAGCATTGCTGCAAGGGGTGACTGGTAGCGGTAAAACCCAAGTGTATATCCGCTTGGTACAAGCAGTGCTTGCACAGGGTAAACAAGCGATGATGTTGGTGCCAGAAATCGTATTAACGCCCCAAATGATGGGGAAATTCGCCAGCTATTTCGGCAACCGTGTGGCGATGCTTCACAGCGGATTGCGCACCACTGAGCGCTATGACCAGTGGAAGCGGATTCGTCGTGGGGAAGTGGATGTGGTGTTGGGCACGCGCTCGGCTGTGTTTGCACCGCTGGAGCGGTTGGGGCTAGTGATTTTAGATGAAGAGCAAGAAGGCTCGTATCAGTCAGACAGTGCCCCTCGTTATCACGCCCGTGACATTGCAAAATATCGTTGCACCCAGTATGGTGCTACCTTGGTGTTGGGCAGTGCCACCCCTTTGGTGGAAACCGCCTATGCCGCCCAGCAAGGCCAGTATCACCACTATTATTTGACCCAGCGATACAACCAAAAGCCCCTGCCAGAGGTGCTCTTTGCCGATATGCGCCAAGAATTGCGCAACGGCAACAGCGGTGCCATCAGTGGCTTACTGCGTACTGAATTGGAGAAAAATATCCAAGCAGGGGAGCAATCTATTTTGTTTTTGAACCGCCGTGGTAGCAGTCGAATGCTACTGTGCGTGGAATGTGGACAAAGCCCACAATGCCCCCATTGTTCGGTGGCACTGGTGCACCATACTG
This sequence comes from Bengtsoniella intestinalis, assembly GCF_039719005.1. Classification (GTDB taxonomy): domain Bacteria; phylum Bacillota; class Clostridia; order Oscillospirales; family Oscillospiraceae; genus Oscillibacter; species Oscillibacter intestinalis. The sequence goes on along the minus strand of NZ_CP133584.1, from coordinate 390,457 downwards.
CCAACGGGCGGATGATGTGCCACCATTGTGGCTACTCAGAAAAAGCGTCTATGTACTGCCCAGACTGCCACGGCATGATGAAGCAGGTGGGCTATGGCACCCAAAAGGTGGAAGAGGAGCTGCAAGCCCTGTTCCCTGATGTGGAGGTACTGCGCATGGATGCAGACACCACCGCCACAGGCCATGAAAAAATCCTTAAACAGTTCGGGGATGAAAAAACCCCTATTCTCCTTGGAACGCAAATGGTGGCAAAAGGGCTTGATTTTGCGAATGTAACCCTTGTTGGCGTACTTTCTGCCGATTTATCTTTGTATGTTGACCATTACCGCGCCACGGAACGCACCTTCCATTTGTTGACCCAAGTGGTGGGGCGAGCAGGCCGCGGTGAACTCACAGGGCGTGGGATAATTCAAACCTTTACCCCTGAAAATGATGTGATGATACACGCTGCCCACCAAGATTACCAAGGGTTTTACCAAACCGAATTAACATTACGACAATTGCGGCGCAGTCCACCCTTTGCCGACATCTTTACCTTCACCGTTTCTGGTGGAGAAGAAGGAGCGGTGTTAAAAGGGGCTTGTACCGTGCGAGATACATTAAAACAAGTACTCAGCCATCCGGAATTGGAGGGCATTGCTCCACAGGTGTTAGGGCCAGCCCCAGCACCCATTTTAAAAGTCAACAACCGTTACCGTTATCGGGTCACATTGGTGGCAAAAAACGTAACCCCCATTCGCCAGCGCATCAGCTGGTTACTGCGAGAATTCCCCTCAACACACCGAGGTTTAAATTTATTTGTAGACTGTAACAATATGAGTTAAACAGTTGAAGGAGGCACCTATGGCATTGCGAAATATTGTGGTACAAGGCGAACCCTGCTTGGAGAAAGTCTGTCGCACCATCAACGATTTTAATCCCCGTCTGCACCAGATGTTAGACGATATGTTGGAAACGGTAGAAGACGCCAATGGCGCTGGTTTGGCGGCACCTCAAGTAGGGGTTATGCGCCGTGCTTGTCTTGTCATTGACGAGGAGACTGGCGAATTTATTGAACTGCTGAACCCAGAATTTGTGCATCAAAAAGGGGAACAAACCGACATTGAAGGGTGCTTGAGTGTGCCGGGCAAATACGGTTTGGTAACCCGTCCGATGGATGTGCGTGTCCGTGCTCAAGACCGTTTTGGCGGTTGGTTTGAGTTAGAAGCCCAAGGTTTGACCGCTCGTGCCATCTGTCACGAAATGGAACATTTGGAAGGTCATTTATTCGTGGAACACGTTGACCATTTCATGAGTGAAGAGGAAATCCAAGCGTATATGGACGCAAAAGAGGAGTATGACGATTGAGAATTGTGTTTATGGGCACCCCAGACTTTGCGGTGTCTTCGCTAAAACGACTGGTGGAAGATGGCCACACCATCTGTGGCGTGTTCACCCAGCCTGATAAGCCTAAAAATCGTGGAATGAAGCTTACCTTCTCTGCTGTAAAGGAATATGCCTTAACACAAGATTTGGAAGTATATCAACCCCTTTCCATGAAAACAGAGGACTCTTTGGCCTTGTTACAGGGGCTAAAACCCGACTTGACTGTGGTGGCTGCCTATGGGCAAATCTTGCCACAGGCAGTGCTAGATGTGGCACCCCTTGGCTCCATCAATGTCCATTCGTCACTGTTACCCACCTACCGTGGTGCCGCGCCCATCAACTGGGCGATTTTAGATGGCCTTACCACCACAGGTGTCACCATTATGCACATGGCAAAAGCCTTGGATGCCGGGGACATCATCTCCACTGTAGAAACAGCCATTGACCCACAAGAAACCGCCCCAGAACTAACCATGCGGTTGGCTGAACTGGGCGCCGCATTGCTGAGCGAAACTGTGGTGGCCATGGGCAACGGTACAGCCATGCGCACCCCACAAGACCACGAGGCACACACCTATGCGCCCATGCTCTCTCGTGAATTGTCTCCTTTGGACTTCACCAAAGACAGCCTGACCCTTCACAATCAAGTCCGTGGATTAATTCCTTGGCCTTGCGCTGTGGCAGAGTTGCAAGAACGGACATTGAAAGTATTCAAAACCCATGTGGGGGAGGCGACGACCGCCAGTGCTGGTACCATTGTCTCTGCCGATAAATTTGGCATTGGGGTGGCCTGTAGTGACGGTAAAATCTTGGTCATTACAGAGATACAAGCCCAAGGAAGCAAGCGGATGGCCGCTGCTGATTATTTGCGTGGAAAACCCATGCAGGTTTGAAATGAGGTAAATTATGCCATACTATTCTTATTATTCTTACGGTTACGGAGATTTTCTCGCCAATAACATCTATGTTTTATTGCTGATTCCCGTGATTATTTTGTCCGTCTGGGCACAGGCAAAGGTATCTAGCAATTTTAAAAAGTACAGCAAAGAGCGGAACCAACGTGGTCTCACTGGCGCCCAAGCCGCCCAAGAGGTGTTGCGGATGAACGGGGTGACAGGGGTGAATGTGTTGCCAGTTTCTGGCAACTTGACAGATCATTATAACCCCACTGACAACAATATCTACCTTTCTGATGGTGTGTATAGTGCAACCACTGTGGCGGCCGTTGGGGTGGCGGCTCACGAAGCAGGTCATGCGGTGCAATATGCCGAAGGCTATGCGCCCATTCGCATTCGCAATGCCTTTGTGCCTGTGGCACAGTTTGGGTCTAAATTTTCCTTTGTTTTGTTGCTCATTGGTATGTTTATGTACAGCCAAAGCCTGTTTTTGATTGGGATTATTCTGTTTTCGTTTACGTCTCTCTTCCAATTCATCACCTTGCCTGTGGAGTTTGACGCATCTCGTCGGGCTTTGGTGGGCATTGACCAGCGGGGGTTGTTGACAGAAGATGAGTTGTCAGGTGCCAAAAAAGTGCTCAGCGCCGCCGCTTGGACGTATGTGGCAGCACTGCTAATGTCATTGGTACAGTTGTTACGTTTTGTGTTGATTTTTGCAGGTCGACAAGGGAGTCGTGATTGATGGGGGCGAGAGAAACTGCATTGCGTGTGCTGGTGCAATGTAGCACTGCCAATGCTTGGGCGGATGCCAGCTTGCAAGCCCAACTAAAACGGGACGGTCTTTCAGGGGCAGAAGCCGCCTTGGCCAGTCGTTTGGTGTATGGTGTGATGCAAAGTAAACTGCGACTTGATTATTATATTGGCTGTTATTGCACCCAAAAGCCTGACCATTTGCAGCGTCCTCTGTTGGAGATTTTAGAACTGAGCGCCTACCAAATTCTCTATCTTGACCGTATTCCTGATAGCGCCGCTGTCAATGAAGGGGTAAAGTTGGCGAAATTGATGGGACGAGGACCAGCATCTGGCTTGATTAACGCTGTGCTACGAAAAATTGTTGCCAATAAAAACAATCTGCCACCACTGCCAGAGCGTGACGCAGTGACCAATCTATCCTTGACATACAGCCATCCTAAGTGGTTGGTGAAGCGCTTGATTGGGTTGTTTGGGCAAGAAGAAGCTACGCAAATTCTAGAGGTTCACAACCAAGTGGCACCGTTAACGGTGCAAGTGAATCCCCTTGTCACCACCCAAGAATCCTTGGTTTCTGCGTTGGAAATTGCTGGTGTGAGCGTGAAAACCCATCCTTGGGTCAATGGTTGCTTAGAGTTGACTGGAGTGGGAGACTTGACCCAATTGGAGGCCTTCCAAAAAGGGCACTTCTTGGTGCAAGACCCTGCCGCACGACTGGTTGCTCAAATTGCCAGCCCCAAAGCAGGACAAACTGTACTGGATGTGTGCTCTGCCCCCGGTGGCAAAAGTTTTGCCTGTGCCTTTGAAATGGAAAACCAAGGGGAAATTATCTCTTGTGATGTTCATAATAGCAAACTGGTGCGTATAGACCAAGGAGCTAAGCGTCTTGGTATCACCACTATTGCCACCACCTGTGCCGATGGTCGGGTGTATCATGAGGACTGGGACAGTCAGTTTGATGTGGTGATTGTGGATGCCCCTTGCTCGGGGTTGGGCATCATTCGGAAAAAACCTGATATTCGCTACAAAAAACCAGATGATTTATTCACCTTGTCCGTGGTGCAATCGGAAATTTTGGCCAATGCCGCTGCCTATGTGAAGGTAGGGGGAACGTTAATTTATTCTACCTGCACCATTTTACCAGAGGAAAACCAGCAAGTGTGCGATGCTTTCTTGGCAGAATTCCCCACCTTTGTCCGCGATTCTTTCACCCTTGGTGATGGCACGGTGACAGAGGAGGGGCAAGTGACCTTGTTGCCACACCGTCATCAATGCGACGGCTTTTTCATCTGCCGTATGGTGCGCAATACGTAAAAGGATGGTTCTATGATTGATATAAAATCCATGTCCCTAGAAGAGATCACGGTGTTACTTAAATCTATGGGGCAACCGGCCTTTCGAGGCAAACAGGTGTTTACATGGCTTCATAAAGGGGTATCCTATTTTGAAGAGATGTCAAATTTATCCAAACCTTTGCGTGAAGCCTTGGCAAAAGACTGCGCATTGACCCCACCGCAGGTGGTGTACAAGCAGGTTTCTAAACTAGACGGCACGGTGAAATACCTGTGGGAATTAGAAGATGGCAACTGCATCGAATCGGTGCTGATGCAATATAAGCACGGCAACACCATTTGCATTTCTTCCCAAGTTGGCTGTCGTATGGGATGTGCTTTTTGCGCATCCACAGTGGCTGGCAAGGTAAGAGACTTGACAGCTGGAGAGATGGTCGACCAAGTGATTTTCACCCAAAAAGATAGTGGTCTGCCCATTTCTAACATCGTTTTGATGGGCATTGGGGAACCGCTGGACAACATGGACAATGTGTTGCGGTTTTTGGAGCTGATTAACCACGGCGATGGTATGAACATCGGGATGCGCCATATTTCTTTATCCACCTGTGGTATTGTCACAGGAATTGACCGTTTGGCAGAGCTGGGTTTGCAAATCACATTATCCATTTCACTCCACGCGCCTGACAATCAATCTCGTAGCGCTATGATGCCAGTGAATAAGGCCTTTGACGTGGAAGAATTGTTTCAGGCCTGTCATCGATATTTTAAGAAAACAGGCCGCCGCATTTCCTTTGAATACGCCATGGTAGACGGGGTCAACGATTCTGATGCCCAAGCGGATTTGATTGCCAAAAAGTTAAAAGGAATGCCGGGTCATGTGAATTTAATTCCTTTAAATGACGTTGTGGAAAGTCCATTTAAGCCTTCAAAACGGGTGTCGGCCTTCCAAAAACGGTTAGAGTCTCACGGATTGACCGCCACAGTACGGCGAAGCTTGGGGGGCGATATTGATGCTTCCTGTGGGCAATTACGGCGAAAAGCCATGGAAGAAAGGAGGGCAAACCAATGAATGTATGGCAAAAAACTGACATAGGCTTGGTGCGTAAAAGCAACCAAGATGCCTGTGCCGTGACAGAGCTGGCTGGGATGACCCTCTGCGTTGTGTGTGATGGTATGGGCGGTACCGCTGGTGGCCAAGTGGCCAGCAATTTGGCGGTTGAATCGTTTACGTCCTATATGCAAACCCATATGAAGCCCTTGATGAAGTTGGAAGTGCTAGACCAATTGGGGAAAGATGGGGTGGCCGCGGCCAATCATGTTATCCATGAAGAAGCCCTCCATTCTGAGCAATACCGTAACATGGGTACCACCTTGGTGGCTGCCTTGATCCATGGCACAGGTGCCATTGTTTGGAACGTAGGGGACAGCCGCGCCTATCATGTCAGCAAAAATGGCATTCGCCAAATCTCTAAAGACCATTCGCTGGTGGAATCTTTGGTGGAAAGTGGCGAATTGACCCAAGAAGAAGCTCGTTTTCACCCCAAGCGCAACTATATTACACGGGCGCTGGGCACCGATGCCGCCGTGTTATGCGACAGTTACATAGAGACGTGTTCCGCCGAGGATTGCTTGCTTCTGTGTAGTGATGGCTTGATGAAAACGGTGGACGACCAAGAAATGTTATTTGAAATTATCCATGGGGAATCCTTAGACAACAGTTTAGACCGTCTCTTTGACATTGCCAAAGAGCGGGGAGCCCCAGACAATGTCACTGCTGTGCTGGTACAGCTTAGCGGTGAAAGGAGGCTCGATTGATGGATTCCTATATTGGGAAAATGCTAGATGGACGCTATGAAATTTTAGAGCGCATCGGCACTGGTGGCATGGCAGTGGTTTACAAGGCCAAATGTCACCGCTTAAACCGCCTTGTGGCGGTTAAAATTCTAAAAACTGATTTGGCACAAGATGCCGATTTCCGCCGTCGTTTCCACACAGAGTCACAGGCGGTAGCCTTGCTCAGCCATGCCAACATTGTGTCGGTGTATGATGTGTCTCGTGGCAACGACTTGGATTACATCGTCATGGAAATGATTGATGGGATTACGTTGAAGCAATATATGGAGCGAAAGGGTGCCTTGAATTGGCGCGAATCTCTCCATTTTATCACCCAGATTTTCCGAGGCCTTGACCATGCCCATGATCGTGGCATTGTCCACCGTGACATTAAACCACAAAATATCATGGTATTGCGAGACGGCAGTGTGAAGGTCACCGACTTTGGCATTGCCTGCATGGAAGATACCTCTCAAACCCTGACCCAGCAAACATTTGGTTCGGTGCATTATATTTCCCCAGAGCAAGCTAAGGGCGACCGTCCTGATGCACGGTCTGATATTTACTCCGCTGGCGTCATGTTCTATGAGATGCTGTGCAATCGTTTACCTTTTGAAGGGGAAAGTGCGGTGAGCATTGCCTTGCAACACGTTAGCTCTATCCCGTTGTCTCCCCGAGAAATTGACCCCGAAGTGCCACAGGCCTTGGAACTGATTTGTCTCAAAGCCATGGCGCCTGTGCTAGGCAAGCGATATCAATCTGCCCAAGCAGCCATCGATGATTTGGAAGCTTTCCGTAAAAATCCCGATATGACGGTGGACATTCAGGTGGAGGATTTGCACGTGGCTAAAGTTGATGAGCCCACAATGGTGATTCCCACCCCACAAGTGAAGGCGGCAGAACAAGTTGCCGAACGAAAAAAGCGTCCCGTTGTACAAGAAGACGATGACTATGACGACCAAGACTATGCGTCGAGCCGTGGGGGAAGCATTGCCCGTATTGTGTTTTTATTGGCGATTTTGGCGGCTGTGATTTTTGGTTTGTTTACCTTGTTCCAGTCTATTTTCGATTCCTTTGTAGCCCCTGTGCCAGAATATACCGTCCCTGATTTGCAAGGTATGACCATTGAAGAAGCCATGGAATCAGAAGATGTGGTTGATATTTTTGAAATCATTGAAAAAACCACTGTTGTCAGTGAAGACTATGAAGCAGGGCAAATTGTCACCCAAGAACCATCACCAGACACTGTGAAAAAATCTGATTTGGTGATTTATGTAACTGTGAGCCAAGGTCTGGCTTCTACGGCGATGTCTGATGTGATTGGACAAAATTATCGCATGGCGGAGCTGTTGATGAAGGATGTCATCACAGAGAAAAACCTAACCATCGAAACGGAATTGGTATTCTCTGATAACGTGCCTGCCGAAGACATTGTCTCCACCTTGCCTGCTGCAGGCGGTCTTTTAGAAGATGGGGATATTGTGACTTTCTATGTGAGCCAAGGCCCTGAAATCTCTACCACCACGGTACCTTCCTTCATTGGTAAGGATATTACCACCGTGGAGCAAGAAGTGGTTTCCGTTTGGAAGCTAGAGATGGGTACCACCAGTTATATTGAAGACGATGCACCTAGTGGTCAAGTCATTCAACAAAGCATAGCTGTTGCCACTGAGGTCAACGAAGGCACTGCCATTGACTTTGTGGTCAGCTCTGGTCCAGCGTATGTGGCACCTGAAACCCATACCATCATCATCGATGCAGATCTGCCCACAAACGCAGAGCGTGTGAAGTTACTGGTGACTTTGGATGATATTACGGTTTATAATCAAGAGGTGGACACCGCCCAAGGGTCTGTGCCAATCAGTTTGACAGGCTCAGGCACTGGTCGTGTGACCATCTATTGGGATGGCGTGCAGCATAAGGAATATACGGTGCCGTTCGAATGATGGAAGGAAGAATTTTAAAAGCCCTCAGCGGCTTCTATTACGTGGACACAGGTGACCAAGTGGTCACCTGCCGTGCCAGAGGGAAATTTCGTAAATTGGGAATTTCTCCTTTGGTGGGGGATATGGTGCGGATTTCCCAGCAACCCAGCGGGGAAGGCATGGTGGATGAAATTCTGCCACGGAAAAATGCTTTTATCCGCCCATCGGTGGCGAACATCGACCAACTGGTGGTGCTGGCATCGGGTGCCATTCCTAAAACCGACCCTTTTTTGATTGACCGTATTTGTGCCATTGCCGCATTGAAAGGCTGTGGTGTGATTATCCTCTTGAACAAGTGTGACCTTGACCCAGCCGATGATTTGTATGAGATTTACAAGACGTCTGGTATCCCTGTGCTGCGTGTCAGCGCTGAAACAGGAGAGGGGATTGAGGAGTTGAAGCCGCTTTTAGATGGCAAGCTTTCTGCCTTTACAGGTAACTCTGGCGTAGGGAAATCCAGTGTACTCAATGCCTTGGATTCTGATTTTGCCATTGCGGTTGGGGAAGTGAGCCAAGCCCTTGGTCGTGGACGCCATACCACCCGTCATGTGGAGTTGTTCCGCTTGGGGTGTGGTGGAGAAGCCATGGATTCTCCGGGGTTTAGCTCCTTTGAAACTGACGAAATGAATATGGAATTGAAGGAGCGGCTAGACGAAACCTTTGTAGACTTTGCCCCCTATCGGACAGAGTGTCGGTATGTAGGTTGTAGTCACACCAAGGAAAAAGGATGCGCTGTGCTGCGAGCTTTGAAAGATGGGGAAATCCATCCCGTCCGTCATCGTAGCTATCTGCGGATGCACGAAGATTTAAAACCCCTGCAAGCGTGGCAACAAAAGAAATAATGACACAGGCGACCACAAGTCAATTCTGCAACCACGGTTGTAGGGGCGACCTGTGGTCGCCCGTTTTTGCAGAAAAACAGCCCACGACCAAATCGGTCATGGGCTGTTTTGACTTTGTTTTTTAGATTAACCCAGCAGGTATCCGTAGCGGTTCATCACAGTGAGAATAAACACTTCGATGTCTTTGGGCAAGTCGTTGTTGCCACGGAGGTCAGCTTCAAAGACTTTGCCGTCTAAGCGAACCAACACTTTGTTGCCATCCAATGGCAAGAAGCCTTGGTTGTTCGTGCTTTCTTCAAAGCCGTCCATGGTCATGAACAAAGTGAACTTGTCACGATAAGGACTAGAGGCGTAGGGGCAGAAAATGGCGCAGTTGCCACATTCGTTGCACATACGGTCAACATGGAGGATTTGGGTGCGTCCGTCAGGCAATTCGATGGCCACGTTGGCACGGTTGGGACACACATCCACGCAGTTTTGACACACCACGTTACAAGCCAAGCAGCGGTCACCTTCGCATTTTGCGGAGGAAGCCAGCACACCTTTTTTGGAGAAGATGTCTTCTTTAGAAGTGACCGCAGCGGCTGGGATTTTGGTTTCATACATGCTACCGATGACGGCAGCGGCAAACCATGTGGCATCGGCAATGCCTTCCACCACGGTGGCAGGGCCACGCATGGCGTCGCCACCAGCGTACACACCGTCCACGTTGCATTTAAATTCAGCACGACCACGTTTGTCCATAGCAATACCATTGGCAGTGAACACAGCGTCGTCCACCTTTTCGCCCACAGCAGAAATCACGGTATCGCAGGGGATGGATACGATTTCATCGGTTTCCACCACAGAGCGTCGACCAGAGGCATCCACTTCGCCCAACGCCATTTTCTTGCACAGCAATTGCCCGTTTTCTTGGGCAACAGGGGAGACCAATTCCAAGAATTGCACGCCATCAGCGATGGCCAATTCCAGTTCTTCCACGTCAGCAGGCATGTACTTTTTGGTGCGACGATAAACCAAAGTGGAGGATTTTGCACCGAACCGCAATGCTACGCGAGCAGCATCCATGGCGGTGTTGCCACCGCCAACCACGGCTACATGACCCAGTTCTGGGTTGATGCCTTGTTTCAAGCCTTTCAGCCATTGGATAACAGGAAGGACGTTGCCAGCGATATCCAACTTGCCAGCCTTCCAAGCACCAACAGCCATGAAAATGTGGCTGTAGCCTTGGGCTTTCAAGTCTGTAATGGCAGGTGCCACGGTGTTGGTGCGAATGTCAACGCCCAGCTTTTTAAGAGCGGATACGTCTTTTTCGATGGCCTCAGCACCAATGCGGAAGTCAGGAATGACGTGACGGACAATACCGCCCAAAGTGGCTTCTTGTTCAAATAAGGTGACAGGAATACCAGCGCGTGCCACAAAATAGCTGGCGGCCATACCGGTGGGGCCACCGCCGATGACGGCAACTTTGCGACCATCAGATATGGATTTTGGTTGCACAAGGTTTACCATGTAGCCATCAAAGCCACGCTCTGCAGCCACCAGTTTGGTCTCACGAATTTGCACGCTATTGTCGTAGAAATTACGGGTACATTTATCCATGCAGTGGTGGGCGCAGATGGTACCGGTGATGAAGGGGAGTGGGTTCTTTTCAGCGATGACTTCCAAGGCTTCCACATACAAACCCTTGCGACATAGCTCGATATATTCGGGAATATCTTGCCCGATGGGACAGCCGCCCTTGCAAGGAGCGGTGTAGCAATCCAGTAAAGGTACTTTACTTGTCAGCTTGCGGTTGGAAAGGGGTTTGATGTCTTTGACATGGTATTCATCGGTGCGAGCAGCCAGACATAGGGCTTCGATGGCGGTCACATGGACACCAGTGAAGGGCTTAAATTCCATGGTGTCCAACTTGTCGCCGATTTGGCTGAACCGTTGGTACCCACCGGGTTTCAATTCGGTGGTCGCCATGGTAATGGGCCAGATGTTGCAGGCGAAAATCTTGTCAATGTTGAAGAAATCAGCACCGCCAGCATAGGACAGTCGCAGTTTGCCCTCAAATTCACGGGCAAAACGTGCGGCCATGGTTGTGGTCAAGGGGTAGAGAGACTTGCCAGCCATGTACATTTCTTCGCTGGGCAGTTCGCCAGCCTTCACGTCTACAGGGAAGGTGTTAGACAGCTTCAAGCCAAATTCCAAAGCGTTACTATCAGCCAAGGCTTGCAGACGATGGAACATGGGAACCGCATCGCACCATTGTAAATCTTCGTTGAAGTGATGGTCGTCAAAGGCGATGTAATCATAGCCCATACCGTCTAGCACGGAGCGAGCAGTTTCATAGCCCAAGATGGTGGGATTGCACTTAACAAAGGTGTGTAAACCTTTTTCGCTTAACAGGTAAGAGGCAATGCGTTCAATTTCATCGGGAGGACAACCATGCAAAGTGGACACAGTGACAGACCCAGAAACCTTGGGAGTGATGGTGTCAATGAAGGCAGATTCTTGGGGGAACATATCCTTCAAGACGGCAATACATTCTTGGAAGATGGGGGTTTCACTGGCGTCTATCATACCGTTTAAGAAGGTATCGATTTTCTCACCTTTGATGCCTTCTAGGTCATAGCCAACGCTCATGTTAAACACAAAGCCGTTGGGATCACCAAGGCCATACACCTTGGCCATCATCTTGCAGGCACACCAACCCTTGACGTATTCCTCAAAGGCTTGGGTCACATACAATTCGGTGGACCATTCGCAGTTGTAGCACTCGTCCTCTGCCACGATACATGGACGATTGATGCAGGCTGCCAAATCTGCACCATCCATTTTTTGCACGGTTTTCAGTTCAAAAAACCGTGCGCCAGTAAAGTAGCTGGCGATGATATTTTGCGCCAACTGGGTGTTAGGGCCAGCGGCAGGGCCGAAGGGCGTTTCAATGGTTTCACCAAAAATAGGCAGTTTTTTCACACCAGCAACAAAGGGACGGTGGATGCCAAAGCAGGTGCCTTGGGTTTGGTATTCGCTGGTCATATGACCCATCAGTTCCCGAAAGGGAATGGGCATCATCAGTTCAGACATGGTAATGTTCCTCCTAATTTAATATGTGCGATTGTTCAGTTTGCCCCACAAGTTCTTAGAGGCTTCCAGCACTTGGGCATTGACGGCTTCTTCATCGATGCCCACCAATACACGGTCTTGCATCAAGATTTTACCGTTGACCATAGTGGTTTGGCATTGGCGACCCGTCATGCCAAAGAGCATATGACCGTCGATATTTTCATCGGAGAAGGGGGTGTATGGCTTGTAATCCATGACGATGACGTCAGCGGCGGCACCAGCTTTCAGCACGCCCAATTCTGTTTCAAAGGAACGGTTTGCCATCTTAGCATTGTTGTGGAAGAGCATATCGGTGACTTCACACCAGCCCACATTGGGCAGGCAAGCGTTGTGACGTTGGATGGTCAGCGCTACTTTGATGGATTCCAGCATATCATTGGTATAAGCGTCGGTGCCTAAGCCAACCAGAATACCTTTGCTCATCAATTGCAAAACAGGGGAACACCCAACGGCGTTACCCATGTTGGATTCTGGATTGTTGACGCACATGGTGTTGGTGGCACGGATGATGTCCATTTCAGCGGTGTTGACATGGATGCAGTGACCAAGAATGGTTTTTTCACCCAAAATCCCATGGTCTTGCAGACGTTGCACAGGACGGCGACCGTAGTGTTGCAAGCTGTCATATACATCGTTCATGCCTTCTGCCACATGGATGTGGTAACCCACGCGACTGTCGTTGGCTTGCACCATTTCTTCAAAGGTATTGTCGGAGATGGTGAACAGGGCATGACCACCAAACATGGCCTTGAGCATATCGGTGTCATCTTTTTCGCAGTGGGAGATGAAGTCGGCATTTTCTTGAATGGCTTGCTTACATTTTTCAGCGCCGTCACGGTCAGACACTTCGTAACATAGATTGGCACGGATGCCGTATTTTTTGGTGACGTCGGCAATGGTGAATAGGGAACCGGGGATTTCACAGAAGGAGGCGTGATGGTCAAAAATGGTGGTGACACCTTGCTTGATGCAATCGAGCACCAAGGCTGTGGCGGAAGCTTTGGTGGCTTGCATATCCAGATTGCGGTCGATGGCCCACCAAGTGCCTTCTAGAACTTCTAGGAAATTGGAAGGATTGTTGCCTTCGATGGCCAAACCGCGAGCCAACGCGGAATAGATATGGGTGTGGGCATTGATGAGCCCTGGCATGATGACCCCACCTTTGGCATCCACAAATTGAGCATCTGGATATTGGGCTTGCAAATCTTGGGTGGTGCCAACGGCAACAATTTTGCCACCATTGGTGACCACGCCACCGTTTTCATAGTAGCCAACCCCATTGGCATCACGGGTGATGAGCTTGCCCTTTGCAATTAAAATCATAGAAAATCCTCCTTCATATATCTGAAAATTGGTATGACATAATAAAAAAAGTGCTTTGAACCGTCTCTGGTTCAAAACACCAATTGCGCAAAAAGGTAATCGGTGTTAGCCCGTGCGCATAGCACTTCCTTACAGCCGACTCTCTTTGTTTGTTGTAGTTATTTTACACGATTTGGATGGAAATTGCAAGAGAAAACTAGAAAATAATTTGCAAATATCACAAAAAATTTGACAGACAGGCACCGTACAACCTCTGCATACATATATTGCAGTGAGTGAACTTGGGTTCACTACTCAATGAAGCGAAATGGAGAATTTGCTTATGTCTATGCCCAATATCCCCAATTTAAACCCAACCATTAGCATCAATCGTGACGATACCATCAACTTGATTTTATCTTCCATCGGTATGGAAGAATTGTCTCTGGCCCATATCGTCAATGCCGAGGCTGAAAAGATTCAATTTGCACTGGGTACACTGGAAACTGCCGACGGTGCCGCCAGTTTGGAAGACATCATGAATGTGAACAACTCTGCCAAGCGTATGCTCCGTGATGTAATTAAGAATCAAATGCTCATTGGCATGAAAATGGAAGACACCGTGGACTTGGCCACCCAAGCCTATGCCGCAGCTGAAACCAAGGAAGAAGTAGCCGAAGAAGAGGTAGTCACTGAAGAAGAAACCGTCACCAAAGAAGAAGTAGCCGCTGAAGAAAAAGCCCAAGAAGAACCTGTAGCCGAAGAAGAACCAGCCCCTGAACAAGCCTAATTCCTAAAAAAAGACCTTGCAAGCAATGCTTGCAAGGTCTTTTTTTTAATCAATCTACGATATCCACGTAAACCTTGATACCAGTTCGCTGCGCATAAGAACGCACCACGGTGCGAATCTCTTTTGCAATGCGACCCTGACGGCCGATAATTTTACCCATGTCGTCAGGTGCGACACGCAGCTCCAACGTCAGTTCCTCACTGCCTTGTACTTCTGTGACAGAGACAGCAGAAGGATCTTCCACAAGGTTTCTGGCGATGTAGAGCAGCAAGTCTTTCATGCGCTGTCCTCCAGATTAGGCCAGGTCTACTTTTTTCAGCAGAGCACGGACAGTATCGGTGGGTTGTGCGCCAGACTTGATCCATGCTTGTGCACGTTCTGCATCAATGGTGATTTCAGCAGGGTTCACACAGGGGTTGTAAGTGCCGATTTCTTCGATGCAACGGCCATCACGGGGAGAGCGAGAGTCAGCCACCACGACACGATAGAAGGGAGCCTTCTTAGCGCCCATGCGGCGCAAACGAATCTTAACCATAGTAAATTTCCTCCAAATAATAAATAAAAAATATAATATATAGTATAAATGCGGGAGCACTTATATTTGAGTTTATCGGCGGCGCTTGCCACCAAAGTTTGTAGCACCACGACCGCCGCCACCAAACGATGGCATCCGACCGCCTTTGCCCATTTTGCCCATTTGCTTGGTCATTTGTTGAATCATGTCAAATTGCTTGAGCAGTTTGTTGATTTCAGACACTTGTAAGCCACAGCCTGCCGCAATACGGCGCTTGCGACTGGCCTGCAAAATTTGGGGATTTTGCCGTTCCTTGGGGGTCATGGAAAGAATGATGGCTTCAGTGTGAGCCAATGCCTTTTCATCAATTTCAGCACCTTGCATTTGCTGACCCATTTTACCGGGGAGCATACCAGCCAGTTGCCCCAGACCGCCCATTTTCTTCACTTGGTTCAGTTGGTCTAGATAATCTTCTAAGGTGAAGGCATTTTTCTTTATTTTTTCTTCCAACTTGGCGGCATTTTTCTCATCAAAGGCTTCTTCTGCTTTTTCGATGAGGGAGAGCATATCGCCCATGCCCAAAATCCGAGAGGCCATACGCTCTGGGTGGAAGGGCTCAATCATATCCAGCTTTTCGCCAGTGCCTGCAAATTTCACAGGTTTTCCAGTGGACGCACGGATGGAAAGAGCAGCACCGCCACGGGCGTCACCGTCAAGCTTGGTCAGCACCACACCATCAATGCCCAAGGCTTCATCAAAAGCACCAGCGGCATTGACCGCATCTTGGCCAGTCATGGCGTCTACCACCAGCAGGATTTCATGGGGTTTCACAGTGGATTTCATCCGCTTGAGCTCGTCCATCAAGGTTTCGTCGATGTGCAAACGACCAGCGGTATCCAAAATCACCAAGTCGTTGCCATGATCTTTTGCATGGGTAATGGCGGCTTGGGCGGTTTTCACAGGGTCACCTTGACCCATTTCAAAAACAGGGATGTCCAGTTGTCCACCCACTACTTTTAACTGTTCGATGGCGGCAGGGCGATAAATATCACAGGCCACCAGCAGAGGACGCTTTTGCATGGTTTTACGTAGGTATCCAGCCAGCTTTGCGCCGTTGGTGGTTTTACCAGCGCCTTGCAAACCCACCATCATCACAACGGTCGGTGGGTGGGGGGCAGTGGCCAACTTAGCGTTGGTGCCGCCCATCAAATTGGTCAGCTCTTGGTTGACAATTTTAATCACCTGTTGGGCAGGGGTTAAACTGTCAAGCACATCGGTGCCAACACATTGCTCAGTGACAGTAGAGATAAAGTCTTTGACAACTTTATAGCTCACGTCAGCTTCTAGAAGAGCCAAACGCACTTCACGCATGGCGGTGCGCACGTGTTCTTCAGAGAGCCGTCCTTGACCGCGGAGTTTTTTAAATGTCAGTGAGAGCTTTTCGCTCAATCCTTCAAATGCCATGTATTATTCCTTTAAGGCGGCGACTTCAGCGCCGATGGTGTTGCACAGCTGTGCTACTTCAGGGTTTAAGTATTGACGGTCGTTGATGTGCGTCAGCTTTACACTGGCTTCCTCGATGGCATCCAAGTGGGGACGCATTTGCTCAAAACGACGAATGAGGCCCGTTTTGTCTTCGATGTCTTGCATGGCGGTTTCAGCCCGCACAATCACATCGCGTACCCCTTGACGGGAGATGTCAGCGTGCTCTGCAATTTCAGTCAAGGACAAGTCTTCATTATAATAGAGGTCAAAGAGTTCTTTTTGACGAGTGGTTAGCAGTTCGCCGTAAAAATCAAACAACATAGTCATGCGATAGGTCTGGTTTTTCATAGTCTCCTCCTCTTGTGTAAAGTGTACTTCCTTTACAACAGTGATTAGTTTACAGGAAAACCCACTGTTTGTCAAGGGGAAAATGGGGTGAAAATCATAAAATTTTCAGAAAAACCACAACATCTATTTGTATAGTTTGCAAAACACACAAATTCTATGATAATTCTTGTATCTTAGACCAATTCCGTGTATACTGATACATGGCCTATGGTCGATTGTGTGTATTAAAAAGTAAAGAAGGATATAGAATGTTAAGTGGACTATTGCAAGCTGTGTTGGGCAGGGAAACGCTTTTCCTTGCGGATGACACATGGGCGCTTTTAGCAGTTATGTGTGTGTCGGTGGCCTTGGCCATTTATTTAGAGCAGACCTATCGATGGGCATCTAAAATTTCTGGCGTGATGATTGCCTTAATTTTAGCATTACTATTGTCAAATCTATCCATCATTCCCACCAGTTGTGTCCTCTATGATGATATTATTTGGGGATTTGCCGTGCCTTTTGGGATTCCTTTATTGTTGCTACAGTGCAACATTAAGCGGATTTGGAAGGAAACAGGGCGGATGCTCATCCTCTTTGTCATTGGAGCAGTGGGGACCGTAGTGGGCACCTTTGTGGCCTACAGCCTGCTCCATAAATACGTTCCAGAGTTAGAGGGCATTGCCGCCATGATGACAGGCACTTACATCGGGGGCAGTATTAATTTGGCGGCGCTGGCCTCTGAATTTGATGTGGGAGATATGACAGGTGCCGCCATTGTGGCAGATAATTTGCTGATGGCACTGTATTTCTTTGCTTTGATTGCCTTTGCTGGCATGAATTTTTTCCGTAGTCACTTTGCCCATCCCCACATTGACCAAGTGGAAGTCAATGAAGCTGACAACCAAACACTAGCTGCATCATTTTGGAGTCGTAAGGAAATTTCCTTAAAAGACATTGCCTTTAATTTTGCCTATGCAGCCACTATAGTGTGGTTGTCTCGCCTCATCGGTTCTGGCATCAGCGCTTGTATCCCTGTGGAGGAAGGCACCTATGGCATCGGCTATATGCTCAACGGCTTTTTTGGCAGTCAATATGTATGGATGACCACGTTGGGTATGTTGGTGGCCACATTTGCACACGATAAAGTGGAGAAACTCAACGGTGCACAAGAAATCGGTACTTTTTTGATTTACTTGTTCTTGTTTGTCATTGGTGTGCCAGCGTCTATTGTAATGATTTTAACCGAAGTGCCCTTGTTACTGGTGTTCACAGGGCTGATTGTGGCCTTTAATATGGTGTTTTGTTTTGTGGGAGGCAAGCTGTTGGGTTTTGATTTGGAAGACATTATTTTGGCTTCCAACGCCAACATCGGCGGTCCCACCACTGCTGCTGGCATGGCCATTTCCCAAGGATGGACAAAGCTGGTGGCGCCGGTCATGCTCATCGGCACCTTTGGCTATGTGCTGGGCACCTATTGTGGCATGATTGTAGGCGCTTTATTGGGCGCAGGATAAACTGGTATTGAATAAGGAGAATTGTTATGAAAAAATCACTATCTTTGCTATTGTCTGCCTTCTTGGCTGTCACCTTGCTGGCTGGTTGCGCTAGCGAAACCGTCACCGAGGAAGTGGAAGAAGCACCCGTTGTTGAAAGTGTGGAAGGTGTTGAAACCCCAGAACCTGACGTGACCGACGCCTATGAAGTAACCCATACCGTCACCATGACCATTGCGGAGTTGGGCACCATTGAGCTGGAGCTCTATGGCAATCTAGCACCTGCAACGGTAGAAAATTTTGTGTCCTTGGCGGAAAGCGGTTTTTACGATGGCCTGATTTTCCACCGTGTGATCGCAGGCTTTATGATTCAAGGTGGCGACCCTCTGGGCAACGGCACAGGCGGTTCTGACACCAAAATCACAGGTGAATTTATTGCCAATGGCTTTGCCAATGACCTGTCCCACAGCCGTGGGGTCATCTCTATGGCACGGAGCAGTGCCTATGATAGCGCATCGTCTCAATTTTTCATTATGCACGCTGATTACCCCTATTTAGATGGCGATTATGCTGCATTTGGTAAGGTTACCTCAGGCTTGGAGGTGGTGGATGCTATTGCCGCCATGGAAACCAACAGCAGTGATAAACCCTTAGAAGATGTGGTTATTGCATCGATTGTTGTGAACTGAGCGTCTATTGTTTGCCTTGGCAGCATAGGCTGTAGGGGTGATGTAATGACGAATTTTACTTGTGATCCTTTGGCGCTGACCACAGCGGTGAACACCCTTGCAGTGGCCATCGCAGAGCAACTGGACGATGGCGAATTGGATTTGGCCGCCGCTGTTTTTGAACAAATTGGGGACACCTTAGCCACCATCGCTGTCCAACGCAGTATCTGCAAATGAACCACGCTCCTTTCCGATTCATATACTGAATTGGAAAGGAGCGTGGTTTTTTTGCGTTTTGTTGAAACATATAATCGCATGGCGGCCGTGCGCTATGCCCACAAATGGGCCTATGGGCGGAATCCAGCTTTTTATGATTACGAAAAATTGGGGGGCGATTGTACTAATTTTGCCTCCCAATGCCTGTTTGCTGGCACGGGTGTCATGAATTACACCAAAGATTTTGGCTGGTATTACATTGACTCTAACCAAAAAGCACCAGCGTGGACAGGGGTGGAATATCTCCACCAATTTCTCACCCGAGACCCCATCGCGCAAGGGCCAGTAGGGGAGGAGGTGGATTTGAAACAAGTCCGACCTGGTGATATTTTGCAACTATCTTTTAGTGGCGAACGATACCAGCACACCCCTGTGGTTGTGGCCGTCGGGGTAAACATTCGTCCAGAAACCATCTGGGTGGCCGCCCATAGTTACGATGCAGATTACCGTCCGTTGTCTTCTTATGAGTACCAACAACTCCGCTGTTTGCATATCACTGGCGTGGTGTTTCCATAAGCGGAAAATTTTATTTATTTCATTTTTTCTCTTTATTCTTAACACGTGACAAGGGGTTTGCCTTTGCAGCAGTTCGCAGGGCATCATTGTCGATATGGGTGTAAATTTCAGTGGTGTTTAGGTGTTCGTGACCGAGAACTTCTTGCACGGCACGGACATCAACACCATTTTGAAGCATCAGCGTAGCCGCTGTGTGGCGCAGTTTATGGGAAGAGTATTGGCTGGCATCTAGACCAGCGTCACCGATGCGAGTTTTTACCACGGCGTGAACACCAGAGCGGCTAATGCGCTTATTTTGCGCCGATAAAAATAGAGCAAATTCGTCTTTGCCTTTGACGTCGCGACGTACAGTCAAATAGGCTTTGATGGCGTCTTGACAGGCATCATTTAAGAATAAAATCCGTGTTTTTCCGCCTTTACCGTGAATACGAAGGGTTTCACCCTGCATATCGTGGAGATTAAGGGAGACTAACTCGGAAATCCGTAATCCACAGTTCAAAAACAGAGTTAAAATGCAGTAATCACGCTCAGGATTTTTCCGATTGGAGCTGGCATCTACCGTTTCCAACAAATCTACACTTTGGTCTAAGGTCAAATATTTTGGCAAGGTTTTCAAGGTTTTTGGCGAGTCGATATCTTTGACAGGATTTTCACGAAGTTGATGGGTTTTATTGGTGAGATAATTATAAAACGACCGTATGGTGGCAATTTTACGGGCTCTGGTAGCTGCATTCAAGCCTGTGTCAGAGCGGCTGGAATTGTGATGAATTACACGATCACGGCTCAAATACGTCATGTAGCTATAAATGTCAGCCAGCGTCACAGAGCCTAACAGCGTCAAATCTACATCCATAATATCAATTTCATCCAAAGCCAGATTGGCTAGATTTGGATTGCGGAGTTGTTTGATATAGCGAAAGAAATTTCGCAAATCTAAAAAGTATTCGTCAACGGTTTTCCGTGAATGGGCTTTGATGGTTTCGTGGTACGATAAAAATTCGCGCAGAACCTGTGGCGATTGTTGGTTATAATCAATCATAGTTATATAGTAACAGATACACAGAAATTGATTTGTCATCGCATTTAGATTGACAAATTATTGTAGGGACGACCTGTGGTCGTCCGATTTGGGCATTGATGGCGCAAAGAGAGGTATTCAGCGCAAAACAGCTTTTCACTATTACTTTTTACCTATTACCTCATTTACCCCTCCCCCACATTGAACAAAATTTTTATTTTGTTCAATGTACTGTGTATCTGAAAAAGCTCCTTTCGTTTTGGATGGATTTTGCGTTTGGGTGTTCCCTGTTTGTTGGGCGTTGTTTTGGTGGTTGCATCGCCGTACACGGGCGACCACAGGTCGCCCCTACGATAATAAACATTCAAATGGTTTTATCGCTTTGCGCCCAAGGCTTTGGCGATGGCATCGTTGACGGTTTTGGCACCAATAATCTGTAGTCCAGACCATTTGCCCAAACCATCCATGCCGTGATACGGCACGATACATTGGGTAAAGCCCAATCGATGGGCTTCGCTGATGCGGTGCTCCAAATGATTCACGTTGCGCAGTTCCCCTGTCAGCCCCACTTCGCCGATGGCCACTAGTTGGCTAGAGACAGGCTTGTCCACGTAGCTGGACGCTAAGGCGATCACAGCCGCCAAGTCTGCCCCTGGTTCGTCCAAAGACAGACCACCGATGATGTTTAAGTAGGCATCGCAGGCCGACACTTTCAAGCCTCCGCGCTTTTCTAGCACCGCCAACAACATGGCGGAGCGGTTATAATCAAAGCCATTACTGGTGCGTCGTGGCGATGGATAACTGGTGGTGACCACCAAGGCTTGGATTTCAGCAAGCACAGGCCGTGCCCCTTCCATCACGCAGGTGACGCAAGTGCCAGGCGCATCTTCTGGGCGGCCTGAGAGTAGCATTTTCGATGGATTTTCCACTTCCACCAAGCCTTCGTTCCGCATTTCAAAGACACCGATTTCATTGGTGGCACCAAAACGGTTTTTCACAGCCCGTAAAATCCGATGGGCTGAGTGTTGGTCGCCTTCAAAATACAGCACGCAGTCCACCATATGCTCTAGTACCTTGGGTCCAGCGATGGAACCTTCTTTGTTGATGTGACCGATGACAAACACAGTCACCCCTTGCTCTTTGGCCAACTGCATCAGCGTCATGGTGCAAGCTTTCACTTGTGACACAGATCCAGCTGGCGAGTCTACGTCAGGATTGTACAAGGTTTGCACCGAGTCCACGATTAAAATATCGGGCTGTTCTTGCTCCACCGCCGCCAAAGCGTTGCCTAGATTGGTTTCACTCAATACATATAATTGAGAGGATTGGGCATTTAAACGCTGGGCGCGAAGTTTCAATTGATGCTCAGATTCTTCACCAGATACATAGAGAACCTTAGAAAATTCGCAGAGTTTAGCGCAAATTTGCAACATTAAAGTGGACTTCCCTATCCCTGGCGCACCGCCTACCAGCACCAATGACCCTTTCACTGCACCACCACCTAGCACACGGTCTAGCTCCCCCATACCTGTGTCAAAACGGATTTCGTCGTTGGTTTCAAGCTCCGTGATGGGGCGTGCTGGCTTGGTTAGCACCACGGCGGCACTAACCCTCCCCTGCTTGGTGGAAACCTTTTGCTTGGGCTGTTCTACAATGGTGTTCCATGCGCCACAGGCGGCGCACTTCCCTGCCCATTTTGGGGTTTCATTGCCACAATCGGTGCAGTAAAATAGTTGCTTTTGCTTCATGTTATGTCCTCTATTTCTAGGCTTTGTCCATACCCGACGGTAATGGATAAAGCCAAAGTCATCTGGTGTTGTTGGGTTTGGAGTAAGGCAGTTTCGTCGCTGTTGGTGAGGAAACCACACTCGATAATTACCACGGGTACAGTGGCGTTATCCATTAAATAAATCCCAGTTCCGATGGATTTATCATTTTTCTCATTGCCGATGTTGACGGTTTCGTTTAAGATGTATTGTACCGCCGCCGCCAAAGGCTTAGCCACTGCCACGTGGTTATAAAAACACTGGGCCCCATGGGTAACAGGCGAAGTGGGTAAACTGTTTTGGTGAACGCTCAGCACAACGGACTGAGGATAGGTGTTAATCAGCGCCACACGATTTTCCAAATCTGACACTTTTTTCTCTCGAATGGTTTGGGCATCTCCGTCGTGTAAGGAGATATCTGTCTCCCGTGTCATCAGGCTGGGAATGCCTATCAGCTGTAGCGTCTGATATAGTTTGGTGGCAATGGCAAGGTTTAACTGGCTTTCGATGACCCCATCGTCAGACACTGCGCCGCCGTCTTCCCCACCGTGGCCTGCATCTACAATGACCATGGGTGCGCCTACAGTATCAATGGCAAACGTGGCGATATACTGCTCATTACCCACAAAGGTGATGGAAATCACCGCCACAAACATACCCGTTATGAGCCAAATGCTACCTAGAAGTCGCCATTTTCCAATCACAATCCACATAAATCTCATCACCTCACCCCAGTCTATGGGGCACGGCTTATCCAGTATACGTCATAAGAAAAAATATACAAGTAAGGCGCTAGAAAATAAGGTGATAAAGCCGATTATCATGGTAAATAAGGTTTTAGAATAGCCTTTTGGGGTCACTTCTCCCCTGTTGTCTAATGCTTTGATAATGGGGTGTAACCGCCAAAAGTAGGTGGCGATAGACAAAATCATCACAGCGACAGCCCCTATCTTGGTGGCTTGATTGCCTAGCGCTAAAATCACCGTCAAGAGCACAATGAAAATCAGTTTGCATCCTGCCACCCAGTTGACTAGATAACTGACAAATAAGGCGAAGTGGGGGTCTTTCTTGGCATGAAACCATGGGTTGAATACAGCCACACCATTTCCCAACTTGCTGTCTGGAAAGAAGTATAAAATCACTATATTGGCACTTTCCATGAGGATGAATATAAAAATAGCAATGTCTAGAATATCTATTTTAACACCCCCTTCCCTACTGTGTTTAGTATACCCAAAATCCATAAAAAAAGCAAGGGAAATGGTTTCATTTCCCTTGCTTTGAGCAGTGTTTAGCCGTTCCAACGGCTTTTGGTTTCTCGTACGTCCACATGGGTGAAGCTGGAGTAGATGCCAATGCCGCCTGTGTTTGGCAGTAAGGTTTCTGCATAGGCCGCCACTGTAGCTGGGGTGACACCAGAGACCACAATGTCGGCAGCGGTGCCCAGCACGTGCTGGCTGTTGGATACGCCGCCCACCTTGGTGTTATATGTTGGGGTGCGATAAGCAGAGGTGATGGTCACTGCAGTTCCAAAATTGGTGCGAATTTTCTGTAAAATAGTCACCAGTGCAGGTGCCACAAAGACAGCTTCACTGCCATCGTTACAGGCAAATTCACTGACAGAGAAATTGGTAGATAGCTTGGTGCTACCGTTGGTAGACTTAATGTAACCGTTGACTGATACACTCATAGTTGGTTCTCCTTTTGTTGGGTAGACTTTTTTTCTTTGGCTGTTTTAATCCAACCCATGACCCCGCATTCACAGCCGCACACAGCAAACACACAGGTGGTTAAGGTGGAGGGTTCAGCGCTGGTGGTATAAAACAGGTACAGCGCGGTGGTGGTGTAGGCAATGAGCACCACCGCCACCACCAGTAATGCTAGGTTCATTACCTTCATTCTATATCGTCCTCTTGGGACAGGGCGTCGGCAATGGCATCACCAAGCCAATAAACGCTGGCTTCGATTTCTTCTCGTGTGACGCTAAACCCAAGGCTTTCTAAATAATTCTCCACGTACGTTAGCTTATCGTCTACGAGGCCAGTGTCACATAGTTGCTCTGCTGCCGCCACGGCAACGTCAATCCATTGGCTGATGACAGTTTGCTCTTGGGCAGAGGTTTTGGCTTGCAATAATGGGATGAGATATACTGTAATCACGGTTGCAATTAAGGTGATAACTGCTTCTAAAATAGGGGTATAATTCATAGTTGTTCTCCTTTAAACAATACCAATATTGGCTAACATATAACCAATTAGGCCAGAGGCCACGGCGGTGAGACTAGCTTTTACCAATATGCCCCACTTCTGAGCTGGAATTTTTTCTAACACATCAAGTTTGCTGTCCAAGTTTTGGACTTGACTTGCCACGCGGTCAATGGTTTCGCCTTGGTGTTTTTGTCCCTCCGCCATGACACTGACGGAGGTGGCTAAATTGTGGATGGCATTGGATTGGGCTTCAAGCTTGTCCAATCGATGGGTGTTGGATTTGGCTCGACTTTCCACTTCTGTCAGCTTTTCCACCACTTCAATATTTGTCATAAGAGACCCTTTCTGTCATTGTGTTGCAATTGTAAATTGTATCTTTACGCTAGCTCATGTTCCATGATGGCTGGCATACTTGGTGGTATGATTAAAGCAGTGCAGTTTTGGAACATATAGTAGTAGCAATACTCTGCCATAGTTGGATGTTCACCACTAGCCATCGTTTCCCAATCCAGCAATATTTCAACGTTACCAGTTACACATAGATTACTCGCCTCAAGAAGGCATAGGTGCCAGGCTGTCGAAACTCTCATAAAGCTGATTAAGCGCCTCCTGTAAAGTCATTTCGTCACCATAATAACCTACCACCATGGCACCTCCTAGGCTTGCATTCGTGAAGTCCATTTGAGCTGTATCCACAGTTGAATAATCGGGCAAATTAATGATGCCATCGACTTGTGTGTATGTCGTGCCGTTGACTGTCACAGAGGTGGTCAACCCATCAGCACCGTCCGCACCATCAGCACCGTCAGCGCCAGCGGCACCCGTTGCCCCCTGTGCGCCAGTAGCCCCAGTAGCGCCAGTGGCACCTTTTTCGCCTTGCACACCCGTTGCGCCGTCAGCGCCGTCTTGGCCAGCGGCACCGTCGGCACCTTTGAGGGATAGGAGCCATTCCGATTCACTGCCAGTGAAGCCGTTGTCTACGGCAATGTCATAGGCGCTGGCACCATCTGCACCATCTTGGCCATCCGAACCAGCAGCGCCAGTGTCGCCCTTTTCACCTTGGATGCCTTGCTCACCAGTGTCGCCTTTTTCGCCTTGGACACCCGTTGCACCAGTGTCACCTTTTTCGCCTTGAGCACCCGTTGCGCCGTCAGCACCGTATTGACCATCAGCACCTTTGAGCGATAAGAGCCAATCCGCTTCACTGCCAGTGAAGCCATTGTCTACGGCGATGTCATAGGCGCTGGCACCATCTGCGCCGTTGGTGCCATCAGCACCATCTTGACCGTCGCTACCTGCGGCACCTGTGGCGCCCGTGTCACCTTTCGCGCCAGCCATGGTGATGACATATGTATAGGCCGTGTCACCCTTTTGGTACACCTTACCGTAGTCTGGGTCGCTCATGTCGCTGGTGGAAATGATGACGTAACCGCCAACGGCCACGCCGTCGGTGGCATAGCCTGCTTCCATAGCCGCCACGCTGGCATAGGTGCATTGGGTGGTAAAGGCATCGCCGGTGTCACCCTTTTCGCCTTTTTCGCCAGTGGCACCAGTGGCACCTGTGGCGCCGTCTTGTCCGTCGCTACCTGTGGCACCTCTAGCGCCCGTGGCACCTGTAGCGCCATCTTGACCATCTGCGCCAGCGGCACCAGTAGCGCCTGTGTCGCCAGTGTCGCCAGTGTCGCCTTTGGCACCTTGGGCACCGTCTTGACCATCGGCACCGTCAGCACCTTTGAGGGACAGCAGCCATTCACTTTCGCTTCCTGTGAAGCCATTGGCCACCGCCACTTGGTAGGCAGAGGCACCGTCGGCGCCATCTTGTCCATCCGTGCCGTTGGTTCCGTTGGTTCCGTTGGTGCCATCTTGACCATCTGCGCCAGCGGCACCCGTGTCACCCTTTTCGCCTTGGATACCTTGGTCACCCGTGTCACCCTTTTCGCCTTGGATGCCTTGGGCACCAGTGTCACCCTTTTCACCTTGGATGCCTTGGTCACCCGTGTCACCTTTTTCGCCTTGGAGGCTATCCAACCAGTCAGACTCGGTGCCTTCGTAGCCGTTTTCAACCGCCACTTCATAGGCGCTTGCGCCGTCGGCACCATCGGTACCGGGGAGCCCTTGGGGTACTAGTGCCAACAGTTGGCTATACAGGTCTGGTGTGGGTGGGATTGGGGTGTCCCCATCAGTTACAAAGCCCGACTTACGAACAGAGATGTACAGCGGTGCTGTGGTGGCGCGGACAGAGGAATCCGCCCCCTGCCCAAAGACGCTGATGGATAGATGACCGCTGACGATTTCTGCTGGCAGATGACCGCTGTCGTCTGCCAGAACCACGTTATAGGTGGTGTTGCCTTGGGTGAACTGCGCCACCTTGGTGAGGTCGTTCCAACTGTCATCAAAGGTGAAGTGGAGGCTCACAAAGGCAATGCTGTCAGAGGCGATGAGCGGTAGGTCGGTGATGATGCGTTGGTTTTCAACTCGTAATTCCATAACCGTTCCTCCTTAGTCTGGCATCTCAGGCCAGTTGATATCATTGGGAAATCCGCTTTGATTGGGCACATCGCGCAAGGCTTGGCGATAGGTTTGCCATGCGGTTTTGGTGGCCTCATCCAAGGGACAATCCCCTACCTGTGTCCAGTCACAGGCGGTGAGTCGCTTGTCTCGGGTGTTACGGGCGTCTGCGGCCAAGGTCTCTTCTTGGGTGGGTTGGGTGGCTTTCCAAGTGTTCCAAGCGGTTACATTTGGCGCGATAGCTGTAACGGTATTATCCTTTACAGTTAAGTCTACACAGCCGTTGTATTGATAAAAGAGGGCTGTATCCACGCTGTCGTCTAGCAAAGCATAGCCTTGGGGGATCTCTGGAGCGTTCCAAGATTGAATGTGCTTGAATTGTTCCGTGGTTGTGATAATATTCATAGTTAATACCCCCATGCAATTGCAATGTATTTGTTGCCGTCTACATTCATAGCCCCTCGAATATCGTAGCTATTATCCCAGCCAGTGGAGCAAGTCCAAGAAACGGTTTTCCCAGAGCGTGTAAAATAAGCAATCCAGTTTTCATCATCCATCATGTATGTGAAACAGCCGACAGCGGTGCCTTCTTGGAGGAAAACAGGATAGACCGTGCCACCATAGTAGCTTTCGCTGGCAACCGTTAAAACAGTAGGGGTGATGGAAAAGGTCAGCGATTTGCTCGTAGAGCCTGTGCCTGTGTACGTGATGGCTTCCATTTTCATGGTAGGGTACATAAAGTCGTCGCAAGAGAGCATCACCCAATAGGTGCCGTTATAGACCAAGGTGGCTGTTTTGCCAGTGAGAATGGTGAAGCCCAGAGACGTGCTACCTTGCCAGACAACGGATTTGGCGCCAGTGGAATTGACATTTAAAGTCATGGCGGCATTGGTGTTACCGTTGGTGAACGTCACCACCACCATAGCCCCTGATTCCAAAGCAAAATTTGTCAGTGTGATGGTTTTGGCTTTGGTGGCGGCCGCTGTTGCACAGGTGGCAAAAATGGGATGGATATGTACGGTATTGGCCTTGCCTGCAATGGCAGTGTCCAGCAGATCAAGATTGTTATTTTGTACACCAATGTCGTAAAAATCTGTGGTTGAAGGCTTGGTTAGCCCTAAATTTGTTGTTAAAGTTGCCATGAGACACGCTCCTCTTCTTTGATGGATTGATGTGTATACTGTGATAATGTGCTGTGGGTTGCCAATTGAACAAATTCATGGGTGTTGTAGAGCAAACTGGTGTCTAAGAGCAAATTAGCTGGCACCACCCGTTCTAACAGGGATACCACGGAGGAAAAGGAAAGTCGTGAAGTGAGAGATACTCGCACCACCAAGGTATATTTGTCAACCAAAGCCACGCTATAACCATCTTCGCCGCATAAATCAGCCAGCAATTCCCCCAATCGGGTTATGGTAAACGGGGTTTGGGAAATCATATAGGTGAGCAGACGAAAGCGCCTGTCCACTAAGTCGATGCCGTTGCCAGAGGCCAAACCAAGCATACTTTCCCAACGAGACAAGGTGTCGGCTGGCATGGATTCTACATAAAAATGGTCACCAGCATTGCGCAAAGTGTCTTCCGTCTCGGTCATCACCACATCTTCTGCTGTACCCAGTGCTTGCAACTCTTGTAAGTCAGCTAAAAAGCTAGGCAAATAGGCTAAATACCCTATACTCATAGGGCGCTCACCTCCTCAAGGGTGGGGATTTCGTCTGCTTCAAGGGTGATATTTTTTGCCAAATCATTCAAAGTGGTGCCTTCAATGTCAATGATGCCATTGATTTCTAGCAAACGGGTTTCGATTTGGCTGATGCGAACAATAAGATTATCTGTATTGGCCCAAGTTTCCGTCAAGGTGGTAAAATAGTCTTGGATGACTTGGGTGATTTCTGATTCTAAGTTGGCCCATGAGGTATCATCATCTAGGGTCAGCGATACGCCAACGCTGATGCTACATTCTTGGGCAGAAGATACGGTGACTGTGTGGCCGATGGGGGCTAATCCCACACCATCGCCTTGGTTTTGGGTGGGGTCTAAGGCGGTTTGCACTTGGGATACCAACGCATCGCTGGCCACCGCCCAATCACTGCCCACCAAAATCACCTCCACTGTGCCGCCACCGCTGGCAGCACGGATGATTTTAGCACCACCCACCCCATCCATGGCTTGGGTGCGGCTTTGATAGTCGGCAATGTTGCCCCCGAAACTTTGACTTTCAAACGAGGCGAAATAACGGCTACGCAAGGTGTCATCATCTTCGATTTCT
Organism: Bengtsoniella intestinalis; assembly: GCF_039719005.1. Classification (GTDB taxonomy): domain Bacteria; phylum Bacillota; class Clostridia; order Oscillospirales; family Oscillospiraceae; genus Oscillibacter; species Oscillibacter intestinalis. Next base: position 361,235 of record NZ_CP133584.1, on the reverse strand, counting down.
GCCCCAGAAATCAACAATGCACCCAAGGTGGCGCTGGCTAAATCAGCATGATATTCCAAAGGAAGCAAGGTGGTGCCAGCACTGACGGTCACATCCCCTGCCGTTTCCACGGTTAAAATACCATTGGCGCTGTCGGTGAGGGTGTAGTTGACTCCACCACCAGAAAAACGGCTTCCTTCAATAGATGTAAAGGTATTTCCACTGCCATCTAAAAACAGGCCTTGGTACTGGGCATAGGTGGCCTGTTCACGGGCGATACCCCGTTCTGCTGCTTTGCGATCAAGGTCGTCACTAGTGGCAGTGTCAGGAAAGGCACGGTCTAGCAAGGTGGATAGTTCGGTGTAAAAAATAGCAAGCTGGGCGCACGTTGGTGCCAAGGCATCATAGATGATAGAGCCTTCTCTGGTGTCTAAATCCGCGGAAATGGTAGATAGACAATCGCTCAAAATTGACGCATAGGTTTTGGTCTCATACATAGGTGGTCACCTCCTGTGTTGTGGTGGCGTAAATGGTGGTTACGGTGAAGGTTAAATGGATGGCTTTGCGACTGCTTTTCTCCACCGATACATTGGTGATGGACAAAATGCGAGCATCTTGACACAGGGCTTGGTTCAAGGCAGTTTGTAAGGCGGTGACACGGCTGGCCATCAAGTCCTCATTGTTCCATTCCATGCCGTATTGCCACGAGTAAATCAAGTGGGCAAAGCGATCGGTTTGCAAAATCTTCTTCATGGCCTGTATCACCGCCTCTTGTCCATCGATAAAGCCAGAGATTTGATTGTTGTCCCAGTCGATGGCATAGGTTTTCGACGGCAATTGGTCTTGTGTAATGATTTGGCTGGCGGTGGTGGTCACTGTGGTTGGTGTCATAGACGCACCCTCCCTAACAATAAATAGGATTGTCCCCCTAAATTCCGTAGAATTGCTACACTATCGCCCAGCTCTAGAGGGGTGTTTACATCGGTGTCGCCCTGTGCATATTCGTGGGTATGAGAGGCCAAGGCGATCAGGGCTGGTGCGCTGAGATAAAAGCGGTCGTCCACCTGTACTGTCAGTGGCGATAAGGCTGTCACAGTGGCAAACATAAACTGGGCTGGCACGGCAGCTTGGTTGGTTTGTTGGGCTATGGCTCGCATTTGCTCTAACATGGGTACACACTCACTTTCAATGTCATGGTTTGGTGGAACAAATCTTGCACCACTTCCTCCACCAAACAGGTGGTTTCTAAGCCAGCATCCGCAATGGATACCTGTACCACATCCCCAGCTCGAAGGGTCGGTTGTGCCATGGCTTTTAAAGTCACAGTTTGGCTGGCTTGGTTGTATAGACTGAGCAAGGAATCCGCCAAACCTTGGGGGTCATTGGTGGCCGTTGTGGCGTTTTGACTCAGCTGTAACAGCCCCCAAACGGATTGGTTATCGGTGGCTTCGGCAATATATTTTATGCGGCTGTCCCCATCTTGTTGGCTCACCACCACACGGTTGTAGGTTTCCTCGTCGATGGATTGCTGATGGCTATAGCTGGTGACTAAACTGCTGTCACCAAGAACCAGTAAAGCAGAACCACTTGTCACTTCGCTTAGCTGTAAAATGCCATAATCATCCCACAAAGTATACCGTCCACCCCCTTGATTCAAGGTCTCTTCCAAGGCACCAAGGCAGATGTCAAACAGGGATGTCTGGTCTTCTACCAGCGAGGGAATCATGTAGCCAGTGTTTGGCAGGGTACCCACTTGCAAGCCAAAATCTTGGCAGACTTGGGCGATGATTTGGTCGGCTCGTTGGTTGGTGAAAACATAAGTTTCTTTGTTTTTCAAATACCGCATCTGGTCATAGGCCACCACGCTCACACTTTTATTCTCTTCTAAGGTGACGGAAAATACATAGCCATAAAATAGGTCGCTATCTTCGGTTTGCAACGTCACCACAGAGCCCAATTGCCATGAAAACTGGCTGTCCAGCAAGGCAGAAATGGATAGCTTGCTGGGACTGCCAGTGCGCTTGGTTTCCCACTGGGCACTGGTGATTAAATCGGTGATATGATAGGCGGTGGTGCCGTCGTAATAGCACAAGGTCATGGTAGCAACAACTCCTGTCCGGGGTAAATTAAGTTGGGATTGGAACCCACTACCTCTTTGTTGGCGGCGTAAATGTCGCTCCATCTGGTGGCGTCACCGTAATGAGATTTGGCAATGTTCCACAGGCAATCCCCACTGACCACGGTGTAATACACGTTGGACGACACCTCTGGCTCGGTGCGTGTGGCGGTGGTGTCTTCCACGGCAGTGGAATCAGAGGTAAGGGTTAGGGTTTTGGCGCTGTGAAGCCGCCATTGCCGTAGCGTCAAAGAAAAATATACATCCCCCACGTCGCCGCCTTGCTCGTAATAGGTGAAGTTTTCAACGCCCACCGTTTGGCTCAATTCCAAAGCACCGCCACTGAGCTGTAAGGTCAGGGGCAAGGCACTGGCTTGGGCAGATTCTAAAAAGGACACGCAGTCCATAGGCGTGTTGGATAAGGAGGACACATAAGGTGCCTCACGACTGGGAAAATGGCTGTTAAAGGTGATTTTTTGTAAGGTAGCACCACCAAGTTGTAGCACCTCTCCCACGCCAATTACTGACACGGTGGTGTGATTGCCTTGAGATTCTACTTGGATTTTTTCAGGCAGAACAGGGAAATTGAATACACTGCCGCCTTGGGTGGTTAGTTTTAAACCATAGCTCATGTGTACGCCCTTTCTGCACTGATGGCCAGTTCTTCTTCCAAAATTCCGTTCAGCTTTGTCACCAAAGCCTCCAAGTCTGCCTGTTCACGGATGGTGGTTTGCAGATGGATGGTGGGACTGACGGTCACATAGGTCTGGGCAGATTTTTGGGAAGAAGTGTTCACGTTGTGGTGGGTTAAAGATGGTGTGGGTGTCACGGTATTTGGGGCGCTCACCCACTGATTCTGTGTGGTGGTGACAGGTTGTGAAAGCTGGGTAGCAGGGGTATGATAGGTGGTTGTGTTGCCCCCGTGGTACACTTTATGGCTACTATTTTGATTTGTCCCTTGGGGTTGGGTCACCGTGGTGAAGGCTGTGCGCGCCCGTGAGGATTGGTTGTTGTAATTGTTTTGCGTCAGTTGCTCTAGGGTGCTAATCAGTTGGTTGGTGGCTGTTGACACCGATTGGGTGTTGCTAATATTGGGTGGCACTCCCTGTGGCTTGACGCTGGGGGTGGTGGTATCAGGCCAAATGGGTGGTGAGAGGGTGCGTGGGGTTTGCCATAAGATGGCGCGGCTAAGCTGATACATACGCGCCAGCGCCAAAACAAATCCGTCTTCTGTAGATGTGGGCATGGTGTTCACTCCTTTTCTCGTAGCGGTTTACACCGCCTTATACGCCCTGAGCCAAGGCTCTGTCGATGGAGGCATAGATGAAGCCGCGCTCCTGCAACGGCAAAGCCATTAACGTACTGGGTAAAATACCAAGATGGTGGAGGGCATAGTGGGCATACAGGGCGTCCCCATCCCCCTCCTCCATCAATTTTTTGCGGCGTTTCGCACCTCATTGATGTCGCCACAGCCATTGACTGCCTGTACAGCCAACAGCAAATCCAAATACTCAAAGGGCTTGAGCAAGGTTTCTACCAAAAACTCGCCACCCTTCATGCCGAAGCGACTTTGAATGTCAGCATCTTTGAAGTTGGGGTCCACACAGCAGGCCACAATCATCCGATTGTTTAGCAAATCTACATCGGTTTCTGTCACTTTTTGGTGGGTTTTTGGGTCTAAATACGACCGTTGACAGGTTTCTCGTAACCGACGGTGTTCCGCTTCAGAAATGCTTTTAATCTTAAATGGTTGGGGAAAGCCCTGTAGAGCCACCTCGGTGACTACATTGCAATCGGTGCTTCGCCCTAACAAAAATTCCATTAGATGACTCATACAATCTCCTTTGTTGGGGCAGGTGTGACCAGCACACCTGCCCTATAGATTAAGTTGAATTAAATTTGGGTGAAGGCGGTGAGAATTTCAAAATCCTCAAAGGTGAATTTCACTTCCTCTTCCAAAGGGTCATCGCTGTCACCGTCCAAATAGGCCAGCAACGTCTCATCCAAATTTACATCGATGAGCTGCACCACCTGTTTGCCAGCGTTGGAGCTGGGGTCGTCGTTTTCAATGACCAAATCGAAATAGGTGTCGGCACCAGAGGACTTCCAATCGCTGAGCAATTGGCGGAATAAAGGTGTCAGCAGATATAGTGTCATAGAGCCTGTGCCTTCCCCACCGCTGGTTTTATGACCCACCATCCGTTTGCCAATGGCAGTGACTTGGCTTTTGGTCTTTTTCACACTGGCGGTGATGGCTTTGGCGAAAAACAATTCTTCATTGTTGCCATCAATTTTGGCATAGGCCACCCCTTCTTTGCCAGAAATGGTGTCCTTGGCGTGTAATACGTTCATAATGATTCCCTCCTTATTGTACGTTGACAGTCATGTACAGCTTTTCCATGCTGTCGTTGGGGGTCAGGGCACAACTGACTAGCAAATCGCGTTTGCCATCCCCTTGCCCCACCTCAATATCGTCAGCGGAGAAGTCAGAAATGGCATCAATGGACGCATATTGCTTGCCCAAAGTAACCAAATCTGCCTTAAACAAACTTTGACCCGTGGCACTGTTGGTTTGGGTGCCCAGATACCGCTCTGTGAAAATCAGGGTCACATCGTTGGCCCAGCCATCCATCACACGTACCACGCGATTGCTGGTCCAATCTTCGCTAACATCGGTAGAAAAAGTAACCAAGGTGTTGATATCAGAGAGCACGCGCACAGTGCCGCTTTGGAGATAGAACACAAATTGCCCAGCCTCTAAGGCGGCCTCATAACCGCTAGACGTGTACTTGGTATCCACGTCCACGGCATCGTCATAGGCCATGTTGGTGAGACTTTCGTTGATTTCAGCCCCAGCAGAGGCGCCTGCTACCCAGCAGACAGCATCGTTGGCGGCAATCACCGTGCCATCGGAGAGAATCACGCCGTTGTCCACGCTGATGACTGCAATGGAATCTGCCAAGGTGTATTGGCTGATGACCGCCACAATTTTCTTCCCTTCTTCGTCGTGAAGGCGCTTGGCAAAGGCAACAAACAAGGCTTTCACGCTGACGTCTGTGCCAGCATACCCCACCACATTAAAGGTTTCAGGCTCCAGAAGAGCCAAGAAATCTGCATAAGATTGGGTGGTGTCCTCCCCGTCTAGGCCGCCAGTCAAAGGCAGCGAAGCCACGGCAGACAAAGCGGTGACAGCGAAGGTCACATAGTCGTTGGCCGCCAAGCCAACACCGTCAGAGTCGGTGGTTTGACGGTCAACTTCTGCACCGTCCAAATAGGTTACCACGTCCAGATCATCACCATTTGTCACCACAGCAATTTTCAAATCATTGCCACGGATGCCCGTGTAGTTGGCGTTGACGCTTAGTCCTGTGATAGAGGCTGAGGCTTTGGTGCCACCCACGTCTGCGCGGTAGAGAAGCAACGTGGTTGCGTGGGTCAAGGCTTGGCGAATCAGCAATAGGTTCTCATCCACTGAGCCATAGCCCAACATGGACAGCGCCTTGTCGTAATATTCATCAGAGTTGATGGTCATTAAGGTTTTCTCAGGCCCCCAATGCAGGGGCAATGGCAGGGCTACAATACCCCGTTCCGCTGTGCTCACAGTGGAAGTTTGGCTGACAAAATTGATATAAGTACCGGGTAAGGTTTTGTTTTGCACAGTAAATGTGCCGCCTCCGATAGACATATTTAGTCACCTTTCTTTCATAAAAATTAAGCTTCCCCATAGGAAAGTTGTTGGGTGTACGTTTTTCCACATGGCTTCGCCATTGCTCTGGCAAAAGCCAGAGCGCCCTTTGGGCGTAGAAAAAGCGTGACGGCTTCTCTAAGGGGCGTTCCGCCCCTCTGGGCTTCGCCCAGACCCTCTTGCGAGGGTTTTAGAGAATGGTATAGTAGAGTTTTTCCATGACCTCTGCCGTTTCCCCAGTTTCGCGGAAATACAGTTCCACATTGAAATTGCAACTGCAATACAGACCACTTTCATCCACGGAAATGGTGGGGTTTATCACTGGTAATTGCCAGTCATCCCCTTCTAATGTTCGCAGACCGTCTAACATTGTTTCGCCCCAAGCCATGTACTTGGCATCGTCACGGGTGGCCAAAAAATACCGCACTTCAAGGGTTACCTTGCGGTAAAACCGTTTGCCTAGCTGGTGTGTTTGGGTTAGCGACCGTAAGCCGATGTGCATCTGCCCGTCTGCTCCTTGGGGGATGGGGCCTTGAAACACAAGACTGTCGGGGAATAAGGTGCCTAGCACCTGAGCCACGGCGATGAATAGCTGTTGTGTGTCCAAAAAAATACCTCCTATTATCCTTGTGTGGTGGAATAATTTAGGCCAAAGTACATTCCACCAAAAACAATTCTTGGTGAGTGGCATAGCGAGAGGCGCACCCCAACACATCGTAGCGTGTTACTACGCCTAGCTGTGTCACGTCCACCACATCGCCAGCAAACACAGCGTATTCCAGTGGCAAATAGAGCACGGCGGCGTATTCGATGTTTTGGTGAGACGATTGAAAGCCACTGTTACCTGTGCGACGTAAGCGGTTACCCCAGCGGTTGAGCCCACAGGGGATGTTTTCGTATAAAATTGATAGCTCTTGCGTAGCAATTCCATCAATGATAGTGGTTGTAAAGCGAAAAACCTTTCCACTTTCTGCGAAGTCGCCAAGCAAAGCTTTGGTGGTTAATTCCAGTGCATTCATATCAGTGCCTTACCTTTCGATAACCATCCAAGGTGGCTTTGTATCCAAAAAATCCGTCACTGTTGCGTTGGGATGGGGTTGTAAAGGTGGTGGATACATCCCCACGGCTTAAACTACTCACCGCTAAGCTGGCATCGAATGTGCCTTCTTTCGACTGGGCGGCCGTGATGAGAAGCCATGTATTTTCCAATGCTTTTGGCAGGGTGTCGCAGTGAATATACGCCAAAATTTCCATCAAAGAAGTTTCTAAGGCGAACCCTGTCCGTCCGTCAGGAGTGGACAGCCCCAAAAGTTCTTCCATTGCTGGGATTTGACGTTCCACCAATGCTTTGTGTTGTGTTTGTTGCAATTCCAATGAGAATCCCTCCTCTCGATTTCCGTTGGGGAGATGGTATCTCCCCAACGGAATCTAGTTTTTAGTGGTTCACTTTTCGTCCTTGGTTTAATCAGCCCACCAGCTTAACAGCCATGGATTCATCCAAGGTTTGGATGCCGTAAATCACATCCAGAGACACGGTGTCGGTTTTGCTGTCTTGGTCATAGCCGAACACTACACGTACGCCGATGCCATTGGCTTCCATAATGGCAGACTTGTCTGCACCCATGGGCAGTGCCAAAGGACGGGTCACCAAGGCAATGGCATTGCGGTGGAAGGCCAGAGAGTGGCAATCGGTGGCAACATAGGCATCAGCGGCAGAATAGGTGTCCATCAGCTCGCAATCGATGGAAGCGGCGGCAATGGTGCCAGAGGAGGCAGTGGCATCAGCGGTGAAATAGTAGCGATAGCCGTCCAAAATGAAGCAGTCGCCAGCCTTGATGGTGCCAGAAGTGGGTACCACACCAGACAGTGCCACAGAGGTTGCACCTTTGGTGCCAGTGATGGCATAAGCGGTGGCAGTGCCGGGGGTAATGGCGGCGCTTTCAGGGCTGGTGGGATCCATGTAAGTGTCCATGGTGTAGAGCTTGCCCAGCTCTGCGTTGCGCAGGGTTTCACCGTCGCCAGCATTGGAGACCTTGCTCAGGTTGTCAGTGGTGGCATAGCGGTATTTATGGGTGGGGCACAGCACCAAGCGGCGCATATCCAAAGGTGCCTTGGAAAGATCCAAAGTCTTAGACAGCTTTGCAATGTCACTCAAATCGATAGCCTCGTCATCGGCTTCCACTTCGGCGGAAATCTTAGCCACTTCGTTGAGCAAATCGCCGTCGATTGCCTGTGCAATGGCACGCATAGCAGGGGCAATTAGTTCACGGCTAAAGTCTGCAATGTCCAGTTCCAAGTCAGCGGCACTGACGGAGAAGGACACGTCGCGGTGGCGGTCAATTTCCACTGCCACGCTGGCATCAGTGGGGGTTTGACAGTCGATAGACCCGTTGAAATTCTTAGCTGTAAAGGTCACAGGCTTGCGTACAGTAACAATGTCGCCCACTTGGGAAAATTCTTGGCTGTAGTCACGGTGAACAAGGTTTGCCATCACCAAATTGTTCTCTAGAACCAGCAAGGCCTCTCTTGCGATTACATCAGGGGTCAAATATTGGTTGCTCATAAATCATGTCTCCTTATCAAAATGAATTGTATATTGAATGTCCGCAATATCGCTTGCATTTAACGAGATACGCTCCCTTGGGCGGTGCGATATGCGGTGTATTCCTCCATGGTCAGGGCGCCTAGCTCTCTGTTTGTGGGCACGGCTTTGCCTGCGATGCCCATAGCCACATTGGCACCACGCAAAGGATTTAAAACCTTAAATAGGTAAGGTTTTTCTTGGTAAATTGGCTCTAAAAAATCCCGTAGTTTTCCTGTGTCATAGGGGTCAAAATCCACCTCTGCCATGTCAATCATGGCCAAAACAGCACCTGTGTCATGGACTAGGTTGGTTAAGGCAAAGGTCAACATCCCAGCTTTTCGGCTCTGTTCTACTTCAAGGACGTGGGCTTCTAGCAACCCTTCCATCACCCCGATTAACTCCGTTTCCACGGTGTCAATGTTTCCAGAGCCACCGTAGAGCGCCAGCGCAGTGGCCACGCCCTCCAGTTTTGCTTGGGCGGTGGGTTCGTCCTGCATTTCAGGTGCAATTTCTTCCTCAGGCAGTTCTTCGCTCAACTCTACAGGCACATCTGCAGGCGTGGTCTCTTCTTGTTCCAACAGGTCTTGTTCCAAAATTTCTTCCATTGTGTCGTCCTCCATTTAAATAGTCGCTTCTAAGCGAGATAGCTCTGCATCCACATTAGACACCCAAGGATGTTGCTCCAAAAGGGTGCGTGTCGAGAGGAAATCAGCGCTTGAAACCAAGTTTGCAATGCGGTCACTTTCGTCCACAGGTAGGTGCATATCAAAGAGAATACGGAATGGTTCTTCTTGAAAATTCCCTTCCATTTGGGCGGTGAGCCATGTGTCAATAAAGGGCTTCAAATGGACAAACATGGCGTCCAACGCCCCAGCCAAATCACGGCAATCGCCGTCTAAATCCATATAGCGGAAGGCGATGGCCTTGGCAGATTCTGACGTGCCACCCAAATCACGGGTGTCTACAGCGGCAGAAAACTCATATAAATCTTGGCGCTGCTTATCTAAAAAAGACAGCACCCCTGTCACATCCACTTCAGGCTGAAGCTTGTCCACGCCGCCGCCTTCGTCCACTTGAATGGCAAGACTGCGCCGCAGTTCACCCACGAATTGGTTCAAGTCTTCCCCACCGTAATTTTTCAAAATGTAGACGAATTTTGCAACATCTCGCAGGGCGTCCGCGGTGATGGAGGTTTGAAAATTGTAGTCGTCAATCAGCTCTTTGACATAGCGCAGCAAGGGCAAGCCGTCATCGTGATAGCGCACATACACCAGTGGCACTGCCTCCCAATTCATAGGCAAATCACCGTAATAGAAATGGGGTTGTAAGTCACCTACAGCATAAAATTTTCCATCCCCATCATCTTGATATAGTTGCACACCAGTGGTGTCCCACAGGGCAGCAAGGCGAATCAATTTGGGCTTTTTCCCGTGATAAACCATCTGCTCTTCCAGTTGAATGTACCCTGAGAGCACCATTTCTTGGCTGTCAGACCACAGGGGAATCACATTGGTGGCAGGCAAATTGGCAAATTTCAAACAGCCAGTTTCGTCGATGTAAGGTTGTAAATACCCAATGCCATCACGCATAGCACACTTAGCAAGGAGTCGAATACGGCGACGAAACCCATCGTCAAACAGGGCTTCTAGCGCCTTGTAATAGCGCCCTTGTTGAGCACTGACGAAAAAAGGCTTACCCAACAAATACCGTAGTTTTTGGTCAACCAATCGCTTGTAAATGGGGTGTTCGATACGCGTGTTCGATCGCCCTTGTAGGTCGGTGTTTTTGCGCTGGATGGCGGTGCGGTTTTGATAATACCGTCCAGCTTCCTTGGCTTCTCGATACCCTTCGCTGGCAAGAAACGTTGCCACCTCTCGGCTGATAATTTCCGCCATGGTCAAAGGGGCATCTTGTGCCATTTGCATGGCTATTTGCTGTGTTTGGGTCATTTCCATGGTGTTTCTCCTTTATATAGTTGAATTTAAACCAGAACTTTCATGCTTGTTCGTCCCATGTCACCTTGACAGGCATAGCGGATGGCATCGATGTGATGGTTGTCTTTGTCGGGAAATTGCGCCATCAAATTCCCGTCCTTGTCCCGTGCCAGTTCGTACTGAGAAAACTCTCGTGCCGTGTTGGGACAGCGCGCAGAATCGATGATGATTTCCTCTAAATCTTGCAGCCACTTGATGCCGTAGCTAACGGAATCTGGGCCTTTTTTGGCACCGCTGACCCGCAGGCCATAGTCTTTTAGCTCCGCAATACTTTTCGGCTCTGCACTGTCACATAGGATGGGGCGGTGCTGGGCAATGGGTGCAATTTTCTCTGCTGCTTGGCGGTTGGACAAGCGCACTTGATGGACTTCTTCTAGCACGTACAACCGCCGCCGTGTTTTGTCGTAATGGCATTGGTTGAACACAAAGGGATCGGCAGCATAGCCCCAGTCGATACCGTGGCGCAGTTGGTCAAAACTGTCTCGCTCTTCTTGGGCGATGGGGCGCAGGGTGATGTTTTCAAACACCTGCTCCCCACAGCCCACGGCTAGCCCTAAATATTCGTGGTCATAGGCATTGGGTTTGGTGTCTCGCAAATGCTCTGCCTCCACGAAAAACTGCTCTCCTAGCCACTGTCGTGGCACGGTGCGATAGGTGGTGTGCAAGCAAACAGTTTGGGGATGTTGCTCCATCACATACACATTGCACCAGTTGGATTTAGACTTGGGTGGATTGAAGCTGTAGAAAAAGGCGAAGTCCTCACCACCACGCAAAATAGATTGATTGATGGTGCGGAGTTTTTCCTCCCCTTCAAATTCGTTGCACTCTTCATACCACGCATATTTAAAGTAGCCAGCGTCGATTTTCAGCGACTTTAATTTCATAGGATCATCAGCGCCCCGAAAAATAATCTTCTGCCCTGTTGGCAGGTAGGTCATGGACATGGGTGAGAGCTGTGCCTTCCACAGTTGCCCCACGCCCAAGGCGTATATAGCCCAATTTAATTGGGCATACACTGACTCACGCAAGGTCACTGCATAGCGCCGCAATACCACAGCGTGGGTCTGTTTGCCAGCATCACCATCTCGCATCATGCCCACAATTAACTCTAAGCTGACAAAGGAAGATTTGGTGGAACCACGACCGCCTGAGAGCCAGTGGTGGGTGTATCGTCCTTTGGAAATGGCACGGTGCAAGGGATGAAAGCTGGGGGCAATCAGCGCCGATAACGGAATTTTTTGTGAGTCCAGCGTTTCATCCATCGTCCCCCTCCAAATCGTCGATAAAGCCCACATCACCAGTCTCTTCTTTTTTACCACTGGGACTAAAGAGCTGATGGTGCTTTCCCAACAGCTCCAAGGCGCGTAGCCGCGCCGTCAATGGCGGCGCTTGGTACATGGCTTCCCCCGTTTTGTCGTAACTGGGGTATTCTTGGGTGCCCAACGCCACATGGGTCAACTCCTCTAGAACCACATCTGCAGTGGCTTTGGCTTGTGTATCTTTCAAAAAAACAGCTCCTTTCCAAGGCTATCTTCTAAACAGAAAAAACCTCTCTCACCCTAAGGGCGAAAAAGGTCAATCGTTGCACGTTTTCGTGCATATGAAATTGTAAATAAATTGTGAACAATAAAAACAAGGGAAAACAAACCTATTTCCAAAGGTGAAAACCCTTTACAAATCTCCCCTCTGCCACTATACTAAAGATAAAACTTCGGAGGTTTTATCTATGTTCACGCCTACATCCCTATCGTTCACGTATACAAAAGCGTCACTGTACGCTTTGTCTAAATTACAGTTTTCCTTGGTACGCTATAAGTTTAAATTTGTCTATCAACTGGTTTGCATCGTGCTGGTGTTGTTAGGGGCACTCACCTCTTTACCAGAAAACATTCGGATGGTGATGCTAATGATTGGCTGTGTGGCCTTTCCCTGTATGTATCTGCCAGTGAGAATGGCGACGGAACGGGTTTCTGCCCATTATGGTAGCAAACTACCCTCTGTGTCCTATCGCTTCAACCAATATAATTTCATCCGTACCATCGATAAAAACGACGAATCCTTTTCCTATAAAAACATTGCCCAGCTCATCGAAGATAACACGAATTGCTATATCGTGGATAACAATTGCAATGTGTTCATCCTGCCCCCTGCCGAGATTGGCAACGACCGAGGCTTGAAAAATGTAAAAGCTCAGCTTTCAGAGCAGACAGGCCTGAAATGGGGTCAACTCCGCTCCATGTGGAGTTTGTCCATCTATTCACTGAAAGACTTGTTTAAGCGGTAAATGCAAAATCCCCACAGACCAACTGGTCTGTGGGGATTTTCTCGTTTTATAGTATCATTTATGGCGTATTGCTACGCCCTACCAAATAATCCAAACTAACGCCATAATAATCTGCTAGTTTGATTGCCAATTCCAAAGGCAGGACACGTTCTTGGCGTTCATATTTGGAATAAAGGGATTGGTCGCATAGTAAAAATTCTGCAACCACTTGTTGGGACAAATCCTTGTCTTCCCTTAAATCTCGAATTCTCAATCTCATTTGCATCACCGTAATTAGTATACGCTGTAAGACCACCTTGTATTGACATTATAGGACAATATGTCCTATAATGTTTAAACGGAGTGTGAAAAAATGTTAGATTATGAAACCATGTGTCAACAACAATTTGAAATTCAAAAAACGGCTATTTCCATCTTGCAACAAAAATCAAAGGTGGCTAAATACGATAAAAGTACTTCTTATATATATAAAATGCTATATTTCAACCAATTAGAAGCAAACCAACGTGCTATTAGAATTTTAAATGCTTCTTTAGAGGCATTTAAAACCACATAACACCCCTTGCACTTATCTTCCAATTATGCTACACTAACCCTAGTATAAGGAGGTGGCGCCATGATTGAACAGCGCTATGACATCGGTGGTATGCACTGCTCGGCGTGCTCCAGTGCGGTGGAACGGGTGACCCGTAAGCTTGCTGGCGTGGAGCGTAGCGAAGTCAACCTGCCCATGAACCGCTTGACCATAGTTTACGATGAAACACAAACCACCCCAGAGATGATTATCCAAAAGGTGTCAAAAGCAGGGTTTTCTGCCGTGCTTCACACCGATGAACCCCAAGCTGTGGTGACCACGGCAGACAACACAGCCAAGCATGAAACATGGGGCTTAATCGTCTCTCTCGTCTTTGCAGGCACGTTGCTGGTGATTTCCATGGGGCAAATGCTCTTCCCTTCTATGCCCTTGCCAGATATCATTTCCATGACCACCCACCCTGTGAACTTTGCGTTGATACAGTTGCTGTTGACCCTTCCTGTGTTGGTGATTGGCAAACGGTTTTTCATTGGTGGCTTTGGCTCGCTGTTTCACGGCAATCCCAATATGGACACACTGGTGGCGCTGAGTGCCACGGCTTCTTTATTATATAGTATCGTCATGACCTTTTTGATTTCCGACAACGCCCATTACGCCCACTCTCTGTACTATGAGTCTGCCGCTGTGGTGGTGGCACTGGTATCTGTGGGCAAATATATGGAAGGGCGCAACAAAGAAAAAACCAAAGAAGCCATCCAAAAGCTGATGGCTCTGACCCCAGACACCGCCATTTTGGTTGACAAAGACGGTCAATGGGAAGTGCCAATCGAAAAAATCAAAGTAGGCGACACCGTGCTGGTAAAGCCAGGCGCCAAAATCCCCCTAGATGGCACGGTCACCAGCGGTGATGGTAGCGTCAACGAAGCCATGCTCACTGGCGAAAGCCTGCCTGTCACCAAAACTGCAGGCAGTACCGTCATCGGCGGTAGCCTGTCAGTAGACGGTGCTTTGTTTGTGGAAGTGACCCATGTGGGCAAAGACACTGCCTTGTCGAAAATCATTCAATTCGTAGAAAATGCACAGGGTAAAAAAGCCCCTATCTCCAAACTCGCTGACCAGATTTCTGGTATTTTTGTCCCCGTTGTCATGGTGATTGCCACCGTGTCTGCCATTGTGTGGCTGTTGGTAGGGGCAGACTTTGCCTTTGCGGTGAAAATCTTCACGTCGGTGCTGGTGATTGCTTGCCCCTGCGCCTTAGGTTTGGCTACCCCCACTGCCATCATTGTGGGCACAGGGCTAGGCGCTAACCACGGCATTCTCATTCGCAACGGCGATGCACTGGAAACCACCCACAAAGTCAGTGTTGCCATTTTCGACAAAACTGGCACCATCACAGAGGGAAAACCCACTGTCACCGATGTGCTTGGCGATGACACCACCCAGTTGTTGACCATGGCGGCTTCTTTGGAGATTTTATCTGACCATCCCTTGTCTCAAGCCATTTGTAACCATGTAAAAGCCATCGATTTGTCGGTCCATGATGTCAATTGCTTCCAGAACCACACTGGCAAAGGACTCTCTGCCATGGTTGGTGGACAAGCTGTTTTGGTGGGTAGTCCGCAGTTCATCCAAGATCACGCCATAGACACTAGCCGCTGGAATGGACAAATTTCCACCTTGCAAGGCCAGGGAAAAACCGTGGTGCTGGTGGCTCAAAATGGTATCGCTATGGGTCTGATTGCCATTGCCGACACCATGCGCGTCGATGCCGCTGAAGCCATCTTGAAGCTCAAAGACATGGGCATTGAAACCGTCATGCTCACAGGTGACAACCAAGCGGCGGCCAATTATATTGGCACACAAGCTGGTGTTGACCACATTGTGGCCCAAGTCCTCCCCACCCAAAAGGCAGAGGTGGTGCAACAGTATCAAGCTCAAGGCAAGGTGGTGATGATGGTGGGCGACGGCATCAACGACGCCCCAGCCTTGACCCAAGCCGACATTGGTTGCGCCATTGGCGGCGGCAGTGACATTGCCATCGACTCAGCTCAAATTGTGCTCATGGGACAATCCCTCACTGATGTGTGCCGTGCCATTCGGCTCAGCCGATTGACCATTCGAAACATTCGCCAAAACCTATTCTGGGCATTTTGCTATAACACCATGGGTATTCCTGTGGCGGCTGGGCTGTTCTATGCCAGCTTTGGATTGCTGCTCTCCCCTATGATTGGCGGTTTGGCTATGAGCTGTAGCTCGCTATTTGTGGTGAGCAATGCCTTGCGATTGAAAACAAAAAAACTCTCTTAAAAGAGATGAAATTATGAAATGAGGTAATTCCCATGACCACTTTAAACGTACCAGATATGCACTGCCCCAAATGCGTCGCCCGTATCTCCGATGCCCTGACCGCTGCTGACGTAGCCTTCCAAGTAAATTTAGAAGCCAAAACCGTTGCGGTGGATGAAGCCAAGGTTGATCTTGCCATCTCTGAGCTAGATGATTTGGGCTTTGATGCCACTGTCTAAAAGTTTACAATTTCTAGTGAAAAAAGCCGTTCTGTACCGATACAGAACGGCTTTTTTGGTACATTTTCGACCAAATTCTTGTTGCACTTATGTAAACATTGGTGGTATACTATTTTAGTTAGGGGATTTTAGCCTTTCAATCAAATTCAACCTATTCAGGAGTATATATGAACAACAAAACAAAAGCAATTTCTCTCATGGTTCTCTCGGCCATGTCCTTCGCCATGATGCAAATTATCATCGCCTTAACCGCTGACAATATCCCGTTGTTTGAGCAGTTATTTTTCCGTAATCTGGTTACCACGTTTATTGCCTTTCTTGCCATTCGCAAGCAAAAACTATCCTATTTTGGCGCACGCAAAAACCGCCTGTTACTAATCTGCCGCTCTGGTTTTGGCTATTTTGGCATGATTACCACGTTCTCTGCCGCTGGCATTGGCAACCAAGGGGATATCAATACGATTATGAAAATGTCGCCATTTATTGTGTCTTTGTTGGCATTTTTATTCTTAAAGGAAACCATCACCAAATACCAAATCGCTGGCTTATTTGTGGCAACGGCAGGTGTGTTTTTCATTTCCAACCCACAGTTCAATTCTGACTGGTACCCCTTGTTTATCGCTGGGCTGGCCTGTTTGTTCTCTGGCGTGGCGTATACCTTCATCGGAGCCCTTAAAGGCAAAGAACGACCTGAAGTGATTATTTTCTTCTTCTCCATTTTCTCCACTACCTTGACCTTGCCATTGATGTGCATGAACGTTGTGGTACCCACGTTGTTTGAAGGGTTTATGTTGGTGCTCATCGGTGTGTTTGCAGGCTTGGGCCAAATCACCCTCACCTATTCCTATACCTTTGCAAGGGCCTCCGAGGTCAGTATTTACAATTATTCTGGCATTGTATTTTCCATGTTGTTTGGATATGTTTTTTTGCAACAAACTGTCAAGCCCACTTCACTTATAGGTGCAGTACTGGTCATCATCGCTGGTGCCATTGTATTTTTCGGCAACAGCAAATTGGAAAAAGCCAAAGCATAAAAAAATCACCCAAGGGAAGCCAAAACTTCCCTTGGGTTTTTCCTTTACCGTTTGTCAAACGATGGATTCATGTAATACACATTCTTCTCATCCGAGCGATCTTTCACCAAACGCAAGCCTTCCCCAAATCTTTGGAAATGTACCACTTCGCGAGCACGAAGGTACCGGATGACATCCGATACATCGGGGTCATCGCACATCCGCAGGATATTGTCATAGGTCATGCGAGCCTTTTGCTCTGCGGCTATGGCGTAAGAGCAACATTGCTTATTGTGGCATTGATGAAGAATTGAAAAGGTATCTTTAATCGGCGTCGTAGTATCTCGTTTGCGGTCGGTGAACTTGATGTTCACTGGAGGATAGCCGTTGCGGATCAGCGCAAAGTTCATCGTTGGTCAAGCGCACCTGCTTCCGCTTGCATTTATTCCTGAGGTATTACCCTGGGATTGTCAAGGTGACTGTAGTGCCTTGCCCTTGTGTTGACTGGATTGTTAGTCCGAACCCCACCCCAAATTCTGTCACCACTCGTTTTTGGATGTTGGCTAAGGCAATTTGCTTCAGGCCGTCGGGATTGTGCGAAGTGGGGGTGACGGCGGCAATGGTGTCTTGCAATGTTTTTAATTTATCAGATGTCATTCCACAGCCGTCATCGGTAATAGTAAAGCAAAGGTTTTTATGGATTTTCTCGCCCCACAGGGTCAAGTGACAGCCTGTATGGTCAGAAAAGCCATGGATGATGGCGTTTTCCAAGATAGGCTGTAAGAGCATACGGGGAATCTGCCGTTCTTCAATGGCATAGTGAATGTCAAAATCTGGCTCAAACCGCTCAGGATAGCGAATTTGCATCATGGTGGCATATTTTTCCAGCACAATCACTTCGCTCAAACAGGAAATCGACTCATCCCCATCATAGGCATAGCGAAGAAGGTGTGCCAAGCCGTCGCTGAGTTTGGCCACTTTTTCGGTTTCTCCCTGTCGATTTAAGCCACGAATGACAGCCAAGGTGTTGACGGTGAAGTGGGCGTTGATTTGCTTTTTCAGCGAGGCTACAATAGCGGTTTGTCGTTCTAGTTCTGTGGTATGAACTGCGCGTTCTAAGGCAAATGTGGCTTGGGTGCGTTCTTCCAGCTGGACGATGAGATGGTTGATTTCATCTACCAGACCGTCAAAGTCTGCTTGTCCTGTGTGGGAGAGTTGAGATTCGGTGGCAGAATGGCCAATGGATTTTGCGTTGCCAATAATATGGAGCATGGGCTGTAGAAATAGGGTTTTAAGCAGCAAAATACAGCCCCATAAGGCGATTCCAGAGAGTATCAGCGTCCAGATGGTGGCCATGGTAAAATACTGGGTGGCTGTGTGCAAATGGTCTTCGTTGACGGAGCAAACCACAGAAAACGGGGTAATCCCCATCTGTTTTTCCATCGTCATAGTGTCATCAGTAAAGTTGCCGCTGTTGATAATCACATCATCGCCAGAGAGAAGTGACACGCTTAAATAAGAGTCTAGATGATAAGACTGTACCAAGGTATATAGCTTCTCTCTGCTGGTGAGCATGAGGAAATAGCCCAGCATGGAACCAGCATCATCATAAATGCCCACCACATAGCCCAAGCGTAATTCCCCCTGGGTGGAGACAGTGATGTGAGATGGCAGGGAGAGTGTCTCCAGTTGACGAGAAAGAAGCTGGGCTGAGGGATTGGAAAAGCTTCCTGTTAGGCGATAAAAATCTCCATCCACATCCATGGCAATGACATCACTGACAAAAGAAGCGTTGTATTGGTTTTGAAGTTCTGCCTCCAAATCACCTGCTAAGACAATGCGCGCCATGGTGTCATCGGTGGTGAAAAATGCTTGGAGGGTGGCGTTATCTTGGAGGGTGTAGCAGAGTTGTTCTAGCTGGGTGAACTCTGCGCTGAGCTGATCGGTGATTTGAATGATAGAGGTGTTGAGTGTACTCTCAGTCTGGTCGTAAATAAAACGGGAGACCACCAGATAGAAGATGCCCCAAATTACAAATAGCGATACCAAAAAAGCAACAAACAGCAACATTAAATTGCGTTTTAGCGTTCGTCGTATCATCTTCGCACCTCCTTTAGTCTAGCGCAGTCAAAATCTCCGTCCACAGGGTTAAAAAGGTATCTCGATACTGGGCTGAAAAATCTTCATCTGTTGACAATACAGAGAACGTGGATAGAGAAGGAGATAACCCCTCGGCATCTGTGCGAGCAGGCCAAATACCCTCGTTTGCCAGAAGGATGGATAGCCCTTCCCCTTGCCCGTCCGTTTCCCCTAAAATATAGCGGATGAACAGCTTGGCGCTGGCCACATTGGGGGCACCGTCCACCATCATAATGGCGGCAGGGTTTGCCACGCCACTAAAAGGTGCCATGTCGTAGCACAGAGCGAAATGATAGCCGTCGGCATTATATCGGATTTTGCTGGCATTCATTAGCCCCACAACACCTTCACCGTATTCGATGCCATTGGCCACATCATCGCTGTCGTTGACAATGTGAAGCCCGTTATTCACCAGTTTACGGAGAAAGGTTTCAAAAATAGTAGCGCTGCCATCCCCCACATAGTCGGTGCTGTAATATTGGGTGTAGGCTTGTTCTAACAGGTCGCTATTTTGTTGGAGCATGGCGAAGAAGGTATAGGATATCATGCTGTCAGAGGGGTTGGTGATGTATACTTTATCCGCCCATTGTGGCTCGGTCAGCTCCCACCAGTTGGCTACAGGTGGGGCGTCAAAGCTTTGGGTGCTATACACCAGCATGGGCACCTCCACCATAACGCTGACATAGCTGTCATTGAGCCCGTCTAGCATGGCATCTGCCATGTCATAGGGGAGATATTTTTGCACTAAGTCGTCTGGAATGAGTTCCTCGGTGATAGAGCCAGAGCCATTGGTGAGAAACACCAAGTCGGCGGTGATAGCATCCGCATCCTTATCAGATACAAGTTGCTCC
The DNA here is from genome assembly GCF_039719005.1 of Bengtsoniella intestinalis. Classification (GTDB taxonomy): domain Bacteria; phylum Bacillota; class Clostridia; order Oscillospirales; family Oscillospiraceae; genus Oscillibacter; species Oscillibacter intestinalis. The sequence continues at coordinate 341,530 of NZ_CP133584.1, read as the reverse complement.
ACCATATCCTCTGTTCTGGCATAGATGACCTCTACGCTAAGCCCAGAATATTCTTCTTCAAAGGCGGCGGCCACATCCACCAGACGAGAAGATACCGTGTAGATGGTGAGGACACCCTCCTCTAAGGCCTGTGCATAGAGCTCCTCTGGCGTTTCCTCAGCCGATAAATTTGCATCCACAAGCCACTGGCTTGCGGTGCTATCCTCACGGATAGCACCGCAAGAGGATAAGGTCAACAAACTCATTAGCAATAGGCATGGAACTAAAAACTTTTTCATTACAGTGCTCCTTTTACGCAGGGTTAATGGATGTGGTTTGCTCAATATACGATAAGAGGGTGGTTAAACCCAAGTCTTCATATCCAGTTAGATAGCTGTTCCAAATGGCATCGTCACTGGGGTCATAGGTGCCATCGCAAAAGCCATCTAGCCATTGCTGGGTATAGTCTTCTATGGCCAGGGCTCTGTCATATAAGTCCTGATTACCTGTCAAATCAATGGGGCTTAGTATCACTGTTGGCTGAGAGGCCTGTTGGACAATAAGTCCACGGTTGTTGAGATAGGCGGTATCAAAGTTGGTATAAGATACATGGTCGGCAATGTCTGGATAGACATAATAGGGGCCAGAATTTGCAAAATTCTTATTTTGTGCCAGCCCGTCGTAATGGGAATGCACCACCACGGAGGCTTTGGCACCTTGGCTGTCCAAATCGGTGGCGGAGGCATATTCCCAGTCCACACCCTCTTCCCCATAACAGGCAATGAGACTGGCCTCTGGGCTAAGCATGAGATTTAGCAACGTTATGGCCGCCTCTGGGTTACTAGCGTTGGCAGGTATAACAGCGCCTACCATTGGCAGAGGCGTGGAGATGGTGGCATGGGATATGCCATCTTCTGTGGCAATGGGACTAACGGGGCTATAACGCATAGGCACATCAAAATGATTATTCCAAAAAACACCGCCTACATCGTTGGTGGTGAAGGCCCCTAGCACATCGCTGGCAGAGGAAGTCAATTCCGACAGTTGGTGCGTGGTTAGGGGGCTAGTCAGGAGATTTACTCCATCGGTTCCATACAGGGAGGAGAGATAAATCATAGCCTCACGCCAACCATCCTGAGTGGGGGCGAACTGGATGCCCGTCTCATCGGCATAAAAGCGGTAATTGTCGGTGTCGTTGTAGACAAAGGCGTTGATGAGATAGTCGCGGCAGGGATAAAGGTCATCGCTACTGGCAAAGGGAACCTCATCTAACATGCCATTGCCATTTGGGTCATCTGTTGCAAAAGCCTCTAGCACAGCAGCGAGTTCGGCAGTGGTTGTGGGGATAGATAGATCTAGTGTATGTAGCCAATTTATGTTAATCCAGAGGGTTTCGTCAGCGGTGGACAGCTTTGAGGCATCTAACTGGGGGGCATAATAGAGGTGCCCGTCCTCAGCGGTTAAATAGGAAGCAAGATCATAAGATGTGATATCCGTCACAATGGCACCCAAGGATTGTCCATCCGTTAGCAGACTGTCTAAGGGGTAGATATATCCCCCTTCCCCCAGAGAATTGATGATTTGGGGCGTAAAAAAGTCGGTCTCTTGGGTGGTGAAAGAAAACAAAATATCGGTCTGCAAGGTGCCATCTGTGATACTGTCAGACACAGCTTGTCCGCTATAAATGGGTGCCACCACATTGAAAATCAAGGTGTACCCTGTCTGTTCCTCCAGCCATTGTTTATAGTGGTTGACGGAAATATCTTCAATATAGGGGCTTTCGGCCATGGTGATGGTCAGGATGATGGGCTCTGCTTTGGGCGCGAGAAGGGGGAGCAGCTGCTGTCCGCCCCAGATTGCAATCACCACACCCAGCACAAGCAAGGGGAACTGTTTTTTCATGTGCCACCGCCTGTTTCCTTGTATTTTCTAGGGGGAACACCGTAATATTCTTTGAACACACGGTTGAAGTACCGATAATCGGGGTAACCGCACTGGCTGGCAATGTCTTTTAGTGGCTGTTGCCCTTTTTCGAGTTCTTTTTTAGCCACCTCCATCCGTAGGGCGGTGATATGGTGGGTCAGGGTGGTGTCGCAGTGCTTGGAAAAGAGGGTGCAAATATAGTTGGGGCTGAGAGAAAACTGCTTGCCCAAAGACTCTAAGGAGTGCTTTTGGTGGTAGTTTTCCTGTAAATAGATAAGCAAATCCCCAAAGGCTGGGTTGTAGCTTTTTGAGGCTGCCACTGTTTTGCCAGAGAGCCGTTCGAACAGCTTGCCTAATATCATTTCCACTTCTTCGGGCTCGAAGGGTTTGAGTAGGTAGTCGTAGCCACCTTCTAAGAAAAAGCGGCGCGAGTTTTCAAAAGAGCCATAAGCGCTCACCATTAAAAAGTAGGGCGTTAGGCCAAGTTCTTTCAGTTTTTGCATCAGGGCGATACCGTCAAAGGGCTCCATTTTCAAATCGGAGACCACCAATTCAGGCTGTAGATTTATAATTTCATCCAAGGCCACGGCAGGGGTGTTGCTACTGCCCACCACTTCAAAGCCGTTGTCTAGCCAGACGATATTGTGGCGCAATTCATCTAATATCACAGTGTCGTCATCCACCAAATACACACGATACATGGAAACACTCCCCTCCCTCATGGCAATACTATAACTTATTCTATCATACTGGAAATGCCAGGAGCTTGTATAGGTAGTATACTATAAAAAAGGTGGACAATCTACAGTTTTTCAATATTTTGGGAATTTGTGCGTATGGGTCATGGTGGGGATGTGGAGACTATCACACCTGTAGATAATCCAACTATCCCATAGGATAAACCCTTCCTTTTTTTGGGATTTAAGTTACAATAAGTGGTATCTATGGAAACTTGAACAAGAATTTTGGAACTTTTAGGAGGAACAAGGATGAAAAAACGAATATTAGCCATGATTATGACCCTCAGTATGCTCTGTACACTAGTGCCGATGACGGCGCTGGCGACGGAGACGTCTGAAACGATTACGGGGCTCAACTTAGCCTATGCCAATGAGAGTTTAACCCTTTCTTGGACTGAGCCAGAGGCCTATGTAGAGTACCAAAACTACTACTATCGGGTAGACATGACCATGACAGGCAACGCCTCAATTGCTGGCAGAGGGCAAGATGTCTGGTATGGCGACACTAGCCTTGAAGTGTTGGATTGGCTCACTTGGGAAGAAGGCGGTGGTACATACTCCGATGTGCAAGTGTTCCTGTATGACGATGATGATGACGATGAGACCATTCTGGCGCAATCAGAAATCATGGGCATCTCATTGAATATGACCCATGAGACAGATACCACCACAGCAATTACCCTGACCCCTTACGATGATGGCAGTGTTGACCCTATCTATTTGGTAACCACAGATTTGGAGTGGAACCATGCAACCATGATTGTGGATGAATTCTACGCCCTAGATTGCTACGAAGATGGCGGCAAATACTATGTAGCGGATGATTCTTACAACCTGTTCATTGAAACAGCTCTAACTGAAGATCAACCTCTAAATATGGACGTGATAACTTCTGTAAGCGCTGGTAATGATGAGAACGAATACGACATCACCATCACACGTTATGATGTAGAGGTTGTGGAGGCGAGTTTCGACTTAGATGCTCCCACTAACCTAAAAGTGGAGATAGACACCGATATTCACAACACCCTACCTATCTTAACTTGGGAAAATCCAAACACTGGTGGTAGTTATCAATACCCTATTAGAATGGAACGCAATTATGATGATAACGGCAATCCAATCGAAGATTGGGTAACTGGCTATTCTTCTGGTTTTGGTGAATACATGACCCTAGAGGGTGACTACATTCGAAATATGAATGTAGAATATACCTATTCTCAGTATGGTGTTATGGTAAAAGACTGGGAAACCGAAGAAATCAGCGATTACACCTATTTAGATGTAAATTACACATCTTATCCTAGCCTTTCTAGCACAGAAAAAACAGCTTATTTCACTTATGACGCAGATGAAGATGCCTACTATTTCACCATTGAAGGTCTGCCTGCCAACACAACAACAAATCTTGCTTTTGGTGAAATCACCGATGATTATGGCGGTAACTATTACGAATATTCTGAAGTTGGTGTGGGCTTCTGCGAAACTGACGATTACGGCACCGTCGTGTTTGAAATTGAAAATAACGAGTGGTGGGATTTAAGTCAGCTTGAAGCCATGGCAAGCGCTGAAGCTATGGGCGAAAGCGACTTCTATGACATCACATTGTACACCGAGCAATCTGTATCTCAAGATGGTGACGGCACATACAATGTGTCTCTCACAGAAACTGTCTATCCACTGACCATTGATTTTTCTGAGTTTGAGAGTAGCGACGACGGCGACACCACCTCTAGCCTTTCTATCTATGAACAAAATGGTATGCTCTATGGTCGGTGGGATGACAGCGAGACAGATGCAGGTGTTTTCTGGACATTATCTGATAATTTCAACGAATATTTTAGTATTTATAGCACAGGTAATAATGGTGAAGGAGATATTCTTTACTATGCGCCTGATGTGCTAAGCACTTACAATGGCGAATTCACAGCAACTAAATTCTCAGTATTTATCGATGAAGAGAATGCCTATGATAACTGGGAAAATGAACCTGGAGATTCTGTAGAATGGCAAACCCTTGATGTGTCTATCACAGTGAAAGATGGTGGCACTGCAACGGATAAAGGTACCATCACCTTTGACGGCACAAGAGAAGAAACCCATAGTGATGTAACAGCTACCATCGCCACTGTTACCGTGACTGGTTTGCCAGAAAATACCACTGTATTTTTAGAAAATGATGATACCAACGGTGGTAAGTTTGCTATTACAAACGGAAAAGGCGAAGCCAGTTTTGAATTCTATTCTTATGACGGTGGCGCAAACTATAGCTATAACTTCGACAGCACAGCCTTAGATAGCTACGATGCCGTGGTACTCACAACCACAGGCTCTGGCGTGACTTATACCTCTACATTTACCACCTATGCGCTGGATGTAGACGGCGACACCACCGACCAAATCGACCCACCAGCAAATCTAACGGTTACAATAGACTCTGACATCTACCAAACCCTTCCAATTTTGACTTGGGACGCCGTTGGTGTCATGGGTTACGTTTCTTATGGCATTCGTTATATGAATGGCGAGAACTATGGTAGCACTAGCTGGGGCACCGTGAATAATTACCACGCAATCTGCAGCGGAGATGTGCTTACTGCCAGCTCTAGCTATTCGCAAAAATCATATACACAATATTTTGTGAATATTGATGACTATGATGGTGCCAGCAGCAGTGAGTCTTCTGTAAAAGTAGACTACACCACCAATAACCTATATTCTGACACGCTGTATAATGTGGGATACTCTTATGTAGACTACAGCGAACAAACAATCCACACATTGACATTTGCAGACCTACCTGCAAATTCAAGCATCCAACTAAGCTATGGCACACTTGATGGCGATGGTGAATTTGTTAGAATTTACGAACAATCCGCAGAGACAGACGCAAGCGGTGCTGCTGAAATCAAAGTTTACCAATGGCCATCCGAAGATGCAGATGCCTTCTACCTCTTAGGCTTAGGGGATAAGACTATTTCGGCAGATGAGTATTACACCTTGAAAATATATACAGACGCATCTGTTACTTATGATGAAGCCAACGAAGAATATGATATCTCATTGACCGAGACAAACTATTTGTTAAATGTGAATACCGAGGGCGACATTGGTACAGACCTCGACCCACAAACAATTTCTTGGAACTATTCTGGCACTTTGAATTTGGAATACGGCACAACATCTAACTATTATACCGCCACCAATACCTCCGAAAACGGCGGCGCAATTTCCTACTCCTCTAGCGATACCGATGTTGTCACCGTAGACAGCTCCACTGGCGCAATCACCATCGTAGGCGCTGGCACGGCTACCATTACCGCCACCGCCGCCGCTACTGATACGTATAGCGCAACCACCAGCAGCTATACTGTGGTGGTTGGTCAGGCTAACCCCTCTGCTAGTGATTTCACTGCAACCATCCCCACTGGCTTGACCTATGGTGGCACCATCACCGCAACCACCATTGCTGTCAACGAAGGTCTTGTTGGCATGGGCGAAGTAACCGCTATCTATTATGACGGCTCTACCACCCTGCCCACCGATGCTGGCACCTATACCGTCACCTTCGACGTGGCAGAAGGCACCAACTACAGCGACATCACTGGCTTAACTGCTGGCGAATTGGTCATTGCTGCCTATACCGACGTGAGCAACGAAACCGTCACCTCCATCACCTTACCTCTTAGCAACATTGTCTTCCCAGACATCGTCATCACTGGCGTGGATGGCGAAGCAGTGACTGGCGCTGTGACCTATTTTGTGGACGGAGTCAATAAAGATTTGGACGACGACATCATGCCTGCTTTGGAAGCATTGAGCGGCGGCGAGTCTTTGTCCATCAGCTACTACTTCACCTCCACCGACACCAACTATTCTGTCACCTTGTTGAGTGGATCTATCACTATTACAATGGTTGACATCGCCTTCGTAACCGATGGCGATTACATCACCGTCAGCGATGCACCCACCTATGGCGACAGCTGGGACGACATTCTCACAGTGAATGTCATCACCGCAACTGTGGGCGAAGAAACCATCGACGGCACCTACAGCCTAAACGTGACTGGTTCTCCCGATGCTGGCGACTATGATTACACACTGTCCTTCACCTCCGATGATTACGCCGACATCTACGTCACCGCTGGCTCTGTCACTGTGGAACCCAAGGCCTTGACCATCGCCGTCAGCGATGACAGCGTGTACAAAAATTACGACCTGCCCACCTCCATCACCTTGACCTACGACGGTTTGGTGACAGGCGATAGCTTCGATGCTACCCCAACCTTCACCTTGACTGACAGCGAGGGTGCAACTTTGGCCGATAGTTCCACCAATGGTTCTTACATCATCACTTGGACCAATCCAGAAGCATTCTCCGACAGCAACTACACCATCACCATTGACCCCACCGCAACCTTGACCATCTCCACCAAGCCCTCTTCTGGTGGCGGTGGCGGTAGCTCTGATAGCACCGATTCCTCCGATACTTCTAGCGACTCCACCGTATCCACCAACGACAACGGCGATGCTGTTGCCTCTGTGGGCGCCGATACCTCCACCTCCAACGGCACCACCACTGCTACCGTCAGCGAAGAAACCTTGACCCAAGCCATCACCGATGCAGTGGATGCCACCGACGATGGCGTAGCCACCGTGGAAATCGTGGCCACCGTCAGCTCCAGCGCCAATGCCGTGGCCGTAGAAGTCCCTGCCAACGCACTGGCAACTTTGGCTGAAAGCGACGTGGAAACCCTGACCATCACCTCTGAAGTTGGCACCTTGGAAATCTCCAGTGAAGCCGCCGCCTCCATTGCCGCCCAAGCTGGGGAAGATGCTCAGGTGTCTATCACCATCGGGCAAGTGGATACGGCCAGCGAACTTTCCGAAACCCAACAAGCTGTGGTGGGCGACAGCCCTGTCTTTGACCTGTCTGTCACTGTGGATGGTGATTATGTGACCCATTTCGACGGCGGTCTTATCACCGTGTCTGTACCTTATGAACTGGCTGACGGCGAAACCGGCGACGGCGTTGTGGTCTGGTACCTAGACGACGCAGGCAACCTAGATATCATGTTTGCCTCCTACGACGATGACACTGGTTTGGTTACCTTCACCACCACTCACTTCTCCTATTATGTGGTGGCTCACAACAGCTTGTACGCCACCGAGCAAAACTTCACCGACGTGGACATCAACGCCTATTACTACCTACCCATGCTGTGGGCATTGGGCAATGGGGTGACCGCTGGTTATGAAGACGACACCTTCCGTCCCACCGCATCTTGCACCCGTGCCCAAGCCGTCACCTTCTTGTGGCGTGCCGCCGGCGAACCAGAAGCCACCATCGACAATCCCTTTAGCGATGTGGCTGAAGGCGTTTACTACTACGATGCAGTGCTGTGGGCTGTGGAAAATGGCATCACCAATGGCTATGAAGACGGCACCTTCCGTCCCGACACCACTTGCAACCGTGGTGCCATCGTCACCTTCTTGTATCGCTTTGCTGGCGAACCGATCGTATCTGGCGAAGCCGAAGAAATTGCATCCGATGTGGTGGACGGCACTTACTACTACAACGCAGTGCTGTGGGCCATCGAAAACGGCATCACCACTGGCTATGAAGACGAGACCTTCCGTCCCAACACCACCTGCAACCGTGGCGCAATTGTCACCTTCCTGTATCGGTACTTGGCCGAGTAAAAGTTCAAAGTCAAACCACCAGCTCAGCTAGTGGCTTGAGATAGCCCTAGAAGGGCGGAACTGACATACCCCTAAAGGGATCCCGAACGGTCTGCCACGTGCATTGCTGTTTCGGGCCACCCTTTAGGGGGTTTTTCCTGCCTTGGTATTCTTGCTACTCGTGAACGGGTCGGTGTACTCTTTCAGGCTCATTTGGTCTGCCATTTCATCTTTGCGTGTCGGTCAAATATCATCAAGCTACTTTTTCCCTTTTCCTTTTAAAAGCCCATTATTTGGCCTACGTCTTGCATAACACTGTCTGTAATGGTCACTCAAAAGGTTTTTTCAATGCTCCAAAACCTGCAAAACAGAAAAACGCCCTCTCTTGCCACCCTCTCTTGCTAGACCCAAGAGAGGGTGGCGATGTTGCGTCTACGCCATAGCAGCATCTGCGACTATGGTATAGAATCAACCTTCTGGGCATATATTGGAACAAATCTTTTTAAAGGAGTTGTTTCAATGTTAGAACAAAATCACCTTTGCCAGAGCGTTTTTAAACATGGCGAACCCACTGTGGCGCACGTGACAGCGGTTTGGATTGAGCTGATCAACACGGTAGAACAGAATAAATCCAGTGCACCTTTTATAACCCCATGAACGTCGCCATTTATTGCCGCTTATCCGAAGAAGACCGCAACAAAGCAAACCCACTGGACGACAGCGTTAGCATTCAAAATCAAAAAACCATGCTCATCCAATACGCATCAGCTCAGAGGTGGGACATTTACCATATTTACAGCGATGATGATTACACTGGGGCTGATCGCAACCGTCCTGCATTTCAGGCCTTGTTAGCGGATGCCCAAGACGGGAAATTCCAGATTGTGCTGTGTAAATCTCAATCTCGGTTTACCCGTGAGTTAGAGTTGGTGGAGCGATATATCCACGGCCTCTTCCCTGTCCTTGGCATCCGCTTTATCGGCTTGGTGGACAACGCCGACACCGCCAACAAGGGTAACAAAAAGTCTCGCCAAATCAACGGTCTGGTCAACGAATGGTACTTAGAGGATATGTCGGATAATATCCGTTCTGTGCTGACTAACCGCCGTCAGCAAGGCCACCACATCGGTGCCTTTGCACTGTATGGCTATCAAAAAGACCCCGACCAAAAAGGGCACCTCATCATTGACCCACCAGCGGCGGCGGTGGTGCAGGAGGTGTTCACCCTCTATAGCCAAGGCTACGGCAAAAGCGCCATTGCCCGTATTTTAAACGACAGAAATATCCCCAATCCTACAGAATATAAACGCCAGCAACATCTCCGCTATACGCCGCCCAAGAGCCAAACCGCCACCCTTTGGAAGTACCCTGCTATTTCCAGTATGCTGGTCAATGCAATGTACATCGGCCACATGGTGCAAGGCAGATATGGCAGTGTGTCCTACAAAACCAAAGAGAACCGCCCTCGTCCCAAAAAGGACTGGATTGTGGTAGAAAACACCCATGCGCCCATTATTCAGCCGCCGTTGTGGGACAGTGTGCAAAATTTGATTGCCCAAAAAACCAAGCCTTTTGTCACGGGGCACATTGGCCTCTTTGCCCACAAAGCCCAATGTGCCACCTGTGGCTACACCCTGCGCTCATCCAAATGTCGGGGGAAGCATTATCTTTCTTGCCCCACCCACCATGTGAAGGAGTCGGGTTGCATAGGGGCATTTATTGCCGTAGATACCTTGGAGGCCATGGTGCTGGCTCAGCTCAATTACTTGGCAGAAGCCTATCTCGACCAAACCCAATTGGAACAAGGCATCCACATGGTAAGTGGCTTGGCAGACCGAAAACAGCAGCTTATAAAGGAGAAAACCTTGCTAGAGAAAAAGCAGGACAGCCACTATCTCCAAACCCTCTACGCTGACAAAGTGGATGGCAAGTTATCGCAAGAAGATTTTCAGCAATTGCGCACCATGTTCAATCAAGAAAAAGAAAGTCGCATCCAAACCATCGCCACCTACCAAGCCAAATTGGAAGCCCTCCAAGCCCAATTGGATGCAGGACAAAACCGACGCGCCTTGGTGGAACAGTATTTACATATCGACAAATTGACCCGAGAAATGGTGGAGGTGCTCATCGACCACATCACCGTAGGACGGCGGAAACAAGGGGAAAAATACCCGCCCGTTGAAATTCATTGGAATTTTTAAAACAGAAAACACCCTCTCTTCCTTCCAGAAAGAGAGGGTGTTTGTCATCTTGGAAACAACTGATTTTCTTTGTACAGATTACAGGACTTTTTCATTTTTTGGCCAGCTAAAAATAGAAGCAGAGGGTTCAATGACCGTGCCTGCTGGGGACAGCGTTTCACACAACGCATACAGGTGATGCACAGCGTGGTATCTGTTTGGTTGGGTTGGCTTTTGAGGATAGCACCCACAGGGCAGTTTTGGGCGCACTCTCCGCAGTGGTTGCAAGCACGTGAGGTTTTGGGTTTTAATGGAACACCACCAAATACACGGTATGGGCGATTGCCGGGAATTTCTAACGCAGAGGCTTTGTCTACGTTCAATTGCAAGGCAATTTGCTTCCCGAATGCCATCAACTCGGCCCTATCTGCTTGGTTGGGGCGACTGGTGGCAAATTGTGGCATGATGGAGTGCTCACACACGGCGACCACCCCTGCCACAGGCGTAAATCCAGTGGCGATTGCCCCGTCATATAGCTCAATCAAGGTATCTTCTATGGCGCGATTTCCGTAGCTGACCAGTAATACAGTTTTGGCACCGTGCCCCTTCAACTGCGCCAACCGTTCCATGGCAATGGCTGGCACACGACCGCCAAAAGACGGTACAGAGATAATGCAAACATCATCGTGCCCAATGGTCATGTCATCCAAAGTCAGGGCAGTTAAGTCCACCTCTTGATTCACAGTGCCCAGTCCCTTTGCCAACGCCAGAGCTGCTTGTTTGGTGCCTCCAGTGGGACTAAAATGTAGGCTTATCATCGACATTGATACCCCATCCTCTCCATATCATTTCTAGGAATAGTTTACCACAGAGTTCTCAGAAAAACAACGTTCATATAATTTCCCTGATAGAGATGACTTTTTCCCTATAGTATGGTACTATTGTATCTGAAAACCAACAATCACACACAAACTGGAGATTTTATGAACGCTTTACTGGTTGCCATCAACGCAAAATTCATCCACACCAATCTGGCTGTGCGGAATATTTACCACTGCTGCAAGGAGCAAGTGCCCCAAAATTTAGATATGGTGGAGTTCACCATCAACCAACGACTGCCCCATATTATTGACACTTTATATCGGCAAAAAGCAGATATTTTGCTGTTTTCTTGCTACATTTGGAACATTGAATATGTATCACAAATCATAGACACCTACCATAAAATCCATCCCACCGCCATCTTACTGGTGGGTGGGCCAGAGGTAAGCTACGACCCCCAAGAGTTCCTCAGTTGCCACCCACAAGTCACCGCCGTGGTGACGGGCGAAGGAGAAGGCATTGTGCCAGCTGTGTTACAAACTTTGGCTGACGATGGCGGTTTATCGTCCATTGCTGGACTGGTATATCGTCAAGGCGATACACTGGTGGAAACCCCTGTGGCGCCCCCCTTCCCCATGGCCGACATCCCCTTTTCTTATCACGATTTACAGGCGTTAAGCCACCGCATTGTCTACTTTGAAAGCAGCCGCGGTTGCCCCTTCCGCTGTAGTTATTGTCTGTCGTCAATAGCTGGTGGTGTGCGGTTTATGCCTTTGGAAAAAGTGTTTGCCCAGCTGTCCATCTTCCTAGAACACAAGGTGCGGCAGGTGAAGTTTGTGGACAGAACGTTCAACTGCAACAAAGCCCACGCCATGGCCATTTGGCAGTTCTTAAAAGACCACGACAACGGTGTCACCAACTTCCACTTTGAAATTGCTGCCCACCTGCTAGACCGTGAGATGCTAGACCTGCTGAAAACCATCCGCACCGAACAGTTCCAACTAGAAGTGGGGGTGCAGTCCACCAATCCACGCACCATTGACCAAATCAAACGAGCTACTAACACAGAGCAATTATTGGATATTTGCAAAGAAATCGACAGTTATGGTAATATTCATCAGCATTTAGACTTGATTGCAGGCTTGCCTTACGAAGACATTTCCTCCTTTGAAGAAAGCTTCAACACCGTGTTTGCCATCCGTCCACAGCAGTTGCAACTGGGCTTTTTGAAGATTTTAAAAGGCTCTCAAATGGCGCAAGAAGTGGCAGAGCACCACATCGTTTACAACCAACACGCACCCTTTGAAGTACTGGGTACCAAGTGGCTCACCTACGACCACATCCTGTTGCTCAAGGGCGTGGAGGACATGGTGGAGCGGTATTATAACAGTGGACGGTATCAAAATACCCTGCGACAGTTGCTAGAAAATCAGCCTTCTGCCTACCGCTTTTTTGAGGATTTAGGCGCGTATTTCTTTGCACAAGACTATCACCTGTCGCCCCTGTCCAAAGAGCAAGTCCACACGGTGCTCAAAGATTTTTATGAGAGCCACTCTGGGGCTTACACCCCAGAAATCAAGGCGTCGGTACTTTTTGATATTTGCTTGAAAGAAAAACCAAAAAAGTTCCCCACTTGGGTTGACCCTCAATGGAGCGAATCCCAGCGGCGTGACATGAGTCAATTTTTCGCCAATCCAGACAATATTGACCGCTATTTGCCCCAGTATCAAGGTGAGCATCACAGCCGTGTCAGCCGTCTGGCACACCTGCAAGTCTTTGACTACGATGTCACCGACCCACGTCTCCCCTGCCAAACCACCCACCTGCTGTTCGACTATGACCACCCCGATTTGCTAGGCAATGCAACCTATTATAAGGTAACGCTGTAGTCGTTGATCCATTGAGCTTGTCAAACCATTTTCCAAGCCATAATATTGCTCTTATGCCATAGCAGCATCTGCTGCTAAGTCTTCACTCAAATCAGCGATGGTGTCCCCTGTGACGGCGATTTCACCAGCGCTAAAAGGATAGCCAGAGGCGGCGGTGGGATAGACGCCAGCGGTGTGGTCAACGAAATAATCCGCATATCCACCGTCCGCTAATTCCTTCTCACTCATGCCTTTGGTCAACTGGTGAACCAAAGTACCCACCATCTCAAGGTGCCCAAGTTCTTCGGTACCAATGTCGGTTAAAAGACCTTTTAATTCGGGATACGGCATGGTGTAGCGTTGGGATAAATACCGCAAAGATGCGCCCAATTCCCCGTGAGGTCCACCATATTGGCTCATGATGATGGATGCCAATTTAGGGTTGCGATTTTTCACTTTAATGGGGTATAAAAGCTTTTTTTCGTATACAAACATCAGTCGCTCCCTCCTTCATCCCAAGGCCATGGGTCTTTGATCCAAGCATAAGTGCCGTCAGCTGGACGGGTGGTTTGGCAGAGTGGGCCATACATTTTTTCGTACTTTTTCTTGCCTTCTTCACCGAGTTTACAATACGTCCAGTATAAATCCAGCACTTCTTTGTCGTCTGGATGTGTGGTTAAATATAACCCAAGCTCGTCAACGGCAAACTCTAATGCCATCAATTCCACCAAAGCGGTATTGGTCAGTTTGGTTTGGGCAGTCATAGCCATTTTAAATGGCAAATTCAGTCCTGGGAACAACGTGCCATGCTCCATAGCCTCTTCTGGACTATAACGCTGGGGATTATTTTGTTGCACAGGCACATATGGAAAGGCTAACGTGGCAGGGGTGGACAGTTCACCCATCCCAGTTGGATAACGATTTGATTCCAATGGAAAAACCTCCTTTGTTACTAGCAGCCCACCGCAGTGGACTACACCAGTGTATGCCTCGCCTTTTCAAAACGTGAAAAACCACCCCATTCCGCAGTAGAATGGGGTGGTTTTTAAATTTGTTTTATTCCCAAGTCACATCTACGATGATACACTCAGTGAATTCAATGTATTCTGTTTTGATGATATTAACCTTACGACCTATACGCACCTCTTGCGTGGCCACTTCTGTGGTCATGACCCCTTGGTCGGCAATGGTGGCTTCTACAGTTAAATACAAATTCACCCGTTCTGGGTCTTCTACCCATTGACCATCGCCCGAAAGCACCATATAAGGCTCTGCTTGCGCAGCCATAACATATCCGTCATATAGTTCGCCAGAGGCCATCAGTTGGCTGGGGATATACTGCTGAATATTTTCAGCCAAGACAGCATCCACACCTTCTGCTTTACCAACAAAGGTTACATCAACTGTGCCAACACTTACCCCTGCAGATGAGCCAGATTGTACCACAACCTTATAACCTACAAACGTCACCACTGCCACAATCAATGCCACAGCAATGATATCGATGATATTAAACTTTTTTTGCTTCATTTTATCCTCCGTAGGACGGCTCTTTTCTTGACCTTCTCGTCCATTCATAGTATACTGCTTAGTATACAGTATTTTTTTGAGTTACACAAGTATTTTTTCTAAAACGAGGATTTTTATATGAAGATATTACATCTGATTTCTGGTGGTGACTTTGGTGGCGCCAAAACTCATGTGTTGAGTTTACTAGAGCAACTGGGAAAAACCATTGATGTGGAAATGGTATGCTTTCGAGATGGCCCATTCGCCCAAGAAGCCATAGCGCTAGGCATTAAAACCACTGTTATGACCGAAGCCAATCGGTTACTCAGCTTGCGAAAACGATTGACAGAATATGTAAAGGAAAATAATTTTACACTGATTCATTGTCATGGTTCTCGTGCTAATTTAGTGGGGGCATTGCTCCGTCAACCAACTGGGTTGCCAGTGATTTCTACTGTTCATAGCGACTATCGATTAGACTATATGGGGCGGCCTTTTAGCCAATTTACATTGGGAAATATCAACGCGTGGGCCTTGCGCCATCTTGACTATCGCATTGGCGTTTCTGATTCCATGGTGGACTTGCTGATTAAGCGCAACTTCCCTGCTAATCGGTTTTATGCCATTTACAACGGCATCGAATTTATTCCTCCCCAGAATAATCCTGACCGCTTGGCCTACCTGCGTAATCTTGGTGCCAATGTAGACACTGACAGCGTGGTGGTGGGCATTGCTGCTCGGTTAAACCCTGTGAAAGATATGTCTACCCTCATTCGTGGCTTTGCCAAGGCTTATCAAAAATGCAACCGTTTACGTTTGGTGATTGCTGGCGATGGTGAAGAGTTAGAAAAATTACAAGCCTTGGCCGCTGAACTTGGTGTGACAGAGCAAGTCTGCTTTGCAGGCTGGATTTCTGGAGGTATGGATGCCTTCTATGGCGCCATGGATATTAACGCCTTGACCTCTGTGTCTGAAACGTTTCCCTATGCGTTAACAGAAGGATCTCGCTTCCGCTTAGCCACAGTTTCCAGCGCAGTGGGTGGAATTCCCGCCTTGATAGACCAAGGTGTAAATGGTTTTCTCTTTACACCAACCGATTGGGAATCCTTAGGTAATCACCTTGCGACTTTGGCGTTGAATGATGATTTGCGCCATAGCATGGGTGAGAAATTGTATCAAAAAGCCTCTACCCAATTCTCTATCCAAAAAACAGTAGACACCCAAATTCATATTTACGAAGAAGTCCATCGTCGCCATATGCGGCCTAAAAAGAACCGTGATGGCGTGGTAATCTGTGGTGCCTACGGTCGTGGAAACGCTGGTGATGATGCCATTTTAGAAGCCATTTTGCAACAGATGAAGGAAATTGACAAAGATATGCCTATCACAGTGTTGTCCAAAAATCCATCCCAAACTCGTTTGGCATATCGGGTCGCTTCCATTCATCGTTCCAACTTCTTTGCATGGCGTAAGGCGATGAAAACCAGTAAACTCTATATCAGTGGTGGCGGTAGTTTGATTCAAGATATTACTTCTCGCCGCTCCCTCTGGTTTTATCTCAACAATATTCGCACTGCAAAAAGAATGGGGAACTTTGTACAGATGTATGGGTGTGGCATCGGGCCGATTATCCATGATAGCCATAAAAAATTGGTGGCAAAGTCCTTGAATCGTTATGTAGATGTCATCACGTTGCGTGAACCTGATTCTCAAATGGAGTTGGCTTCTATGGGGGTGCACACACCTGAAATTCGTTTGACAGCTGACCCAGCTTTGGTGTTGGCACCAGATAGCAACGATAAAATTGATAGTGTCCTCCTTGGTTCAAATATCCCGCCAAACGGCAAGTATATTGGCTTTACATTGCGCCAATGGCAGGGTTTTGCAGATAAAACAACAGCCATCGCTCAAGCCGCCACCTATGCCTACGAAACCTACGGCCTCACGCCTGTATTCATTGCCATTGAAAAACATCTTGACCCTAGTGCAGGACGCGCTGTAGCAAAGCATTTGACCGTCCCCTACTATTTCTTAGACGATGCTGGTTCTGCTGGCACCATCATTGGCGCGTTGTCTCGAATGGAGTTGGTGGTGTCTATGCGACTTCATGCGTTGATTTTTGCCGCAGGTCAAGGCATCCCCTTGGTTGGATTGGTGTATGACCCCAAAGTCTCCGCCTTCCTCCGCTATATCGGCCAAGAAGGCTTTGTTGACTTGTCCGATATCACGGCCGAGGGTTTAGAATCCCTGATTGATCAAGCCCATCAAAAATTAGAAACGCCCCAAATCCAAACCGATGCCGTCGCCAAAATACAAGCCTTGGAATTCGGTAATGAAGCCGTAGCACGGCAAGCATTGGAGCGATAATTCTTGCAATTTATGTATGAAAAAAACGTTGCGGTTCAAATGAACCGCAACGTTTTTCGTATAAAATAAATCTTAGTCAGCCTTGTGGTCGCAACCCAAAACATTGACAATTTTATGAGCCACCATGTCCTTGATAGCGCTGCGAGCAGGCTTCAGGTATTGGCGTGGGTCAAAGTGTGCGGGATTTTCTGCGAAGTATTCACGGACAGAAGAAGTCATAGCCAAACGCAGATCGGAGTCGATGTTAATCTTACAAACAGCGCTACGAGCAGCTTGACGCAGTTGTTCTTCAGGGATACCGATAGCGCCGGGCATATTGCCGCCGTATTGGTTAATCTTAGCCACAAAATCTTGGGGCACAGAAGAAGCACCGTGCAACACGATGGGGAAACCGGGCAGACGCTTGGAAACTTCGTCCAAAATATCGAAACGCAGTTCGGGATCAGTACCGGGCTTGAATTTGAATGCGCCGTGGCTGGTGCCGATAGCGATGGCCAAAGAGTCAACGCCAGTCTTAGACACGAATTCTTCCACTTCTTCAGGTTGGGTGTAGGAGGAGTCTTCATCAGACACGTTCACATCGTCTTCGATGCCAGCCAGACGGCCCAGTTCGCCTTCCACGGTGACGCCATGGTCATGAGCGTATTCGACAACGCGCTTGGTCAGTTCAATGTTTTCTTGGAAGCTGTGGTGAGAACCGTCAATCATAACGGAGGTGAAACCGCCGTCGATGCAGGACTTACACAGTTCGAAAGAATCGCCGTGATCCAAATGCAAGCAGATGGGCAGGTTGGTTTCGATGATAGCAGCTTCCACCAGCTTAGTCAGATAGGTGTGATTTGCATATTTACGAGCGCCAGAGGACACTTGCAGAATCAAAGGTGCGCGCAAATCAGCGGCAGCTTCCGTAATCCCTTGAATGATTTCCATGTTGTTCACGTTGAAAGCGCCGATTGCATAACCGCCTTCATATGCTTTTTGGAACATTTCTTTAGAAGTAACCAATGCCATAATAAATATCTCCTCTTAAATTGTAATTTTTACCTCATATTTGAGGGTAGCTTATATTGTATTTCACTTAAGAAAACGATTAGCTACTTCTATAATATCACAAAAAAAATAAAAAGCAAGTATTTACTTTTGAAAATTTCAGTGGTATTATACAGTTAAGTCAAAAATTTTTTGAGGAGGATTTCCCTACTATGTCTATGCTAAAAGGTTCTTGTATCATTGGCCAATCCGGTGGCCCCACTTCTGTCATCAACGCCAGTGCGTATGGTGTGATTGACGCCGCTTTGAAAAACCCCAATGTGACTCAAGTGTTCGGCGCAGAACACGGCATCAAAGGTGTGCTGGCTGACCGTCTGTTTGACATGTCCCAAGAAGATCCCGCAGAATTGGAACTGTTGAAGTACACCCCTTCTTCTGCTCTTGGCTCCTGCCGTTATAAAATTGCTGACCCTGATGTGGATGACACTGATTACAAGCGTATTTTAGAAGTGTTCAAAAAGCACGACGTTCGTTACTTCTTCTATAATGGTGGTAACGACTCCATGGATACCTGCAACAAAATTTCTAAGTATATGCAAAAAGTCGGTTACGAATGCAACGTTATGGGCGTGCCCAAGACCATCGATAACGATCTGTTCGGCACCGACCACTGCCCTGGCTTCTCCTCTGCCGCTAAATATATTGCCACCTCCTGCATGGAAGTCTACCAAGACGCTCGTGTGTATGATACTGGCATGATTTGCGTGGTGGAAATCATGGGGCGTCACGCTGGCTGGCTGACTGCTGCTGCTGCTTTGGCAACCGCTCAAGGCGCAGGCCCTGACCTGATTTACGTTCCCGAAGTCGCCTTCGACATGGACAAGTTCTTGGCTGATGTGAAGCGTATTTACGAAGAAAAAGGCAACTGCATGGTGGCTGTGTCTGAAGGCATTCACTATGCTGATGGCAAGTTTGTTTCCGAAGCAGAAGTCTCTGCAACTGACGGCTTTGGTCACGCTCAATTGGGTGGTTTGGCTGCTTTGCTTGCCGACGCTGTGAAGAAGGTCACTGGCGCTAAAGTCCGTGGCATCGAGCTGAGCCTGCTGCAACGTTGCGGCGCACACTTGGCTTCCCTCACTGATATCGAAGAATCCTACATGGCTGGTAAGGCCGCTGTTGAAAATGCCACTGCAGGCATCTCCGACAAAATGGTGGGCTTTGAACGTATCATGGAAAATGGCCAATACACCTGCAAAACCAAGCTGTTGAACTTGACCGACGTGGCTAACACCGAAAAGAAAGTGCCTCTGGAATGGATCAACGAAGAAGGCAATGGCATTCTGCCCGCATTTGTGGACTATGCTCTGCCTTTGATTCAAGGCGAACCCACTCTGCCTAAGGGAAACAGCCTGCCTCGCTTTGCAAAGCTGAAAAAGGTTCTGGCAAAATAAGATAACTATATAAAAAATAGTGCGTGGAGTTCTCCACGCACTATTTTTACGCAAAAAAGCTGATGCCAACCATGGCATCAGCTTTTAATTGGCTTTGGGGTGATTACGCAAGTACTCTTCTTTTAAATGTTGGCTCACCAAATGGCCATATGTACGGGTGGTAGACACGTTGGAATGCCCCAGCATTTGTTGCACAGCGTCTAAATGGGCACCCCGTTCTAACAAATGGGCGGCAAAGCTATGGCGCAACGTATGGGGGGTCAATTCCCCTTCAAGCTCCAATTGCTCTTGGTAATTTTTCAATAGCTTCCAAAAGCCTTGGCGACTCATACGCTGGCCATTCATATTTAAAAACAGCGCCTGTTGATTCACATCGGCAATAATCACAGGCCGAGAAATGGCAACATATTGAGACAGGGCCGACAGTGCATCTTGGTATAACGGTAACACCCGTTTCTTTTTCCCGATGCCACAGCACACGCAACTGCCAAACAAATCCACATCCCCAATATTGAGCGCCAATAACTCCCCTACCCCCATGCCAGTGGCATATAAAAGAGAGAGCATACTGCGGTCACGGTAGCCTTTGGCGTCCACACATTTAGGCGCATTGAGCAGGCGCTCAATTTCTGCATCAGACAAAATAAAAGGAGGCTTAACCACCACTGGCGCGATTTCTACACCAGAAATCGGATTGTCTCGTCGCACTTGCGCCGCTGATAAATAAGCGTAAAATCCTTTGGCAGCTGCAACAAAACGAGCAATGGTGGCCTTGGATTTACCTGATTTATCTAAATCATCCACATATTGTTGTAGAGATTGGGTGTTTGCATTTTCCAAAGAGGGCATTTTTTTTGCTGAAAAATACGCTTGTAATTGTCGTAAATCTCGCAAATAACATTCAACTGTATGATCAGATGCTTTTTTCTCGTGACTCAAATATAAACCATATCGTGTTACAACCATTCAAATCCCCTCCTTTACTTTTATAGTAGCGATGACAAGGTCAACGACAATAGCTTTGGTGTCACAAAAGAATCTACACACACGCCTAAGAGTAAAATCACCACGCAAAGGGCAAAACTCCAATAGGCACCGCTGTCGTAGCCCAGTCCTTTCCCCTTTTTCACCCCAAGGCAAATCTGCGCCAAGCGCCGTGTGGCATCGTGGGCTTGCAAGGCAATCCATAAATAACACGGAATACCAATGAGGGCGCGTATGCCCAACAAAGCCCCTGCCACTAGCAGTCCTTGTTCCCCAAAGGAAGCCACAAATAGTGACACGCAAAATGATAAAATCCCAGCATAAAGTGCCGTCCACAAAGGCAACAACACCACGCCGATGGATACAAAGCCTAAGAAAAATGCCACTAATATAGGCACCATATATAGCCGCAACATCAAGAGCATCAACGCCAATGAGGTGGTTTGCGGCATCGAGAGATATCCTTGTAAATACTGGCTGATTTCTTGGGCGGTTCCTTGGTCAACAAAACCAGTTAGCGCCAAACCTAAGCCGATTCCAATCACAAACCATAGGCCTAACCATAGTAAAGTCTTGGATGATTCACAATGTGCACAGGCGATGCGCCGCCCTTTGGGTTGCTTACCAATCAAAGCCTTACCTCGCTTTCCATACCCAGTGAACGACCCATGGTAAAGCAAGCAATCGAGAGCCTTATCATACGTCAAAATTCTGAAAAATGCAAGTATTTTTCTATAATTTCAGCAGTTTTTTATCAATCTGTCAAATATAGTGTATTCTATGTGCTTTTTCTTCGTCTCATTACACTATCTAGTGGTTTGTCATTAGTATGTATACAAAATACAAAAGTGCCTTAGACAATAAACATAGTTACAACATAGGATTTTATGCAAAATCACCAATCAGCCAAATCGCTTGGCAATGCGTCTGCCCTTTTGTTTGCGACATATCACACCTGAAAACACCGCGCCTGCCAAACTAGATAACAACAACGCCACGCAACCACTGCTAAAGGCAACGCCGCCATACACACCCCACGCCAGCAAAAATAGCACCAGCCAAAATTCTGCAAAAACACATAAGCAACCGCCCATAATCCCCACTGGTAACCTTCGCCCAAATACCACACCACCTAAAAACACACTCAAACAAGCACTTAACGTCAACAGGACTGTGATGGCGCTTTCTGGTACTGCGCCACAAACCACGCTATACGATAACATTGCAATCAATCCGCCGTAGATTCCGATGGAAAGGCCGCCACCAGCCAGTGCGATTTGCCAAACGTTTCTCTTCCCTTTTTGCATTCCCATATGTCCCTCCTATTGCGTTGGGCGAAAAAACCACCCAGCCTTCATACACTCTACAAGAGCATATGATTGTACTGGGTGGTTTTATGATTGATTGTAAAAATTAGCCTTCGATGTCCTTGGTCAAGTCTTCAGCAGAGGTAGATTCTTCAGCAGCAGGCACTTCTTCTTTAGGTGCCTTTTTGCCAAACATAGGCTTTTTAGTGTTAGAAGCAGCGGCAGCAGCAGCTTGAGTTTCGTTGACACCAACAGCCCATTTAGCCAGTTCAATGCGCACACGGTCATCGCTGGTTTCAATGACGATAGTAGCTTCATTCACAGCCACAACAGTGCCAATGATGCCACCAATGGTGGAGATTTTATCGTTCTTTTTTAGACTGTTACGCATATTCTCAGCTTGTTGCTTACGCTTCTTTTCAGGGCGAATCAACATAAAGTAAAAGACAGCGAACATTAAGACAATCATTAATACAGAATCCATGGTTTGGGTGCTCCTTCGTTTATATCAGAATAGTATCATTATATCAGAAATAGGAAAATTTGCAAGTATTATTTTAAATCTTAGTCCACTGCACGCTGTGCCAGCTTCTCGCTGTAAATGGCTCGGAAGTCTTCATAACGATTTTCTGCAATGGCTTCACGAATTTTTTCCATCAAATCATTGTAGAAATATAGGTTGTGAAGCACCGCCAAACGCAAAGCCAACACCTCGTCCGCCTTGAACAAATGGCGAATATAACTACGGGAATAATTCTTACACAATGGACACCCACAGCTAGGGCTGACAGGGCGTGGGTCGGTGGCATAGCGTTGGTTGATGATATTCACCACACCTTCCCATGTGAATAGCTTGCCGTGGCGACCGTTGCGAGACGGCATGACGCAATCGAAGAAATCTACCCCACGGTACACCGCTTCAATGATGTTGGTGGGGGTACCCACACCCATGAGATAACGGGGTTTATCCTCTGGCATATGGGGTTCCACCGCGTCGATAATTTCATACATCACATCGGCGCTCTCCCCTACAGCCAAACCGCCAATGGCAAAACCATCGCAGTCTAAATCACGAATTTGCTTCATGTGCCAAACACGCAAATCCGCATACACCCCGCCTTGGTTGATGCCAAAGAGCATTTGCTTGGGATTCACGGTGTCAGGTAAACTGTTGAGTCGTTTATGCTCGGTGATGCAGCGTTCTAACCAGCGATATGTCCGTTCGCAAGATTGTTTCACATAGTCATGGGTAGAGGGATTTTCCACGCATTCGTCAAAAGCCATGGCAATGTCACTGCCAAGGTTCGACTGAATTTGCATACTTTCCTCTGGCCCCATGAAAATCTTATGACCGTCCAAATGAGAGGCAAAATACACCCCTTCTTCCTTGATTTTCCGCAGTGCAGACAGGGAAAAGACTTGAAATCCACCAGAGTCGGTGAGAATGGGGCCTTGCCAATTCATAAACTTGTGGAGTCCACCCATTTCACGCACCACCTTGTCCGTGGGACGGAGATGGAGGTGATAGGTGTTAGAGAGCTCGATTTGGCAGTTCACTTCCTGCAAATCATGGGCGCTAACACCACCTTTGATGGCAGCTTGGGTGCCAACGTTCATAAACACTGGGGTTTGGACTTCCCCACCGTGGGCGCAAGAAAACACACCACGACGAGCACGCCCGTTTTTATTTTTGACTTCAAACATTTGTAATTCTCGTTTCTAAATATAATTTTCACTGGGAAACGGCGGGGGGCTTGCCCCTGCCGTTTTTACCCGTTTATTCAATCATCATCGCATCGCCAAAAGAGAAAAATCTGTAGCGTTCAGCCACGGCTTCTTCATAGGCCGCCATGATTTTGTCCTTCCCTGCCAAGGCTGAAATCAGCATCAGCAGTGTGGATTCTGGTAGATGGAAATTGGTAATCAAGGCATCCAGCACCTTGAATTGATAGCCAGGATAAATGAAAATCTTCGTCCAGCCAGCGCTGGCAGTCATGGTGCCATCTTCTGTCGCCCAAGACTCGATGGTGCGACAAGACGTGGTTCCCACACAGATGACACGACCGCCATTTGCCTTGGTTTTATTGATTAAATCAGCTGTTTCTTGTGAAATCACGCAGTATTCACTGTGCATATCGTGATTTTCCACTGACTCTACCTTCACAGGACGGAAGGTGCCAAGGCCTACGTGTAGTGTCACATAGCCAATGGAAACACCCATATTTTCAATGGTTTCCATCAACTCCGGGGTAAAGTGCAAGCCAGCAGTGGGGGCCGCCGCACTGCCCACCACCTTGGAATACACCGTTTGATACCGCTCTTTGTCGAGCAGTTCTTCGGTAATATAAGGTGGCAAAGGCATTTTGCCTAAGGCTTCTAGCACTTCAAGGAAAATCCCTTCGTAGTCAAAGCGAACAAGGCGGTTGCCATCAGGCAGTTCCTCGATGACCTCTGCGGTCAGTTGTCCATCGCCAAATGTTAGTTTAGCGCCAGCCTTCATCTTCCGACCGGGACGCACTAAACACTCCCACACCTTGTCGCCACGGTCAATGAGTAACAGCACTTCACAGGTGCCGCCACCGGGGAGTCTCTGCCCCAAAAGCCGTGCTGGTAACACGCGCGAGTCGTTCATAATCAGGCAATCGCCCTCTTTTAAAAAGCTAGGTAAATCAAAAAATTGATGGTGGCTCACAGCCCCTGTTGCCTTATCTAAATGCAATAGCCGAGAACTATCCCGTTGCTGCAATGGGGTTTGGGCAATCAATTCTTCCGGTAAATCATAGTAAAAATCACTTGTTTTCAATGGTTGTTCCTCATATTTGCCTTATTTAATGGTGATGCCAGTGTAGTAAAATTCCAAAATATCTGTAAAGGTATATCCCTGTTCAGCCATTGCTTTTGCGCCATATTGGCTCATACCAAGCTGGTGTCCAGAGCCTGTACCCACAATGGTGAAGATACCGTCAGAGGGTGCTACTGATGTGGCGGCACTTTGCAGGGTTTCTGTACCATAGGCGGTCAACACGCTAACGCTATCAGTTAATGTTGACACTGTACCAGACCCACTGAGCACCGACACCCCTATCACAGAGGACAAGGTAGAGCCACCTTCATTGACGTAGTAACTACCACCACTATACCCATTGATGGTGTAGCGTAAACTAGAAACAGATTTGTTGTAGATGCTAGAATAAAAAATGGTGCGGCACACTTCCCTACTTACCACCACGGTTTTACCGTTCACATCTACAAAGGTCACCTCAATCACGTTGCCCACATCGCTAAGCTTGGAAATATACACGTTTTCAATCAAGTCCATATCATAGCTTTTGATGTTAAGCATGGCAGTCAAGGTTTCAGCGGTATAGGTTTCGGTGTATTGATAGCTAGGAATGGTGGTCATGGCTTCGTAGGGATCAATTTTACCAACCAGATAGGGTAAATTACTACCCCACACATTGGCAACGCTTTCTGACGCGCCACCATTGGAGGCGGAGTAATAAGCTTGAATGGGTTCGCCGTTATAATACAGTGCCAGCCCAGCTGTGTTGTCTACCGCCTCTTGGATGGTGGCATTCACTGTGGGAGTACCACTGCCTAGGCCGCTGTACATTTGGCAATCTACTGTGGCGCATACATCGAAGCCTTGACTGGCGTGTTTGGTTTCCTCTAAGGCAAAGGTTCGGGCACAAACGGCCTGTGCCTCCAGCGCTGCCAATGGCCATGAACTGCTCATTTCATAGGGCAACACACCCACCACATAGTCGTCGATGTTGACCACGTTGATCACATTCACCGTGCCGTTACCATTGTTTGGGTAAGCAAACGCGCCGTAATATTGGTTTCCACGGAACCAAGTCACCGCCTTACTCCCCTGTCCGTTTGGCACCATACCAAAGGTTTCGCTCCCTGTATACGTTACCAAAACAGTCCCAGAACTGGTATTGGTCACCGTGATGTCAGTGGAGCCAGAAGGACTCATGGTGACAGTGGTGTCGGTGATTTCACCCAAAGCGTAAAACACACGGTCACTATCAAAATATCCATAGGTATAGCCACTGCCGATGGAATTTTCTAAATTGGCAGAAGACATAGCGGTGTCGCTGTATCGCAGACCTACATATAACACATCACGGTCAGTTGCACTGACAGTCATGGCAGACATTACAAAAAATGTCACAACAGTTAGTAAGATAATCCAGTATTTTTTCATGCAACCTCCCAGTGGTATAATGGCGTAAAATCTGCTACAATAAACACAAATGTCCATGATGGAAAAACAAATTTAGCGCCAAGACAAATCCTTATCTAAACTATTATAGTATACATTGGTGTTTTTTTCAACTATAAATTGTAGAAACGGTAAACTTTTTGACGCATACAGGAGGAAACAATGGAAAACAAACAATATAAAGTAGGTGTCATCGGCGCCACAGGTATGGTGGGGCAACGGTTTGTGTCCTTGATGGAAAACCACCCTTGGTTTGATTTGGTGGTGCTTGCCGCCAGTAGCCGTAGCGCAGGTAAAACTTACGAAGAAGCTGTGGGTGCACGCTGGGCCATGGAAACCCCAATGCCTGCGGCCGCAAAGTCTTTACTGGTGATGGATGCTGATTTGGACGCAGAAGCCATCGTGGATCTGGTGGACTTTGTATTCTGCGCTGTAGACATGGCGAAAGAAGATATCAAGGCTCTCGAATATCGCTATGCTAAGCTAGAATGCCCTGTGGTGTCCAATAACAGCGCCCACCGTTGGACAGATGACGTGCCTATGGTTGTGCCTGAAATCAATGCCCACCACACTGCCATCATCGCTGACCAACGCAAGCGTCTTGGCACCAAGCGTGGATTTATCGCTGTGAAATCCAACTGCTCTTTGCAAAGCTATGTTCCTGCTTTGAACCCTCTGAAGGAGCTGGGGCTAGAACAAGCTTTGGTCTGCACCTATCAAGCCATCTCTGGCGCTGGCAAAACCTTTACCACTTGGCCTGAAATGGTGGATAACGTCATTCCCTACATTGGCGGCGAAGAAGAAAAATCTGAAAAAGAACCTCTCAAGCTGTGGGGTCACATTGAAGATGGTAAAATCGTCAATGCCACCTCCCCTGCTATTACCGCCCAGTGTTTCCGCGTGGCCTGCCAAGACGGGCATATGGCTGCTTGCTTCATGAAATTTGCCGAAGGTAAAAAACCTTCTATGGAAGAGATTATCGAGCGTTGGACCTCCTTCCGTGGCCCTGCTCAAGAGTTGGAATTACCTTCCGCTCCCAAGCAATTCCTCCACTATTTCGTGGAAGAAAACCGTCCTCAAACCAAGCTTGACCGCAACTTGGAAAAAGGCATGGCTGTGTCCATCGGTCGTCTCCGTCCTGACACCCAATACGATTACAAGTTTGCTTGCCTGTCTCACAACACCCTTCGTGGTGCCGCAGGCGGTGCAGTTTTGCTGGCAGAACTGCTGTGCAAACAAGGTTATATGGCTTAATCGTCCAACAAACAACACGACAGAATTGCGATGCAATTCTGTCGTGTTTTGTCGTTAAAACATACCATCAAACAGGTTGATTTGACTGGTTTCAGGCAGACCGGCAAAAGAGCCCAAGTCTTTGAGCTGTTCAATGTGGGTTTTAGATAGTTTGTTGCAGCAAATGGAATACTCTTCAATGGAAATAAACGACTTCCCTTTCCGTTTTTCCACGGTGTCGCAGGCCACAGCTTCCCCCAATCCACGGACGGAGGTAAACGGTGGCAATAAGCCGCCTTCCACCACCTTAAACTTGGTGGCCTCTGACTCGTAGATATTTACCGTTTCAAAGGTAAACCCACGCAGATAAAACTCATAACACACCTCTAGTGTGGTCAGCAAATCTTTTTCCGTGTTGGTGGCCTCTTTGTTGTTTTCAATTTGGCGAATCTTCTTTTTCACCGCTTTCATCCCTGCGCAACAATACTGGGCATCAAAGGCCTTAGCACGGATGGAAAAGTAGGTGGCATAGAACGCCAAAGGATAGTGCACTTTAAACCATGCGATACGGAAGGCCATCATAACATAGGCCACGGCATGGGCTTTGGGGAACAGATATCCGATTTTCGCCAAGGATTCAATGTACCACTGGGGCACGTTTTTGGCCTGCATGGCTTCCAGCCAACCATCTTCAAAACCGCCCTTTTTCACCTTGCCCTTACGAACAGATTCCATAATTTTAAAGGACATTTTAGCATCTACACCCATTTGGATGAGATAGAGCATGATATCGTCACGACAACCTACGGTTTCTGCAACGCTGGCCGTGCCGTCCACAATCAATTCGCGGGCATTGCCCAGCCACACATCGGTGCCGTGGGAGAACCCAGATAGACGTACCAAGGTGTTGAAATCTTTAGGCAAGGTATCCATCAACATCCCACGGGTGAAGCGGGTGTTGAACTCAGGAATGGCCACAGCCCCAGTGGGGCCAAGCACATCGTCATTTTCATAACCTAACACCTTGCTGGTTACAAAAATTGACATGGTTTCAGGGTCATCTAGCAGGATTTCTCGGGCATTCACCCCAGTCAAATCCTCCATCATCCGCACCATAGATGGGTCATCATGCCCCAACATATCCAACTTGAGCAGGTTGTCTTCCATGGCATGGTATTCAAAGTGAGTGGTGATGGTTTCGCTGTCCTCCGCGTCAGCAGGACGCTGCACAGGGCAGAAATCTTCCATATCCATATCATCAGGCACAACCACTAGCCCACCGGGATGTTGTCCTGTGGTACGGCGAACACCCACGCACCCTTGGGTCAAGCGGTTTTCCTCGGCACGACAAACACTCATGGCATTTTCTTCTAAGAATTTTTTCACAAAACCGAAGGCAGTTTTTTCTGCCAAGGTACCGATGGTGCCAGCACGAAACACTTGGGTTTCTCCAAACATTTCGATGGCGTGGCGGTGGGCACGGGCTTGATATTCCCCCGAAAAGTTCAAGTCAATATCAGGCACCTTACCACCCCCGAACCCAAGAAAGGTTTCAAACGGGATGTCAAATCCGTCTTTCACATAAGGTATCCCACAGATAGGACAGTCTTTGTCTGCCATGTCTGCCCCACAACCATAGGAACCATCTAGAATAAACTCTGCTTTTTTACACTGAGGGCAACGATAGTGTGGTGGCAGAGAGTTCACCTCGGTAATGCCTGACATATAAGCCACCAAGGACGAACCCACTGACCCACGAGAGCCAACTAGATATCCGTTTTCCAAGGAACGTTGCACCAGTTTTTGGGCACTCATATACACCACGTCATACTTGCCCAAAATCCCTTTGAGCTCGATGTCTAGACGCTCGGTGATCAGCTTATCAGGATTGTCGCCGTAAAGCTCATTCACTTTATCCCACACCAAAGTATTCAACTCTTCCTCAGAATTTTCAAGGCGTGGAGGGAACAAATCCTTAGGCAATAATGGGAACGATTCCACCTGCTCAGCAATGGCACGGGTGTTGGTCACCACCACTTCAAAGGCTTTTTCTTCCCCCAAATAGGCGAATTCTTCTAGCATTTCATCCGTGGTTTTAAAGTAGATAGGCAATGGTTCATTGGCGTCGGGGAATTTTTTAGAGGCCAGCAAAATATGGCGGTACACTTCATCCTCTGGGTCCAAGAAATGGACGTCACCAGTGGCGCAAACAGGTTTCCCTAAATGGTCGCCAAGGCGGACAATGATGCGGTTGTACTCCTTCAAATCCTCTTCTGATTGCACATCACCATTGCGAATCATGAATTGGTTGTTGCACAGAGGCTGAATTTCCAAGTAGTCATAAAAAGATGCAATGCGACACAGTTCGTCCCAATCTTTATTGTCAGAAACGGCCTTGTAAAGCTCACCAGCTTCACAGGCAGAGCCGATGATAATCCCCTCACGATGCTCCATCAGCAAGGTTTTGGGGATAGTGGGTACACGTTTGAAATGCTTTAAATTGGAAGCAGAAATCATTTGGTACAGATTTTTTAGCCCCACCTTATTCTTAGCAATGAGAATAATATGCTTGGGGAAGCGATTACTTTTACTGCCCATTGGCCGTAAAGTTTCCATATCAGCATTGATCGCTTGCAACCGATGAATATCGCGCTTGCGCAGCATTTCCCAAAACGGAATCAGCATATATCCCACGGTGGCTGCATCGTCAGCGGCACGGTGGTGGTTAAATGAGGGCAAATTCAAATGGTCGGCCACTAAATTCAGCTTATAACGGCTTAAATTCGGCAACAGGTTTTGTGCCAAGATTAAACTATCCACATAGGTTGGATTGAATTCCAGACCCACCTTGCGACAACCTTCACGGATGAAACCGATATCAAATTCTGCATTGTGCGCCGCCAAAGGGCGTCCGTCCACAAAAGCTAAAAAGTCAGTCAATGCCGCCTTTAACTGGGGTGCGTCTCTGAGCATATCATCGGTGATGCCAGTGAGCCCCACAATTTCTGGGGTCAAACGACGGTTGGGGTTGACAAAAGTTTGGAATCGCTCAGTGATTTCCCCATTTTTCAGCACAACGGCACCGATTTCAGTGATGGCTTCTTGGTTTACCTTCAAGCCTGTGGTTTCGATGTCAAAGCAAATAAATTCTGCGTCTAAATCACAGTCAAAATCGCCATGAACTGCCACACGGTCATCAATATTGTTGATAAAATACCCTTCAATGCCGTAAAGTATTTTCACTTTATCCCCTGCGGCGTGCCACGCATCTGGGAAAGATTGCGCCACACCATGGTCGGTGATGGCAATGGCAGGATGCCCCATGCGGCAGCTTGTTTCACCACAGCTTTGGTATCAGTCAATGCGTCCATATTGGACATTTTAGTGTGCAAGTGAAGCTCCACACGTTTCACTTCTGCCTTGTCTTCACGCTTTGGCGCTGGAGATTTGCAGATGTTCCGTGGTGCTAGTTGCACATCTTTACCGTCCCATGTGGGTTCCATTCTCCCCTGCACCTGCACCCACATCCCTGCAGACAATCCTTTTTGTAACTTTTCCGCTTCCTTGGTGGAGATGTTTTTTTGTACCGTGATGGAGTTGGTATAATCGGTTAAATCAAAAGACATCCGCCACAAACCAGGACGTCTCGTTTCGCGGCATTCAAAAGCAAACACCTTACCACAGATAATCACCGTGCCACTTTCGATGGTGACCTCTGCCATGGGTGTTAGTTTTTTCCCTTTAATTTTTTCGCCAAAAATCACATCACCTGCGCCAATAGAATTGCCACCACCACCGCTGACAACCGTGGCAGAACCACTGGGTTTAGGGGGTGTATTTTCCAAAGTTACAGCTTCCACAGCCACAGACAGTTTCACCGCTGATAACCCATAAAAACTTTCTATGTGGCTTTTCAAAGTGGCTTGAGCGACTGTATCCAACGCCCTAGGCATAGACAGTTCTAAGTCCATAACACAGGCTTGTTGGTCAATGGTAGCCCCTAAAATTTTGCATCCAACAAGGCCTTCACGCAATGCCGCTGGCAGATGCAAATCTGCAAACATATCAAAAAATCCAATGGAATTTGCCATGGTATCTCTCTCGCCTCATTTCTTACTCTTTGGCCTATTTCTCAGCAATCTAGACGGTCAATTTCCGTCATCAATGCGTCTACAAGCTTATCTTGCGGCACCTTGTAAAGGACTTTTCCTTTACAGAATAAAATCCCCTCACCGTCACCGCCAGCAATACCAATATCTGCATCTGATGCTTCGCCAGGACCGTTGACCACACAACCCATCACCGCTACAGTGAGGGGTTTTTTACAGTCTAGCAGTCGCCGTTCCACTTCATTGGCGATGGCAATCAAATCGATATTTGTTCGCCCACATGTGGGACAGGCAATCAAGTTCACCCCACTTTGTCGCAGTCCAGCCGCTTGCAAAATTTGCTTGGCGACATAAATTTCTTCCACAGGGTCAGCCGTCAAAGTCACCCGTAAGGTATCCCCGATACCCATGCACAATAAACCACCAATACCCATGGCAGATTTCATCACCCCCATGGTGGGCGTGCCTGCTTCGGTCACCCCGAGGTGTAAAGGATAATCACTTGACTGGCTCAGTAGTGTATAGGCCTGCATGGTCAATGGCACGCTGGAACACTTGACAGAAATGGCAATGTCATCAAAATCAAATTGGTTCAATAGCTTCACATGCCCCAGTGCTGACTCCACCAGTCCTTGGGCGGTGACACCACCATATTTGGCCTTAATCTCTTTTTCCATAGACCCACCATTGACACCAATGCGAATGGGAATCTGCTTTTCACGACAGATATCTGCCACCGCCTTCACGTTCTCTGAACCTCCGATATTACCAGGGTTGATACGGATGGCATCCACACCACGACGGGCGCATTCCAAGGCCAATTTATGATTGAAATGAATGTCAGCCACCAATGGAATGGAAATTTGGGCTTGAATTTGATCGATGGCCTCAGCGGCCGCCATATCTGGCACCGCTACACGGATAATCTCACACCCCACCGCTTCCAAGGCATGGATTTGCGCCACTGTGGCGACAACGTCGTGGGTTTTTGTATTGCACATAGACTGAATAGTCACAGTCGCACCGCCACCGATTGCCACATTCCCTACCATTAACTGTTTTGTCATAGTCACTCCTTACCCCAAAAATGGAAGCAAATCTTGCAAAATTACAAACACATCTTTAAATGTAATCAAAATCCCAAGCCCCATCAATAGCACAAAGCCTACAATGGTAACATTATTCAAATACCGTTCAGGAATTTTTTTCTTAAATACCAACATTGTGCCAGCGTTGAGCACCAAGAATAAAATCCGACCACCATCTAAAGCTGGTATGGGCAACAAATTCATCACAAAGAGATTTATCGACAGCATAGCGGTGAAATATGCGATGTTTTCTAGTGCAATCCACACAGTAGCCGATGCTGTACCCACCTGTGAAATGGTATCCACAATGCCAATAGGCCCTGTCACATCCTCCACTCCAGCTTCGCCAGAAAATAGCATTTCAAAGCCAAATTTTACCATCCGTGCAAAGTTCAGGGTGGAATTCCATGCGGTGTTCACAACCCTTCCCACGGTGGCCTCTTCAATATCTCCTAAATATATCCCGTAACCTTCATAGGTGCTACCATCTTGGGCGGAATAGGTTTGATATACCAAAGGCACATCGGTGAAAGTTACTTTTTCACCGTCGCGAATTACCACAAAATCATAGCTTTCACCATCACCCATGGACAATAGCAAGGAAATATCGCTGAATAAATATACCCGTTCACCATCAATGCGGTAAATTTCATCCCCTGCTTGCAATGAAACGGCACTAGACACTTCAGGAGCCAACCCTGTCAGCACACAAGTGTAAAATCCTACCGCAGAGCTGTAAAGTCCCAGCATAATCAAAAAGCCCAACAGTAAATTCATGCCTGAGCCAGCCAACAAAATCCAAAGTTGTTTGAAAAAACCTTGGCTCAACAGTGATCGCTCATCTCTGGTTTCTTCTTCGTCTCCGTCAAACATACAATAGCCGCCCAAAGGCAAGGCACGCAAGGAATATTTGGTTTCCCCACGCTCAAAATTCCACAACAAAGGTCCCATGCCGATAGAAAATTCGGTAACACGGACATTGCAGAGTTTTGCCACGGCAAAATGTCCAAATTCATGAATGGCCACTAAAATGCCGAACATCAAAATGGCGACAAAGATATAAAACAATTGCATAGATTGGAATCCTTTCTACTGGGGGTTAATGCTGTTGTAGCACCAAGTCTCGTGCTTGACCATCGGCTTGTAAAATTTCTTCTAGCGTGGGCTGTTGCACCACGGCAATGGTATCCAATGCCAGTGCGACTAGCCGCGAAATATCGTAAAACCCGATTTTCTCCGCCAAAAACAATCCCACCGCTTCTTCATTGGCGGCATTTAAAATAGCACCGGCTGTCCCCCCTGTCTTAGCGGCACGGAAGGCCAATGCCAAGCATGGGAATACCACGGAATCAGCTTCCCCAAACGTCAACGGTGGGCAACTGAGCAAATCCAAAGGTTCTGCTATGCTAACCCCACGGTTGGGATAGGTCATGGCATAGCGGATAGGCAATTTCATATCAGGAGTGCCCAGCTGTGCCAGCATAGCACCATCTTGAAACTCCACCAAAGAGTGGACAATGCTTTGTCGATGCACCACAACATCCACTTGCTCCAAAGGCAAGTTGTACAGGTGCATGGCCTCCATCACCTCTAGCCCCTTGTTCATCAAGGTGGCAGAATCAATGGTGATTTTGGCACCCATGGTCCAATTGGGATGACGCAAGGCATCGGCCTTGGTTTTCATGGCCACAGTTTTGGTATCCAGCCCATAAAAAGGGCCACCTGAGCAAGTGAGAAGCAACCGCTTCACCTCACTGGGGTGGGCAGTACCTTGGAGACATTGAAAAATCGCACTGTGCTCAGAATCCACGGGAATAATCTCTGCCCCACAGTCTCTAGCGGCAGACATAACCAAATCCCCAGCACAGACTAAGGTTTCTTTATTAGCTAAGGCGATGCGCTTGCCTCGCTCAATAGCAGCTAATGTCGGGCGAAGCCCCACCATACCCACCACAGCGGTGACCACGGTGTCTACACCATCCAATGTGGCGGCAGCAATGAGCCCCTCCATACCACAAAGAACGGTAATATCTAAATCGTATAAACGCTCTTGCAAGGTTGTTGCCGCTGTTTCATCCATCATGGCCACCAGTTGCGGGCGGAATTCTCGCGCCTGTTGTTCCACCAAGTCTACACTTGCATTTGCCGTGATGGCGGCAATGGATATTCCCATTTCACGGGCAACCTCTAACGTTTGGGTACCGATAGAACCAGTGGAACCCAACACACAAATGGTCATTAAAAGCCACCTCCCAGTGTCATCATCAGCCATACGGCGGGCGCCACAAAGCTGACGCTGTCAAATCGGTCCAAAATACCACC
Organism: Bengtsoniella intestinalis; assembly: GCF_039719005.1. Lineage (GTDB taxonomy): Bacteria > Bacillota > Clostridia > Oscillospirales > Oscillospiraceae > Oscillibacter > Oscillibacter intestinalis. Next base: position 306,745 of record NZ_CP133584.1, on the reverse strand, counting down.
ATGCCCAGGCAAAAGATGCCCATAGTCTTTCACGCCAAACTCACGCTTGACCACAGAAAAACTCAAATCCCCTAGTTGGCTAATCAAACTACCCACAGCGCCAATGCTCACGATGGTGAGGAGATCTAAATATTCTCCATTAAAATAGCTGCCAGCCAATGAAATCAGCATCATACCAAAAATGCCACCAACAACACCGCCTACAGCACCTTCACGTGTTTTCTTTGGACTGACATGAGGTGCCAATTTATGGCGCCCAAACAACATCCCAGCAAACAAAGCGAAGGTATCGCTGCCAAAGGCGATAGCAAGGGGGATAAAGACCCACACATTCCCACCAGAAAGCATCCGCAAACGCAACAAGCAAGAAAGCATCAATGGAAATACCACACCAGCAAAAACGGCGGCAGACACTGTACCAAAGGGCACTGGAGTTTCTTTTTCATAGTGGGCAATGGCATAGATAAATAAGAACAGCACAAACCCAAAGGCACCAGCAGCAATCCATAAATAGCTCCCAGAGTTAAAGGTGTAAATCCAAACAGGCAAATACCCCGCCACAAACGCCACCACAAAAGCCAATGGCTTGTGGAGATAATCTGTAACAGCGTGCATCAATTCCCATGCGCCAATGGCGCACATTCCCACCACTAAAACAGCAGTGGCAATCACAGGTGCATACCCCAGCACCCAAAGCAAAAATGGAACACCAACTACAGCCACTAATACACGATTTCTCATTGGTACACACCTCTTTATCTATAATGGATTGTATAGCGAAATCACTTTACACCGCCGAAACGGCGGTCTCTTTGTTGATAAGCCACGATGGCTTGCTCCAAATGCTCGGCTGTAAAATCAGGCCAGAGAATATCAGAGAAATAAAATTCGGAATAGGCGCTTTGCCAAGGCAAGAAATTGGAAAGTCGCAGTTCACCAGAAGGCCGAATTACCAATTCAGGGTCAGGAATTTGGGCAGAATCCAAATAAGACGAGAGCAGTGCTTCGCTCAAATCCTCTGGTTTCCACTTCCCGTTCATACAGTCTTGGGCAAAGGCCTTTGCCCCACGAACCAACTCATCACGACCGCCGTAATTCAAGCACACATTGGCTTGAAATCCTGTGCGCCGTGCTGACATCGTATGGGCCTTATCAATCAATGCTCGCAATTCTGGAGAAATGGGCGTCATATCGCCAAAAAAATGTAGGCGAATATTTTCCTTTTCCATGGTATCAATGGCTTTATTTAAATAGCGCTTCAAAAGCCCCATAATAGCCGACACTTCCCCCTCTGAACGCTTCCAGTTTTCTGTGGAAAAGGCATAGACCGTTAAGTAGTCGAGCCCCAAATCACGACAATGGGTCGCGATGGTTTCAAAGGTTTGGGAGCCAGCCTTATGACCAGCTGTTCTGGGCAAACCATGCTTGGTGGCCCAGCGACCATTGCCGTCCATGATAATGGCAATGTGGCGAGGCAGGCAGTCACAATCCACCTGCCTCGCCTGTGTGACAATTTTATCTGTTGCCATCAAACTGCCATCAATTCTTTTTCTTTAGCGACCAACAGTGCGTCAATTTTCTTACAGCTCTCGTCAGTCAGCTTTTGCAAATCCTTTTCAGCGTCTTTCACATCGTCTTGGGTCAACTCAGAAGCTTTTTCCAATTTCTTAAAGTGATCCAATGCGTCACGTCGAATATTCCGCACGGCAACTTTGCCAGCTTCAGAATACTTGCGAATTTGTTTGACCAAATCTTTACGACGATCTTCCGTCAGTTGTGGGAAGGACAAACGAATGACCTTACCGTCATTGGTGGGGTTAATGCCCAAATCAGATTCTAACAAAGCCCGTTCAATGCTCTTCAATGCAGAAGCATCCCAAGGTGCAATTTGCAAAATCCGAGGGTCAGGGGTAGACACAGCAGCGATTTGTTGGATAGGAGTGGGAGAACCATAGTAATCCACTTGGATGCGGTCTAGCACAGCGGCGTTGGCGCGGCCTGCACGCACGGAGGCGAAATCAGCAGCCACAGAGTCAATGCTCTTCTCCATTTTACCTTGATAAATCTTATAATCTTCCTTTAACATATGTTACAAACCTTCCTTCTATTCAATCTTATTTTATTGGGTCACAATGGTACCCATAGATTCGCCCATAATCACACGCAAAATATTTTCAGGGTCTTTCAGCGCAAACACCAACACAGGGATGTTGTTATCCATAGCCAAAGAAGTGGCTGTAGTGTCCATAACAGCCAGATGTTGTGCCAGCACATCACTGTAAGTGATGGCATCGTAACGAGTGGCAGTGGGGTCTTTAGCAGGGTCAGCATTGTAGACACCATCAATGTTTTTAGCCAGTAAAATCACATCGGCATTGATTTCTGCTGCGCGGAGCACAGCCCCAGTGTCTGTGGAGAAATAGGGGCAACCGGTACCACAGCCAAAAATCACCACACGCCCCTTTTCCATGTGGCGCACAGCACGGGCACGGATGTAAGGTTCAGCCAATTCCTGCATAGCGATGGCAGTTTGCACACGGACTTCAATGCCTTTTTGCTCCATCACATCTGCCACGGCGAAGCAGTTCATCACGGTAGCCAGCATTCCCATATGGTCTGCACGGGTGCGTTCCATTTTGCCATTGCCGTCTTTTAGGCCACGCCAAAAGTTACCGCCACCGACCACGATGCCCACTTCCACGCCAATATCTACACATTGTTTGACAACATCGCACACATCGCTGATGACGCCGAAATCAAGGCCTGTGCCCTTAGTACCAGAGAGGGCTTCCCCACTGATTTTTAGCAGGACACGTTTATACTTTGGTTGTTCCATATTGGAAGTCTCCTTTTATACTCAATGATATTGTCTATTGTACCCTATTTTCCTCTATTTGCATAGAGGGTTTTTGTACTTTTTTAGTTTTCGTGCACGTAGGTAATGGCTTTGATTAAATCTTCCTTGCCGATACCCTTCTCTGCAGAAAAAGGAATCAATCTGTCTTCATCTGTCAATTCCAAGGTATTGGTAATCAACTCCAGAGCTAGTTCAATTTGGCTCTTTTTCAATTTATCCAGCTTATTTGCCACGATAATTTCAGGGCAACCAGTTTCACGGAACCAATTGTGCATGGTAATATCGTCAGCGGTAGGTTTGTGACGAATATCCACAATCAATACCCCTAAGGAAATGAGACCTTGGTCGTCTTGGAAATAGTTATCCATCAACTTGCCCCAGCGCTCACGTTCAGTCTTGCTCACCTTGGCATACCCGTAACCAGGCAAGTCCACCAAGTAGGCTTTTCCATCGATTTGAAAGTAGTTGATTTGGTTGGTTTTGCCAGGTGTATTGCCTACATAGCAGAGATTTTTTCGCCCAACTAAGCGGTTAATCACAGAAGATTTACCAACGTTAGACCGCCCTGCAAAAGCAAATTGTGGTTGTTGGTCTCGCAAAAAAGAATCTCGTCCAGAGGCTGAGCGGATAAACTCCGCTTTATTGAAATTTAGAGCCATAGACCCTCCTAATTGTTGTTAATTGATTGTCTCAACAGGTATCTGTTGACGACTGAGCACTACGTTGTAAGTAAGCACACTGCCCACCACGATGCAAGCCCCTAGCAAAGCCAAGGAACCAATGGTTTCATGATAAAAAATGGCCACTAAAATTGGGTTGAGCACTGGTTCGATACCAACCAGCAGACTGGCTGTTACGGGAGGTGTATTGCGCAGTCCAATCACCAAGCATAAAAAGGCCAGACCTGTCTGGAATATCCCAGCATTACCAAGCTTCCCATGATACTCAGTGAAAAAGCTTCCTCGTTGATGATATAGGGAATCCCTATCACCACAGAAAATACCGTCCCCCAGAATACTGCCAAAACGCTGTCATCCCCTAAGAGTTTGTTCAGGAAAAACACCCCTGCATATCCAAGTCCAGATACCAAGGCCATACAATTGCCCAAGGTACCACCTGCTGACAAACTGTCTAAAAAGAAGCAGATGACGCCTGAAAACACCGCAAAACACGTGATAAGATCTAATTTAGTGGGCTTTTTTTTCAGTACAAACCAAGAGATTAAAATCACGAGCACCGGTGCAGTAAATTGGAGCACAATGGCATTGGCCGCTGTGGTCAATTTGGTGGCAATACAGAAGAATAAACTTGTGCACAACACTGCCACTGCGCCGAAAAACACCCAACGATTTAGGTAAATGCGGCGGCCTGTCACAACCAAATAACCGCCAATTACCACCAAGGCGATGACAGAACGGGCGCCATTGATAGAAATACCATTCCAAGGTATCAGCTTAATCAGCAAACCACCGATACTATACAGTACCGCTGATAGAAATACAAAAAAAGTTCCTTTTTGACATTGTTTCATGGGTATTCTCGTTTCTTATGTATATATTATTGACCGAAAACAGCATCGACAGCTTCGAATGTAACCACTGGCTTTTCAGGCACTACCACATCCTCAACTTGAGGTGCCAATGCCACAGCAAACACATCATCGACAGTTTGAGCTGGAACAAAGGTGAGTGCCTCACGCACAGTTTGGTCAATCTCTTCCAAATCTGGCACATTACCATGGGGAATGATGACGGTGTGAATGCCATTGCGTTTGGCCGCCATGGTTTTTTCCTTCAGGCCTCCAATGTTTAACACACGCCCTCGTAATGTCACCTCGCCAGTCATGGCCACATCCCCACGGACACCACGACCTGTGGCAGCCGACAAAATGGCAGTGGTGATAGCAATGCCAGCGGAGGGGCCATCCTTAGGCACAGCTCCCTCTGGGAAGTGAACATGGATATCTTTGGTTTTATGAAAATCACTGGCCAAGCCCAATTCTTTGGCACGGCTCCGCAAACAGCTCATGGCCGCCTGCACAGACTCTTTCATCACAGTGCCAAGGTTCCCAGTGAGCTCTAACTTGCCAGTACCGTCCATGACGTTCACTTCCACTTCCAGCAATTCACCGCCCACTTGCGTCCAAGCCAAACCATTGACCACACCCACTTGGTCAAAGTGGTCAGTTTTCTGTTTTGTATAAGGTACAGGACCTAAAAAATCCTGTAAATTCTTATCTGTAATGGTGATTCGCTTTACATCTCCACCAACCAATTTCACAGCAGATTTACGACAAATTCTAGACAATTCACGCTCCAAGCGACGCACACCCGACTCGCGGGTATAGCCTGTAATGGCGTTGCGCATAGCATTTTCTTGCACGCGTAATGCAGTTTTAGCAATGCCATGTGCCACCATTTGTTTGGGCAATAAATGACGCTTTGCAATTTGTAATTTCTCTTCATCCGTATAGCTCGAGAGTTGGATCACGTCCATACGGTCCAGCAAAGGACGGGGAATGGTTGCAGTTGTATTGGCTGTTGTGATGAAAAACACCTGAGACAAATCCACTGGAATCTCCAGATAATGGTCACGGAAAGAGCTGTTTTGCTCTCCGTCTAGCACCTCTAACAAGGCAGATGCTGGGTCGCCACGATGGTCACTGCCCAGCTTATCAATTTCGTCTAACAGTAGCAATGGATTCATAGACCCGCTACGGTTAATGGCTTCAATAATGCGACCGGGCATAGAACCAATATAGGTTTTACGGTGCCCGCGGATATCTGCTTCATCGCGCACACCACCCAAAGAAATGCGACCCAATTTCCGATTGGTGGCTTTGGCAATAGACATGGCAATGGATGTTTTACCCACGCCAGGAGGCCCCACCAAGCAGAGGATTTGCCCCTTCCCTGTTGGGTTTAATTTCTTAACCGCAATGGCTTCTAAAATCCGCTCTTTTACTTTTTCTAAGCCGAAATGGTCACGTTCTAGCAGTTTTCGTGTAGTAGGAATATCCAACCGTTCTTCAGTGCTCACGTTCCAAGGCATTTCCAAACACACATCTAAATAGTTGCGACACACAGCGCCTTCGGCACTGCCAAACGGTTGGCGTGAGAGCTTGTTCACTTCTTTAAGCAGCAATTTCTCTGCCTCTTCAGGTAAACCCAATGCCAAAATTTTGTTGCGATACGTCCCGATTTCGTCGTCGCCACCGATACCATCTTCCCCTAACTCGTGTTGCAACACACGAATTTGGGTGCGGATGATTTGCTCGCGATGGTTACTGCTTAACTGGTCACGGACCTTCTCTTCCATTTCTTTTTCAAAGCCCATAACATTGCATTCTTTTGCCAACATGGTGTTGAGCAGTCGCAAACGTTGGAAGGGGTTTAGTTCTTCCAAAATCTCCTGCTTATCCCCGTGGCGCATGACAATATTTTGGGTGATATAATCCGCCAAATCACCGCATTCATGACTATCCATCACACGGGTCACCAATTCTTCTGGCACATTGCCAGACAACGTGGCATATTCGTCAAACAAGCTCATGGTTTGTCGCAACAGCGCCTCAGTGCGAGGACTGCGCAAAAATGCTTGGGTTTCATCACTTTGAGGAATTTCTTCTACATTGGCCTGTAAATAAGGCTCTATCTGCCACAAACGCTTCATTTGGGCGCGACAAACACCTTCTACAATCACACGACAAGAGGTTGCAGAAATGCGCAATATTTGCTTTATCGAAGACAATGTACCAATTTGGTACAAGTCTTTTTCTTCGGGATGGACAACACTGATTTCACGCTGGCTCACCAGAAAAATCAGCTGATTTTCCTCCATAGCACGCTCTAAAGCAGCAATGGAGATTTTCCGTTCCACGTCAAATGTCATATTCATATTTGGAAACACCGTCAACCCACGCAGGGCAAGGACGGGAATGTTCCAAGAGGTCTGTTCCATGGTGTATCCTTTCTTTGAAAAAAGGAGGGTGCTCGGTGAGCGCCCTCCTTTTGGTTCTCGTTGAGACGATGGATTAAGAAGCGGAGGTATTCTCCAATTTAGAAGCCTCAAGCTTCATCGTTTCTTTTTGCCCTTTATGGGTTAAAACTGGGGTGGACGATCCTTCCACGCAGGTTTTGGTAATGGTCACCTGTTCAATGGAAGGGTCAGAGGGAATGTCATACATAATTTGGGTCAAAATCCCTTCCATAACAGCACGCAAACCACGGGCACCGATGTTACGGGAAATGGCTTGATCTGCAATGGCCTCTAATGCGGCATCTTCAAAAGACAGCACCACATCGTCATACGACAATAGCTTTTGGTATTGTTTCACCAGTGCATTTTTAGGCTCAGTCAAGATGCGCACCAAATCTTCACGACCCAGCGCATCCAACGTTGCCACCACAGGCAAACGACCAACCAACTCAGGAATCAAGCCAAACTTCAAAATATCATGAGGTTGGACTTGGCTGAGGATTTTCCGTTCGTCCCGTTCTTTTTTGTTGTGAATCTCAGCACCAAAACCCATGCTCTTTTGGTCGATACGGCTTTCAATCAGCTTATCCAGCCCATCGAAGGCACCGCCACAAATAAAGAGAATGTTCTTGGTGTTGAGTTGAATGAACTCTTGATGGGGATGTTTGCGCCCCCCTTGTGGTGGCACATTGGCAACAGTGCCTTCCACAATTTTCAGCAGAGCTTGTTGCACACCTTCCCCAGATACATCACGGGTGATGGAGGTATTCTCACTTTTGCGGGCAATTTTATCGATTTCATCCACATATATAATGCCACGCTCCGCCAGCTCTACATCAAAATCAGCAGCTTGCAACAAACGCACCAAAATATTTTCCACGTCATCACCCACATAACCAGCTTCAGTCAAAGTGGTGGCGTCAGCAATGGCAAATGGTACTTTCAAAACCCGAGCCAACGTTTGGGCAAATAAGGTTTTACCACTGCCTGTGGGACCTAAGAGTAGAATATTGCTTTTTTGTAGTTCTACCCCTTCGTCGTCCCCGAGGAAAATACGTTTATAATGGTTATACACCGCCACAGCCAAAGAAATCTTAGCGCTGTCTTGGCCAATGACATATTGGTCAAGCACCGTTTTAATCTCTTGTGGAATGGGCACATCACCGGGATCGTCCAACTCCGTATGGGTGGTGTTTTCTAAATAATCTTCATCCAAAATCCCCATGCACAACTGGACGCATTCGTCACAAATCCGCACACCGGGGCCTTGAATCATACGGCCTACTTGTTGTTCATTTTTGCCACAAAAAGAACACCGCAAAACCTTTTTGTTTTCGTCGCTCATGGGTTACCTCATATCTCAGCTTCGCAATTCACTTGCGGCTTTATTAGCGCTTGGTAATGATTTTGTCAATCAAGCCAAAATCCAAAGCTTCTTGCGCTTCCATAAAGTTGTCGCGTTCGCAAGCGACAGTGACTTCTTCCACACTACGACCAGTATTGTCCGCCAAAATGCTATTCATACGCTTTTTGATGGTTTCCAGACGCTTTAAATGGATGGCCATATCTGTGATTTGACCTTGGGTACCAGCGGAAGGCTGGTGAATCATAATCTCAGCATTGGGTAGGGCAAAACGCTTACCCTTGGTGCCCGAACTTAACAAAAAGGCACCCATGCTAGCAGCCATACCGATGCAAATGGTAGACACATCGCACTTGACATATTGCATAGTATCATAAATAGCCATGCCATCGGTCACGCTACCACCAGGGCTGTTGATATAAAATTGGATATCCTTATCAGGGTCTTGCGCCTCCAAAAATAGCAACTGCGCCACCACCAAACTGGCAGTGGTAGGGTTCACATCTTCAGCCAAGAAAATGATACGGTCGTTTAGTAGGCGAGAGAAAATATCATAAGAACGCTCACCACGGCTGGTTTGTTCTACAACCATTGGGACTAAACTCATAGGGCTACCTCCTTGCAAATGGTTTTATGCACGTTCCACCATGGTACTATAAGCACCATGGTGGAAAACGTCGAATTGTCAACACGTTATTTTCTTACAGCTAACAATTTCTGGTAGTATACCCAGAATTATTCAGCTTCAATCTTGTCGTCTTTTTTGTCAGCTTTTTTAGCTGCTTTGACAACACTCACCTTAGCGCTGTCGATCACCATAGCGATGACACGAGCAGTGATGACTTGGTCAGCCATTTGTTGTGCAGGGATATATTTTTTCACAGTTTCAACATCCATGCCATACTTTTCAGACATAGAAGCGTATTCAGCTTCGATGGCATCTTCTTCTGCCACAAACTTTTCAGCTTCGATGATGGCACCCATGGCCAAATCCAAACGCACTTGACGCAGAGCAGGTTCCATCGCATCTTCGATCAGCTTGGATTCTTCCATGCCAGTCATTTGGATGTATTGGTTATAATCCATACCTTGTTGTTGCAATTGCATTTTGAAGTTTTCCACGAAACGTTCTGCTTGGGTTTTCACCATGGAAGCAGGCACGTTGCAGGTGATACCAGCGGCCACTTTTTCCATCAGAGCATCTTCCAAGGAACGCTTGGCAGCTTCTTCACGTTCGGTGGTGATTTGCTTTTTCAAATCAGCCTTCAGGTCTTTCAAAGTGTCGAATTCAGACACGTCCTTAGCGAATTCGTCGTCCATTGCAGGCACTTCTTTTTCTTTCACTTCATTGACCTTCACCTTGAACACCACGGCCTTACCAGCCAAATCAGCATGGTATTCGGTGGGGAAGGTAATGTCGATGTCTTTTTCTTCGCCAACGCTCATGCCAATGACTTGTTCTTCAAAACCAGGGACAAAGCTACCAGAGCCCAGTTCCAAGCTGAAGTTTTCGCCCTTGCCGCCATCAAAAGCCACGCCAGCGTCAAAGCCTTCAAAGTCGATAACAGTGGTGTCGCCCTTCTTAGCAGCGCGTTCCACGCTGACCAAACGGGTGTTACGGTCTGCCATTTGCTTCAAACGAGCATTCACGTCAGCAGCCATCACCTTGATTTCGTCTTGTTCAATTTCCAAACCCTTGTATTCGCCCAAGGTCACAACGGGATACACATCCACGGTGGCCTTGAAGGTGAACCCGTTTTCGGAAGCATCTTCAATCATTTCAACAGTGGGGTAACCCACAACCTTCACTTCTTTTTCTGCAATGGCAGCTTCGTAAGCGTCAGGGAAAGCAGCGTTGATAGCTTCTTCATAGAACACTTCTACGCCGTACATTTTTTCAATCATTTTGCGGGGAGCCTTACCGGGACGGAAGCCTTGGATGTTGATGGACTTGACCATCTTCTTGTAAGCCACTTCGATGGCGGCTTCAAATGCGGCTGCATCCACTTCAATGGTCAGCGCAACTTGGCTGTTTTCTAGGGTTTCGAAATTTTTAACACTCATTTTTGTTTACTCCTTCATTGATCATAGGCCATAGGCCCCATGCAATGTATTATTTTATCATATTCTCTTAGAAAATGCTATAGTTTTTTCCATTATTCACAGATTTTTTTCAAAGAAAACTCCATTTTATCCGCGGAAATCAAGGAAAACTCTGTGCCGTTGTATGCGCACTCCATGGCGCGACGAATAGTGGGGCCGTGGAGGTGTCCATAATGGCACTCTTTCACCTGATATTCCTGCAACAAACGAAGGATTTCAGGGCAGGTATACCCTTGGTACAGCGGCGGATAATGGAGGAAGCATAACTTCTCCTTCTCCCCTGCCGCTTTCAGTGACGTTTCAAGGCGCATCACCTCGCGATTCATCACCTTGGCATCTTGGGCTTTCTGCTCTTCTTCAAAAAACCAACCACGTGTACCGCAAATGGCTTTATCTTCATAGAAAAAGCAATTGTTATGGAGGATTTCTAAGTTTAAAAATCCTTTTTCTTGGAAAAAGCGGTTCATTTTTGCCGCCGTCATCCACCAATAATCATGGTTGCCTTTGAGTAAGATTTTTCGCCCAGGGAATTGTTCGATAAAGCGGAAGTCCGCCTCTGCTTCCTCCAGAGAAATCCCCCAAGAGGTGTCCCCTGCCAGCACCACGGTGTCGTCCTCCGTCAAGACCGATAAGCCTTGACCAATCCGTTCCACATAGTTTTTCCATGCGTCACCAAAGACTTCCATAGATTTGTTAGCTGTCAGGGATAAATGTAAGTCGCCAATTGCGTATAATGCCAATGATATTCTCCTTATGGCTTTTATCAAATGGGGACGGGCGACCACAGGTCACCCCTACAATGGCAAGTGATGCCATCTATTCCCCATTGTATTGCAAATTATTGCAAGAAATTGTGTACCACGTTGTCCATTTCGGCTTTTTCCACGCTCAAATCGAAACGGCGTTCCTTCCCACGCAAAGCGGCCAAACGTGCAGGCACAGCCACGCCAGTCAAAGCGTACATTTGGTCGATCAGCGCCATGGAATCGGTTTCTGGGGTCTCGCCCAAAGCAGAGAGCACGTTGTCCCCAAACTTATAGGGAGAAGCGGTGGACACAAAGACGGTAATGGTCTCATCATTGGTGGCCTTGCGGTATTGTTCCATCACGTTAACAGCCACAGCGGTGTGGGTGTCAATGAGATAACCACGGTTTTTATAGTAGTCGGCGATGGTGGTGAATGTGCCATCTTCATCGCAGTAACCGCCCCAATATTGGTCTTTCAAAGAAGCCAAAATGCCATCAGACACCGTGTACTTCCCTTCTGTGGCCAGTGCGGTCATATAAGTGCGAATCAGGGCGTCATCTTCCCCAGACAAGTCGAAAAGCAGACGTTCCAAGTTACTGGAAATCAAAATATCCATAGAAGGGCTGGAAGTGGTATGGAAGGGACGATTGCGGTTATAGACGCCGGTGTTCAAGAACTCGGTGAGTACGTCGTTTTTATTGGAAGCACAAATCAGTTTCCCAACAGGCAACCCCATACGCTTGGCATAGTAAGCCGCCAAAATGTCGCCAAAGTTACCAGTGGGCACGCAGAAATTCACCTTGTCACCCATGGCGATGTCACCAGTTTTGAGCAAATCGCAATAAGCGGAAATGTAGTACACCACTTGGGGCAGAATACGACCCCAGTTGATGGAGTTGGCGGAGGACAGGAAATAACCTTTGCCTGCCAGCTCTTCACGTATGGTTTCGTCAGAGAAAATACGCTTCACACCGCTTTGAGCATCATCAAAGTTGCCAACCACGGCGCACACGCCCACATTGTCTCCTTCTTGGGTAACCATTTGCTTTTCTTGCACGGCAGACACCCCATCTTGAGGGTAGAACACCATGATTTTGGTTTGAGGTACGTTGGCGAAACCTTCCATGGCGGCCTTGCCAGTGTCACCAGAGGTGGCCACCAAAATGCAAGCTGTTTTGGTTTCGCCAGTTTTTTTCAATGCGGCGCTGAGCAATTGGGGCAACATTTGCAAAGCCATATCTTTGAAAGCACTGGTGGGGCCGTGCCACAGTTCCAAGCAATGGGTGTTGTCGTCCACTTTGCGCATAGGCGCCACAGCGGTGGTGTCATATTTGTCGGTGCCGTAAGCGTTGTTGGCAAAGCCCAACAGCTCATCATAGCTATAATCAGTTAAGTATAAACCCATTACTTTTGCGGCACGGACTTGGTAGTTTTCTTGTACCAACCCTGTGATAAAAGCCTCATCAATTTGGGGAATCGCCACTGGGGTCAACAAACCACCGTCACGGGAAAGCCCCATTTTCACTGCCTCTGCACTTTCCATCCGCAAAGCTGTATCTCTTGTACTGTAGTATTTCATAATTGTTTCCTTCCTTGAATCAGTCTACTTTTTATATCGCTTTTTTACAAATAATATCACACAAATGCACACAATTCCCACCAGAGCAACGCCCATGGCAGGTGCCAATATGTCAAATATGGTTGGCGCGCCCAAAACAGCAGTCGGGCCGTCAGCCCCACCAATGATAGTGAAGGTGTCACTCATCGAAAAGCATCCTCCAAATATATGATTTTATTGCCGAACAGACCGCTATTCATATACACTTCTGCCACGTCGAAACGGACGGATTCTTCCATCCAATCATGGGCGGCCAGATACATGGATGCAGAGGTACGTAGCTTTTCCTGCTTGCGGTAATCCACCGCATCACGCGCCAAGCCTTTGTGATTGCCAGAACGGACTTTTACTTCCACCATGCAAATCGTGCCACGTTTATCTTTGGCAACCAAGTCCAATTCTCCAAAACGACATCGCCATTGGCTTGCCAAAATGGTATACCCTTTTTTCCGTAAGTACTGGGCAACCATGGCTTCTCCTTGGGTGCCCACAGCTTTGGTAGTCATCCCTTTTTCGCCTGCCATTTCTTTAAAAATGTGATCCGATGGACAGGACATGGGCCGTAAGCATCTAGCATTTCGTAATGCAATTTGGTGCCATAGCCTTTGTGTTTGGCGAATTGATACTGGGGATATTGGTTGTGCAATTGCTCCACCACATAGCGGTCACGGACAACCTTTGCCAAAATAGACGCCGCCGCGATGGAAGCACTTTTGCCGTCTCCGCCAATCACCGTCTCATTTTCACAGGTGATACCACGGTTTTGGTTGCCGTCAATCAAGGCAAAATCCGCCTTCTTGGGCAAACCGTTGATGGCACGTTCCATCACCAACATACGGGCATTGAGAATGTTCATCTGGTCGATTTCTTCAACAGAGGCCGTGGCAACGCAGTAAGCTTCTGCCTGCTCAATAATCTGGAGATACAAGGCATCTCGCTTTTTCTCCGACAGCTTTTTAGAGTCGTTAAGTCCTTCAATCACCAGTCCGGCTGGCAAAATCACAGCCGCACCGTACAAATCTCCAGCCAAAGGGCCTGCCCCAGCTTCGTCTACCCCACACACAGCGCTGTAGCCTTTTTCAAAACAGGCTTCTTCTATGCTCCATGGATGTAGCAACTCACTCATGATTGCTGACCTCTTTGATGTCCTCTGGCAGTTCTAAGGTAAAGCGCCCTAACTTACTGCCGCGGTATTCATCCAGCAAAATTTTCGCCATCCGTTCGGTGTCAATTTCACCGCCAGAGATTAAGAATCCGCGCTTACGACCAGCCTTCATCAGCAGATCGTAGCCTGACTCCCCTTCTTCTGGCACAATTTTATAGCGCTCAGTCAAGGCTTGAGGATAGCGGCTCCCCAAGTAGTCCATCAGGTGACAGGCCAACTCTTCAATGTCTAAAATATCATCTTTCACAGCGCCTGTAAAGGCAAGGTTTACACCCACACTTTGGTCTTCAAACTTGGGCCAGAGAATACCCGGGGTGTCCAATAATTCTAGTTGCTTGTCAATGGGTACCCATTGCTTGTTGCGTGTCACACCGGGACGGTCTTCCGCTTTGGCAGTTTTCCGCTTAGCCACTTTGTTGATAAACGTGGATTTCCCCACATTGGGAACCCCCAGAATCATCACACGCATAACCCGACCTACCTGCCCTTTGGCTTCGTAGGCTTGGATTTTTTCAAACAGCAAATCACGGACAGCTTGCCCAAATTTTGCTGTACCCATTCCGCCTTTTGCGTCAGATTCCAACACGGCAAATCCCCGTTCACGGAAATAAGCGTGCCAGAGTTTGGTGCCAGCTGGGTCGGCTTGGTCAACACGGTTCAACACCACCAACCGTGGCTTATCCCCACCAATTCATCCACATCAGGGTTGCGACTGGAGATGGGAATCCGTGCGTCTAATATCTCGCATACAGCGTCCATTTGCTTCACTTGATCCACAATCATCCGCCGTGTTTTGGTCATATGACCAGGATACCATTGTATATTCATCTCATTACCTCAATTAAAAAATCCAATGCGGCTCAAATCTCGCTCTTCCACAAACGCCGTGTTCTCTTGCCCTTCACCGGGGAAGAGCAAAAACACAGCCTTGCCGATGACATACCCTTCATCTACAGTGCCCAACTTATAATCTCGGCTATCACTGCTGTGGTTGCGGTTGTCACCCAATACGAAAATAGAGCCCTCTGGCACAGTCAAAGGAAAGACAGTGCCTTCATCTGTATAGGTCAATTCATGGATATAATCTTCTTCCAAGGCCACATCGTCTACGTAGACAATGCCATGCAAAAAGTCGATGTCAACCGTTTGCCCTTGGGTGGCGATGACACGCTTGACAATGGGGTATTCCATAAAGGTGTCTTTGCGGAGCACCACAATGTCCCCTACCTGATAGTCGCTGTCTAGCATAGAGCTAAGCACCAGTAAGCGGTCTCCGTGGAGTAGTGATGGGTACATGGATGACCCATCAACTCCCACCAAACGCACCACAAACGTGAACAACAAAACCACACCGAGCACTGACCACACCAATGCTTGTAGCCATTCGTACAATTCTTTCCCCTTGGGTTCCACAGCTGTCTCTTGCTGCTGTTCTTGGGAAAATTCTTCTTGAAATTCGTTCATTCTATTCTCCAAAATCCCTGTGTGTTCTACCGAACACACAGCATTTGCCGATTATATGCCATTGTTGTCCTTAGTATACCAAATTTTTAAAGATTCTACAAGGGAAAAACGAAAAAAAGAAGTGTGAAAACTGTAGGTCTTACACCCATAATTTTCCCACTTCCCGTGTATATTCACAAAGTACAATCCCTATATTGGCCTACCATTTATTTTGAAACGAACAGTTTTAAGGCAGTGAAAAAATAGCGTACCACTTTTTCACTGCCTTGGATTTTTTAGAAACGTTTATACTCGTCACCGAACATCAGATATTCGGTTTCTTCTTTGGTCACGTCTTTGTAGGAGAATTTGCTCATGATGTAGAACACCACACCCAGAGCAGCCCAGCCGAGCACCATGGCCCATTCTGCACCGACAAGGGCGCCAGGACCGATGGGCAAGTACATGTACAGGAAGAACAGTGCCACGCCGATGGCCAAAATGCCAACAGCGGTGCCGTGCTTGACCTTGTAAGGACGTGCCAATTCTGGTTCTTTCTTACGCAGAGCCAAGAAGGAGCAAGCCACCATGAAGTAAGCAACCACGGTGCCAAATGCAGACGCATTCACGAACCAAACCAATGCGTTTTTACCCAGCAAAGGAGACAGGCAAGTGATGACGCCAACCATAATAATAGCGGCCACAGGGGTCTTGTACTTGGGGTGTGCCTTGCCGAAGATTTCGGGCAACATTTTTGCACGACCCATAGCAAACATAACACGGGTTGCACCCACGATAAAGCCGTTCCAGCTGGTCAAAATACCGCACATTGCAGCCACAATCATCACCTTGCCGAAGGCTTCGTTGCCCATGGCATAAGCGAAGGATTCTGCCACAGGGATACCATCGGTTTCACGGATGGAAGCAGGTGCAGACATGGCAATGCTGATAATCATAATCATGTACCAAGCAGCAGCCATGCAGATGGACAGAATCAAAACCTTTGCGATTTTGGTCAGAGGGATGTTCATTTCTTCTGCTGCTTGTGGAATTACGTCGAAGCCCACGAACATAGCAGGCACCATCAACAACACGGTGACAAAGCCAGAAGTGCTGGTAAAGGTGGGGACCATGTTGGCCACATCGCCATTGACAGCGCCACTGAAGAAGAAACAAACACCGCCCAATGCCATAGCAAGGGTAGCAGTCAATTGGAACACAGCGGCAGATTTAATGCCAATGTAGTTGATGACAGCCAGAATCAAGCCACCCAAGCTACCAATCAACACCCAGGAAGCATACACTTCAAAGCCAGCGATGGTCCACAGGTAGCCAAGGCGGGGCAGGTAGACAATGTAGTCGATGGCGGTAATCAGTGCAGGACCTTCCCATGCGGCCACGCCGACATAGGCAAAGGTAATCATCCAACCAGTGATCCAAGAAGCTTCACTGCCCAAACCACGGTAAGCAAACACCAGTTCGCCACCAGCCAAAGGCAATGCAGGGGTCAATTCAGCGTAGGTCAAGCCCACGAAGATGCAGAGGATTGCGCCAATCAAGAATGCCAAGATTGCGCCAAGCACGCCGCCAGCGCTAACCCAGCTACCAGCCAGCATAATCCAGCCCCAACCAATCATGGTGCCAAATGCCAGTGCCAAAATATCTTTCATGCTTAATGTTTTCTCAAGGGATGCTCTTTGTTTTGTACTCATACTTCTCTCCTAAATCTTGATTTGAAACTTACAAATTCACACACATTTTGTAAAATTTCAATATATAAAACTATTCTCAAAAATCACCTGCATACTAAGATTCCCACACAGTTTCAAGCATTTTATTTTGAATATGTTTTCATAAGTGTGAATTGCGTCTTTTCTAAACCACAATTCATACTTTCATATCCTAACACTTTATTCATATCATTGTCAATGGATTCACGCTCGATTTATGAAATATTTCAAAAAACGCATATGCAGTTTCAATATTGTTATACATAATACCTATTTGAAAAGGCAAAAAAATAAGGAGTAAATCTTTCGATTTACTCCTTATTTAAATTGCTTAGAGCTTTTCCTTCAGCTTAGCAGCCTTACCCACGCGGTCACGCAGATAATACAGCTTTGCACGACGTGCAATACCGTGACGGACAATTTGTACAGACTCGATGGTTGGGCTGTAGAGGGGGAACACTTTTTCTACGCCGACGCCATAGGACAAACGACGAACGGTAACGCTTTCTTCGATGCCGCCGTGCTTCTTTGCGATGACAATGCCTTCGAAAGCTTGCACACGTTCACGAGAACCTTCCTTAACGCGGATGTTCATGCGGACGGTATCACCGATTTCCACCTTGGGCTTGTCGCCAGCCAGTGCTTCTTTGTTTAACTCTTTGATCAGATCCATGGATAATTTCCTCCTAATAATATAGGCGTTCTTACTCGTTTTACCATGTTTCTATGACATGACGACAGAGGACCACCCTTTAACTGAGTTAGAATACCATAGTTTAACAAGAATTGCAAGTGTTTTTTTCAAAAAAACATCTTTTTTTCATGGTTTTATCACAGCCAATCTCAAAAAGGCCATAGCCGCTGGCACAAGCCAAAGAGAACCGCCAGTTTCCCACACCAACCAAGTCAATCCAACCCCCAAAATCAAGGCGACGCACCGCTCAACCACTGTGGTTACCCATTCGCTAATCACTGGGTCAAATCCCCATCGTAACACCAACGCCAATGCGCGCCCTCCATCTAGTGGTCGAATGGGCAACAGATTGAGCACACACAACGACCAATGCACCCCAGCAAACACAGGCTGCACCTGTCCAAACGCCCACCCACACACACCATTGACTGCCACACCAGCAAGCACACAAGTTAGCTCACTACCATAGCTAAGATTGGAAGTATCCACCTCCATTTCAGCGCCAAATACGGTAACACTTATACTATAAAGTGTTCCACCTTGCCAGCAAATCGCCAACAAATGCCCTACTTCATGGCACAGTGCAGCCAATAAAATCATCACCGTCAGCCCAATGCCATTGGCTAATGCAAACCAACCAAGCAAAATCCAAAAGCCAACGGAAACAGAAATCTTACGCTGTTGTAACATAATAAATTGGATTTAGGTATACAGAATTATGCGTCAATTCCAGATGCAAATGAGGGCCTGTCGCATCCCCAGTTTGCCCCACCGTGGCAATAGTTTGCCCCATGGCCACTGTGGCATTAGCACTGACAGCAATGCTGTCACAGTGGGCATAGAGTGTTGCATAGCCATCGATGTGGTCAATGATGAGATACTTCCCGTAGCTACTGCTCTCCCCCACCGCTCGTACGGTACCGTCGGCAAATGCAGAGATTGGGTCGCCAGTGTTCCCCGCTAAATCCACGCCATAGTGAAATTGATTGTTCCCTTCTGTGGGGTCAGTGCGATAGCCAAAGGGTGATGACACCACGCCCGTAATGGGGCTTTGATAGGCAAAGCCTAGCATCACTTGTTCTAAGCTGACGTTTTCTGGCAGATTTTCTTGGCTATAGAGCACCTGTGTCAAGGTAGAGGTGTCCTCACTCTCTTGGGAAATTTCATCTGCAATCTCGGGCGTCTCATCCACAAGATCTACTTGCTCTATGGTCTCCTCTCCAAACACGGCCAGTTGCAACTCTTCCATCACTTCTTCTTCGCCACCCCAGTTTCCAACAGCAGAAAACACCGCCGCCACATCCATATTGTGGGTCAATATTTCTCCCATGGTTTCTGGTAATTCACTTTGTGGAATCAAAATTTTCAATCCCACCAACAATATAAATAAGCCACCACAAATCATGGCTTGTATCACATGACGCTGTTGCTTTGCCACCCGTTTTCCTACCTTTTTTCGTTTTTGTACCCGTGTTGTCATAGGCCGCACCTCCGCTCCATTGATGTGGCTAGTCTATGCAAAAAGGTGGACAAATAGACGTAAAAAAACCATTGTAACACAAACGCATTACAATGGTTTTTCATATGTTTTAGTTAGCCTTCTTAGCCACTTCTACCAGTTGCACGAATGCAGCGTAGTTGTTGACAGCCATTTCAGCCAGCATTTTGCGGTTGATTTCGATGCCAGCAACCTTCAGGCCGTGCATAAACTTGGAGTAGTTGATGTCGTTCATCTTGCAAGCTGCAGAGATACGAGTGATCCACAGAGAGCGGAAATCACGCTTCTTCAGCTTACGGCCAGTGTATGCGTAGCTTAAGGATTTCATGACAGCTTGGTTAGCCATCTTGAAGTGTTTAGACTTAGAACCCCAATAGCCCTTAGCAGCCTTCAACACTTTATTTCTTCTTTTACGGGTCATCATTGCGCCCTTAACTCTTGCCATTTTAAATTGCCTCCTATTCTAACGAATTATTATCTTATTTGTAAGGGATCATTTCGCGGACGGTTGCTGCGTTGGTCTTATCTGCATATGCAGTACCACGCAGGCCGCGCAGACGCTTGGTGTCTTTCTTGGTCAGAATGTGACGCTTAAAGGCTTTTGCACGCTTAACCTTACCAGACTTGGTCAGGTTGAATCTCTTTTTTGCACCACTATGGGTTTTCAGCTTAGGCATAATTGAAATCTCCTTCCGTATGTTTGAAAAACGAATTATTTACCTGTCTTTGGAGAAAGGAAGATGGACATCATCCGCCCTTCCAACTTAGCAGACTTTTCTAATACAGCCGTCTCACCGCATTCTTCCGCAAAGCGGAGTAGCAACTTACGACCAATGTCTGTGTGAGCCATTTCACGACCACGGAAACGCACAGACACTTTGACACGGTTTCCTTCACCAATAAACTTTTGCGCATTTTTCAGCTTGGTGTTAAAGTCACCCACATCAATGCCGGGGGACATGCGGATTTCTTTGATTTCCACCACGTGTTGATTTTTTCTGGCTTCTTTTTCACGTTTGCTTTGTTCAAACTTGAACTTGCCATAGTTCATCAGCTTACACACAGGTGGGGTGGCTTGGGGAGAAATTTTCACCAAGTCTAGGCCTTGTTCGTCGGCCAAACGCAGACCTTCGTCAGCGGACACAATGCCAAGCTGTTCGCCTTCTGCGCCAATGAGTCGAATTTCCTTATCGGTAATCTCCTCGTTCATTTCATGCACTCGTTTACTAATAACCGAAACACCTCCGTCATAAAATAACAAAACACGCATACCACATAGTGGCATCCGTGTCTAAACAGACTGCGCCTAACACGCAGCTGGAAAAAACATTGTAAACCTTTTTGCCTGAGGCTGAAGGTGAGAGCGGATGCAACCGTCCTGCTTTATTTTGCTTCATTAGTATACCAAGGATTATCAACTTTGTCAAGCACTTTTTCAAATTTATTTTTTCTTTGCATACTTCTACTCTCTTTGGTCAACACTAAACCCATATCCCAGCGAATTATTTTTGGAGGTACTTCTTATGTCTTATCAAAACCAAAGCCAAAAAAGTGATTTTAGCAAGACGAACAAGCAAGACGAATGCTGCAAAACCAACCAAAAGCAATCCACTCAAAACCAAAAAGAAAACCGCAAGGACCTGAGCAAAGCCACCAATAAAAAAGGCGATTGCTAATCGCCAAGGAAAAAGTGTGTTGCGAACCATTCATTCGCAACACACTTTTTATTTCTATGTATCGCGCAGTTTATCGGCCTCCAGCTTGGCCACTTTGACCGCCCATTTGGCTCATTTGGCCTTCCATGCCCTCAGGCAGTTCGCCTTCCATCATTTCACTGCGGTCCGTCATTTCCATGCCCTCAGGCAGTTCGCCTTCCATCATTTCACTGCGGTCCGTCATTTCCATGCCCTCAGGCAGTTCGCCTTCCATCATTTCACTGCGGTCCATCATCTCCATGCCCTCAGGCAGTTCGCCTTCCATCATTTCACTGCGATCCATCATCTCCATGCCCTCAGGCAGTTCGCCTTCCATCATTTCACTGCGATCCATCATCTCCATGCCCTCAGGCAGTTCACGCTCCAGCATCTCTTCTGACAGTTCTTCAGGAATAATTTCAGTTTCAACCACAACAGCTTCTTCTACAGTTATCTCCTCTTCCTCGCCTCCACAGCCTGTCATCACAAGGCTCATCATCAGCATCAATAAGAGTATCATCCATTTTTTCATAACAAAATAATCCTTTCTGTTTTAAACAGTATCCTTAGTGTACCAATCCTTTTTGAGTAAATTGTGAGGAAACATCTGCAACTAAGAGAAAATATTTCCCTTAGAAAATCTCGCTTACATTATATATTATAAGTGTAAGCAAACTTTTATATTGACAAATTTATAGCAAAAACGATATAATGTTTTATTATCTGGAAATACGTCCCAATATAATAAAACAAAACACTATTAATTAAGAAAGAAGTTGTCTCATATGGAAATAAAAGTTTTAAATGCTCAAGACATGGGCGCTGTGTTCACCATGTCTGATGCCATCACCGCCACCAAAGACGCCATGGAGCTATACTCTGCAGGACAAAGTAACATCCCCATCCGAGCCAATCTAGACATTGCACAACACGCTGGCAAAAGTCTATATATGTACGGCTACGCTGCACCAGCCAATGCGCTGGGGGTAAAAATCGTTTCTACATATCCCAACAACATCGAAAAAGGCTTGGTAAGCGTACCTGCTACTATGGTTTTGATTGACGACTCC
Source organism: Bengtsoniella intestinalis (assembly GCF_039719005.1). Lineage (GTDB taxonomy): Bacteria > Bacillota > Clostridia > Oscillospirales > Oscillospiraceae > Oscillibacter > Oscillibacter intestinalis. Next base: position 284,785 of record NZ_CP133584.1, on the reverse strand, counting down.
ACTGGGTATGTGAAAGCCATGATGAATGGTACTTTCTTAACCCAAATCCGCACAGGTGCCGTGGTTGGCATGGCCACACAAGTGCTGTCTCGTGAAGACAGCAGTGTGTTTGCCCTCTTTGGCACGGGTGGCCAAGCGATTACCCAGCTAGAATCTGTTTTGACCGTCCGCCCCATCAAACTGGTAAAAGTCTTCGACATCAACGTAGAACGCGCCCAAGCATTCGCCAGCGATATGAGCACTAAATTCGGAGAAAAATTCGGGGTGAACATTGTAGCCGCCTCTTCCGCTGACGAGGCAATCGCTGACGCAGACATCATCACCTCTGTCACCACTGCCCGCAACGCCGTGTTTAACGGTAAGCTGGTAAAAAAAGGCGCTCACATCAATGGTGTTGGCTCTTATTTGCCTGAAATGTCTGAAATTGATGAATATATCATCCTCAATGCAGACAAGGTGTTTGTTGACACCCGTGACGGTGTATTGCAAGAATGCGGTGACGTGATTAAGCCCATAGACAAAGGGCTTTACAGTGCCGATCGTCTCAGCGGCGAAATCGGCGAAGCCATTGCAGGCACTGTCAAAGGCCGTGAATCTGACGATGAAATCACCGTCTTCCTCACCACTGGTAGCGCCGTGCTTGATTTGGTGACTGCTGAGCGTATTTATCAAAAAGCGTCTGAAAAAGGCAAGGGACAAACCATCAATCTGTAACACAATTCTCAAAAAAAGGAGCTGTTCAAATGAACCAATGTCATTAAGTTAAGCTATTGAAACGCAAGAACAGCTAATAAAAAATCATCGGAATCTAAAAATGCGCAGGACAAGCAAGCAGATTTTTCAATCTGCTTGCTTGTCCTTATAACGTGGCATTACGCCAAGCGATAGAAAAAAGAGGTGTCGGTTCTGGGGTTCGTGTTGCGTCGCTTGCGTGGGTTTGAGGGCAAATTTCGCATGGGTGTTAGGTTTTTTGCGATGCAGGCTTCAACTTCGGCGACGGGTACATTCTTCCCAAAGAATTTACGACAAATTTGAGTGGCAACAGCGAAATTTATTTGATAAACCCGCTTTCTGGTAACTTTTTTTACAGCAATGCACGAGGTTATCAACTGTGTAAAATTGTATATAATCAACTTGGCGAAGATTTCTTGAAGAAGAAGCTTCGTCTTTTTGCTGTGAAAATACAGCAATCCGACGGTGAATTTCAAAGAGCGGAAGGACGTTTCGATACCCCATCGCTTGGCGTACAAATCCTTGAGGGCAGCAGAATCAAATTCACTTTTATCCAAATTTGTGGCAACCGTTTCGTAAGAATTTTCAGAAAGTTTAAAGCAAACGAGGCGAATATGTAACGGATATGGCTCGATTTTTTCATTTTTCTTTGTTTTGCAGGGTAAAAAATCAAATGGTGAACTATGGGCGATAAATTTCAGGTTTTGATTTTTGGCTTGCGCTGTTTGCTTGCGTGAAATGTGTAGCGTCAGTGAAACGTCAAACTCCTCACCAACAGGCAAAGATAATCCGTGACAAATACCGTTGCGTGAAGCAGAATCCTTCACTCTGACAAGGAATTTTTGCCCTCTTTCTTGCACATGAGCGAAATTATTGTACGATTCGTAGCCTCTATCAGCAATGTAAATGGTGGGTACTTTTGATTGATTACGTGCCACCATGGTGGCAAAGGCCTTGTTTTCACCCTTTTCAACCGTTGCATCCACGTAGGTTTTGCGCAAAATATCGTACATGGCGTTGAGGTGCAAAAGGTTAAAAGGCTTGGAGTCATTGGCCTTTTGATGGTAAGAATCCACTTCCTTTGGGTTGGTGGGAACGTGCAAACTAGAGCCATCCACAGCCAAAAGGCGGTAGCCACGGTGGGTGATGGGTTGGTTTGTTTCGGCAACAAATTGGTGGAATAAATCCTCGAAGGCAGTTGATTTGATTTTGTTTCGTTGTTGCACAAAAGCGGATACTGTAGGTGAGGATGAATGTATGCCGAATTGTTCGGATAATTCCCCATATAGTGTTTTTCCTGTGAGAGATAAGGTTGTTTCAATTACTTTTTCAAATGGTAACTTCCTATTTCGGGTGAAGTCTTTTTCTGGATTTTCAGCATATTTTACAGCGTTTTGCGAAAGGGCTTTTATGGATTTTTTTAGTGTTCTTTTTATGTTTTTTGTTGTGAATGTCATGTGTGCATCTCCTTTGTTATCAGCGTTATGCTCAATAACAAGGGTCGCCTTCATTGACTTTGGTCAATGAAGGCGACCGCACATTTTTTTGTAATTGTCAAGCTTTTTTTAAAAGGTTCTGGGTGTTTTTCTTGTAGCACCCAGGCTTATCTTAATGACATTGTCAAATGAACAGCTCCTTTTTTAACCCATTATTAAATAAAACGGCAAATGCGGTCAATGGCAATGTCAGAAAAACCAAATACTTCTGCCTTGGTCACCTTGCCATTGCAGACTGCAAGCACCTCTTCCAACAAGGTGGCACCAGCGTCTTCGATGCTGGCCTCCCCTTCTGTCACGGCGCTTAAATCCACATCTGTGTTGTCAATCATATTCTGAAAGGTCACACGGTTGGCAGTAATCTTCAACACTGGTGCCAAAGCATTCCCTGTGGGAGTGCCACGGCCTGTGGTGAAGCAAATCACCTGACAACCACCTGCCACCATAGCAGTGATAGACGCGATGTCATAACCGGGAGAGTCCATCACAATGGCACCCTTTTTGGTGGGGCGTTCCCCTTCCATCACCACTTCCACAATGGGACGGGTGCCACCCTTGCTGATACAGCCCAAAGACTTTTCTTCAATGGTGGATAGGCCGCCATCTTTGTTGCCGGGAGAAGGTTGTCCATGGCGGCAATTTTGCCCAGCACGGGCTAAATGCTCTTCATACTCTTTACAGATTTGGATGATTTTATCGTGAATTTCCTTGGTGGCACCACGGCGAGCCAAAATATGCTCTGCCCCTACAAATTCAATGGTTTCAGACATCATAGACGACGCCCCCAAGTCCACCAAACGATCGCTGACGTTCCCAACCACAGGGTTGGCACCAAAGCCGCTGGTAGCATCAGAGCCACCGCATTCAATGCCCATCATCAAATGAGATAAATCACAGGGCTCACGTTGTTGTAAAGAAGCGTTCATCACCATTTCACGAGCGGCACGGACAGCCTTTTCGATGGTTTTAATGGTGCCACCCTCTTCTTGGATGCCAAAAGATACAATGGGCTTGTTGGTAATGGCTTCAATTTTGGCCTTTAGTTTTTTATGGTCTACATTTTCACAGCCCAAACCGATGACCACCGTGCCATACACATTGGGGTTGGCGGCAAAGCCAGTGAGGATGATTTGAGTCATGTCCTCATTGCCCTTCACCTCGGCGCAACCAGAGTTGTTGATGATGTTCACCGTGCCATTAACTTGGTTTGCCACCACACGGCAAGTCTCACTAGAGCAAGCGCAAGTAGGTAAAATTAAAACGTTGTTACGAATCCCAACAGTCCCGTCAGGGCGCTTATATCCCATAAATTCCATAATCAGTTCCCTTTCCACTCAACCCAATTCGCTGGCGTAATCACGGGGCAGGCTATCCACATTCAAATGAGACACCCATCCACCAAGGGGAATATCCCGTTGGGCGGCGCCGATACTTTCACCGTATTTGATGATGCGTTCCCCTTGTCCGATGGCAACGATAGCAATTTTGTGACAGGGTGGAATTTCTTCACAGGTAACAATACGACATAGCTCCCCATTTTTAAAATAGTGAATGGTGGCGTTGGCGGCAGCACCGCCCACCACAGTCACCACATTGTCAGTGGGTTTGAGCATAATGGCTTCAGCTTTCATAAACCTTCCTCTTTCTCCTAGGTATCACACAAACCAAACAGGCTCTGCCCGTCGGCTATACATCTCTTCGAGTTCTTTTCGATGGTATATGTAATTGGGATCGTCAAAATAACGTACCCCCACAGGACATCGCTTTTCACAGGCACAGCATTTGATACAAATGCCTTGCATTTCCTTCACGTTGGCTGGGTTGATACTCCCCATAGGACAGTGCTGGGCGCACAGCCCACACTGGACACAACCATCCCCCACCTTAGGGGTTACTTTGCGAATATCAATGCCATTGCCGTGGCGATCACGGGGGGTATAGTAAGGATGGGGCGGATTGTTGCCAGCCAGTAATGGTATGTGGGTATCCCCTGCTTGTATTTTTTGGGCAAGAGCGGTTGCAAACTGCTCCACCTGCGCCATATCCAACTCGTCTGGACGATTGACTGCCAAGGTTTTAGAAAAGGAATGCTGGGCCACAAAGGCGCCACCACCGATGACCTGTCCACCAGCGTGTTCACACACCAACTGACCTTCGGTTAAGGCATCGTCAAAGTTACGGTTCCCATAAACCACCACAGGCACACAGAGCGCCCCAGTGGCCTCCATGGTTTGCAAGTACTTTGCCATCACATTGGGCAGTCGTCCAGCATAAACAGGTAGGGCTAAAATTACAATCTCACCAGCCGTGGCCACCAAAGGTGCTTGTCGTTCTTGCGGTAGGGTAAACGAGCGCTCTATTAGCGCCCCACCTAAGTGTCGCGCCAATGTTTTGCCAAGGTGCATAGCTATTTTTTCAGTGTTACCAACGGGACTAAAGCAAAAAACCTTTACATCCATATCTGTCACCAGCTTTTGTTAAATTGAGAAATCCTCTTCTTTTAATCCTTGTGTACGCAATGTTGCAGGGCGAGAAGGCACACGCTTCATTGGGTCATAGCGGAATTTCCGACAATTGCCCTCCACAGGCACAATGCCTTTTTTTCCGCAGACCACATCACGCTCAGAAACCCGTTGCCCATGGACACAGTAGCTACAGCTGGGGTCAATTTTTTTACGAAACAGCATAGCCTCCGCCCTTCTTTCTTATAAGGTGTATAGTTTCAAGATACCATCTTCGATGGTGGCCTTCACTTGAGAAATGGGTTGCTCATAATGGGAAATAATCTCCATCGCCAATGGGTCTTCCAACTCTTTTTGGATGGTGCGGCGCAAGTTACGAGCACCATATACCGCAGAATAAGACTTCTCACTGATCCACTGCACCAACCCATCATCATAGGTCAATGTAATGGCTTTTTCTTGCAAGCTTTGGCACAGTTCCTCCAGCATCATCTTAGCAATATAGCCGAAATCCTCTTCGCTGAGACGGTTAAAACAGACAATCTCATCCACGCGGTTGATAAATTCAGGGCGTAAGAACCCTTCTAATGCTTTCATCATGCGGTCACGGTTTTGTTCATTCATGGTGCGCCCAAAACCAACTGACCCTTCCTTACGGTCACTGCCAGCATTGGAAGTCATGACGATGATGGTGTTTTCAAAATTCACTTTACGCCCATGGGCATCGGTGATTTGTCCATCGTCCAAAATTTGTAACAACACATTGAGTACATCAGGATGGGCTTTTTCGATTTCATCAAATAAAACCACAGCGTAAGGCTTGCGACGGATTTTCTCGGTCAACTGTCCTGCTTCATCATAGCCCACATAACCAGGAGGGGCACCGATGATGCGAGAAACAGCGTGTTTTTCCATAAATTCCGACATATCCAGTCGAATCAGCGCCTCTGGGGTATTGAACAAATCGGTGGCCAATTGCTTCACCAACTCCGTTTTACCCACACCAGTGGAGCCTACGAAAATAAAGCTGACAGGCTTATGCTTGGCGGAAATGCCCACACGGTTACGGCGCACAGCGGCGGTGACAGAGGCAATGGCCTCGTCTTGCCCAATCAAATGGGCCTTCAATCGCCCTTCCAATTGACTCAAGCGGTGGAATTCTTCTTCACGGATGCGATTGGCTGGAATCTTCGTCCACAGCTCAATAACGTGGGCCAGATTTTCCATGGTCAATTGGGGGTCACCCTTTTCAATCAAAACATCCAGCTCGGTTTGCAACTGCAATTCCTTGCTTTTAATCTCCGCCATACGGGCATAATCCAACTCCCCATCATCAGTGGCGGCGATTTCTTCAATCAGCGTCCGCTCCAAGGCATAGTCTGCCATGGTTTTTTGAATGGTCATTCGGCGAGAGATATCAGGGTCTTTCAAGTTCAAGTCAGAACAAGCTTCGTCAATCAAGTCAATGGCCTTGTCTGGCAGGAATCGGTCAGTGATGTAACGTTCGCTGAGCATGACTGCTTGACGCAAAATCCCGTCACTCAAAGCCACGCCATGGAACTTTTCATAATGGGGTGCCAACCCACGGAGAATTTCAATGGTTTCCTCCAAGGATGGCTCGTTCACCGTCACAGGTTGGAAGCGACGTTCCAAAGCTGTATCTTTTTCAATGCTTTTGCGGTATTCATTAAAAGTGGTGGCACCAATGACTTGGATTTCCCCACGAGAGAGGGCTGGCTTTAAAATGTTGGCCGCATTCATGCTACCTTCTGCGTCCCCAGCGCCTACAATATTATGAACCTCGTCAATGACTAGAATCACATTGCCCAGCTTTTTCAGCTCATCAATCAAGCCTTTCATACGGCTTTCAAATTGACCACGGAATTGAGTCCCAGCCACCAAGGCCGTCAAATCCAACAAGTGGACTTGCTTATCTTGCAACTTAAAGGGCACATTGCCATCGGCAATCCGCTGTGCCAAGCCTTCGGCAATGGCGGTTTTGCCCACACCGGGTTCCCCGATGAGGCAGGGGTTATTCTTTTGGCGGCGGTTTAGAATTTGCACCACACGTTCAATCTCTTGCCCGCGCCCAATGACAGGGTCAAGTTTGCCAGCTCTGGCACGATTGGTGAGATTGATGCAATATTGGTCAAGGAATTTTTGTTTGTTGTCCTTTTTCCCATCTTTGCGCTCTTTTCCCTTGCTACGAGGTGGCTCCGCCCCTTCTTCTTGGGGTGGAACGGGGCTGTTGTCTCCAGAAAACAGGCGATTTAAAAAGGGGAAGGTGGCGGTTTTGCCTTCTTCCTCATCACCTGCTGGCAAATCCTCTACGGTTTCAATGCCATCAAAGGCACTGGACATTTCTTGAGAAATGGTGTCTAAATCTGCATCGGTAATGCCCATTTGTTGCATCATTTCCCCCACTTGGGGTACACCCAGCTCTTTTGCGCATTTCAAGCACAAACCTTGGCTGGTGGTGGCGTCCCCTTCCATTTTGGAAATGAACACCACAGCTATATTCTTTTTACATCTTGAACAAATTGTAGGTTGCATATTGTTGAATCCTCCAGATATTGCATGGTTGTTCACCCAATGTCATCCAGTTCTTAACTCAATGGCATTGATTATTCACCAGATACTACTTATTATAACACAAGACAAATCCTTTGTGTTATGCAAATTTTTCTAGATTATGGGGCGACTATTTCGGCACGCTCTCTACCAAAAATAACCACAGACCCATCACTTTGCATAAGGGCATGGCTGGCATAATCCAGCCCACCAATGGTGGCATACATAGACAACTCAGATGTATAAATCACCAATTTTTCACTATATAAAACAGCGATATAATTGCCAGAAATTGTGATATCCATCACTTCTTCGTTGATAGATAAGGAACCCAATTCCGTGCCACTACTGTCTAGCGTCACCAAACGACCTTCATTACCAGCTTGGTAACGATTGAGCAAAATGACAGAAAATTGTGACGTAGTACAATCGTATCCACGGAGATATTCCCCATCAAAATCATATTGCGCCACCAAATCGCCATCCATATTCACATACGAGAGCTCCGTGTCGCCCAAAAGAACCAAATTGTCCCCTTGCTGACCCACCTCTAAAGGCAACACCCCAGAGAGGTTGGCGCTATGGCTCATTTGTGTATCCGTCAACGGATAATAAAGCAATTGGGAAACAAAATCCGTTCCATCTGCCCCCAACGCCACCGCAATCAATGTGGTGTTGTCATCGCTGACATACCCTTCCAATACAAATCGCGTGGCCGAGTTAAAGGAGTAAATCAAATTGGACTTGGCATCGTAGACACTAGTGGTGGTTTTATAGCCAGAGCTTTCATGGGTCAAGGTCAAGTAATCACTGTGGTTTAAAGTGGCAGACACCAAACTGGCACCCCCCTCTATCACCCCTTGATACACCAACCCATTAGCATCGAACACATAGTAATCATCGCCCCCCACATCATAGGCCACCGCATGGTTGGTGCCCACTTCTAGGGATGGGTTTTGCATATAGCAAAGCTCCGTAAAGAGCAATTCACCACCAAAACTTTGCACTTCCACTTTGGTTTTAGACAGCGCCACCAAGGTGTCCCCTAGCAATACAAATTGGGTTTGGGTTCCGTCATCATATTGATAGGCCGTACTATCGTCGCCAATTGTGTAGGAGAAAAAGCGGTTGACCGCATCAAAACCTGTGCCGTCACGATAGGCCGCCACCACCACAACGGTGATGACAATGATGGCGATGATGCCAAATATACGCCCATAGTCTCGCTTTGGCTCTTTCGTTGTCTCATCCATTGAGTCGTTCATCTTCATACCATAACCTCGTCATATAAAGACCACCCGCTGGCACAGTGGGGCCAGCGGCAGAGCGGTCTCCTCGCTCTAAAATTGCAGGGATTTCCTCAGGCAGGAACTTCCCTTCTGCGGCATATAACACGGTGCCAGTGATGGCACGCACCATATTATATAAAAATCCATCGGCGCAAACCTTCAACTCCAACAGCTCACCGTTGCGGGCCACATGGCAATAGTGAATGGTGCGCACCGTGGTTTTAGTAGGCGTTCCAACAGAACGCACAGCCCGAAAATCATGGGTACCCACAAACATATTCGCCGCCCGATTTAAAAAGACTTCATCTAACTTTTTGGGGTAAAAATAGGCACGGTTCACATAAAACGGATTTTTAATTTTGGAATTGTAAATCCGATAGGTATACTCTTTTTTGATGCAAGAACCGATGGCGTTAAAATCCTCAGCCACCTCAAAGGCCGCCTCCACCGCAATGTCTGGCGGTGTGTGGGTGTTAATAGCTAGCGGCAACCGCTCCACTGGAATTTTGGAAGTGGTGCGGAAATTGGCAATATACCGCTCAGCGTGAACACCTGCGTCGGTGCGGCCACAGCCCACCAATTGAACAGGGTGACCGCAGATTTTCTCAATGGCAATTTGTATGGTTTCGCAGACTGAGGTTTCGGTTTTTTGTACCTGCCACCCATGGTAAGCGGTGCCGTTGTACATCAATTTTAAAGCAATATTGCGCATGGTTTCTCCTTCACTCTTATAAAATGAACGCCGCCACCAAAATCACCACGCCCAGTGCCAGTGCCACATAATCACGCAAGGCATAGCGGAGCACATGGAGCTTGGTACGCCCATCACCACCGTGGTAACAACGGCTTTCCATGGCAATGGCTAGCTCGTCAGCGCGGCGGAAGGCGCTGATAAATAAGGGCACCAACAAAGGCAACATAGCCTTGGCCTTTTGCATCAAATTGCCACTTTCAAAGTCAGCACCACGCGCCTTTTGTGCCGACATAATCTTATCGGTTTCCTCAATCAATGTGGGGATAAACCGCAAGGCAATGGACATCATCATCGACAGCTCATGGACAGGCACCTTGATTTTTTTCAAAGGGTTTAAGAGCTGTTCCAATCCATCGGTCAACCGAATGGGACTGGTGGTATAGGTCATCAAAAAGGTGCCCATAATCAGCAGTAAAATCCGCATCACCATAAAGCTTGCGTTGATAACCCCTTGCCATGAGATTGAAATAATCCACCACGAGAAAATAGGATCACCAGCGGTGAAAAACAAGTTTAAAAGCCCTGTAAACACCACAATCAGCACCACAGGCTTCAGCCCACGCACCAACACTTTGAGTCCAACTTTTGAGACACGCACACAGGTCAATAGCACAACAGCCATCATGGCATAGCCATAGACCGTGCTGGCATTGAACAAGGCGATGACGTATAGGGTCACCAGAATGATTTTAGTGCGAGGGTCAAGGCAGTGCGCCATGGTATTGCCGGGAAAATATTGCCCCAACGTAATATCTTTTAACATGATGCCCCCTCCCCTCTCAGCACCAACAATTGGCGCTCTAAGGCTTCCACGGTATACACCGCAGGGTCGATGGGCAAGCCTTTTGCGTGAAGCGCCATGGCAACACGGGTCACCTGTGGCACATCCAAACCAGCTTGGGTCAAGGCCTCAGCGCAGGCAAATACCTGTTCAGGGGTGCCATCCATCAACACGTTGGCATCTTTGAGCACCAAAATACGGTCAACATTTTGGGCAATTTCCTCCATGCTATGGCTCACCAAAATCACAGTGGCGCCTTGATTGCGATGATAATCACGGATGTTGGCCAACAAATTGTCTCGCCCAGCAGGGTCAAGACCAGCAGTGGGTTCGTCCAGCACCAACACACGAGGCTCCATAGCCAGCACCCCAGCCAAAGCCACACGTCGCTTTTGTCCACCAGAGAGCTCAAAGGGAGATTTCTCCAACAAATCAGGGGTCAAACCAACGATTTTCGCCGCATTGCGGATGCAAGCATCCAGTTCCTCCCCTGTTTTACCCATATTAGTTGGGCCAAAGGCAATGTCTTTATACACCGTTTCTTCAAACAGTTGGTACTCTGGATATTGGAACACAATCCCCACTTGGAATCGGATTTTGCGGATTTCTCTTGGATTTTTCCAAATATTTTCCCCATCTAATAACACCTCACCACTGGTGGGCTTTAACAGGCCATTTAGATGCTGAATCAAGGTAGATTTCCCTGACCCAGTGTGTCCAATAATGCCTACAAAACTGCCTTCTTCAATGGCAAAATCCATCCCATTGACAGCGCTACGTTCAAACGGGGTGCCTGCACCATAGGTATGAACAAGGTTTTTTACTTCTAAAATCGGTTTTTGCATGGTTATTTCCTCAAAACACGCAGAATTTCATCAGCGCAGTCTTCCACGGATAATTGGTCAATGGCAACGTCAAGACCTTGGGCTTGCAAACGATAGAGCACATCCACCGTATCTGGCACAGTTAAGCCCAGTTTCCGCAGTTTCCCCACTTGGGTAAACACGGTTTTGGGTGTGCCGTCCATCACCACCTGTCCATGGTTCATCACCACCACGCGGTCAGCGTGCTCGGCTTCATTCATGTGATGGGTGATGAGCACAACGGTGATGTTTTTCTCGCGGTTCAATCGTTCCACCACTTCTAGCACCTCTCGGCGACCAATAGGGTCTAGCATGGCGGTGGCTTCGTCCAATACGATGCACGCAGGTTCCATGGCGATGACCCCAGCGATGGCAATGCGCTGTTTTTGCCCGCCAGAGAGCAGGTGTGGCGCGTGGCGCACAAAGTCGCTCATCCCCACCGCTGCCAAAGCATCGTCTACACGCTGGCGAATATCTGCACTTTCAACCCCCATATTTTCAGGGCCAAAAGCGACATCTTCTTCCACCACGTTGGCGGTAATCTGATTGTCTGGGTTTTGGAACACCATCCCCAAGCGTTGGCGAATGGCCAATAGCAATGCTGGGTCTTGGGTGTCCATGCCGTCTATCAGCACTTGTCCACCTGAGGGAAGCAAAATACCGTTAAAGGTTTTGGCTAAGGTGGATTTTCCTGACCCATTATGACCTAAAACAACCACAAAAGAGCCCGTTTCTAAGGTCAACGACACTCCATTGACAGCCAGTGTAGGCGCGCCATCATCTTCGGTGGCAGGGTAAGAAAATACCAAATCTTTGGTTTCAATCATGGTTTTGTCCTTTCTAGGGGAAGGTTATTCGCTAAACCACCGACCAGTGGCACCGCAAGGCAATGCCAAACCAGTTTGGGTCACAGGCAAGCCCAGTTCATCCCAAGTGCACTTGCCGCCGTATTTTTCAGCCACCAACAAGTGCAACAAATACCCCAGTACTGAAGGGGCAAGACCTGTGGTGTAAGAGTTGATAATCACAAACAGTGGCTTGTCAGACAGGACACCTGCACACAGCTTCACAAAGGGATACAGGTTTTCTTCCAACTTCCACACTTCCCCACTGGGGCCACGACCATAAGAGGGTGGGTCCATGATGATGGCGTCATATTGTTTGCCACGGCGAATTTCACGCTCCACAAACTTGGCGCAATCGTCTACAATCCAACGGATAGGCGCTTCTTCTAAGCCAGAGAGCTTGGCATTTTCCTTGCCCCAAGCCACCATGCCTTTTGCCGCATCCACGTGGCACACCGATGCACCAGCCTTGGCGCAAGCCACGGTGGCACCACCCGTGTAACCGAACAGGTTTAGCACACGGATAGGACGGTCAGCATTGCGGATTTTATCCATGGCAAAATCCCAGTTAGCAGCTTGTTCTGGGAAAATCCCAGTGTGTTTAAAATTCATAGGCTTAACTTGCAAGGTTATATCACGGTAACGCATTTGCCAACTTTCTGGCAAAGATTTCTTTTCCCAATGACCGCCCCCCGTTTGAGAGCGTTGATAACGACCGTTGGCACGTTTCCAACCGGGATGACGCTGTGGGGTCTCCCAAATGGCCTGTGGGTCAGGGCGCACTAAAATTTGCTTGCCCCAGCGTTCTAGCTTTTCACCGCCACCGCAGTCAAGCAATTCGTAATCGTCCCAATGTTCTGCAATCCACATAAAATTTATAGTCCTCCATCTATCTGGTTCGTAAATATATTAAATCAGTATATGATACCACAAAATCACCCCTTCCGTCAATGGATTGGGTGTAAAAAAACGAGAGATAGCGCCGCTATCTCTCGTTCAAACTGCAGTTAAATGAAGTGTAAATTCTCCAAAACGCTAATCCATAAAAAAATGGTCAAAATGGCACCCAGTGAGGTGGCTGCCACAATCTGCCCTGCCAGCTCATAATCAGCGCCCATCATCTGCGCCATGGCTGTGGAGGACACTGCCGTGGGGCTAGCTGCTAAACAGAAAATAGGAATCAACTCAATGCCTCTAAACCCGAGGAAAATCCCTACACTGATATACAATAATGGACACGCAATTAGCCGCGCCACCGCACAAAACACCATCTGTTTCCACGAACCCTTCAACTGCTCCATACGCAAGCTGGCCCCCAGAGCCAGCAATGCCAACGGCGTAGCCATAGCCGACAAATCACTCATCACATCTGTGATTAAAACAGGTATTGTAAGGCCAATTAACTTTACAGCCAAACCTGACAATGCGGCGATGATAATGGGGTGCTTGAGCATACTTTTGCCGATGCGTTTGAAGTCACAACCTCGGTCAGAATACCACTCCAAGGCAAACACCGACAACGCGTTGATGATCGGCACCACAACCGCAATGGCCACAGCCGTAATGCTCACCGCCTCATCTCCATACACCGCTTGTGCCACAGGAATACCAAAGAGCACAAAGTTACTGCGGTAAATCCCTTGAATCATGGACGCACGCTTGGGGTTACTGGGCTCAATGCGCGGAATAATCACCATACAAAGCGCAAAGGTAATCAGAGATAAGCACAAAACTGTGGTAATCAGCTTTGGGGAGAAATCCTGTTCAAAATCACTGTTGTAAATGCTTAAAAACACCACCAACGGTAAGCAAAGCTGAAACACCAGTTGGTTCAGCTTCCCCACCGTGGGTGGGTCAATCTTCTTCACACGGCGCAGCACATAGCCCACAACCATAAATGCAAACAGGGGGAATACCACTGAAAAGGCTAATATCAATCCATCCATGTGTATCACTTTCTTTCTATAAAACCAGGCAGAAAACCATGGTTTCCTGCCCAGTTAAACACAATTTACTTGCCTGCTGCTTCTTTTTGACGCACCAGATAATCGTCATAATTGCCCAGATAATCAGTCAAAGCGCCTTGCTTAAATTCCATGATACGGTTTGCCACAGTTTGGACAATTTCATGGTCATGGGAGGAAAACAAGGTGACACCCTTATAGTCAATCAAACCGTTGTTGACGGCGGTGATGGATTCCAAATCCAAGTGGTTGGTGGGTTGGTCTAGCACCAAGGTGTTAGAGCCGAACAGCATCATGCGAGACAGCATACAACGCACTTTTTCGCCACCAGAGAGCACCTTCACAGCCTTAAACACATCGTCCCCAGAGAACAACATACGACCCAAGAAGGTACGCATAAAAGATTCGGTGGTTTCGGGGGTGTATTGGCTCAGCCATTGCACCAAGTTATCGTCGCAATCGTTGAAGAAGGCGGAGTTATCCATGGGGAAATAGCTGGTAGAGATGGTGGTGCCCCATTTGTAGGAGCCTTCATCTGGTTCCATTTCGCCCATAATGATTTTAAACAAAGTGGTGTTGGCAATTTCATCCTCGCCCACGAAGGCAATCTTGTCTTCACGGTTGACGCGGAAAGACACATTATCCAGCACCTTCACACCGTCCAAAGTCTTGGACAGGTTTTCCACTAGCAAAATGTCCTTGCCGCATTCACGCTCTTGTTGGAAGCCCACAAACGGATAACGACGAGAGGAAGAAGGCATTTCTTCCACGCTCAGCTTATCCAACAGTTTTCGACGAGAGGTAGCTTGCTTAGACTTAGACTTGTTGGCAGAGAAGCGTTCGATGAAGGACTGTAATTCCTTAATTTTTTCTTCATTTTTACGGTTTTGGTCTTTCATCATCTTTTGCACCATTTGGCTAGACTCATACCAGAACTCGTAGTTACCCACGTACATCTTGATTTGACCATAGTCCACGTCCACGATGTTGGTACACACGGTGTTCAAGAAGTGACGGTCATGGCTCACCACCAAAATAAGGCCTTCGTATTCCATCAAGAAATCTTCTAGCCATTCAATGGCGGCGATGTCCAAGTGGTTGGTAGGTTCGTCAAGGAGGATGATGTCAGGCTTACCGAACAAAGCTTGTGCCAGCAAAATCTTCACCTTTTCCTTTGCAGTCAGGCTAGACATTTCTTGGTACAAAATATCGTTGGAAAGGCCAAGACCTTGCACCAAACGGCTGGCGTTAGACTCAGATTCCCAACCGTCCATTTCGGCAAACTCACCTTCCAACTCAGAGGCACGGACGCCATCCTCATCGGTGAAATCTTCCTTTTCGTACAAGGCATCTTTTTCCTTCATGATGTTGTACAAACGCTCATTGCCCATGATAACTGTGTCTAGCACAGTGTACTCATCGTAGCGGAAATGGTCTTGCTTCAGCACAGACATACGTTCGGTTTTGGGGATAATCACTTCCCCTGTAGAGGGATCTAAATCCCCAGAGAGCACACGCAAAAAGGTGGTTTTACCTGCACCATTGGCACCGATGATGCCGTAGCAGTTGCCAGGGGTGAATTTCAAATCAACGTGCTTAAACAGAGGCACGCCACTAAAGTTGACACTGACGTCAATAACAGTAATCATGAATTTTTTCCTTTAAATTAATAGAATTGTTACACCGTATATGCACGATGGAATACTTTTTTGCCCTTTTTGATGATGATGCCGTCGCCAGCAAAATCACCTTGTGCATAGGGGGTATCAAAGGCGGTAGGCTTGCCATCAGCGATGGATACGCCACCTTGTTGAATCAGGCGTCGGGCTTCACCATTAGACCCCACCAGACCACAGGCTACCAACAGCTTGGCGGCAATTATCTTGCCGTCTTCAAACAAATCAGCAGTCAGTTCCGTGGCAGGCATATTGTCCAAAGAGCCACCGCCAGCAAACAAACCCTTAGCGGTTTCTTCGGCCTTTTTGGCTTCTTCTTCCCCGTGGACAAGCTTGGTCAGCTCGAAGGCCAGAATTTCCTTGGCACGGTTTAGCTCACTGCCTTCCCAGCCGTCCATGGCACGGATTTCTTCCATGGGCAAGAAGGTCAGCATACGGATGCACTTGAGCACATCGTCGTCGCCTACGTTACGCCAGTATTGATAGAATTCGTAAGGTGCGGTCTTGTTGGGGTCCAGCCAAACAGCACCGTTGGCAGTCTTGCCCATCTTCTTGCCTTCGGAGTTCATCAGCAAGGTGATGGTCATGGCGTGGGCATCTTCGCCCAGCTTACGACGAATCAGTTCGGTGCCGCCCAACATATTGCTCCATTGGTCGTTGCCGCCAAACTGCATATTACAGCCATAGTGTTTGAACAGATGATAGAAGTCGTAAGACTGCATAATCATGTAGTTAAATTCCAAGAAGGACAAGCCTTTTTCCATGCGTTGCTTGTAGCACTCAGCACGGAGCATATTGTTGACAGAGAAGCAAGCCCCCACTTCGCGCAGTAGTTCCACATAGTTCAAACCCATGAGCCAGTCGGCGTTATCCACCATTTGAGCCTTGCCTTCACCGAATTCGATGAAGCGCTCCATTTGGGTTTTGAAGCAATCGCAATTGTGGCGAATGGTTTCTGTGGTCAGCACGTTACGCAAATCGCTACGGCCAGAGGGGTCACCCACCATGCCAGTGCCACCGCCGATGAGCGCGATGGGGCGGTTGCCAGCCATTTGCAGACGTTTCATCAAACACAGCGCCATAAAGTGTCCCACGTGGAGAGAGTCAGCAGTGGGGTCAAAGCCAATGTAAAACACAGCCTTACCAGCGTTGATCATTTCCTTGATTTCTGCTTCGTTGGTCACTTGGGCGATGAGGCCCCGTTCTACCAGTTCTTCATAAATTTGCATATCTGTAATCTCCTTCAATGTTTGTCGGATTTCGTAAAAAACCCTCCATCCTCTTGGGATAGAGGGCACAATTTATAACACTATTATAATATAGAGTAATCACCAAAAAGTCAACGATAATTTTGATGAATTTACCAAAACTTCAAGACTTTCTTTTATCAAAACCAAGATACCACCGTTGGAACTGCCCAGATGGCACCTGTGATGATGGCGAACACCAATCCCACAATCCGACGCACCTTGAAATAGGCATCGGTGGGTTCTTCGGTGGCCTTCCATTTTTCAAAGGTGCGCCATGTCCAACGTGGGTTGATGGCAGTAATCAAACTGGCAAAAAAGGCAATGCCGATGAAGGCGGAGATAATATTAAGTGCAATGGAAATTCCCATAGGCATGGTTTATCCCTCCAGTCCGTTTCGGTAGGTGGTAGCGCTGTCTAACAATTCTCCTGCACTTTGCAGTAGCGCCTCACTAATCACATCACCACCGCTGATACGGGCCAATTCTGCCATACGTTTGGAACGGTCAAGCTCCAAAAGTTCTGTAAAGGTTCTTCCCTTTACTTCTCCTTTAGTAACAGCAAAATGCACATCTGCCATGGCTGCCAATTGGGGCAAATGGGTCACGCAGAGCACTTGCTTGTGGCGAGAAACCTGCGCCAGCTTTTGCGCCACTTTTTGTGCCGCCCGACCAGATACGCCCGTGTCCACTTCATCGAACACCATGGTGGCAATGGCCTCTTGCTCGGCCAAAACATTCTTTAACCCAAGCATAATCCGCGCCAATTCACCGCCAGATGCTACCTTGGCGATGGGCTTTACCGCCTCACCAGCGTTGGCTGACATCAAGAAGCGAATGGTATCGCAACCGTCTATGGCTGGTGCTTTGGATGTGAATTCAATGACAAATTGAATTTTGTGCATATCCAAATCTCGCAGTTCTTGCAAGATACGCACTTCCAATTCTTTGGCAGCAGATTGCCGTGCCTTGGTTAATACGCCACCTGCCTCCACCACAGCTTTTTCTGCCTTGGCCAGCTTCCCTTGCAGGCGCACCAACGTGTCATCAGCCGTTTGAATGTCATCCAATTCTTTGCGGCATTTATCAAGATATTGCAATATTTCTGCTATAGTATTACCGTATTTCTTCTCTAATCGATAAATCAGGTCACTACGCGACTCCACTGCATCCAGCTCTGCTGGAGAGAATTCAAAGGCGCTCCGTTGATCCCCAATCCACTCTGCCAAATCATAGGCATCGCTTTGCACTTGGGACAATTGGGCGTATAACTTCCCCAAATCTTCGCTTAAATTGCGGATAGGCGCCAAGGCTTGCAGCGCCTGCTTCATCAGCGCCACTGCCCCCATAGACTCATCGTCGCCACCCATGGCATAGTCAGCGCCAGACAAAGCAGTCAAATACTTTTCACCGTTGCGAAGCAGATTCCGACGAGCCAGCAGTTCTTCTTCTTCCCCATCTTGCAACTCTGCACGCTCTATTTCCTTGATTTGAAAGCGCAAACTGTCCATTTTCCGAATTTTTTCCGCTTCATCCATCTGCAAAGATTTAATTTGGCTTTGCAGGGCTTGATAGGATTCAAATGCAGTTTGATAGGCAAAAAGAGGCTGTTGAATGTTGCCAAAACGGTCTAAATACACACCGTGTAAGGTCTCATCCATCAACTGTTGTCCATCATGTTGACCATGAATATTCAGAAGATCTTGCCCCACTTGGCGTAATTGACTCACAGAGACAGGACGACCGTTGATACGGCAGGTATTTTTCCCATCGATGGTCAACTCTCGCTGTAATAGCAATTCTCCGTTTTCATCGGGGACAATTCCCTGTTCTACCAACGCTGGCAACGTAGGGTTGACATGGGAAAACAAGCCGCTGACAAAGGCACGATTGGCCCCTGTGCGAATGAGTTCCCGTGACGTACGTCCCCCTAAAACAGCACCCATCGCATCAATGATGATGGACTTCCCTGCCCCTGTTTCACCAGTCAAAGCATTGAATCCCACATGAAAACGAATGTCTGCTTGTTCAATCAAAGCAATCTGTTCAATGTGTAGCAGTTCTAACATTTCTTACTCCTACTTGCATTGTAAAGCAATTTAACTTTACAGCATCTCTCTCACTTCATTACACAGTTCTAGGGCTGAAGCACTGTCTCGCATCACCAAAAAAGCGGTGTCATCCCCTGCAAGGCTACCCACCATATAGGTCAAATCCATATCATCGATGGCAGCACAGGCCGCACTGGCCAAACCGGGCATAGTTTTCACCACCACCATATTTTGAGCGCAATCGATGCTAGTGATACTTTCCCGAAAAATGGTACGCAGACGCTCGGCGAAGTTAAGTCGTGTACGGTTGCCAGACACAGCGTACTTATACACCCCTTGCCCCACAGGTTCTTTGATCAAATGAAGTTGCTTGATGTCACGAGAAATAGTGGCTTGCGTGCTGGAAATGCCACGTTCTTGCAAGCGCAACAACAGTTGCTCTTGGGTTTCAACATTCTCGCTGGCGATGATGTCTAAAATCATAGATTGACGGTTATTTTTCATTGCCAAAACCTCCTGGTAACATTTTCTTTGCGAATACTTCGCAGAAACTTTTTTCACTTAAACGCACCAATTTCATCACAGATTTGGAGCGTTTTACAGTCACTATATCGTCAGAACGCAGGGAAAAACCACGGCTTTCGTCTACAAACAGGTACACAGGCTTACGACCGTTACGCTCTAATTGAATGGTCAACGTATGATCTGGAGACAACACGTAGGAAGAAAACCGCATATTGTGGGTACAAATGGGGCACACCACCATGGTTTGCGCCATAGGCTCAACCACAGGTCCCCCTGCAGAGAGTGCGTAGGCGGTAGAACCAGTGGGGGTTGCAATGATGACGCCATCTCCAGCAATATCCGCCAAGTGATGCCCGTCTGACTCAATCCGCAGGTGAATCACATGGGAGATAGGGCCTTCACGAATCACCGCATCATTGAGCCCGAGGTTTGTGTAAACCTGTTTGCCTTCACGGGTTACATGAACGTCTAACATCATACGATTTTCCACGGTGAAATCCCAGTCCTTTAGCTTATACAATGCTGACAACTCCAATGCCTCCAACTCTGCTACAAAGCCAAGGCTTCCCATATTGATGCCTAAAATGGGAATGCGATTCAATGCCGCAAGCTTGGCAAGATGCAAAATGGTGCCGTCACCACCAAAGGTGACTAGCAAGTCAGATTGGCGCAATTCCGGCAACAATGGCAACGCTTTATAGGGTGCGAAAATACCATCTTTTTGATCTCGAAACGGCGAACAAACAACGGTTTCAAAACCCATTTCTTTAAGAATTTTATCTGCCGCTTGGGTGGCCACCATCCCTCTATCGCGGTTGGGATTGGGGCATAAAATGATCCGTTTCATCAAATGTCACCTCCGTTTTGAGGCAGGGTTGCATGGGATTCAGCCACCAGCGCTTTCAAATCAAAATCAGGCTGGGGTGGTGCTTCCCCTTTTTGTAAAAAGCCTAAATATTCTAGATTTCCCTCAGGACCTTTGATGGGAGAATAGCTGATACCAAGAACTGTAAAGGCAGAAGCCTTTGCATGCTCTAAAAATTGTTCCAACACTTCTAAGTGGACAGCAGGGTCACGGACAACCCCTTTTTTACCCACCTTTTCTCGCCCAGCTTCAAACTGGGGCTTGATGAGACAGGCCACCTGTCCTTGGTCTCCCAACACACGGTGCACAGCAGGCAAAATCAAATTCAAGGAGATAAAACTAACATCGATAGAGGCAAAATCCAAAGGCTCTGGAATTTGTTCTCGGTCTAAATATCGTGCGTTGGTACGCTCCATACAAATCACACGTTCATCACTGCGTAATTTCCATGCCAGTTGCCCATAGCCCACATCCACGGCATACACCTTTTGCGCACCATTTTGCAACATACAATCGGTAAAACCACCAGTAGATGCACCAATATCACCGCAGATGGTATTTTCCAAGGAAATGGGGAACTCCGCCATAGCCTTTTCCAATTTCAAGCCGCCACGGCTCACATAACGCAGTAAATTCCCACGGACTTCCACCTCTGCATCCACGGCAATGGCAGTGCCAGGCTTGTCCACACGCTGTCCTTTCACAAACACTTGCCCGCTCATAATCACAGCCTGGGCTTTTTGCCGACTTTCTAGCAAATTTCGCTCTACTAAGAGCACATCTAGTCGCTTTTTCTCACTCATTGTTTCTCCTCCATCACAGCTTGGACAATGCCAGCGGCATCCAATCCAAAACTGTGCTCCAACTGCGCCACACTTCCTTGGGGCGCAAAGGTCTTCCCTAAATTTTTCAAAATCAGTCGCTTTGACCCACAGCCTTGCTGAGCCAAAATCGCACCAATTCGCTGACCCACACAGCCAGCGCCAAAGCAATCCTCCACCACAATCATGGTATTTTGATTGCCTAAGGTTTCTTGTAAATCACCAATATCAAGGGGGGCAATCCGGTTTAATTTCACCACTTTTGCCTGCACACCCAATGTTTCTAACGTGTGCGCCGCCTCTAACAAATGATTGACACACATCCCATACCCCACAAGAGTCACATCGGCACCGCTACGTAGCTCAACCGTGGTTTTCAAAGCCGTATCTTGGATAAATTCCCCTTCCCCACCCCGTGGGTAACGAATGGCCACAGGCCCCTCTTCTTGACTGGTCGCCCAGTGAAGCATAGTGGTCATTTCTGCATAATTGCTAGGACAAAGTACGGTAAAATTCGGAATTTGGCACAAATACTGCACATCTAAACAGCCATGATGGGTCTCCCCATCTGCACCCACTAAACCCGCACGGTCAATGCCAAACACCACAGGTAAACTTTGTAGCGCCACATCGTGGAACAGCATATCATATCCTCGTTGCAAAAAAGTGGAATAGACTGCAAACACAGGGCGCATCCCTGTCTTACATAGCCCAGCACTCATGGCAACGGCGTGGCCTTCAGCGATGGCCACATCAAAAAATCGCTCTGGATAGGCGATTTCAAAGGGTGAAAGCCCAGTGCCGTCAGCCATGGCGGCGGTGACGCCACAAAGCTTGGGGTTTTCACCGGCCAATGCGACCAACTCTGCCCCAAAGTGACTAGAAAAGCTATCACCGCTCTTGGTCACCCCTGTTTTGGGGTCAAAAGGTGAAACACCATGAAATTTACCGGGATTCTCTTCTGCAAAGCGATACCCTTTTCCTTTGATGGTTTTCACGTGCACCACCACAGGACATTGCAGTTTTTTTGCCCAGTCAAAGGTCTGGGTCAATTGCTGTATATCATGACCATCCACAGGCCCCAAATAGACAAATCCCATATCTTCAAACAAGGAGCTTTTGGGATAAATGGCACGCTTTAACGACGTTTTCACCTTATGGATTTGACGATACAATGGGTTTCTCTGAGGCTGTTTTCCAAACAAACTACGGTACCATTTTTTAAAGTGATAATACGATGGCTGGCATCGCAAATCCCGCAAATGTCGGTGCATCCCGCCCACATTAGGCTGAATGGACATACCATTGTCGTTCAAAATGACAATCAGTGGCAACTTAGAACCACCAGCATCACTGAGCCCCTCATAGGCAAGACCACCAGACAACGCCCCATCACCGATGAGAGCTAAAGCACTGCTATCCTTCCCCTGTAAAGCCAAAGCCCTTGCCATACCTAACGCCACTGAAACCGAGTTAGACGCGTGTCCTGCAATGAAGGCATCATGGGGGCTTTCATATGGTTTTGGGAATCCAGACAGCCCATCCCATTGCCGCAACGTATGAAATTGGTCTTTGCGACCAGTGAGCAATTTATGGACATAAGCCTGATGTCCCACATCAAATACCAACGGGTCTTGGAGTGTATCAAAAACACGATGGAGGGCGATGGTTAATTCCACCGCCCCTAGATTAGAGCTTAAATGCCCCCCAGTTTGGGCGACAGATTGTATTAAAAATTCACGAATTTCTCCGCTTAGCATCTCCAACTCTGAAAGGCTTAACTGCCTTACATCTGCTGGGCTATGAATGGTATCCAAAATCATAGACTTGCCTTTCTAGGTATCTTCTTTTTAGCGCCGACGGAACACATAGAGCACACGCCCCACCCAGTATATCACACGGGTGCTTTGATTGATGGCAATATTTTTACCGATGGCCTTGCCGCCGATGGTAAGACCAGAAATCAGTGCTGTCACTAGCACGCTAATGAGCACGCTAGAAACGGAAATCACGCTGTTAATTTGCAGTACAATGACGGCGGCGGTAGTACCACTGACGATGCCGCAAATATCACCCACCACGTCGTTACAAATACTAGACACACGCTCTGCTTTTTGCAAAAGTCCCAACGCTTCTTTGGCGCCTTTTTGCTTGCGAGCCGCCATGGAGCGAAAGGGTTTTGGGTCAGCGGCCGTCACCGCAACACCGATGACATCAAAGCAGATGCCCACCGTGATAAACAACAACAAAATCAGCACTGCAACAATTAAATCAGCACGCTGTAGCACTGTTTCTGATATCAAACTCAAGGTGGCAGATAGACACACTGCAATAAAAAAGATTCGCAAAATCCATTGAACCTGCGAATCTTCTTTGGCCTTTTTATTGGGTTTGTTCTTTTTCAAGAAAGTTCCTCCATTGACCAGTTGGTCAAATACAAAGTGATGTTGCTAAGGCAGCGGCAGCAAACAATGTAAATCTTACGGCTTAGGTACGGGTAGGATTTCCCCGTGACATACCTCTCGTTGCCGATGAAGGCGGTTCCCCTTTCAATATCACGTCATGGCGTTGCCAACCATGAGACCCGATTGCCACTGAGTCCGCACTGCAATCCATCGCTTGCCCTTGTGGGACAGTCTAGGTGTTTTCCACTACAGTCTAACCGACTCCTAGCCTCTTTTGCAGACAAGGTTTCATGGGCAATCACAACCACACTCCGGCCAGAGTGTACTTGCTTACAATTCCTCAATTCACCAAAATCCACGCAAGGCAGGCTACGTCTGCACACAGCGTTACCAGCGAAAATCGCCAGACGCACCGCATTGCAGGTTTATAATCTGTTTCGTACACGTGCCGAATACCACGTTGGGAGTACGTCCGTGCACAAGAACAGGTCTCCACGATAGTAGGGTCGGATTGTCCATGCCATTGGACAGCGCCCTAAAATCGCAAGCGTATACACGCTTCCCCCAGCACCCACCCAAAACTGGGCGTATCAAGCAAGCACCAGAGGTTTCATCGATGTGCCCTTTAGAGGATTTTTAGCCCCTCCTTCAGAGCCGGCAGATCTGACTAGAATACTGCACCGCCGCTTAGCTGATACATAGTATACCATAAAGAATGGAAATATACAAGATTTTATGAATATTCCATTTGTAAATTTTTTAGTGATTTCTTCCAGCTAGTGACTTAGCCAAACACTGCAAAAAGCCATCATCGCCCCAAGTTGCCACTGCATCGCAGGCAGTAACAGTACACCGCTCCACCGCTTGGGCACAACCATCAATCCCCAATAAATTCACATAGGTGGTTTTTCCGCAGGCTTCATCAGAGCCGATGGGTTTGCCAAAGTCTGCCTCGTCCCCCACCACATCTAACACATCGTCACGGATTTGGAAGGCCATCCCTAAGTTTTCACCATAGATTTTAGCGCAGTTAAGTTGCAGTTCATCCCCATCAGCAGCAGCGCATCCCAACTGACACGCAGCCATGAGCAAGGCGCCTGTTTTCAGTCGATGGACTTGAGCCAGTTGGTCTTGGGTAGTGGCATGGCACAATGTATCCAACACCTGTCCACCCACCATGCCGTCAGCCCCAGCGGCTTTTGCCAAAATCAAGGCACAGTTGGCACGGGCTGTATCCCTTAAATCCACTGCCGACAAAATCAATTCGAAAGCCGCAGGTTGTAACGCATCCCCAGCCAAAATGGCCAAAGTTTCACCGAATTGCTTATGACTGGTTGGTTTACCGCGTCGCAAATCATCATCGTCCATGCAGGGCAAATCATCGTGAATGAGAGAGTAGGTGTGCACCAATTCCAAGGCACAGCCAACGGGCAATGCTTTATGCCAATCCAATCCACACAACCGTGCAAATTCAAGCGTCAAAATAGGACGAATACGCTTTCCCCCTGCCAACAAGCTATAACGCATGGCGGTAAAAATTTGGTCATAGTCCGTTTTTGCAGTGAATAAACCTCGCAAATAGTCCTCCACCGCCTGCAAATAGGTCTGATATTGGGCATCAAAAGTTGCTTTATCCATTGTCTTCGCCTCCAAAAGCCAGCTCAACAGGGTTGCCATCGCTCCCCTTCATCAAACGCACCACTTGTTGCTCAGCTTGCTCTAGTTCTCCGCTACAAGCTGCCACCAATTTAGTGCCTTCTTCAAATAGCGCCAGCGAATCAGCCAAGGCCACATCGCCACGCTCCAATTGTGCCACAATTTGCTCCAAACGTTGAATTTGGGCTTCAAACGTCACTTTTTCACTCATTGTATCGTCTCCTTTTCACTCACTTGACAGTGTAATATGCCGTCGCCTACGGTCACATTGATTTGATCTCCCACAGCCACATCACCACAGTTTTTCACAATAACGCCGCCTTTTGTTTGCACCATGGCATAGCCACGTCCCAACACCTTCAACGGGCTCATCGCATCTAATGACGAAGCCAAAACAGCCAGAGATTGTTGCTTTCTCCCCAATATATTGGCAGAAACATCACCAAATCGTTGCTGTAAGTAAGATAACATCATAGACTTATCTTCCACATATGCCATTTGATTTACTAGCACACGGGAGGTTGCCAGCTTGTCCCATTGCAAGCGTAATTGTTCAATACGCTGGCTTTGCAAATAGTTGAGACTGCCACCCATAGACTGCAAATTCCGCAGTAGTTCCCCTTGGTCTGGCACCACAATTTCTGCAGCATTGGACGGTGTCGACGCCCGTGCATCAGCAACAAAATCCGCAATGGTTACATCGGGCTCATGACCCACTGCACTAATGACTGGCAAATCGGAAGCAAAAATTGCCCGTGCCACTCGTTCATCGTTAAATGCCCACAAATCTTCCATAGAACCACCGCCACGGCCAGTGATGATCACATCAGCCAACTGGTGACGGTTTGCAAAGCGTATGGCACCTGCAATTTCCGCTGGGGCTTCCACCCCTTGGACACGAACAGGCAACAACTTCACTTTTGCAATGGGATATCGGCTACGCAAAATCCGAATCATATCGTGGACAGCCGCCCCAGCCGAAGAGGTGATGATGGCAATGGTTTGGGGGTAGGCCGGCAAAGGCTTTTTATACTGCTGGTCAAATAGACCTTCTTGATACAGCTTTTCTTTCAGTTGTTCAAAGGCTACATATAAATCGCCAATCCCATCTGGTGACAAACTTGTGCAATATAATTGATAGGCCCCATCTCGTGGGAACACGGCAATCCGACCAGAGGCAATGACCTTCATGCCATTTTGGGGCTGAAACCGCAATTTGGTTGCAGAGCCTTTGAACATCACGCTCCGCAAAGCACCATCTTGGTCTTTCAACGTAAAATAATGGTGACCAGAGGGGTACATTTTATAGTTGGACAATTCCCCACGCACCAGTAATTTTTGGAGCATAGGCGCGCCATCTAAAATGGTTTTCACCATCTCATTGACTTGGGTAACGCCCAAGACTTGTTGTTCTTCCATAGAGTCTCCTTTTCTATTGGAAATACCCATAATACATAAAATGTAGCCGTAGGGAACGGTCTTGACCGTTCCGCCCCCCTTGATGCACACAGCACCCTCGGGAACGGAATGGTCAAGACCATTCCCTACGTTTTTGTTAAAATATAGCCTTTGTAGCAAATTTTACAAACTTTATTTTCCTTCTTCAGGAAGTTCTTGGCGGACGAAGCTACCCAAGATGCCGTTGATGAAACAGACAGTTTCAGGTGTTTCGTATTTTTTGGCAATCTCTACCCCTTCGTTGATAGACACACCGTTAGGGATTTCAGGCATATATAGGATTTCAAACATAGCCACACGCATGATGGCAGAAGCCACCAAGGGAATACGGGCAAAATCCCAGCCTTTGGCGTACTTGGCAATATAATTGTCCAATTCGGCACCATGCTCAGCCACGCCTAGCACCAAGTGGCGAATATATTCCCCTTGCTTGACATTAGGGGCTTCTTTGTAGAGTTCATCCTCGCCAGCCAAGGCGGCAAAAGACTCCACTTTTAGGCGGTTGTCTAACAGGGTTTTGATATCATTGCCTGTGAAACTGACTTCATAGCACAGGTGAATGGCGATTTCTCGCGCAGTATTACGAACCATATTTTTCTCTTTTCTTTCCTTACATCGTGATACCGCCAACGTGGACATTCACTGCCCCCACGGCGCTACCGGTCATACCTTCCACGGCTGCCATCACTGCCTTTTGGGCATTTTCAGCAAGCTCTGGAATGGCGGTGCCATATTGCACAGTTACATATAAATCCAGCACCATAGCCGTACCGGTCATGTCAATTTTCACACCACGGATAGACTTTTGTGCACTTTTACGGGTGGTCATATCGCTGACGCTGGCCCCATGTGGCCCCATCATGCCAGATACGCCTTCCACTTCACGCACAGCACCCACTGCAATGGTGGCAATGACATCTTCTGAAATATTGATACTGCCATTTTCTTCTGGAAGGGTTAGGTATTCTTTGCTTTCACTCATAGTGTTGTATCTCCTTCACATTGACTGATTTTTTAAAAAGTAGGCACCTAAAGGCTCTAACCCACTTTCTCATTCTTTGGTGTATAGTATACCACATTTATACCGCCATTACAACAACTTTTTTGTTAAAAAACAGCGTGTCAAAGAACCCTGCTCGGGGGAGCTCGAGGGGGCGGAGCCCGCCTCCAATAAAATTAATCACCCTAATCCGAAATTCTTTATGACTATAATATTGCAAAATCCAACGAAATTGCATCGTTTTAAACATTTTCACTTGGCCGATTGTCTAACTGTCAAAAAAAACGCCACGCATGGCGTCTTTTTTGACAGCTAGACAGCGAAGAAATTCAACGTGAATTCCTTCGCTGTCTGGTAGTCTATGTCTTTAATCTGATGCCAGAATCTTTACTTGGCTGGCGGTATACCCTGTCTCACTCATGGCAATATCGCTGATTTTCGCAACATCAGCCGTGGTCAGATCCCCCTCCACAGTGCCTACCACGACGCTGACGCTTTCCTCTCCCATAAAAGCAACGCAATCCACATACCCCTTAGCAGTCACTAGATTTTCAATTTGGGTTTCTGCCAAGGTATAGGCGGCTAGATTTTGGATTTCTTGGCTGGCCATAGTGGCGACGGCCTCATCAGCCCCTTCTTGCGCTGCCGCCTCTTGCAATAAGAACACAGCACTGTCCCGTGCTTGCTGACGGGTCAATCGGGCGGTGGCGAAGTAATCACTTTCGTCGGCGCTGACCACAGCCACGCCGTCTTCCATATCTGCCACCTCTAAAATAGTGTCGCTTTCGTCACTGGATACCAGTACCGTCTGTCCCACCACTCGCTCCTCGGCTTCTGCCGCCACTTCCACACCCGCTTGGGTAGAATAGCTCCAATTCAGCGCTGCTGCACCACACACCAAAATCCCCATGGTCACCAAAGATGCGTTGCGTTTAAAATTCTGCCTCCAAAGTCTTTTACCTTTCATGCTGTTCCTCCTCCAAATGATGATTTCCATGTTGCCACCGTAATACGGTCGGTTCCCAATCCTGTCAGCGCCGCCACCCCTTGGGTCACTGCCAAGCGCACAGTGGGGTTGTCTCCCCCTTCGCACACCACCAATGCCCCACGATATACAGGGTAAGTCTGCTGGGTCACCAGACCCCTTTCCTCTCCATTTTGCTCCACTACAATTATCTCGCTGATGCGAGAATATGACTCTGGCGACTGGGCATCGCCGCTATAAGACAGCTGGCCATCCTGCGCCAAGGTGACAGTGCCCTCTGTGTCTAAACTCAACATCAACTGCACCTGTCCAACACCGTCAATACAGCCTAACACCTGCTCCATTTCCGCTTGCACCGCTTGCAAACTCCAGCCATTGTCTGCCACTTCTTCTATAGGCTCTGGCGTTTCATCTTTGGGCCATGCCAACAGCACCACCCCCAATCCCAGCACCAGTGCTACATATTGATATTGCTTCCATTTTGTTTTCACGTCACTGATTTTCATGCCATGTTTGTCCTTCCTGCCCAATGCCAAGGGTCTGCTCCACATACAGCGACAACGCCTCATCCCATGGCACATCAAAACATACCGCCACAGGCACAGGTGTGCCACTGTCGTCCAACGCTGTCACCACCTCCACTTGACACACAATTCCCAAAGCTGTTGCTTTGTCTAAAATATATGTTTCCACGCCTTCCTCTATGCCTATTTCTAGCTGGGTTTGTTGCATGGTTGTCAACGCCAGTTGCTGGTCTTGAATTTGGTCGCGATAATCGTCTAATCCCTCCGGCAACAGCCAACTATCAAGCTGTGATAATGGCGTCAATAAGGTAATCAGCAACAGCAACCCACCGATGAAATTGCTCACCCCAGCGAGAGTGCCTTTTGGCACCATCGCCTGTGATAAACTCACCAACATCGACACCACTACCACCGATAAAATCCATCCGCGCACTGCCTCCATCATGGCACCACCGCCCCTACCGACGATAACACTGAGATTAACAACAGCAAAGCACACGCCCCTGTCATCCCCAATACCAACCCAAAGGCGCCACCCAGTCCATCAATCAGCTTGCAAAGCCCACTAGAACCTACCAAACTTGCCAAAAATGCGGTGATTTTATACAGCAAATATTGCACCCCCAATTGTAAAAATGGATAAAGGCAACACCCTAAAATCCCCAACGTCCCTGCAATACCCACAGTATTTTTCAGCACGCCAGCCCCAGAGAGAACCGCCTCTGATGCGTCGGCAATGATACTTCCCACCACAGGAACCACCCCAGAAATGGTGGTGCGTGCAATTTTTACGCTGACCCCGTCCACTGAACCTGCCATCACTCGCATTACCGATAAATATAAGGTAAATAAAAACAGTCCACTGCAAAGCAGCCATGTAATCCCACGCTTGAGCACACTGGCCAATGTGTCCATGGGGTTTCCTTTTTGAAGCATGGCGCTGGCGGTGATGGCTCCGATGTATAGATATACCATTGGCAAAAGCAATTGATTGATGGCACTAATGAGTAGGTCTACAAAAAACACCGTGGTCACCTGCCCCACCGTTGCTGAAGTCACGGCACCGCTGGCGGCGGTGGCGGCTGCCATGGTGGGCAACAGCACATGAGAAAACACCTCTAGTGTTTCAATGGTAGAAGCGCCCAGCCCCATCATAGACTCTAAGCTGCCTGCCGATAAAAGACTGACTGATAAGGCGCCCACCATCGGTAAAGCTAGATTTTCCTGTTTTAAATCACCATGGATGCTCTCCACCATGGCGCATAGTATTACCGTCACCAAAATCAGCGCCACCGTGGTCAACTGACTGCGTACCACCTCTGCCACCAAGTCTGTGCCAGCTGTAAGCAACGCATCAATCCCCTCTAAAAGTCCGTCTATGGTGGATAATTCCACCTTTTCTATCAAATTTTGCGTCTGGTCAGGCAAGGCCGCCAGCAAGGTATCCACCGTATCCAAACCGTAGGCAAAGGTGGTCAAGCGCCATGCGATAAACAGCCATAAAATCACTCGCTTCACCCCATCAACTCCACCAACTTCCCTAAGACCGTTTCCACCAGCGGCAAAGCCACAGACAAGGCGCACACTGTGCCAGACAACTCCACCACAGCCCCCAATGCCGATGCATTTGCGTCACGGCATAAACTGCTCCCCACCTTCACCACCACGGCGATGCCCATGGATTTGAGCAATGGTTCAAGGAGTCCTTCGCTTAACCCTCCGTAGTTGGCTAGCGTTTGGAAAAAACCAACCACCTGCCCCATCACCTGCGCCAGATACACCATCACCACCACAGTGCACCCCAGCATCAACACCAGTGCCATCTCAGGCGCAGACTTGGCCACCACCAAGGCAAGCAACGCGGTGACCAAACACCCCACTGTGATTTCAAACACCATTTCCATATCTAAAATCCAAAGAGCGTGCGGATGAGTTCAAACAAATTATGGATTTCCTGCACCAAAATCATCAGCACCGTCACAAGCCCAGCCAAGGTGGTCATCATAGCCTGCTCCTCCCGACCAGAGCGCACCAACAACTGATTAAGCACTGCCACCAAGATGCCGATGGCAGCAATTTTAAAAATCAAATCTACATCCATTTCCGCCTTCACCCCTTACACCAGTAAAATCAACAGCAATGCACCGCCAGAAAAACACATAGCTCCAAAACTGCGTCTTTTTTCTGGCATTTTACTACGAATATCTGTAAGAATACCTTTAAAATAGTCATTGACAAGTAATAACACTTTACATATCTTTTCACTATCTCCAGAGAAGGTGTAGCCCAACTGATGCAAAACATCTTGGATTTCACCCTCTAAAAAACACACATTTACCGCCTGTTCCCAGCTTTCTGTTAAGGTTTTTTCAGCTTGTATCCCCTGATATACTTGTGAGAAAAACACCCCCGTTACCCCTGTATAAGTTTGGCTTAAACGCAAAAAAATACGTGGCAATGGGGTTTGATTGGTTTGAATTTCACTGCGAATTTCCAGCATAGCACTGGCCATATTCCCCATTGTATCCATTTTATTACGCTGGGATTTAATCTCTATCCACCACACGCCTCCACAGCCTAACCCAATCAACAGTCCACCTAAAATACTGCTCATGCCATCACCTCCACCTTGTAAATCCGTCCAGAATTACCACAAGAAATGGTGACCACACGCTGAAAAATACCACTCTCCAACACACCTCGATATAAGGGTTTGTGTGCCAATTCTGCCATGGTTGTCCCATGGACAGTGGCAAACAATGACACTCCACAATAAGCACCCTGCACCATTGCTTCTAAATCCAATGGATTGGTAATTTCATCCACCGCTAAAATTTGAGGATTCATGGTTCGTACGCCTATCATCATGCCTTGCTCTTTCGGGTAACCATCTAGCACATCTGTATGTCTACCAACATCTAATTGTGGCACCCCAAAATGAACGGCTGCCACCTCCCCACGCGCATCCACTAAAGTGATTCGTTGAGGTTGTATCTCAGAAATCCCATTAGAAAATTGACGTACCATATCTCGCAACAACGTAGTTTTTCCCCCTGCTGGCGGTGAGACAATCAAGGTGCTAACCACCCTACCGTTATCCACCAGTTGTGGACAAATATTATCTGCAATCCCCTTGCGTTCTCTGGCAATACGAATCACCGCTGAAGAAAAATCCTTCACGTTGCAAATTTCTCCTGCCTTGATAACCCCCGTGCCGCAAAAACCAATGCGAAAACCGCCTTCCACGCTGACATATCCTTGCCGCAATGTCTCTACCGCTCCATAGCGGGAAAAATCTGTGGCTTGGTTACAGAGATTTTCCAAATCCACTTGCTGAATTTTTGAAAAAACACGCCGTTCCTCATTGGGTAATAATATCCCCAAAGGCTGTCCGACGCGCAAACGCAATTCCTCCGCCACCACCATCTCTCTAGGCGTTAGCCCAAGGGCAATTTTCCGCAATGCTATGGGCAAGACTTGACATGCCAATTTATACCGCTCCATTCCCCATCCCTCCTTTGTACTTGCTGTACTATATGAGAAAAGTTGGACAAGTATGACAAATTTTTGATAAAAAAGAACCACCCAAATTGGGTGGTTCTTTTTTTGAAACAATATTTAGCTTACAGCAGTGCTTCGTAATCTTCCAGAGTGCCGTCATTCAGGCAGCATTCGATAATCTTGCGACCTTGGGGATCCAAATCGTCAGTCAAGTATTTCTTCACTTCTTCTTTGAAGAAGTCAGTCAAAATCTTGGCGCCAGCATCATAGCCAGACTTGCCCAATTCGGGTTGCATTTCAGGTTGCAGATAAGTTTTACGGACATATTGGCCGTCAACACGCAAATCGGTCAGGTTGTAACCCAAAATTGCGCAACGAGCAGGAGTCAAGAAGCTCTTCTTGATGGGGCCTGCGCCAACACGAGCCAAGAATTCACGAGCTGCCCATTCGGGAGCAAAGCCAACCTTGTAAACACCGATGTGTTGGTTGGGAATCAGGACATAATTGGTGTTGTATGCGTTCTTAATTTGATCCAGCAACAGGTTTGCATGGCGCACCATTTTACCAGTGGCAAATGGCCAGTAAGAGCCAACGCCTTCGCTGGACATACCTGCGGTATCCACGATGGAGGGGTTGTTATGACCACGGGGAGAAACCAAACGCCACAGCCAAGCCAATGCAGGGGGAACCACTTGCATCAGACCCATGATACCATAGTTGGGGTTTTTCTTGGTGGAAGGTGGCATACGCACGCCGAAGGAACGGACATCAACTGCCACGGGTTCACTTTGGATGTTGGGAATCAAGCGGCGTGGAATAATCACGCGGGGGTTGGGGCAGGGCTTGCCAGTGGAATCGATGGTGTGTTCCCAAATCAGGCAAGTAGAGCCAGGAGCACCTTGCACGTTGAAGAACACCAGAGGTTCCTTGGTGTGAATGGTGATGTCTTCGTAGTTGTAGTCAGTGCCGTATTTCTTGATGTTATCAACACGCAGGAACCAGCCGTCTTCACCATCAGTCAACACCAGCTTGCCAGAATCATCTTGCAGATAGGTGTAGCAGGTAGCCATGTCATCACAGATGGGCAGCAGTTCGCAGGTTTCGCTCAAAGCCAAACGGTCGATTTCGCCAGAGTTCAGGTTTTCACCCAACACCAGCATACCTTCAGAGTCGGTGTGAGCTTGTTCCAAAATTTCGGACTTACCACCACCAGAAGCACCTTCGTGCATGATGACGGTTTCATTTTGGTAGGGAGTAACCACGCGGACAGCAGAAGTGTGAGCGGTGACCCAACCTTCTTGTTCGCCGATGTCCAGCAACACTGCATAGACACCCTTCTTTGCAGAGGGGCCTGGATAGAGGTTGTAGGAGAACACTTCGTGGGCATGATCTTGGCGGCTATGAACCACAACTTGCTTGCCTTCGAAGTGGGTGTGACGGAAAGGAGGTGCCACATAAATGATAGCACGGGGTTTGAATTGACGATCCAATTCATCGATGTTGATGAAATATTGCAAATCGGCCAAGCCAGTTGCAAAGAATGCAGCGTTGACAGGGCAAACCAACAGTGCATCGTAACCGCCCTTACCACCAGCCAAGAAGGGCAAGACAATCAAGTCATGGCGAGAGAGCCAGTCCATGGTTTCCTTGCGCACTTGGGGGAAGGTCATGTCGGGATAACGTTCTTCAAAACGCACCTTATCGGTGGGCTTGTCATCACCAATCAACATGCTGTTGGGGTCACGACGACGCATATAATCTTCCATGTAGTTGACCACGATGCCGTTTTTACAACGGACAACAGTGGCTTCTTGCACACGCTTGTCACCCACGGTGTAGCTGACTTCGTTGGCATTGACATGGTAAGAGCCAAAGGTCAAACGCACCAATTCTTCCTTAGAAGTAGGAATCACTAGGTCGGGACTAGCATCCAATACACCCTTGAGTTCGTCGGTCATTTCAATTTTGCTTAAACGCTTAAACATAATAAACCTCCTATAAAATTAAAACTCTAATTTGGTTGTTATAAAAAAATGTTTCTTTGATCTCCAAAGACGCATACTTTATACGATTATTTTCTCTATGAGAACCACTGCGTGAGCAGCCATTCCCAAGTCTTGCCCTGTAAATCCAAGGCGCTCTTCTGTGGTAGCTTTTACATTGACCTGCTCCACAGCGATGCCCAAACATTGGGCAATATTATTTGCCATTTCATGGCGATAGGGGGACACTTTTGGGCGTTGGGCAATCAATGTAACATCAATATTCACCACGCCATATCCTTTGTCTTTTAACAGCGCAGCCACACGCTCTAGCAAAAGCAGGCTACTGATATTCAAATAACTAGCATCGGTATCTGGGAATAAGCCCCCGATATCCCCTGCCCCAATGGCTCCAGCGCAAGCATCCATCACAGCGTGCACCAGCACATCTGCATCAGAATGTCCGTCTAGTCCCATGGTATGAGGGATGGTGACACCGCCTAAAATCAAAGGTCGCCCTTCCACCAAACGGTGGACATCATAGCCGTGTCCAATGCGTAAATTTGTCACGATTGTCTCCTTACAAGATTGCTTAGTCCCCATGGCTCAGCAACATTTGCGCCACCAGTAAATCCATGGGTGTGGTAATTTTCAAATTGGATTCTGCACCTTGAATGAGATACACCTTCTTGCCCAACCGTTCCACTGCCGAACAATCGTCCGTGATGGGAATTTGCTTATCCAGCGCATCTTTCAAGGCACCTTTGAGCAAATCTGCTTGGAACACTTGGGGGTTTGCACCGCACGCAATTGACTGCGGTCTAAGGTTTGCACCACACTAGTATCTTGCGCCACCTGCTTAACTGTATCTTTCAAGGTGATGGCTGGTGCTGCCGCACCAGTGCGATAAGCCGCTTGAATAGTGGCATCAATTAAGGCTGGACGCACCAATGGTCTAGCACCATCTTGCACCGCCAAAAACTGCGTATCACTAGAGGCCTCTAAGGCTGCTAAAAACACACTGTGGACTCGACTTTCACCGCCGCACACCACTTTTGTGCATTTGGAAATACCATACGTTTTACACAGTTGAGAAATGGAGACAATCTCCTCTTCCCGACTGGCAATGAC
This sequence comes from Bengtsoniella intestinalis, assembly GCF_039719005.1. Taxonomy (GTDB): domain Bacteria; phylum Bacillota; class Clostridia; order Oscillospirales; family Oscillospiraceae; genus Oscillibacter; species Oscillibacter intestinalis. The sequence goes on along the minus strand of NZ_CP133584.1, from coordinate 249,201 downwards.
GATGGCATCCACACAACTGGCCTGCTCAAGAGCACGCAAGGTATGCACCAAAACTGGAACACCATTGAGCGGTTCCATTAGCTTATTCACAGCACCCATACGACTGCCACTACCAGCGGCCGCCACTATGGCAGTACAAAGAGGTTGCTTTTTTTCTTTGCCTCTACGAAATAAAGAAATCAAAAACTCCCCTCCCTTGCTTAGCAAAAAACATCAGGTCATTTTATGGCTGCACGCACAGATTGACAAATGGCCTTTTCCACAGCTTCGTACTCATCGTCTATGACCACCGCAATTTCTGTGATAAAAATTTGCTTTGCCATATACAGCATTTTCCGCTCGCCAGTGGACAACCCTTGCTGATAATCACGCAAAAGCAAGGTTTTCAACACCTCTACCACTTGATTCAAATCACCGCTTTTCAACCGTTCCAAATTGTCACGGTATCGCTTGCTCCAATTGGTGCACCGTTCATTGCTGACAATGGAAAAGGAGTGCATTAAAACATTCGCTTGTTCAACGCCAATCAAGTTGCGCACACCAATGGCTTCAGCCGATTCCACTGGAATAAACAGCTCCAAACCACCAGTTGGGATGGAAAAGACATAGTAATCCTGTTCTCGACCACAATTTCGCTGGGTCACAACGGCCTTGATTTTGCCTGAACCGTGCATTGGATGCACCACAATGTCTCCCACTTGATACATACGACTGCCCTTCTTCCTCACCAATGTGAAAAATGGTATTGCCTGTCGCTGGGGTTTAGATGTTTCCCTAATTTTATTATAGCGTGTTTTCAGTGATTTACAAGTATTTTCCTCTGGTCTACAGCAACTTTGTTATAATGCACGAAAATACCACCAGAAAAATAGTCATCTGATGAATTTTTTTGGTATTATATTCGATTATTTCTTATTGCTGCGACGCCAGATATTCATTTTTTCAGCATCTGCTATCAGTTCATCACGGAATTGGGGGTGTGCCAAATTGATAATGCCCTCTGCACGTTGCCAAGTAGACAGACCCTTCACATTTAGTTTGCCATATTCAGTGACCAACCAGTGGAGATTGCTACGGGTAGCCGTGATAACAGTGCCGTCCATCATAGTAGGACGGATACGGGATTGGAGTGTCCCAGATTTCTTATCCATGAAAGAGGAGCTGCAGCAAATAAAGCTTTTGCCGCCCTTAGACAGATAGGCCCCCAGCACAAAGTCTTGTTGACCACCAGCACCAGAAATATGCTTCACACCAGAGGTTTCAGAAGACACTTGACCAAACAAGTCGATGTCCACTGCACCGTTGATGGAGACGAAGTTATCGATAGAAGACACACGTGCCACATCGTTCATATAACTAACAGGATAAGCGGCGCATTCCAAGTTGTTGTCTAAGAAATCATACAATTTTTTGGTGCCAGCGGCAAAGGCATACCCTTGGCGATATTGGTCAAATGGCTTATATTTGCCAGTGATTTTCCCAGCCATGGACATATCCACGAAAGCATCTACGTACATTTCGGTATGCACACCCAGATCCTTCAAATCAGATTCAGCAATCATCTTACCAATGGTGCCAGGCATACCGCCGATGCCCAGTTGCAGGCAGGCACCATCCATCAGCTCAGGCATCACCAAGTTGGCAACTGCCAAATCAACTTCGGAGGGATTCACTTCCCCACCTAGGATGGGCATATCTACGTCTTCACCCATAACCACGTGAGCAATTTCATCAATATGCACCCAGTTACCAACGCCACCTAAGCAACGAGGCATCTTGGGATTCACTTCCACAATGATTTTCTTAGCCACGTTACACACAGCACGCAGGTGCGAGCATTGGGGGCCAAAGTTAAAATAACCGTGCTCATCCATGGGACCCACTTGGAACATGGCCACATCGGGAGGGGTGATATTTTCATAATAGCTGGGCAGTTCAGAGTAACGGATAGGGTTATAGTAGCCAAAGCCACCTGCAATCATTTTGCGTTCCAAACCAGAAGCATGCCAAGTGTTCCAGTTGAAAATTTCAGCAGCATTTTCAACACTGGCAATGGCCAGAGGACGGAGCAATAAACCGCCACGAATTTTAATATCATGCAATTCTTGGCTACGACGAGCCAATGCTTGGTCAAGCACAATGGTGGTACCCACGCACCAACCGTAATCCAGCCACATGCCAGACTCAATGCACTTCACAGCCTCATCAGGTGTTGTTAGTTTTTGTTGAAACTTTTCTTGATAATTCATACGTTTAACATCCTCCGTACTTTTTTCCAATATCATTATAACCGCGAGAAAACACAAAAGCACTTCCCCACCAGTTTAATACTATTCTATTATAGCATAGGATTTCTTTAAACACAAGAAAAGCCGTGAAAAATATCACAATTATTCGACAAAAAAAGAGACGATAGCCATGAGCTACCGCCTCTTTTTTGTTCAATTTGACGATTATTCAGCCACTTCTTCAGCAACTGCTTCTTCGTAGACTTCTTCGTAGACTTCTTCCACAGGCATCAGCAATGCACGGATGGACAGAGAAATCTTCTTGTTGTCTTCATCGATAGCGGTGATTTGTGCATCCACCACTTGGCCTTCAGACAGCACGTCTTCGGGCTTGTCGATACGACGGTCAGCAATTTGGGAAATGTGAATCAAGCCGTCAACGCCAGGCACAACTTCAGCAAATGCGCCGAAGGTCATCATCTTCACAACCTTGACAGCAGCCACGTCGCCCACGTTGTATTGAGCCACAAAGGAAGCCCAAGGATCAACGCTCTTGTCCTTCATACCCAGAGAAATCTTACGCTTTTCAGCGTCGAAGGAAATGACATACACTTCCAGAGTATCGCCGATGGCGCATACTTCTGCAGGATTCTTGATACGGCTCCAGCTCAGCTCGGAGATATGTACCATACCATCCACGCCGCCAATGTCAACGAACACACCGTAGGAAGTCATAGACTTCACCACACCAGTGTAACGCTTGCCTTCTTCCATTGCGCCCCACAGTTCAGCTTGTGCTGCCATGCGAGCTTCTTGGGTGACAGAGCGGATAGAACCCACCACACGGCGGCGAGCACGGTTGACTTCAGTAATGCGCAGTTGCACTTTTTGCTTGAGCATGGTGCTCAGCTCTGCGCCACGGGGCAGACCGCTTTGAGAAGCAGGTACGAACACGCGCACGCCCTTGACGGACACCACAATGCCGCCCTTGTTTTCTTCGGTGACAACACCTTCCATGACAGTCTTTTCTTCGACAGCCACTTCAATGTTTTCCCAAATCTTCACAGCATCCAAACGCTTTTTGGACAGTTCTGCAAAGCCGTCAATATCATTGACACGGACAATATAGGTTTCGATTTCGTCGCCAACAGACACAACATCTTCGGGACGAACGTTAGGATCATCAGACAGTTCGCTGACCTTAATGTAAGCAGATTGCTTTGCACCCACATCCACTTGAACTTCAGTGGAAGAGATGGCGGTGACAATACCAGTCACCTTTTCGCCAGTGGTCAGGGTTTTGAAAGACTGGTTCAGCAGTTCTTCAAAGGATTCTTCTTGGATCATGTTTTCTTCACTCATTGTTGCATATACCTCCTTAATGATGCCCGCTGGTGTAGAGGCGCCGGCCGTTAGCCCTGCCACCTGACACCCTACAAATAAATTGCCATCCAATTCTGAGGCTTGTTCGATTTGAACAACCACAGGACATAGGGTCTGGCAAATTTCTTTCAGGTGCTTGGTGTTGGCACTTTTTCGGTCACCCACTACCACCATTACGCCCACTTGGGAAGCAATTTCCGCTGCCTCAGTCTGACGCTTATACGTAGCATTACATATTGTATCAAAAATTTTTAGATTTGTACACTGTTTTTTTAATATTTTTTGTGAATTTTCGAAAATTTCTTGAATGCAGGTGGTTTGCGCCACCAAAGTCAGGGGTAATTCACAATTTTGGCTGTCATTTTCTAGCCATTGCGCCACTTTTTCTGATGTCGGCAAAATCATAGCATCCTGACAAAAGCTCGCCACCCCAACAACTTCAGGGTGACCGGGATCACCGATGATGATACACCGTCTCCCCTCCTGCTGGGATTGGGCAATTCGCTGTTGAATTTGCATCACATTGGGACAGGTGGCATTGACGCAGTGTACCCCTTTGGCCGCAAGCCCATCGAGCACTTTCTTGTGTTCCCCATGAGAACGGATCACCACTGTATCTCCAACATTCAGCATCTCTGAGCATTGGGTTTTCACAATGCCACAGCGTGCCAAATCTTCCACCACGTGGGTGTTGTGAATCAAATCCCCTAGCATATAACAAGGGTTGTTGCCTTCTGCTGTGGCGTGTGCCAACTCCACCGCTCGCTTCACACCATAACAAAACCCTGCGCTTTTGGCCAACATCACCTTCATATGCTAATGCCTCCCAAAGCATAGGCACGACGCAACGCTTCGTCGGCATTGGCTTGAATTTCCTCTACAGTTCCGTTGCGCCCTGTGTAAACGGGCATAAATGGTTCCCCAAAAATCACACGAGACTTGCGAAAAAGCCGCTTCTTATGCTCAATGTACACGGGCACCAATGGCACACCCGTGCGAATGGCAATCATTACACCACCGCCTTTGGCTTCCATCTCTCCCGGTTGGTTCACCCGCGTACCTTCAGGGAAAATCACCATACTAAACCCATTTTTTAACGCCGAAATAGATTTTTTAATCGCGGCAATATCGTTTTCACCCCGTTTGACAGGAAAGGCGCCAGCTTTTTTCAAATACCAGCCAATAAACGGAATTTTGAACAGAGATTCTTTCCCCATAGCCTGCACTTTATATCCCACAGGAAAACCAATGACTATCATGGGCACATCCAAGCCACTGGAGTGGTTGGGGCACAGCATCACATTATCAGGTAAGTTTTCACGCCCGATGATTTCCATGGGGTAAAACAATCGAAAAATAGGCCCTAATCCTTTTTGTATAAAGGTAACGTATTTGTTCATACCGTCTCCCCAATCAATTTTAAAATGGCGTCAGTACTTTCTTGAAAATTCAAGTTGGAAGTGTCTAACAAGCAAGCGTCTTCCGCTTGGCGCAAGGGCGCGATGTCACGTTCCATATCGATTTTATCACGGTCGATAATCTCTTGCAACACCTGCTCATAAGGCTGCGGTGTGCCACGCTCCACCAATTCTTTGCAGCGGCGGTTGGCACGGGTTTCAGGGCTAGCGGTGAGGAATATCTTCACCTGCGCATCGGGTAACACCACTGTGGCAATATCCCGACCGTCCATAATTACATTGTGTCGCCGTGCCAAATCTCGTTGCACTTCCAACAAAAAATCTCGCACAAAACCATACCCCGACACATAAGAGGCATAACGTGACATTTCTGGCAGACGAATTTGCGTGGACACGTCTTCCCCATTTAAAAACATATGCTGGATACCGTCCTCCAAATACCGCAATTCGGCCTGCACCTTAGGCAGAGCCGCTTCCACAGCCACAGAGTCCTTAGGGGCAATGGCATTTGCATACATATAGTAACCGATGGTACGGTAAATGGCACCAGTGTCTACATACAGATAGCCCAATTTTGCGGCAACCGTTTTGGCCAAGGTGGACTTGCCTGCCCCAGATGGGCCGTCGATAGCAATGGCGATGGTCATCATACTAACTCCCTTACTCTTCTCCAATTTGGGCAGCGGCTTCCCCAGCGGCTTTGCCAGTTGCCCATGCGATTTGCAAGTTAAATCCGCCAGTATACGCATCTACATCTAGCACTTCACCTGCAAAGTATAATCCCTTTACAAGCTTTGATTCCATGGTGTTTGGATTCACTTCACGGATGGAAACACCCCCTGTGGTCACCACAGCCTCTTTCACTGGACGCGCACCAGTGATGGCAATCTCAAAGCCCTTCAAAACAGAAATCAACTTCTGGCGTTGTTCTTTGGTAATGGAGTGCACCTTGGTGTATTGGCTGATGTTACAGCGACGAATAATCACCATCACCATAGAACTTGGCACCAAGCCGCCAACCAAACCTTTTACGTTTTGGTTGGCACGCTCTTTCATGTCACGCAGAAGCCGTGCTTCTAATTTTTCTTCACTTAACGCTGGTTTCAAATCTAACACCAAGCGGTAATTCTTAGAAAAATCGTGCATATGGGCACTGGCAGAGAGCACCAATGGCCCCGTGACCCCAAAATGGGTGAACAACAGTTCCCCAAAATCTTGAAAGGCTTTTTTGCCCTTTTCATCCACCACAGCCATAGAAATATTCCGCAATGCCAGCCCTTGCATATCTTTGCAGCAAGAATCTGGGCTCAACAGTGGCACCAGTGACCCAGCCAAATCGGTGACCGTGTGTCCCACAGACTTTGCCAATTCGTAACCATCCCCAGTGGACCCAGTGGTGGGATAAGACAAGCCACCTGTGGCAATGATGGCGGCATCACAATACAAGGTCTCCCCTGTTGTGGCTACGCTGGTGATATACTCCTCTTCCACTTCCAAAGCAGTGGCACGGGTGTGCATCACACGAACCTTCAGCCGCTCCATTTCCCATTCCAACGCGTTACTCACATCAAAAGAACGGTCAGACACAGGGAACACACGATTACCACGCTCGGTTTTCAAGGGAACTTTCAATTCCTCAAAAAACGACATACAATCCTTCCCATCAAAGCGAGAAAAGGCGCTGTATAAAAAGCGACCATTTTTGGCCATATGGTTTAACAATTCCTCTTGGGTGGCATTATTGGTCACGTTACAGCGACCTTTACCAGTGATGTTTAACTTCATACCAAGACGGTGGTTGGGCTCTAACAACGTGACATTTGCCCCGTTTCTAGCGGCGCTAATGGCCGCCATCATACCGGCGGCACCGCCACCAATGACTACAATTTTACTCTTCATTTGTTTTTCCAAATACTCCATATTCATTCCAGATATCTTCTAAAACCTCAAAGGTTCTCGTTGCATTGTTGCCCATTTTATGCCCAATGGCCACCAACAATGCGTTGACCAACGAAAGCGGCGCCACCATAGAGTCCACAAAGGAAATCATCTCACTGGGGGCAAGCAATGCGCCATCCGCCATTTGATACAAAGGCGAATGCTTGTTATCGGTGATGGCAATCACCGTGGCACCACGGTCTTTTGCAAACTGCACCGTTTGCATGGTGATGCTAGAATACCGAGGGAAGCAGATGGCCACCAACACATCCCCAGGGCCAATGCGAAACAGCTGTTCAAACAAAACCCCTGCCGCACCATTTTCCACCAGTGTCACATTTTGCGACAACAGGTGCATATAAAAATGCAAATAACCTGCCACAAATCCAGAAGACCGTGCCCCCAGAATATACGTGTGCTTGGCACCGATGAGCATATCGGTCACTTGGTCAAACTCTTCGCGGCTGGCTTCTTGTGCCACCATCTCCAGTTTTTCCACATCAGATTGAATCACCGATTGGACAATATCTTGCCCAACAAGCTTGTCCCCTGCGGCTTCAATCCGTTGGGTAGAGGTCAGCTTTGAACGAATCATCTCCTGCAATGCACGCTGCATACTGGGATACCCATCGTAGCCCAATTCAGATGCAAAGCGCACCACAGTGGATTCACTCACCTCCACCAATCGCCCCAATTTACTGGCGGTGACAAAGGCGGCTTTGTCGTAATTCTCCAAAATATAACGGGCAATTTTCTTTTGCCCTTTGGAAAAACTGGTCATATTTTGCTCAATGGTATGTAGGATGTTGTGTGGCATGGTATATTCCTCGATTTCTGCAATACTGCTAAATCCAATTTCAATATTTTAATAGTATAACACAGATTTTGCAGTTTTAACAGACTTTTTGCAAGATTTACTTTAAAACTTGCAAAAAATTCACATTCTAAGGTTAAAGTAATGTGCCAAGGTCGGCTAAGAACTGTTGTACAGCCTCTTGTGGGGTGGCCCAACTGGTGACAATACGGATGCAAGTGACCGTCTCCCCTTCCAAGCCTTCTATTTCAAATTCATAGCCCCTGTCTTTCAATGCCTCTATAACCTTGTTTTCCAGCATGACAAAACTTTGATTGGTGGGACTATCTACAAAGTATTCACAATGCAAAGCATCTAAACCTTCACGCATACGTGCCGACTGTGCATTGGCGTGAGTGGCTAGTTTCAGCCATAAATCGTCCTCTAAAAGCGCCAAAAATTGCACGCCTAGCAAACGCCCTTTTGCCAGCAATGCGCCATGTTGCTTCATAAAATAGCGGAAATGGGTGGCATCTACATCAGGGGCAAACACAACTGCTTCCCCAAATAGCAACCCATTTTTGGTGCCGCCAAAGGTAAACACATGACAAAGTTCTGCCATATCTACCAACGTTACATCACTGGCGGCAATTGCCGATGCCACCCGTGCCCCATCTGCAAACAAATACAGCCCATGGGCATCACAACAAGCTCGCAACCCTTGCAATTCTTCCTTGGTATAAATGGTACCCAACTCGGTGGAGTTTGAGATGTAAACCATTTTGGGTGCCACCATGTGCTCAGAGCTGTGACCAGCCAACACCGCTTCCACCAAGGTTGGCGTCAACTTCCCGTCTGGGGTTTCAATGGTGCACACTTTGTGGCCTTTGGCTTCCACACCACCTGTTTCGTGGTTGGCAATATGTCCAGAAGCCGCAGAAATCACCGCTTCAAACGAGCGAAGCAAACTGTGAATAATCAGCACATTGGTTTGGGTGCCACCAACAGTGAAATGCACCTGTGCATCTGGAGCATGGCAAACTTGGCGCAGTTTATCTGCGGCTTGCTGGCAGTAATCATCGCCACCATACCCCACCGTTTGGTTTAAATTCGTATCAAAAAGGGCTTGCATCACCGCTGGTGCGGCACCCTCGCTATAATCATTGCGAAAACTATACATTATAATGATGTACGCTCCTTGTTCAAAATCCAAAGTCTTGTCCATCATACCTTTTTTCATTGAAAAAAGCAAGCAAAGTACATAATTTAACAAAATCCGCAAAAACTTTTCATATATCAGGGAACTTTTTTCGTTTTGCCTCCGTCTAAACACTACGAAAACCAAACAACAAGGAGATTTTTATAATGAAAAAATATGTAACATTAGCCCTCGCCGTTTTGATGGCATTCACCACTTTGACTGGTTGCGGCGCTTCTAGCGACACTGCCGCCACCCCTTCTGTCACACTGCAAGAATTTTACGATGGCCTAGCAGAAGAATACGGTTGGGACGACATGACCATGGCGGTCATCGACCCCGATATCCAAGCCACCTTCTACCCCGGCATTGAAAACGTGGACACAGTGGAAGTCATCGCCCGTGCACCTATGATGTCTGCCGTGGTCAGTGAATTGGTATTGGCTGAATGCACCGACGAAGAAGCCGCCACCGCCTTGGTCGCTATCTTGGAAGAACGAATGTCCACCCAAGCCCTAGGTGGTGCTTGGTACCCCTCTTCCATGGAAGCGTGGGGCAACGCCCACGTGATGCAACAAGGCAACTATGTGGCACTCATCGCCTCAGAAGAACACCAAGCTGAAATCGTAGCAAAATGGGATGCACTGTTTGCATAATTCTAGAAAACGTGATATAACGTAAGGGCGACCATCGCGTCGCCCTTACCTATGTAAATCAAATCCAACTTAGGAGGACACCATGGTTTTTAGCAGTTTGCTATTCCTGTTTTATTTCCTGCCACTGACTTTGGTGGCTTATTTTCTCAGCCCCTTAAAATGGCGCAACCTTGTGTTATTGGCTGTAAGCCTGCTGTTTTACGGCTGGGGCGAACCCATTTACATCACCATTATGCTCCTCTCCATCGCCATTGACTACAGCCACGGTTTATTGGTAGAAAAGCATCGTGACGACGACAAAAAAGCGCGGCGGATTGTGGCACAGTCTATTGTGTTCAATTTGCTATTGTTGGGCTTTTTCAAATATTACGACTTTTTCGCCCTGAATCTCAATGGATTGTTCGGGATAAGTCTGCCTATTTTGAATATTCCACTTCCCATCGGTATTTCTTTCTTCACCTTCCAAACTATGAGTTACACCGTGGATGTGTACCGCAAAGACGCCCCTGCCCAACGGAATTTGGTGAACTTTGGTGCCTTTGTCACCATGTTCCCCCAGTTGATTGCAGGGCCCATTGTCAAGTATAAAACCGTGGCCAACGAGCTAAACCATCGTGACCACACCGCCCAAGATTTCGCCCAAGGTGCCAGCCGTTTTGTGGTGGGCTTGAGCAAAAAAGTCCTCCTTGCCAACAACATTGGCGCCCTGTGGGACAGCACTTTGCTGGCCTCTCAAGCTGGCGATTTGACGGTCATTGGCGGCTGGCTTGGGTTGATGGCCTTTGCCTTCCAAATTTACTTCGACTTCTCTGGTTATAGCGACATGGCCATTGGCTTGGGACAAATGATGGGCTTCCGCTTCGACGAAAACTTTAACCACCCCTACACCGCAATTTCCGTGTCCGACTTCTGGCGGCGGTGGCATATGTCCCTCACCTCTTGGTTCCGTGAATACGTGTACATCCCCTTAGGTGGCAACCGTGGCGGTTTGGGAAAATCTCTGCGCAACCTGTTCATTGTGTGGCTGTGCACTGGATTTTGGCACGGTGCCAGTTGGAATTTTTTGCTGTGGGGTCTGTACTTTGCCCTGTGGCTATCCGCTGAAAAATACTGGCTTTCTAGCCTATTAAATCGTGCACCCACGCCTCTGCGCCATGTGTACACCCTCTTTGTGGTACTCATTGGCTGGGGACTGTTCGCCATCGAAGACATGACCCAAGTGGCAACCTATCTTGCCACCTGCTTTGGCAGTGGTACGTTTGCAAGCCCAGCCAACTGGTACGATTTACAAAGCTATGGACTGACTTTATTGGTACTAATCGTCGCCGCCACCCCTGTTGGTAAGACCATGTACGCCAGATTGCCTGCAAAGGTTTATACCTTTACAACGCCTGTTTTAATGGTGTTAGGACTGGTGGTATCCACTGCATTTCTGGTATCTAGCAGCTACAATCCGTTTTTGTATTTCCGATTTTAAGAAAGGAGATTGCCATGACAAAATCCTATGCACGAGGGCTATCCGCCCTGTTTTGTGTATGCCTCATGGGCACCACAGCCCTCTCAGTTGCCATGCCTGACCAAAACCGCTCCGACGTGGAAAACCGCACTCTCGCACAATGGCCTTCCCTTTCTTGGACTGCCGTGAAAGATGGCAGTTTCATGGAGGGCGTGGATGCCTATTTCACCGACCAATTCCCCTTCCGTGATAGCTGGACAGGCTTGCACGCACGACTGGAATTGCTGATGGGCAAGACAGAACTTGGAGACGTATTTGTCTGCGACGACGAAACTTTAATTGCCAAAGTGCCCCAACCAGACCAAACATTGGTGGACAAAAACTTAGCCGCCGTTGCTGCTTTAACAGGTAAAACAGACATCCCTGTCTCTCTGGCGCTGATTCCATCGGCGGCAGAAATTTGGAAAGATTTCCTGCCCACTGGGACTGAAAATTATGCCCAAACCGACCTCATTGCCCAAGCAGAAGAATTCTCCATGGCGGATATTTACACCGCCCTCTCTAGCAATGCCGATCAAGATATTTTCTACCGCACCGACCATCACTGGACAACTTTGGGCGCTTACTATGGCTATCAAGCCATTTTGGAATCCATGAATATGACACCGCTCCAGCAGTCCGATTTCACCATCACCACCCTCTCTGATGACTTCAATGGTACCTTGTATTCTAACTCTGGCGTCCACTGGTTCACCCCCGATTCCATGGAGTCTTGGGTGACTGACGATGGTTTAATCATCACCTCTTGGCGCACTGGCACAGAAATGGAAGGCGTTCTCTACGACACCAATTACTTGACCCAAAAAGACAAGTATTCCACCTATCTCGGTGGCAATCAACCTCTTTGTGTCATCAAAAATGAGAATTTACCTGAGGGGAGAAAACTCCTATTGGTGCGAGATTCTTACTCCGATGCCTTGGCACCCTTGTTATCTCAAAGTTTTGGCGAAGTCCACTTGCTAGACTTGCGCTACTACCGTGCCAGCGTGGCACAATACGCTACGGCCAATGATATCGACCAAATTGTGATCTGCTACAGCATCCCCAATTTTATCACCGATGTGAATTTAGCCTTGCTCTATCAATAAGAAAAACGTGTTGCCCTTCCAAGAGAAAGGCAACACGTTTTTTTAATCATTTTTCAAGCTATCTACTTCTGCTTGGGTCAAATATCGCCATGTACCAGACCGCAACGTCCCCAGTTGCACATGATGCTCTGCCACGCGACGCAAACGCATCACCTTCAAATCGCAAGCGGTACACATCCGCCGAATTTGACGGTTTTTCCCTTGGTGAATGGTGATTTGCAACACATTGGGTTGAATCTTAAACACTTGCGCTGGCACAATTTCTTCGCCCTCTAGATCCGTCATGGCTGACAGTCGTTCCACCGCTTGTGCCACGGCATTGGGCGCCAAATCTTCTACCCACACATGATACACTTTGTCCACCTCAAACTTAGGATGGAGCATACTTTGCATAAATTCCCCATCGTTGGTGAACAGTAACAAACCTTCTGAATCCATATCCAGTCGCCCTACAGGGTACACCCGACTGCCCACCTCGCTCAACAAATCCGCAATGGTACGTCGCCCTTGCTCATCACTTAACGTGGTCACATAGCCACGGGGCTTGTTCAACATCCCATAAATAGGGGCGGCTTTGCCGCCAATGGGCGTGCCATCCACGGCGATTTCATCGGTTTCATCGTCAGCGCGTTGTCCTAGTTCAGCCAGCACGCCATTGACGGTCACACGACCGTCTGTGATATAAGTCTCAGCCATCCGCCGAGAACAAATCCCAGCGCCAGAGAGTATTTTTTGTAATCTTTGTTCCAATTTTAAGAACCTTTCTATCGTTATTTCTTTTTAATAAAACCACATCGTGGGTAGTAAAAACAGCACAGGTGTGGTAAAAATCGCCAGATTCAATGATAATTTCCGTACAAATGCAGGGTCTACATCAAAATCTTTTCTAAAGCCCTTAAACGTGTAAAGCAAGTTGCATCGATAAATAATCAGCGACGACACCGCCATGCATCCCAGCACCCAAATCAGGGCAAGGATACTCTCAAATGGGTTGTACGCAATGGCATTGATAAAGTTCTTATAAATCCAACTTATGACGTTTTCATCCTGAATAAACCAATGAATCGATGGCAATGTTTGCAGGAATGACAATCAACCATGTAACTGGTATGGCAACCAAAAGCCAAATGGGAAAAATCATGTTATACAGTTTGATTGCTTTCTTCTTCAAAGCCCACCTATTCTTTCTCTATTATCCGCTTTTTCCCAATCTTACAGGTATTTGGCCAACTTCTACCCCATCGATTGTAAACACTGCTCGCCCCACAATCACACCCACTTCTAGCGCCACTGCTTCATCCAAATACACGGTCATCTCCACCGTCTCCCCTGCTTTCGCAGGATAGGAAAAGGCAGAACTGGCTACCAGCGGCACGGTTTGACTGGCGCCCAACATGGTCTGCGCCACCGTCTGCCCCATAGTCACCAGCGTTTGGGCTGGATAGGTTTCAAAACCGTAAGCGTACAGATTTTTATGGTCTTCCCAGTCGTTGCCGTCGTTCAAAGTCACCGCCACCAACCGTTGCCCATTTTGATTCACACAGGTCACCAGCGTCCGCCCACAGGCTTGGGTATACCCCGTTTTCAAGCCAACACAACCATCTAGCTCACTGAGTAATCGGTTATGATTGCTCAAGGTGTGGCCTTCAATGGTGATGGATGTGGTGGAGGCAATCCGCAACAGTGTGGGGTTATTGACCGCGGCGGCACCCAACAGCGCCATATCATAAGCAGTGGAGTAATGTCCCTCTTGGTCAAGGCCATTGGGATTGGCAAAAGAGGAATTGGTCATGCCGATTTCCTGCGCCATTTGATTCATCAACACGGCAAACGCTTCCACGCTACCGCCTACGTGCTGGGCAATGGCCACTGCCGCATCGTTGCCCGAGGACAACAACAACCCATAGACCAGCGTTTCAAGCCGCAGTTGCTCCCCCACCTTTAAATACATGGACGAGCCTTCGGTGTAGGCCGCTTCTTGACTGACTGTCACTACATCGCTCAAAGTGCCATATTGGATGGCCACCAAGGCGGTGAGAATTTTCGTGGTAGAGGCAATGCCCATTTGTTTGTCGGCGTTATAACTATAGAGCACCCGACCACTATCCACGTCCATCAGCACTGATGCCGAAGCAGAAGTGCTGACAGCAAAGGACTGACAAGGAAAAACACTTAACACAAAAACAAGGGCAAACCCTAGAACAAAACTTCGTTTCAATGCTTTCATCTATACTGACCTCCCCAAATATGCAAGGTCAGTATACCCCATTAAGCCTCAGAAGTTTCGTCTTTTTTGTCTAAATATTTTTCCACCTTTTCCATTAAGTCGGGCACCATTTCAATGACACGGTCAAGGGTGGTCGATGCAGGCACAGCCACAGGTAGCACACGGGTGATGCCGTCTTTGACCACCAAAAAGGCCACTGGGTCAATTTTCACCCCAGCGCCGCCACCACCGCCAAAGCTTTTGGCATCTACCTTGCCATAGTCACCGCCACCGCTCCCAAAGCCGAAGCTGACCTTAGAGATGGGAATCAAGGTCACCCCATCTGGTGTGGTGATAGGTGTGCCAACGATGGTGTTGGTGTCCACCATTTCACGGACTTTGTCCATAGATTCACGCATCAAATCCCCTAAATTGGTGTTTGGTTTTTGATTTTCCATTCTATCTCTTCCTTTCATGCAGTGGCTTTTTCACCACAATCTTCCTCGGTTACATGGCTTTTCGTATATCCTTGATACCATTGAAGCGCTGGCACCAACAGCCCTGCGGCGATGGCAAATGCACGTCCAATGGTGATGGAAACTCCCACATGACAAGTTACCACATGGGCGCTGGCTTGATAATCCACATTGAGCCCAATCCCCACTTTTTTCATATCTGCCACTGATTCTAACTGTGGCATCACACCCCAAATCAGGGCATTGGCCTTGCCGTATAAAATAGCGGCGCTGGCTGGGTCATCTGCCCCAGCGATGGTGCAAGTGGCTTGCACTGGTTTAAACCGCACCCCTTTTCCCAATCGCTGTAAGGTTTTGACCACCGTGGGTAACAAGGTGGTCACCCCATTTTTTATCATATCAAAGGTGGGCTTGGGTCTCTCTTTTTTCTTTTTCTTAGATGGCTTCTTTTCTTTCTTTTTCTTAGGTTTTTCCTTTTTTTCCAAGGGTTTTAAGGTGATAAACCCAATTTTCACTGTCAAGGAAAAGTCCTTGTCATAGACTGCTATAGCGGTGACACGTATCATAGCAATGGCAATGAGCAGGCAAAGTATGACGCCCAAAATCCAAACAACTATCATCCGCATCCACCTCCTTTAGTCTGCCCTATTTTCACTCAATTCTTCAATTTGCATTTGCGATGCCACGCCAAATTCTGGCATGGGCGGCAGTTCTTCCAACGACGCTAAATGGAAGGTACGCAAAAAAGCATGGGTGGTACGATAAATATGAGGCCGCCCTATCACCTGCAATCGCCCACACTCTTCAATCAGCCCACGCTCTAACAAAAGCCCCATGGTGTAGCCACTGTCCACGCCACGAATTTGGTCAACGTAAGCACGGGTGGTAGGCTGGTAATAAGCCACAATGGTCAGCGCCTCCAAGGCTGGCTGAGACAGCTTTGCCGTTTTTCGCAATTCAAAGGCCTTGCGAATTTGGTCAGCATAATCTGGCGACGAACACATTTGGTAGCAGTCTTCCATTTGCACAATCCGCATCCCACGGCGCTCATAGGCGTATTGGTCTTTCAAACCCTGCACCAATTTTTCCATGTCGTCAAATTCTAAATCCAACGCCAAACACAATCGCTCTGCTGGCACTGGCTCCCCAGCGGCAAACAAAACCGCCTCAAGGGTTGATAGCATATCATTCCATTCCATGGTATTCACTCCCCTGTTCCACGGCATTTGGTTGCACCATTACCATATCGTCATCATCAGCAAAAGCAATCATCCGCCCACGACACAGTTCTAGCACCGCCAAAAAAGTGGCAACCACTTCAGACCGTGACCGATTGCCACGAAATAACCGCAAAAACCGCAAGCCTCCGTTACGCAATTTCTCCAAAATCTCCCGCGATTTATGCTCCACCGGATAGGGTTCCTTGCCCACCAATTCCTCAAAGGCTTCTCGTGGCGGTGGCAAAGCCCTCTGGGCACGGTTTTGAATTTCCGCCATGGCCAGCACCAACTCACCTGCATCATGACTATAGGTAATCACTTTTTGCCGCTGGATTGGCTCTGGATAACGAACGAAAATATTTTGCCCAAACACCCCCAAAGGCTCTAGCGTCAACGCCATGGCCTTCACCGTGGCATACGATTCTCCGCGACGCCGTTCCTCCAATGATTGAATCAGCGCATCCATTTCACTTTGTGCTTCAGCATCCTCTAACGATAATAGCATACGGGTTTTGATGAACATCAACTGGGAGGCCATGGTGATAAACTCGCTGGCAACCTCTAAATCAAGACTTTGCCGCAGTTCCAACCATGCCACATACTGCTCCAATATTTGAGAAATGGAGATGTCTTGAATGTCTACCTTATGCTTGCTCAGCAAGAACAAAATAACATCCAACGGCCCTTCAAAGTCTTGCAAAAGATCCTCTTTTGGGACTTTCATCACCTTTTCCAGTTTGTATACAGGATTGGTTTCCATCCGCTCACCTCAAAAAAACAAACTCAACATACCGCCATAAACCCAGTAAATACCTTGAGAAATAAAACTACTCCCAAAACCCAAAAACACCAATGCAAACATCACCAACATCCCAATGCGCTCATAGCGCATGATTTGGTAATACAAATGATTGGGTAGAAGCGCCGTCATCACACGGGAGCCATCCAATGGTGGCACGGGCAACAAATTGAATAGCCCCAACCCCACCGACAACGGAGCAGCCGTGTACAAGCACCATTCAAAGGCTGTGTTCCAACCATCGCTATAAGGCGCAAACAAGAAAATCAACTTGGCACAACCAATAATCAAAATCGCCAACAGAAAGTTAGAAATAGGCCCAGCCAACGCGGTAATGGCCATATCGCGTTTTGGATTTTTAAAGTGACGCATATTCACCGGCACCGGCTTCGCCCAGCCAAACCCCACAGTAAACATCATCAATAGCCCAAACCAATCGATATGGTGAATGGGATTTAACGACAAACGATTTTGAGAATAGGCTGTATTATCACCTAAGAAAAAAGCAGCAAAGCCATGGGCTGTTTCGTGAATGGTCAGGCACAACAGCACTGCCACCACCCGCAACACAGTGGCTTCTACGGAGGAAAAGTCCAAAGATTGAACAAGATTTTCAAAATAGTGCATGATTACTTCCATTTCTATATAGTTATAATAATACAGTTAATAGTATAGCAGATTTGACCATCAATTACAAGAGGCGAAAAAACCCCGATTGGTAAAACCAATCGGGGTTTTTTGAAAAACGTATGTAAGCTTATTCGCTCAGTTGTTTGTCAATGGCAGCAGCGGCAGTTTTGCCAGCGCCCATTGCCAGAATAACAGTAGCAGCACCAGTCACTGCATCGCCACCAGCGTAGACAGCTTCACGAGAAGAAAGACCATCTTCGTTGACCACGATACCGCCACGCTTGTTGATTTCCAAGCCATCGGTGGTAGCCTTAATCAAGGGGTTGGGGCTGGTACCAAGAGACATGATGACGCAATCCACGTCCAAGTCAAATTCAGAGCCAACCACTTCCATGGGACGACGGCGGCCAGACGCATCTGGTTCGCCCAGTTCCATTTGGATGCAACGCATACCCACAACATTGTTTTTGTCATCGGTAAGGATTTCAACAGGATTGTTGAGGGTCTTGAAGATAATGCCTTCTTCTTCTGCGTGTTCCACTTCTTCGTGACGAGCAGGCAGTTCTTCCATGCCACGGCGGTACACCACGTACACTTCAGCGCCCAAACGCTTCGCGCAACGAGCGGCGTCCATGGCCACGTTACCACCGCCAACAACAGCAACCTTTTTGGCGTGTTGGATGGGGGTGTTGGCACCGTTTTTGTATGCCTTCATCAAGTTGATGCGGGTCAAGAATTCATTAGCAGAGTACACACCCTTGGCATTTTCGCCGGGGATGTTCATGAACATGGGCAGGCCTGCGCCAGAGCCGATGAACACAGCTTCAAAGCCAAATTCTTCTTTCAGTTCGTCCACAGTGATAGTACGACCCACCACAGTGTTGGTGGCAATGGTCACGCCCAAAGCCTTCAAGCCGTCCACTTCTTTTTGCACGATGGACTTGGGCAGACGGAATTCAGGAATACCATACACTAGCACACCGCCAGCCAAGTGCAAAGCTTCAAACACGGTGACGTCATAGCCTTTTTTAGCCAAGTCGCCAGCGCAGGTCAAGCCAGCAGGGCCAGAACCAACCACGGCAACCTTGTGACCGTTGGGTGCAGGCTTTTGTGCAGCTTCAGTGGCGTTGGCATTGTGATAGTCAGCCACGAAACGTTCCAGACGGCCGATACCCACGGGATCGCCCTTAATACCACGGACGCAGTATTGTTCACATTGGGATTCTTGGGGGCAAACACGGCCACACACAGCAGGCAAAGCGCTGGTAGAGGCAATGATTTGGTATGCTTCTTCAAATTCGCCAGCGGCAACCTTTGCCACAAATTCAGGGA
Source organism: Bengtsoniella intestinalis (assembly GCF_039719005.1). Classification (GTDB taxonomy): domain Bacteria; phylum Bacillota; class Clostridia; order Oscillospirales; family Oscillospiraceae; genus Oscillibacter; species Oscillibacter intestinalis. Next base: position 230,320 of record NZ_CP133584.1, on the reverse strand, counting down.
TACGCACCATAACGGGGCAACCCTTCATACATGGCTTGTGCTTACAGTTGATGCAGCGTTGTGCTTCGTCGATGGCTTGTTCAGCGGTGTAGCCCAGAGCCACTTCTTCGAAATTGCCGTTACGGATGTTAGGGTCTTGGTTGGGCATTTCGTTTTTCTTCAAACTCATATTAGCCATGGTTACTGAACCTCCTTCTTAAACAGGTTGCAAGCATCTTCATATGCGTGACGTTCGTAATCTTGATACATTTGGCTCCGTTGCACAGCCAAATCCCAGTCCACTTGGTGGCCATCAAAGTCAGGGCCGTCTACGCAAGCGAATTTAGTCTCGCCACCCACGCTGATACGGCAACCACCGCACATGCCAGTGCCATCAATCATGATGGGGCTCATGGACACAACGGTCTTAATGCCATAAGGCTTGGTGGTTAAGGAGACAAATTTCATCATCATCATGGGGCCGATGGCGAACACTTCGTCATATTCGTTGCCTTCATCGATGAGGGTCTTCAAAGCGGCAGTAACCAAACCGGGTTCACCATAGGAACCATCGTCGGTACATACCTTCAAAACAGAAGAAGCAGCAGCAAAGTCATCTTCCAAAATCACAAAGTCCTTAGACTTAAAGCCGATGACAGAGTGGACTTCTGCACCCATATCATGGAATTTCTTAGCCACAGGGTATGCAATGGCGCAACCAACACCACCGCCCACAACAGCCACCTTCTTGCGGCCTTCGGTATGGGTAGCAATGCCCAGAGGGCCTACGAAATCTTGGATGTATTCACCTTCCATAACGTGGTTGAGCTTTTCAGTGGTAGCTCCCACAACTTGGAAAATAATAGTGACAGTCCCCTTTTCGCGGTCGTAGTTGTTGATGGTCAGGGGGATACGTTCACCATCAGCGTCCACACGCAAGATAATGAATTGGCCGGGCTCTGCCTTTTTGGCAATGAGAGGTGCTTCAATTTCCAGCAGGGTCACTGCAGGGCGAATGGCCTCTCGTCTGACGATACGATACATACTCTTCCTTCTTTCTGCACAAACGCTTACGCCTGTACGTTTTCTAGTTTTCACACAGTACATACATCATACCACATTTAATGTGGCTCGTCAATATTTTTATGTGAAATTATTGACAAATTCTAATGTCTCTACCGCTAGATTGGATGTAATTCTCACTACGTAACCGCTTCAATTCCCGCATCATGGCACTGCGGTCGGTGGCAATGTAATCTGCCAATGTGCTCAGCGAAAATGGTAAATGCACTGTTTCACTTCCCTGTTGTACTGCCAGATGGCGCAAATAACATAGTAACTTTTCTCGGATGGAACGCCGAGACAACACATCCACTCGCTGAGACAGATGCTGGGCTTTGTCTGCCATCAGTTGCAGCATATTTTGCACCACCATACTGTGGTGAAAACAAGCATTTTCACAGCGCTTCAAAATGTGGCTGTAATCGATGAACAGCACGTCACAATTGCTGCGACACACCACCTGCACACTGTCAAGTCCTGTGGCACCAAAGGCCAACGTGCGACCAAACACACCGCCAGCCCCCAACTCCTCTAAAACCGTCTCTTGACCATCCTCATCGATGCGAATCAAGCTGGCCTCACCGCGCTCAATAATCCCCACCTGTTCACAGCCACCCTCGCTAAAATCGCAGATAATAGACTCGCTGCGAAAGCTATTTGTTTTGGCCTGAAAACAAATCAACATCCGTTGATATTCCTCATAAGAAACATCGGCAAACAATGGACTGTGCCGAAATTCTGATTGACTTACCATAGGATCTCCCCCTTTTCTTGTTGCATATATCACACTCCAAGTTTAACAAAAAAAACCACTGCTGTAAAGAGGTTTTTACAAGATAGTTCATGATTTATTCACCATTTTTTTTAAAAATTTGGTACAATATAGAAAATAGATATACACTCTAAAGCATGAAAGGATGACGCTATGAACATCGCCTACTTTCTCATCCCTAAAAACACCGTCGCCTATTTATACGACGACTTCACCTTCCGCCAAGGTTTGGAGAAAATGCGCCACCACGGTTATACGGCCATCCCCGTCATCACCCGTGAAGGCAAATATTTAGGCACCATCAGCGAAGGAGATTTTCTCTGGCGTATGCTTTCTGACTCCAATGAAAGCCACCTTTGCTCCATGCGTGATATGGAATCCCTCCACATCACCGACATTCTAAACCCTGATTCTTATCCCAGCGTCGGCATCACTGTCTCTATGGATGATTTGCTCACCAATGCCATGCAACAAAACTTCATCCCCGTCACCGATGACTTGGGTAGCTTCATTGGCATCATCACCCGCAAAGACATCATCCGTTATTTTGCCAAAGTCGATGGCGTAGGAACACATCCTCTGCGTACAACCACCGCTGTTCAGGCCATTATCTAATCCCTACATACTCAAAATAGGTCAGATGTATTCATGATACACCTGACCTATTTTTTTGCGCGATTGCCGCCATATATCCTTGGGGTGCTCTCACACACGTTGCCACGATACCTGCTCCATCTACCTGACCTGTGATGGTGATGCCAGTGCCTAAACATTTGCCCATGGCTTCTCTTGAGACCCATGTCTTAAAGAAAACTTCTTGGTTTTGTGCCTTTGCCACCCGTTCCATCATATGGGCAGATATGGGTCGTATTTTCTCGATATCCACCCCCACTGGCTCCTGCGCCAGCGCCACCATGGCGGCGCCTTGGGTGTGACTGATGCTAAAATGGACATCACCTGTTAGAAAATACGGCTTTCCCGCTGGTGTCACTGCCAATTCTGGGGCAACCCCCAGCCACTTTACAACCATCTTAAAAAGCAATTCATACCCAAAGGCGGCTTGCTTACGTTTGTCTTCCTGTTTGTGATGCTGTAGATGTGCTTGCCAACTTTGAGGCAACTGGGCCATAATCGGCCACGGGGTTTGCGGCTCCCATGTTACTATATTATATTGTATCTCCATGGTCGCACCCCCCTTTTTTGACGTTATCTTATCATCATATGCAAGATGATTCCTTTTGTAAATAGTGATGTTCTCTAAATTTTTAAAAAATTTTTGTGAAAAAGAAGGAAAATTTACTTTTATGGGGTATAAGTATATTGAAAGACTTGACATCCCTGATTTTTCAGCGTATGGAAGTCTTCTGTTTTGGCAAAACTCATCGAAAGGAGACTGTTCATGGCATTTTCTCGAGACTTTCTAGAAGAGCTAGAAACGCGCAACGACATTGTGGATGTTGTAGGCAGTTACGTCTCCTTGGTCACCAAAAGCGGCAGTCATTGGGGCTGTTGTCCCTTTCACAATGAAAAAACCCCCTCCTTTCATGTCCTCAAAGATAAGCAGATGTACCACTGCTTTGGGTGCAAAAAAGGTGGTGGCGTCATCAACTTCATTATGGATGTTGAAAATCTCCCCTTCCCCGATGCGGTGGCTTTTCTGGCCAAACGCGCAGGCATGGAGATGCCTGTCACATCCAATGCTGAACGCGACAACGCACGCAAACGCAGTCGTATGCTGGAGCTAAACAAAGAAGCCGCACGGTTTTTCTACCAAACGCTCCATTCTCCCCAAGGACAAACTGCACTGGACTATATGAACCGCCGACAAATTTCCCCAACCATTGCAAGGCGTTTTGGTTTGGGTGCCGCTCCCGATCGCTGGGATAGCCTTTTGATGGCCATGACGGCCAAAGGTTACAGCAAAGCAGATTTGCTAGACGCTGGTTTAATTGTCAAAAATCAAAAAGGTGGATTTTATGACAAATTCCGCAACCGCCTCATGTTCCCTGTCATTGATATCCGTGGTGATGTGGTGGCCTTTGGTGGTCGTGTGCTGGGCGATGGAGAGCCTAAGTATATGAACTCATCAGAAACCTTGGTCTACAGCAAGCGTCGCACTATGTACGGCTTAAACCTTGCTAAAACCACCAAGCGCACCAACATGATTCTCTGCGAAGGAAACGTGGACGTGGTGATGCTTCACCACGCTGGCTTTGACAATGCCGTGGCCACCATGGGCACCGCCATGACCCAAGAACAGGTGAAAATGCTCTCGCGCTACACCAAAGAGTTGATTCTGTGCTACGATAACGATAGTGCAGGACAAAAAGCCACCGACCGTGCCCTTGAAATGCTGGGCAATTCTGAATTTACCGTCCGCGTGCTCAACTTGCCAAGGCGCAAACTAGACACAGGAGAACTGGTAAAGCAAGACCCTGATGATTTCATCAAATTTCAAGGCGCTGATGCTTTTGAACGCTTACTCTCTGGCAGTGAACACGGCATGGAATTTCGCCTGTCACAAACCGCGGCACAGTTTGACCTTGGCACCGACCAAGGTCGCTTGGAATACAGCACCGCCGTGGCACAGTTGCTGTCCACCATCGTCAGCCCTGTAGAACGTGAGATTTACACCGTCCGAGGGGCTGAGATGGCGAAGATAACCCCTGAGGCACTCCGCCTTGAAGTGGAACGTTATCGCAAGCAAAGTTATCGCAAAGACCAACGAGAACAGCGTCGTCGCGACTTAAACCCTGCCACTGCTCTCCAATCCCCTGTGCGGTCACTTCGCTATGAGCATTTACGCTCTGCGCTGGCTGAAGAAGGGGTGCTACGGCTGATTTTATTAGACCAGACACTCCTTGACAAGGATTTTCCCTTAACAGGGAAAGACTGTTCTTCCGCCCTTTTAGGGCAGGTGTTAGACCAGTTTATCAGCGCCCATCGCCAAGGTTTCACCCTAACCCTCACCGCCTTATCTGCCCGATTCACCAGCGAAGAAATGAGCCACATCACAAATCTATGTCAACGGCCAGAGCTCATGCAAAATGCACAAACCGCCATGGCCGATTACATACGCATTATCCACGAAGAACAGCGCAAACGAAACGCCACAGAAGAAATTGATCCTTTGCTGGCTGTGACTGAGAAATATAAAAACAAGAAAGAAGGACCCTAACTATGGCAAAGAAAACAGATTTAGATTTACAAGCCGATGCCTTTTTGAAAGAAGCCGCCGCCGCTGAAGAGAAAGCCAAACAAGACGCACTGGCCATCGAAGCCGCCAAAAAGGCTGGCATTGTCCGTTTGGACGACAAACAAGTGGCTGCATTGCCTGCCGCCGCCTTGATTACTGCCAGCGAAAAACTGCGTTTGCTCCTCTCTAAAGGCAAAAAGCAAGGCAAACTAGAGTCCAGCGAGCTGATGGAATGTGTTGACGAAATGAATCTAGAAAGCGAACAGCTGGATCATCTGTATGATTCTTTAGAAGCTTTGAGCATTGATGTGGGCACCGACGAAGTCCTTCTCTCCGACCTCCCCGATGATGAACCTGCTGACAGCGAAGTGGCAGAGGTAGAGGAAGAAGAAGTCATTGACCCCAACACTTTGGTCAACAACTTCTCTGTAGACGATCCCGTCCGTATGTACTTGAAAGAAATCGGCAAAGTGTCCCTACTGACCTCTGATGAAGAAGTGGTGCTGGCACAAGATATGGCCGCTGGTACCGCCGCCGCAGAGCGTCTGGCAGCAGTGGAAGCAGCACGAGAAACCGATGAACCCATTGTTCTCACCCAAGAAGAAGCCGCCCAAATCAAAAAAGATTTGCGCCGTGGGGAACGGGCTCGCCAAAAGCTGGCAGAAGCCAACCTCCGTCTGGTGGTGTCCATCGCCAAGCGTTATGTGGGCCGTGGGATGCTGTTTTTAGACTTGATTCAAGAAGGCAACTTGGGGCTGATTAAGGCCGTTGAAAAGTTTGACTACACCAAGGGCTATAAATTCTCCACCTATGCAACTTGGTGGATTCGCCAAGCCATTACCCGTGCCATCGCTGACCAAGCCCGTACCATCCGCATCCCTGTTCACATGGTGGAAACCATCAACAAGGTCATCCGCGTCTCTCGCCAACTGCTGCAAGAGCTAGGTCACGACCCCTCCCCTGCTGAAATTTCTGCAGAAATGGGTGTACCTGAAGATAAGGTGCGTGAAATCTTGAAAATCGCCCAAGAACCTGTGTCTTTGGAAACCCCCATCGGCGAAGAAGAAGACTCCCACTTGGGTGACTTCATCCCCGACGAAGGCGCCAGCGAACCTGCTGAAGCCGCTTCTTTCACCCTGCTGAAAGAACAGCTGATGGATGTGCTGTCTACCTTGACCCCCCGTGAAGAAAAGGTGCTCAAACTCCGCTTCGGCATTGCCGACGGCCGCACCCGCACCTTGGAAGAAGTGGGCAAAGAGTTCAACGTCACCCGTGAACGCATCCGCCAAATCGAAGCCAAAGCCCTACGCAAACTCCGCCACCCCTCTCGTTCTAAGAAACTGAAAGATTTCTTGAATTAAGTATATAATGCCCATAACTGGAAATTTTTACAGGACTGGATGCCCATTGGGTATCCAGTCCTGTTTTGTTTATTGTAAGTTCAATTTACGCTTTAGAATAAAGGCCGTTCCACCGTAGAATATGGCTCCCCAAATGGCATTGAGTGCCAGTATCAACCCCATGGTTTGATAGTAAATCCCCCACAAAACATCGCCGTCTGCGGATATAGAAAAGTCGGAGAAACTCTCAATTAAATTGAACGCCACCACCGAGGTGACAGGTTGAATCAGCAGATACTGTATACCAAAGTACACCACAATCCCCAAGATAATGGGATGGCGTGTTAAATGCCCGATGGCCATAGATAGAAGCACCTGCAACATACCAGCCAATGTTCCCACCAGCATAAACACCACAAAAAGCACCACAGCACTGATTTGGATTCCTTCTAGCGATTCCAGCACTTCCGCCACCACAATTTCAACATCTGCAAAGGTAAACGCAAACTCCAAATACCCATAGGAGAAAATCCCCAACAGCAACAGCACTACCAACCCAGACACCGCCAAGGCGATGAAGCAGGACAATAGTTTGGAAATAATAACCGTATGATGAGACACAGGCAAGGTATTGGTCAAATATCCTTCCTTAGCAAACACACTGTTATACACCCGAATGACACACCAAAGATTGGCAATGAGCAAAATGGAACAGATGGAAAATAGCGATAGTGTCTCAAACACATCCAGCAACACCGAGGTAATGGTATTGTCAAAGATAGCCGCATCCAACTGGGCTGGAAGCATGAAAAACCCATTGACCACCGCCAACAACAGCCCGACCAAATACACAGGCAGCAACAATTTGAATAGGCTTTTCAAATCGTATTTCATCAATTTTCTTAACATCTGTACACCTCTCTAAAGTATTCGTCCACACTTTTCTCTTGGGTTTCACGGATGTCATCCACCGTGGACACCAAGCCCACTTTAGCGTCGTTGATGAAAATAATGTCATCTAAAATATGCTCAATGTCAGAAATCAAATGGGTAGACATCAAAATGGTGGCGGTAGGGTCATAGTTTTGGATGATGGTCTTTAAAATATAGTCCCGTGAGGCTGGGTCAACCCCAGCGATGGGCTCGTCCAACAGATACAGCTTGGCACGACGGCTCATCACCAGCACCAGTTGCACCTTTTCTTTCATACCCTTGGAGAGCGTTTTATATTTAAGATTGACATCAATGTTCAAGTTTTCCAGCATAGCAACGGCTCTATCTGGTTCAAAATCTGCATAAAAATCTGCAAAATAACTGATAACCTGCGAAATCTTCTGATTCTCGTTGATATAGCTTACATCAGGCAGATAGGACACCACTTTTTTGGTCTCCACGCCGATGGCATTGCCATCCACGGTGATGGTGCCACCGTTGGCGCTCAGCAGGCCTGCCAATAGTTTAATCAAGGTGGTTTTCCCACTACCGTTTGGCCCCAATAGCCCAATAATACGCCCTTCCTCCATAGTTAAGGACACATCGTCTAATGCTACTTTGTGCTTTGTGTATCGTTTGGTTACGTGTTTAATCTCTACCAATGCCATGGTCATCCTCCTTTAGCAGTGCAATCATTTCTTCTTTCGTGTAGCCCAATTGGTGCATTTGCTCTACAAAACATTGTATTTTTTCCTGCGCCAAGGCTTCTCGTTCTATGTGAATTTTTTCAAAATTGGCGGCCACCACACGGCCTGCGGTGCGGTGGGATTCCAAAAAGCCTTGTCGTTCTAACTCTGCCAAGGCTTTTTGCATGGTGTTGGGATTGACGGCAGCTTCTTGGGCTAAGTCTCGCACCGTGGGGAATTTTTCACCGCTTTGATACTTCTCCCCGATGATATCCCCTTTCAATCGCTCCACAATTTGAATGTAAATCGGTCTGTCACTTTCAAAGTGCCACTTCAACAGGCACACCTCCTCGTCTTATTGTACTAATCGCATAATACAATAAGACAAATGATTTGTCAAGGACTTTTTTCCATGTTGCCCTTTTCTTCCAATTGTGGTATTTTATATAGTGTGTATCTATATTTTCCATCTGCCAATCATTGACAGATACATACACTTGTGCTACACTATCAATATCCTATCATATCAATATGATATTAAAAAGGCGGTCTTTTTATGGCTCAAATTTATACCTCTGTGGAACAGCTCATCGGTCACACCCCTTTATTGGCGGCAGATACTTTGACCAAAGAACTGGGCATCTCCGCCCGTGTCCTCACCAAAATTGAATGTATGAACCCCTGTGGTTCCACCAAAGACCGTGCGGCCTTGTCTATGCTCGATGATGCCCAAGCCCGAGGAATTTTGACCCCTGATTCTGTCATCATCGAGCCCACCTCTGGCAACACAGGTATTGGTTTGGCCTGTATCGGGGTCTCTCGTGGGTATAGAGTGATCATCGTCATGCCAGACTCTATGTCTGTGGAACGCCAACGACTGATGACCGCCTACGGTGCCGAACTGGTGCTCACCGAAGGTGGCAAAGGCATGGCTGGCGCCATTGCCAAGGCGGAAGAACTGGCACAAACATACCCCAACAGCTTCATTCCCAGCCAATTTGACAATCCTGCCAACGCCCAAGCGCACTTCACCTCCACTGGCCCCGAACTCTGGAACGACACTGACGGAAATGTAGATATTTTTGTCGCCGGTGTGGGCACTGGTGGTACCATCACAGGGGTTGGTCGATATTTAAAAAGCAAAAATCCCAATGTACAAATTGTAGCGGTGGAACCAGCCGACTCCCCTGTTTTGTCAGGTGGCCAAGCTGACGGTCATAAATTACAAGGCATCGGGGCAGGATTTGTGCCAGCGGTACTGGACACCAATGTGTATGATAGCGTGATGCCCGTCACCACGGAACAAGCCTTCCAAGGGGCACGGCTCTTTGCCAAACACCAAGGTATTTTGGTCGGCATCTCCTCTGGTGCCGCCCTATGGGCTGCTTTGGAGCTAGGAAAAAAACCTGTCAACGCTGGCAAAACCATCGCAGTCCTCCTGCCAGACACGGGGGAGCGCTATTTATCCACACCCCTATTTGTAACAGAATAATCCCACCCTGTCCCCCTTATCAATTAGCCCAAAAGCATGGTCACCCAACCCCATGCTTTTGGGCTTTTTACCAATAATAGTTTACCGTGTTAAATCTTTCATTGACAAATCCATCCAACAGGTCTATACTAAATTTATATTCAAACACAAACCGATGAGAAAGAAAAGTAAGCAGCAACCACCCCTTTTAGAGAGCCTTGGATGGTGGAATCAAGGCAGGAACGTGCTGGTGAATGGTCTTTTGAGGGCGACTTGAAACGACAATCCTTGTCAGAGTAGAGGTCGACGGGCTCCCACCCGTTATCCAGCGGGCACCTATGATGGTAGGTGAAGTGAGTGGATGTTTTTAACATCAATTTGGGTGGTATCGCAGGAGTATGGCTCTTGTCCCGAGCATGGGATGAGTGCCTTTTTTTGTACCCATCTACCACTCTAACACGATTATTTTGGAGGAATTTTACTATGTTCAACTTGAAAAAACTACTGACAGCCACCATGGCACTGACCCTGACATTCTCTCTTACCGCCTGCGCAAGCAGCGAGGATACCGCCGACGAAACCCTGCAAATCGGCATTTTGCAACTGGTGGAAAACGGTGCCTTCACTGATATGTACGAAGGCTTCATGGCACAAATGGATGCCCTTGGCTATGGCGAAGACGCCGTCACCTATACCTATCAAATCGCCCAAGGCGACACCACCACATTAAATACCATCGCCCAAGACATGATTGATGACAACATGGATGTGATTGTCACCATCGCCACCCCTGCCACCCAAGCCGTGGTAAACATGGAAACCGACATCCCTGTGTTCTACATTTCCGTGGGCGATCCCACTGGCGCTGGTGTCATCACCGATGTGGAACATCCTGATAAAAATGCCACTGGCACTTCCAATGCCATCCCTGTAGACGAAATGTTCAATCTGGCTGACACCTTGACCCCCGGCATTGAAACCTATGGTTTGGTGTATTGCACCAACGAAGTCAACGCTGTCACCACCATTGAAAATGCCAAAGTTTATCTTGAAGCCAACGGCATTCCTTACATCGAAAAAATTGTCACTTCTTCCAATGAAGTGCAACAAGCCACCCAAGCCTTGGTGGGCAATGTGGATGCCATTTTCTGCCCCAATGACTCCGTAGTGCAAACCGCTATGCCTCAACTGGCAGAAGTGGCCAAAGAAGCTGGCATCCCCGTCTATGGTAGCTCCGCTGTCATGGTGGCTGACGGTGCGTTTGCCACCATCAGCATCGACGACATGACCATCGGCAGCATGACCGCCGACATGGTTGCTGCATATCTGGGTGGCACCGCTGTCACCGATATTCCTGCTGTAACCGTCAGCGAATTTGTCACCGTCATCAACCAAACTACCACCGATGCTCTGGGCATTTCCCTCAGCGACGATGTGTTGGGGGCTGCTTTGTTGGTAGAGTAACCGCGTAAATCCCTGACGGGCGACCACAGGTCGCCCCTACCCATTGAACGTCACATAACAAAGGAGTTTCAATCCATGACTTTGCTCATCGGCAGCCTACAACTTGGGCTGATTTACAGCCTGCTGGCTTTAGGGGTGTATGTCACCTTCCGCATTTTAAACACCCCAGATTTGACTGCCGATGGTAGCTTTGTACTGGGTATGGCCGTGTGTGCCGCCATGACCACTGCAGGTCACCCCTATTTGGGGATTGTGCTGGCCATTGTGGCTGGCGCGCTGGCTGGGTCGGTGACAGGGCTATTCCAAACCGCCCTTGGTATCCACCCCATCCTTTCTGGTATTCTCACTATGAGCGGTCTCTACTCCGTCAATCTGTTAATTTTAGGCAACCGCTCCAACCTGTCTCTCATCGGCGTAGACACCGCCTTCTCAATTGCCCAATTGCTATTGCCTTCCCTGTCCAAGCAAGCGGTACTTCTATTGGTCAGCCTTGCTTTTTGTATCGTGTTTTCTATCATTCTGATTTGGCTGATGAACACCCATTTAGGACTATGCGTCCGTGCCACAGGCAACAATCCCCACATGGTCAGCGCCTCGTCCATCGATGTGAGCCGCACCAAAGTGACCGCTCTTGCCATCGCCAACGGCTTCGTGGCTCTGTCTGGTGCCGTGTTGGCTCAATACCAAGGCTATGCCGACATCAGCTCTGGCACTGGCATCATTACCATCGGCCTTGCCTCTGTGATTATTGGCGAAGTATTTTTTGGTCGCAAATCCGTGACCATCGGTTTATTAGGCGCTGTGTTTGGCGGTGTGCTCTATCGCTTGATTGTGGCGTTGGCACTCCAAAATGACATCTTCCCTGCCTATATGCTCAAGCTGGTATCCGCCATGATTGTGGTATTGGCATTGTCGATTCCACGATGCAAATCTGCCATGGCTTACTATAAAATCCGAAAGGAGGCCATGGCCGATGCTCAAGCTCAATAACCTGCGCAAAACCTTTAACGCTGGCACCCCCAGCGCCCACACCGCTTTAGACGGCTTGAACCTCCGTGTAAACGCTGGTGATTTTGTCACCATCATCGGCTCCAACGGCGCTGGCAAGTCCACCTTGTTCAACGCCATCGGCGGTAGTTTCACCCTTGACCGTGGTAACGTCACCTTGGACGGAAAAAACATCACCTTCATGAAAGAATTTCGCCGTGCGGCTTTCATCGGACGGCTGTTTCAAGATCCCATGCGTGGCACCGCGCCCGACATGACCATCGAAGAAAATCTGGCTCTGGCCTACAGCCGTCGCCACCACGGCCCTTTGCGCATTGGTGTGCAGCGCAAGGATGCCGCGTATTTTAAAGAGCAACTAGCCATCTTTGATATGGGGCTAGAAAACCGTTTAAAAACCAAGGTAGGCACCCTCTCTGGCGGTCAACGCCAAGCCATGAGCCTTTTGATGAGTACCATCGCCCAGCCCAAACTGCTACTCTTGGACGAACACACCGCCGCCCTTGACCCTGCCGCCGCAGAGAAAATTATGGACATCACTAAAACCATCCAAAGCCGTGACAACCTGACCACATTGATGATTACCCACAACATTCAAGCCGCTTTGACCACTGGCAACCGCACCATTATGTTGCAAAATGGCAAGGTAATCCTTGATTTATCAGGTAGTGAGCGAGAAAAAATGACCATTCCCCAATTGATGGAATTATACGCCCAGCACGGTGCTATCTTAGACGATGACCGTATGTTGTTGAGCTAAAAAATCACCCCACCTTGTAGGCAAGGTGGGGTGATTTTTTATAAAATGATGCAGATTAAGCCACCGCTTCCCTCGTTGATCATACGGGTCAGCGTCTCTTGTAGCTTTTGCTGGGCTTCTTCTGGCATCCGTTTGAGCTTGGTCTGTAAATCCTCGCTGACCAGCTCATGGAAACTACGGCCAAACATATTGGACTGCCAAATCTTACTGGTGTCCCCTTCAAACTCTTGTAGCAGATAGTTGACCATGTCCTCCGACTGCTTTTCGTTGCCCACAATGGGAGACACAGTGGCGGTGATATCCGCTCTGATCATATGAATCGACGGTGCGCTGGCCTTTAATTTCACGCCGTAACGTCCACCTTGCTTCATAATCTCTGGCTCTTCCAATGACAGTTCATCAATACTGGGTACCACAATGCCATACCCTTTTTCACGCACATCGTTTAAGGCACCTGACACTTTGTCGTACTGGATTTTCACTGCTGACAAACGGGTCAATAGCTCCATCAAATCCCCATCGTCCACCACGGCGAAACCCGATTGCTGCGACAGGGTCTGGTAAAACAACCCCCGTGGCAAATGAAGCACGGCGCTAGCCACACCCGTACCCAAATCCAGCCCTTGCAACTCTGCACGCTCGATGCTCTCTTGCTGTTCTAGTCCACCGACAATGACGGGCACTTGACGAATATGATGTAACGCCTTGGCGCTCTCTCCAATGGCGGTGTAGAGGGTCTTTTTGATGGGGTGGTCTGGCGGTAGAGCATCCACCCATGGCGGCAAGAACACATCTAACTCCTGCAAGGGAAATTCATAGAGCACAGCCTTTAAAATATCATTGACTTCAGTGTCTGTCAAGGTTAAACAGTTGACACATAAACACCGCACGCTATACCGCGAACTAATGTCTTTGGCAATGGCTTGGGCGCGTTCAGATTCTGGGTCAGCCGAGTTGAGCACCACCACAAATGGCTTGCCCAACGCCTGCAATTCTCCAATGACTCGCTCCTCTGCCTCTAGGTAATCCTCACGGGGAATGTCTGACACGGTGCCATCTGTGGTGATGACCATCCCGATGGTGGCGTGCTCAGCGATGACCTTTCTCGTGCCCACCTCTGCCGCCTCCGTCATGGGAATTTCACGCTCAAACCACGGCGTGGTCACCATCCGCGGGCTGTCCCCCTCCATTTGCCCCAAGGCACTGGGCACCATATAGCCCACACAGTCCACCAACCGCACAGCACAACTACCGCCGCCATCTAGTTGAATCTCTGCCGCTTCCTCTGGCACAAATTTCGGCTCTGCCGTCATAATCATCCGCCCTGAGCCGCTTTGGGGCAGTTCGTCTCTGGCGCGCTCTTTGCGATACACATTGTCGATATTGGGGATTACCTGTGTTTCCATGAACCGCTTGATAAACGTGGATTTTCCTGTCCGTACCGGCCCTACCACCCCAATATAAATATCCCCATGGGTACGCTGTGCCACATCTTGATAAATATTAAATCCTTCCATGCTTTCGCCCTCCTAGAAATTGTTGGCTTTGTTAGAACCTTATGATGTATTCTTTTGAAACATGCTTGTTTTTTTTCAATTGATATAGTATAGTGGTTATATATTATATAGGAGGTATTATCTATTATGAAACGATTTTTAGCGGCAACTTTAGCAAGCTTGCTTCTTTGCACCACCTTGGCTTCTGCCGTGGAAAACCCATTTTCTGATGTAGTCACCGACTCTGACTTGGCACAGGCTGTTATGTGGGCGTTGGAAGAAGGGGTCACCACTGGGTACGCCGACGGCACCTTCCAACCTGATGCTACTTGCACCCGTGGCCAAGTGGTCACCTTCTTGTGGCGCGCCAAGGGCGAACCCACTCCTGCCATTACCGAAAACCCCTTCACCGACGTGGAGAGTTCTAGCCCCTACTACACCGCCATTTTGTGGGCGGTGGGCAAAAGCATCACCACTGGCACTGGCGACGGTACCACCTTCTCCCCCTCCACCAACTGCACCAGTGGGCAAGTGGTCACATTCTTATTCCGCGCCATGGGCGAACCAGAAAGCACCTATGAAAGTGCTTATGCCGACGGTGCCGCTTCTGCCTATGTGAATGCCATCAACTGGGCTGACGAAACTGGCCTTTTAGATGGCATGGACTTCTCCGTGTCTGCCGCTTCCCCTCGTAGCGACATCGTCACCTATCTCTACCGTGACGCTGGCTCTCCTGCCATGGAAGTCACTGACCCCGAACCTGTGGTGTACACCTATACCGCCCCAGAGTACACCGTGCCTTCTAGTGAACTAGAACTGTCTTGGGAGTATTTTGCTGACGTCTTCTCTTATCTAGCTCTGTCTGGGGACGATAGCTTCACCATCACCTGCACTGGCTACACCTTTGATTCTCTCAACGCCAACACAAATTGGACGGAATTGCGCAACCAAGGCTTTGACTATGCTCTGGCTCAACACATTGATATTTTGAAGCTGTATTACAGCTGGACCTACTCCCACACCACTAGTAGCAACGTACAAATCATCTTGACGCTGACTTATGACAGTGCTATCTATTCTAGCCTGTCTGCTGTGGAAGCTGACAGAGATGTCTTCTTCGCCAAGGTCAGCGATTTGGTCACTGGTTTCTACGACTCTGGCGCATTGAAAGAAACCGACAGTGACATGGTGGTGGCTCGTTACCTCTATAACTGGGTTTGCGACAACACATTCTATGGCGACAACACCGCCAATCCCTACAGTGGCTACACCACCCTCACCACTGGTCAAGGCGTCTGCATGGGCTATGCTGGTTTGATTAACGCCCTGTACCGTACCGCTGGCATCGAATGCTACGGCGTGGGCTGTAGTTCTTTGGCAAATGGTGAAGGCCACACCATCAACACTGCCAATCTGGACGGCACTTGGTATTACATCGACGCCACCTTCGGCGACACGGGCAACAATTACGACAAGTATTTCGCCATGACCCGCTCCACTGTAGACGGCATTTATGCACTGGATTATAAGTGGGCATAACTTAAGAAAAGAGGATATCGTATGAAAAAGTTTCTACTAGCCTCCCTAGCAACCCTACTCCTTTGCACCACCATGGCTTCTGCTGTGGAGAACCCCTTCACCGACGTGTCCAGTGATTCTGACTTGGCAGCCCCCGTCCTATGGGCACTGGAAAATGGCATCACCTCTGGCACCACTACCACCACCTTCGCTCCCGACGACACCTGCACCCGTGGGCAAGTGGTCACCTTCCTCTGGCGCGCCAAAGGTGAACCCACCCCATCCATCACCACAAACCCCTTCACCGATGTAGCCAGCTCTAGCCCCTACTACACCGCCATTTTGTGGGCTGTGGGTGAAGGCATCACCAATGGTTTAACCGAAACCTCTTTTGGCCCTTCCACCAACTGCACCAGCGGTCAAGTGGTCACCTTCTTGTATCGTGCCATGGGCGAACCTGAAAGCACCTACGAAAGTGCTTACGCCGACGGCGCCGCTTCTGCCTATGTGAATGCCATCAACTGGGCTGACGAAACTGGCCTTTTAGACGGCATGGACTTCGCAGTGTCTGCCGCTTCCCCTCGTAGCGACATCGTCACCTTCTTGTACCGTGACACTGGCTCTCCTGAAATTGAAATCACCGTGCCAGAGCCCATGGAAGCCATTGGCACCTACATGGGTACCATTGCCGAATATCAATCCACCTTTGACACGCTGTTCGACAAAGACGGCTACCGTGTGGTGGCTGTGGGTGAAAACTCCTCCACAGCTGGCATTGTAAACGCCAAATATGGTGTCATTGACCAATACGGTACCTTCATCGTGGAGCCTGTTTACGATTCCATCGTCTGGAGTTACACCCCTGCAGAAGGTATTGCCCCTGGCAATGACGTGCTCCCTGACGTGTTCCACGCAGGCTATGTGCAAGTGACCCAAGATGGCAAATACGGTCTTGTGAACAGCCAAGGCGTGGAAGTCATCCCCTGTCAATACGACTTCGTGGCCATGCCCTCTGAGGGGATTTGCACCTTGTACAATCAAGTTGGCACTGCCACCAGCGGCGCTTACAGCCACTACGTGGGCTATTGGAATCTGTCTTTGGGTCGTGAAATTCTGGCACCCGACACCTATTTGGCCATGCTGAAAAACGTGGCCTTGTCTGAGGACGATGCTACCTACACCCAAGTGGGTGCCATCAACCCCGAGGGATATGTGTACTGCTTCGGCGATTTCATCGACGGCTATGCCATGGTCATCACCGATAATTCCTACGAAGAAGCCGCCAACAGCTACCAAATGACAGCCACACCCACCATTCACCTCGATTACGCCAATTTGATTGACGCCAACGGCAACTTTGCCTTAAGCCAATCGGTTTTGGTGTATTGGAGCCATGGCGACTCCTTTGAGACTTACGCACAAAAGGGGCAATATATCCAATTCTGGGAAGCCACTGACTACACTGGCTATTCCGTGACCAATGCAAACGGCACCTTCTCGCTGGATTGTAGCGTGGTGTACGAAGCTGGCTTGACCAGTGCCAATGGCGTGGTGTTAGAAGCCCAATTCACCGATCCTTCTTTCTTCTCTCAAGGTGTCAAGTATATAAAACACCGCACTGTCGGCAGTATTAACCTAGACCAAGGCTACTACAGTGTCCTCAACGATGCCGCACCCAACACAATCAACGAGGGCGAAACGTTGTACTTTAACCTCAGTGGGCAAGCCATCACGGCTGTCTCTCTCCCAGCCGCTGAAACCACCTACACCATTGTAGTCAGTGACGGCCTCAACGGTGTAATGCCTTCCACCGCCCGTGGTGGTGTGGACTATAAGTACAAACAGATTACCTACGGCGTGGATGGCAGCACTTGGTATGCCTGCCAAAGCACCGATGGTCTGTGGGGTCTGGTGGACATCACCACTGGTGAAGAAATCCTGCCTTGTATGTATGACCAAGTGGGCATCAACAAAGCCTACACCAACGGCCAAGAAAATATCAACCTTTTTGAAATGGGTGTTTGTTATGTGAAGCTAGGGGATAAAGAATACTTAGTGGATAGTAGTAACACCATCCAAGCCGATGTGACAGGTCTGAAATTGCAAGAAGCCCAAAACGGCGTGTATTACAGTTCCAGTTCTGGCTGGTATGATAGCCAAGGACGCATTGTGCTTCCCGGTTATATCGAGCTGAAAAACGAGCCCGACCCCATGGGCAGTTACACCCTGTATCAATTGGACGGCAAGGTATACCAAGTCTCTGCAAACTATCTGAAATAAAGCAATCGTAATCCATTGCCACCCCATGTACACCATACATGGGGTGGTTTTTTTGCCCAAATCTCACAAACCCATGTGATATTCCATGCTCCCCCCCTTCACTTTTGTGCAAAACTAACATTTACAAAATCGATTTATCGTGCTAAACTGTTACCGTACTAAAAAATACAACATTTAATTTTTGGAGGACACTATCCCATGATGATGAAAAAACTATTTGCCGCTTTGATGGCAATGACTATGACCCTGTCTTTGGCGGCTTGCTCTAGCAGCACCACCGAAGCTACCACCACCACTGAATCTACTGCCGCCGAAACCACCACCGAAGCTGCAGCTGCTACTGATATGGAATATGTGGTTGACAACGGCGTTCTGGTGGTTGGTATCACCAACTTTGAACCCATGGATTATCCCGACGCAAATGGCGAATGGATTGGCTTTGATGCTGACATGGCTCGTGGCTTTGCCGACTATCTGGGCGTAGACATTGAATTCGTGGAAATCGAATGGAGCAATAAAATTCTAGAATTGAACGCCAAAACCATCGACTGCGTGTGGAATGGCATGACCCTGACTGAGGAAGTCATGTCCGCTATGGGCACTTCCAACGCTTACTGCAACAATGCACAAGTGGTGGTTATGAAGGCTGACACCGCTGCTAAGTACGACGAACCCATGGCCGAAGCTGATTTCTTTGCCTTTGCCGCTGAAGACGGTAGCGCTGGTGATGCCGAACTGAGTGCTTTGGGCTATAACGTGACTCTGGTTCAAGACCAAGCTACCGCTTTGATGGAAGTGGCCGCTGGCACTGCTGATGCTTGCGCCATCGACCTGCTGATGGCTGGCGCTATGATCGGCGAAGGCACCAGCTACGCTGATATGGTCATGGTTGGTACCTTGAACAGCGAAGAATACGGCGTAGGCTTCCGCACCGATTCTGACTTGGTGGATGCCATCAACGCTTTCTTCTCTGAAGCTTATGCTGACGGCTCTATGATGGAAATTGCTGAAACCTATGGTGTGGATGCTTCCATCTTGGCACAATAAGTTTTACTCTCTCTCTTATATTGGACAAAAGCAGAGCGCTAACGCTCTGCTTTTGCCCCGTTTTCAGATAACCAAACTTCTTAGAAAAAGGATTGTTTTTTTATGTTAGCTGACGTTTTTTCCATTTTACCAACAGTCGTAGACGCTTTGAACGTAGGGTTCACCCAAACATTAAAGCTGTTTTTTGTCACCTTAGTTGGCTCTATCCCTCTGGGGCTCATCATCGCCTTTGGGTCTATGAGTAAATTCTCTCTCCTGCGGAATTTCACCAAAACCATCGTCTGGATGATTCGCGGCACACCTTTGATGCTCCAATTACTGATTATCTATTACGGTCCTGGTATGATTTTGGGCAACAACATTTGGGGCAGTGGGGAAAGCGGACGATTTATGGCGGCGGCCATTGGCTTCATTTTCAACTATGCTTGCTACTTCTCCGAAATTTACCGTGGTGGCATCCAAGGGGTGCCCCGTGGACAAAATGAAGCTGGCGCTGTGCTAGGCATGACCAAAAGCCAAATCTTTTTCAAGATTACTTTCTTGCAAATGATTAAACGCATCGTGCCTCCCATGTCCAACGAAGTCATCACGCTAGTCAAAGATACCTCCCTTGCTCGTATCATCGCCCTACAAGAAGTCATCTGGGCAGGCTCTGCCTTTATGAAGGGCTACAACGGTATCTCTGGTTTGATTTGGCCTTTGTTCTTCACCGCTGTATACTACTTGGCCTTTACAGCTATCATCACCATTTTACTGGGCAAGCTGGAGAAAAAGCTTGACTACATCCGTGTTTAAGGAGGAATCTCATGGCTTTATTAGACGTACAAAACATTGAAAAAAGCTTTGGTTCCACCAAGGTTTTGCAAGATATTTCCTTCTCTTTAGAGCAAGGAAAAACCCTGTCCATCATCGGCTCCTCTGGCTCCGGGAAAACCACCTTGCTGCGCTGCCTCAACTTCTTAGAACGTCCAGATGCCGGTGTCATCAGTGTCAATGGAGAAATCCTCTTCGATGCTCACGACACCTCCACCCATTCTGACAAAGAAATCCGCAAGCGTCGTCTCCACTTTGGCATGGTATTTCAAAGCTTCAACCTGTTCCCCCAATACACAGCCCTCCAAAATGTAACGCTGGCACGGGAACTGAAGAACAAGGAAAAGAAAACCGAAACCCAAGAGGAAATCACCGCCGCTGGCAAAGCACTGTTGAAGCAAATGGGTCTGGCAGACCGTGCTGACCACTACCCTCACCAACTCTCTGGCGGTCAACAACAACGTGTGGCCATTGCCCGTGCCTTGGCGCTCCAACCTGACATCCTCTGCTTCGACGAACCCACTTCTGCCCTTGACCCTGAACTGACTGGCGAAGTGCTCAAAGTCATCCGTCAGCTGGCAGATGACCACATGACCATGGTCATCGTCACCCACGAAATGGCCTTTGCCCGCGACGTAGCCGACCAAGTGATTTTCATGGATGGCGGTTTCATCATAGAACAAGGCGACCCTCAAGATGTGATTAACAACCCCCAAGAAGAGCGAACAAAGCAATTCTTATCTCGGTATAATGGTTAATAAAAAACTGTAGCAAACCCATGATATTCCACAAGCACATAAAACAATGTAGGGAATGGTCTTGACCATTCCGCTCCCTTAACACAACTTGTATGGGAAAGCGGAACGGTCAAGACCGTTCCCTACGTTTTAATTGATAGTATGTTAGCTATTAGCTCACCCAATAGTCTCCACGCACCATTAGCTTCACGGTGGCGGCGGTGGCTTTCACGCCACGGTCTTCAATGGTCATCATGCACAGGTCATTTTTCGCTAGCTCATCCCCACCATAAATGATAGTGCCATCGGTTTGGTTGATTAAACCGGGAGAAGCGGACGCCACACAAGTGGCCGTGCCCACACGGAGCATCACCTCGCAACCAATATCCCCATAGAGCACCTGCCCTTGGGTCAAAGTCACCACGGTAAAGGCATCGGTGCTGGAGGTAGTGGTACCCTCACTGGTGGTGACACCAGACAGCTTATCCGCAATTTCTGCATTCAGCTCTGCATCACGAGCCCCAATGGCGCTATCGATTTGCTCAACAACGCTTGTCCAAAAAGTTTGCTGCAGATAGCTTAAGGTGACCAAGGGGTCATCGCTCGTGCCAACAGTGGCCAAAACGCTAACGCTCATGCAGGCAACAGCTGACACCATCATCAACACCATAGCACGGAATTTCCAACGGTTTTTCGGTTGTTTATTCATGTTTTATGTACCTTTCTATCTTGTATGAGGGTCGGGCGACCAATGGTCGCCCCTACATTTTTTGTAGGCGTCCAATGGTCGCCCCTACCTCATTTCACACCAGTTGATCTTGGGACAAGCCGAAGCTGACGGCGATTGCCGTGTCTACACGGTCCATCACCGTTTCCTCAATATGTCCCATACGCTCCCGCAGTCTGCGTTTGTCTAAGGTGCGTACCTGTTCCAATAATACCACAGAATCCTTACTAAGTCCACAGTTTTGATAGGCTGGCAAGGCAATGTGGGTAGGTAATCTGGCCTTCCCCGTTTGGGAGGTAATGGCCGCCGCTATCACCGTTGGGCTGTAGCGGTTTCCTGTGTCGTTTTGCACGATGAGCACTGGACGGACGCCCCCCTGCTCACTGCCCACCACGGGAGATAAGTCTGCATAATAAATGTCGCCACGTTTCACATTTGTATCCACAAAGTTCACACTCCGCCGAAAGATGTACCTGTCTCAACCGCTGTTGAGAGAAGCCACTTTCATTGTCCCACGCTATTGGGGAATTTATACTTTGGTCGGAAATAAAATTCCAACCAAGCGTCCCCAATCCAGTGTATGCGTGGATTAAACAGCTGGTGCATCCTTACAGCAACAACTGCAACTGGTAATCCACCTCGTGCCCACCTTCTAAATACACACGGGGCACACGCTTTGAAACAGCGCAGTTAATCTCATAAGAAATGGTGCCAGCCACCTCTGCCATATCGTCGGCTGTCTGTTCCAAACCGAACACTTCCACCGTGTCACCTGTGCCGATTTCAGGCAAGTCGGTCAAATCCACCATACACATATCCATGCAAATCCGCCCACAAATGGGTGCTTTGCCCTGTGCTGTGGTGACGCTCCATTTGCCAGACAAGCACCGCAACAAGCCGTCGGCATAGCCAATGGGAAGCACCCCAATCCGCTGTGGTTTGCTGGTGGTATACGTCCGCCCATAGCTGACTGACACGTCTGGGGCGTAATCTTTGACTGGGCCAATGGCGGTTTTCACCGTCATCACAGGGCGTAACCTCAAATGAGAGTCCTTAGGCTCATAACCGTACAGCACAATACCGGGACGACACAAATCCCACGCATACTCTGGATAATACAATACCCCACCGCTGTTGCAACAATGGTGCAAGGCAAAGGTGTGACCGCTTTGGGCTTCCACCGTTTCAATCATGGTTTTAAACCGTGCGAATTGCAAGGCCGTATAGTCTCTGGATGCTTCTTTGGTGGGTTCATCGGACACAGCAAAATGGGTAAACACCCCTTCACAGTCCAAATTTGGCAGGGCTAACACTTGCAAAATCTCTGCTACACTAGTGCCAAATTGGGTTTCATCGCAGACAAAACCCATACGTCCCATGCCCGTGTCTAATTTGATGTGTACCTTCAAGGTTTTACCACAGGCCACCGCCGCCGCCGAATAAGCCTTGGCAGTCGTCAACGTTGACACGTCTTGGGTCACGTTTAAGTCAATCAAATCCTCGGTCATCTCGTTGGGGGTGTAGCCCAAGAGCAAAATGGGCAACCCAATCCCATGGTGGCGCAGTTCCGCTGCTTCTTCCACGTTGGAAACGCCCAAATAGTCCGCCCCTAGCTGTTCGAGTTTACGGGCAATCCGTACAGCGCCGTGCCCGTAACCATCGGCTTTTACAATCCCTAGAAACTTTGTAGTCTCCCCCGCTTGACGGCGCAGAGCGTGGTAATTATTGGCAAGGGCATCCAAGTCAATCTCTGCCCATGTTCGTTTTAATCGATTGTACATGATATAAGCTCCTTTATATTTAAAGAACCTTCTCTTTTCTTATCCTAGTATATCATAAAATTGAAAAGACGTAAACACCACCTGTAAAATTCTCTCACCTTCCACGGCAATTTCACCCCCCACAGGAGTGCCATTGTCAACGGATAGCCATGCCGTCACCACCACATCTTGGAGCACATCATCGCTATAATCCAGCGTCACACGATAGCAGTCTTGGTCTTGATACGTCTCGGTATTTTCCTCTAGCGTCCACCCTTGCCGTAACCCCTCTAACAACAGCGGCAGACAGGCCAAAGGGCTCACCGCTTGGGTGGATAGCGCCCCCACATTGAACACCATGTCTTGGTATTGCAGCACCCATTGGCCATTGTGTAGCACCCCTTGTACCCCAGCCATAGTTTCTGGAGCCAGCACCTCCACCACCGTTTCCCCATTGGGGTTATAGTCACAGCGCAAAATAAACTCCGACACCAAAAAATCTCCATCGCTGATGATCTCCGCCTCCATGGTGGCACCTGTCATTTGGGTGTACACTGCCAAGGGGTCAACCGCCTCCACCGGCGCTTCACACCCACATAACCACAAAACAAACATCACCAGTAAAAACCCTTTTATTCTCATACACATCCCTCCTTGCTATATGTATATGTATAGCAAGGAGAAAATCATGCAACCAAATGAAAGCAATAGTAGGGAACAGTCTTGACTGTTCCGCCCCCAGAGAAATTCTCTGCAGGAGACGGAATGGTCAAACACCATTCCCTACTCATATCCGCAATTATTTAACTTATTTGCCCAGATAGTCGTGCAAGGTTTCCACGATGAACTCATGATCATCTTCGTGGGCCAAGCCAGTGACCACGATGACACCAATTTGCAACCCATTTTCCAAAGTGATGGGGAAGCCACCTCCCACGTCTGCATGGTCTTCACGAGAGACAAACCAGTTGTCAAAGAAGGTGCTGTTGCGACCAGCGAAGAAGGCACGGGCCTTCAAAGAGGACATGGTGGTTTTATACACGGTGTTGGCCTTGCGTTGCATCCACACATCGCTCATGTTGGTGGTGCCAGTGGCACCATATTTGAACACTTCACGTTGGTTGATGATGATGCTAAATGCCATTTTATAGCCCTTAGCAGCAGCCTTATTGGCCATAATCACACCCAATTCCAGTGCCATTTCGTTGGAAAATTCCTTAAATGTCAAAACCTCTTGGTCGTGAGACAATTGTTCTAAAGTTTTCATAGTCTTTATCTCCTTTAGTTGATTTGCCAACATCATACCACAGCAACAGGTAAAAAGCAAGAAAAGTAGAAATTTTTTTCCAAAAACCCTTGCAACCTAAGGGAATTTGTGGTATATATACTAGTAATCGCAATGAATGAGAAAATAACGTGGACGTAGTTCTAAGAGAGGGTTGGTCGTGGGCTGAAAGCCAACCTGTTCTGCAACGTTTGGTTCGCTCAGGAGCCACCATGGAGACATGGTCGGGGTCACCACCCGTTATCAAAGTGAAAGTGCGCACTCGTGTGATTAAAATGAGTGCGAATGTGGGTGGTACCACGGAAGTAACGTCTTTCGTCCCTATTGTCAGGGATGGAGGGCTTTTTTTATGTCCAAAATTCCCAATAAAATCGTATTTTATAAAGGAGATATAAGCAATGAAAGAACAATTAGAAGCTCTGCGTTTACAGGCTTTGGCTGAAGTAGAAGCCACCCAAACTGGGGCTGAGCTAGACGCTTTGCGTGTCCAATATCTGGGCAAAAAAGGGGCCTTGACAGCCCTGCTCAAGCAAATGGGTAAGCTCTCTGCCGAAGAACGTCCCGTCATGGGTCAACTGGCCAACGAAGTCCGCGCCCTATTAGAAGGTGCCATCGATGCCAAGGCCACCACCTTGGCCGCCGCCGCCTTAGAAGCCAAAATTGCCTCTGAATCCATCGACGTCACCATGCCCTCTACCCCTGTGACTCTGGGGCATAAGCACCCCATGTACACCGTGCTTGACGATATTAAAGACATTTTCATCGGCATGGGTTTCACCATTCTCGATGGCCCCGAAATCGAATTGGCTTCCTATAACTTCGACCGTTTGAACGCCGAAGCTGATCATCCTGCCCGTGAATGGTCTGATACCTTCTACCTCACCGAGGACTCCTCTGTCCTGCTCCGCACACAAACCTCTCCCATGCAAATCCGCGCCATGGAAACCATGGACTTGCCTGTCCGTGTGTTGGTGCCTGGTCGTGTGTACCGCAAAGACGAAGTGGATGCAACCCACTCCCCCATGTTCCACCAAATCGAAGGCTTGGTGGTGGACAAGCACATCACCATGGCTGACTTGAAGGGCACTTTGAACACCGTTATCCGTGAAATTTACGGCGAACGCACCGTCACCCGCTTCCGTCCTCACCACTTCCCCTTCACCGAGCCCAGTTGCGAAATGGACATCCAATGCCACAAATGTGGCGGCGCTGGTTGCCCCACCTGTAAGGGTGAAGGTTGGATTGAAATCTTGGGCGCTGGCATGGTTCACCCCAAAGTGCTCCAAGGCTGTGGCATTGATCCCGATGAATATTCCGGCTTTGCCTTTGGCATGGGTCTGGAACGTTTGGCCATGGGTCAATTCAAAATTAGCGACTTGCGTTTGATTTTTGAAAACGATGTTCGCTTCTTGTCTCAATTTTAAGGAAAGGTCGTGTTAGTATGCAATTATCTCGTAACTGGTTAAAAGAATTTGTCAGCGTAGATGCTGATACCCG
The DNA here is from genome assembly GCF_039719005.1 of Bengtsoniella intestinalis. GTDB lineage: Bacteria > Bacillota > Clostridia > Oscillospirales > Oscillospiraceae > Oscillibacter > Oscillibacter intestinalis. The sequence goes on along the minus strand of NZ_CP133584.1, from coordinate 204,492 downwards.
TACCTTCGCAGAAGCCATGACCCTGTCTGGCTCTAAGGTAGAAGCCACTGAAGTGCTGGGTCATGACATTAAAAACATTGTGGTGGGTCGTATCGACTCCATCGTTCCTCATCCCGATTCTGACCACATGGTCATCTGCCAAATGGACGTAGGCCAAGCAGAATTGATTCAAATCGTCACTGGTGCACCCAACGTGCAAGTGGGCGATTACGTCCCCACCGCATTGGACGACAGCTACCTGCCTGGTGGTGTTCACATCACCGCTGGCAAACTCCGTGGCGAAACCTCCAACGGCATGCTCTGCTCTTGCAAAGAACTGGGCTTGACCGCTGAACACGACTTCCCCTACACCATCGAAGACGGCATCTGCATTTTGAGCGCTGACCCCGACTTGGCTGACAAGCTGGTGTGCGGTACCGACATCCGCACCGTCATGGGTTTGGACGATGAAGTGGTGGAGTTTGAAATCACACCCAACCGCCCTGACTGCCTGTCCGTCATCGGTTTGGCTCGTGAAGCCGCTGTCACCTTCCGTAAAGACCTTTCCCTTGTCACCCCCGAGGTGGAAGGCTGTGGCGGTAGTGTTGCCGAACATTTAGACATTGAAATCGAAGATGGGGAACTGTGCCCACGTTACACCGCCCGCATGGTGAAAAACGTGAAAATCGCCCCCTCTCCCCTGTGGATGCGCAAGCGTCTGCGTGCCAGCGGTGTGCGTCCCATCAACAACATCGTGGACATCACCAACTATGTCATGCTGGAATACGGCCAACCCATGCACGCCTTCGACTTCTCCTGCGTGGAAGGCGGCACCATCATCGTCCGTAACGCACGCGACGGCGAAACCATCGAAACTTTAGACGGTACCGTCCGTGAACTGACCCCCTCCATGCTGTGCATCTGCGATGAAAACCGCCCTGTGTGCGTGGCTGGTGTGATGGGTGGCGCCAACTCTGAAATCGTAGGCGATACCGCCATGGTTTTGTTTGAGTCTGCCAACTTCAACGGCCCCTCTGTCCGCCGTACCGCTGTGGCGCTGAACATGCGCACCGATGCCTCTGCTCGCTATGAAAAAGGCCTTGACCCCATGAACACCATGAAGGCCGTGGAACGTGCTTGCCAATTGGTGGAACTGCTGGGCTGTGGTGAAGTCATCGACGGCACCATGGATGTGATTGCCAAAGATAGCTGGCGCACCAGCTTGGAACTGCAACCTGCTCGCATCAACAATCTGTTGGGCACTGATGTAGCAACTGCTGACATGATTGATATTTTGAAACCTCTGGGCTTCACCATGGACGGAGAAACTGTCACCGTGCCTTCTTGGCGCTCTGACGTGGAACACTATTCTGACTTGGCTGAAGAAGTGGCTCGCTTCGTGGGCTACAACACCATCCCTGCAACCTTGATGCGTGGTGACACCGTGCAAGGTGGCTACACCCCTGTGCAACTAGCTGAAAACAGCTTGGGCAATACCTGCCGTGCGCTGGGTTACGATGAAATCATCACCTATTCCTTCATCAGCCCCTCCTATTATAATAAGATTAACCTGAGCGCTGACAGCGCACTGCGTCAGTCCATCACCATTTTGAACCCCTTGGGCGAAGACACCTCCATCATGCGTACCACCACCCTGCCTTCCATGTTGGAAATTCTGTCTCGTAACTTTAACTATCGTAACCCCAACGCTCGCTTGTACGAATTGGGTCGCACCTACTTTGCCCGTGAAGACGGTCTGGCTGACGAACCCAAGGTGCTGTCTCTAGGCGCATACGGCGGCATGGACTTCTTCACCATGAAGGGCGCTGTGGATGCAGTGCTGGCTGATTTGCGCATTACCACTGCCCGTTACGTGGCACAAAAGGAAAACCCCTCTTACCACCCTGGTCGTTGCGCCGACATTTTTGTGGGTGACGTGTTTGTGGGTACCGTGGGTCAAATTCACCCCTCTGTGGCCGCCAATTACGATGTGGATGCAGAGCTGTATTGCGCCGAATTGAAGTTCGATGTGCTCTACGCCAACCAAGGTGCCTTCCCTGTGTACCAACCTCTGCCCAAATTCCCTGCCGTCACCCGTGACATTGCTGTGCTGTGCGACCGCACTCTGCCTGTGGGCGATTTGATGGATTGCATCCGTGACGGTTCCAAGGGTCTGCTGAAAAATGTGGCTTTGTTCGACGTATACATGGGCGCTGGTGTGGCAGAAGACAAGAAATCTGTGGCCTTTAACTTGCAACTGCGTAGCGATGACGGCAACTTGACCGCTGCACAAGCTGATGAAGATGTGAAAGCCATCTTGATTTTGCTCAGCGAACGCCACGGTGCTGTGTTGCGCTAAAAAAGTTTCCCATTTCCCCTTTACAGAACAGGAAAAATCCAGTATACTAATCATAATACTAGAAAAGGACAGGTGGTGTTTGTATGGATGAATATACCCGTAAAATAGACTTTGCCATTGACAAAGATGCACAAATTAAACAGATTTTAACAACTGTTTACCATGCTCTGGAAGAAAAAGGTTATAACCCCATCAATCAAATTGTGGGCTATATCCTCTCAGAAGACCCCACCTATATCACCAATCACCACAACGCCCGCACCCTCATCCGCAAGGTTGACCGTGACGAGCTGTTGCAGGTGCTATTGCGCCGCTATCTAGCCTAAACAATCCGCAAAAAAGAGGCAGGGCAAAGCCAAGGTTAAAAGTAACAAGTAATCGTGAACAGGTGTAGAAAGCCACAATTTCAACGCCTCCTTTTTCACTATTTACTCTTACTTTTTACTTGTCATAAAGGTAAGAAAAGCTTACCTTTATGACATTGGAAGCAAGCCCTGCCCCTTTTCACGCCCCTCACACCTATCCAAAATCACCAAATATTGCAACACCTATCACAGTTGTAACAAATGTTATTCATAATTTTTTGCAATTTTATTGCTGAATTATAGGGGATTATATAGTTCAGTTATGGTAATTTGACACAAAAACTATTTTTAGCATTTTTTACCACCAACACAAGGTTGACAACTAATTGCAAATGTGTTACAATTTGGTTACAAACTATTGAAGGAGATATTTATGTCTGAAACAACCTCTGGTTTGATTTACAAAGGTCACCCACTTCGTCGGGTTGACAATGTAATTTACTTTGGCACCATGAGCCAACCTTACATTGTGATGATGCAAATCCTCGACTCTCGTAAGGAGCAAGATTTAGATGTGGCCACCCGCATCAGCATCCAACTGCAAAGCACCGATCCCAAGGCGAAAGCCAGCGATCGCGTGATTAAGAAGAGCGAAAAAGACAGCCTGTACAGTGCCCTTGACATTGCTACCATTTGGCTGGAACGTGCATTGGCTCCCAGCAAATAAACCCAGCTTTCTTACTATTAAAAAGAGAGAAACAGAAAGGAATCCCCCTTCCATGTCACCTTTTTACAAACAGATAAAAACCACAGCTCTGGTCTGCGCCCTTGCAGCCACTTGCCTGTCCACCACAGCCATGGCTGCCCCCGGCGGACAAGCTGTTGCCGTGGGTGCCACCACTGGTTCTTCCTTGAACCTGCGCTCTGGCGCTTCCACCAGCGATAGCGTCATCACCCAACTGAACAAAGGCGTTGCCGTTTCCATTTTGGATATGTCCAACCCCGACTGGTACCAAGTTTCCTACCAAGGAAAAACAGGTTATGTGTCCACCCAATATTTGATTGTTGACCAAGACGGCCTGTTCACCACCTATGGTGCTGTGTGGGATGAAGCCACTTCCTTGTACAGTGGCAAAACCACAGACTCCACCGCCCTAACCGCTTTGGAAAAAGGCACCGTGGTCACCGTCAACGGTTTCTCTGATGGTTGGTACACCTGTACATATGCAGATACCCAAGGGTACATCCGTAGCGATTATCTTGACTTGCAAAGTACAAATGCTTCTGCTTCTGTCATTTCTTCTAGCCTAATTTCTTATGCACAGCAATTTCTGGGCACGCCCTACCGTTATGGTGGCACCTCTGGCTCTGGCTTTGACTGCTCTGGCTTTACCATGACGGTTTTCGGTCAATTTGGTGTTTCCCTTCCCCACTCCGCTTCTAGCCAATGGAACAGCGGCGTAGGCACCAAGGTGTACAGTGTGTCTGATTTGAATGTTGGCGATTTGGTGTTCTTCCGTGATCCCAGCGTAGCTGGTAGCTACCCTTGTTCCCATGTGGGAATCTACACAGGAGACGGCCAGTTTATCAATGCCTCCTCCTCTCAAGGTGTATCCTATGCCACGCTTCTTTCTGGATACTGGGGCACCTACTTCATCGGCGGCTTGAATATGTAATTTTATCCCAGATGGACAAGTCCATCTGGGATTTTTTCCTGTCTATTTGCAAAAAAACAGCTGACCGAATTGGTCAGCTGTTTTTTGAATATAGATTCAATTATGCTTCGATTTCGCCTTCAATTGCAACGGAAATGGTATACAGATAAGTCACGATGTCAGCACGGGGAGAGGCATCGCCAGCCACAAAATCGATGCCTTCCAACAGGCCAATTTCAGCTGCCCAGTTGATAGCAGGCACAAATGCGTCAGCAACGCCTTCAGCCAATTCGCTTTCCACGGTTGCTTCAGGTTCGCTCATTGCGCGATACAGGAAGGTAGCCACGTGTGCGCTGGTGCAGACAGTAGAGGGTTCAAAGGTGGTTTCGGTCACACCAGTGGTGATGCCTTCGCCAACTGCCCACAAAATAGCGTTGTAATAGGGGCTTTCTTCACTCACGTCAGTGAAGGGGTTTTCAGTGATAACAGCTTCGGGTTCGCCCATTGCACGCCACAGGAAGGTCACAACTTGACCACGGGTGCAAGTATCAGCAGGGCCAAAGGTGCCATCAACATAACCAGTGGTCACACCGTTTTCATAAGCCCACATCACAGCATCATAATAAGCAGCGTCTTCAGCCACGTCAGAGAAACCAGTGAATTCGACTTCTTCAACCACTTCTTCTTCGGTCACTTCTTCAGCGACTACTTCTTCAACTACTTCTTCAGCGACTTCTTCGGTCACTTCTTCAGCGTCTTCAACTTCTACAGTATACACAGTGACGTCATCGCAGACCACATACACATCTTCAGTTGCTTCAAAATAGTAGATGGCATCTGCAACAATGTCAGCATAATGACCAGCAGTCACTTCTTCATCATAATACATCATAACGCCGCCTTGTGCAGAATAATACACTTGGCCATCTTCGCTAGTAGCAACGCCCAGAACAGCAGTGCTAGGATATGCGTCCAAATAACCACTGTTAGCCGTATAAGAAATAATAGCGTCGGCAGGCATATAATACAAGGTAACGGCTGTATCTACGATAGAGGACTCACCCGTTTCATAATCATACACATACAAGGGAATAACGCACTCTTCTTGGGCAGTCACTTCGGACAGAACCAGATCATAGGAATACACGTCTTCCCCATAGATGCGTTCCACAGGTACACTTACAGCTTCTGCTGCAAATGCAGTGGTTGCCAACATAGAAGCGGCCAACAGGGTTGCTAAAATTTTCTTCTTCATTTGTAAACTCCTTCATTTTTAATCTATTCAATAGATTTAACAAAATAGTAACAAGGATTTCACACTTTGTCAAGGAAAAGCACCCAATATCTGGTGTTTTTATGAATAATTTTGCAACAGCCTCACAGGTCAATCACATTTGTTTATGAAGCCACCCAAGCGCTTCTCCTAGCCCCCCTTCTTGGTCTACAATTCCCTCTTTCACCGCCTCTGCACCATACAACACACTGCCTACATCCGATGCCATATCTCCTTTTGTGAGCATCAATTCTTCAAAGCGTTTGGGCGTTATTTCACAATGTCTGGTGACAAATTCCACGATTCTATCTTGCAATCTCTGGAAATACTGATAGGTTTGCGGTGCGGCAATCACTGTGCCACTCATCCGGACAGGGTGAATGGTCATGGCGGCAGATGGCACTGCAAAACTGCGGTCTGTCGCCACTGCCAAGGGCACACCGATGGAGTGACTCCCCCCTAAAATTAAAGACACCGTAGGCTTTTTCATAGACGCAACCAACTCTGCAATGGCCAGTCCTGCTTCGATGTCACCGCCAACTGTGTTGAGTAAAAATATAATCCCATCCACCTCACAAGACTGTTCAAGCTTCACCAGCATGGGGAGCATATGCTCATATTTGGTGGTTTTCACCCGCTCCCCTGCGGCGTTATGCCCTTCAATTTGCCCCACAATGGTGATGCAACACACGTTGCCATGGTCTGTTTTGGTAATTACCGACCCAAAGTCTACAATGGGCTGGACTTTATCTTCCTTTTGAGATGGCTCTTGGTTTTGCTGCTCTTGTGTCATATTGATGCCCTCCTACGTTTTTTCTAGTTTGTTCCAAAAATTAAAAAATACACACCTTTTCTTTTTTGGAAAACTGTGGTACAATTAACACACTAAAGCGTAAGGAGTAGAAACAAGCATGGAAACAAAGCGCATTGTAGTGAAGGTGGGTACCTCTACCCTCACCCATTCTTCTGGGGCTGTGAGCCTAAGAAATATGGATTATTTGGTAAAAGTATTGGCTGATTTGCACGGTGCAGGTCACCAAGTTATTTTAGTTTCCTCTGGTGCCATCGCTGTTGGCACCGCCAAACTGGGGCTGTCAGAACGCCCTACTGAATTAAGAATGAAGCAAGCCGCCGCTGCTGTAGGCCAATGCGGCATGATGCACATTTACGATAAATTCTTTGGAGAATATAACTGCGGCACGGCGCAAATTCTCCTAACTGGTGACGATATTGACACCCCGAGCGCGCACATCACTTGAGCCAAACCTTTGAAGCTTTGCTGGAAATGGGGGTCATCCCCGTGGTCAACGAAAACGACTCCGTGTCCTCTGCCGAAATCGAAACCGGTCACCACAAAGTACTAGGCGACAACGACACGTTGTCTGCCTTAGTGGCCAAGCTGTGCCACGCAGATTTGCTGGTACTTCTTAGTGACATTGACGGTCTCTACACTGCCAACCCCCATACCAATCCCGATGCTGTGCTGTTGCACACCGTGGAGGAACTGACCCCAGAAATCTTCCATATGGCTGGCGGTGCTGGCAGTTGGCGTGGCACAGGTGGTATGACCACCAAGCTAAGCGCCGCGCAAGTGGCTATGGAAGCCGGCTGTGACATGGTGATTACCAACGGAGACAACATGGAAAACCTATACGATATCGCAGAAGGCAAGAACGTAGGCACACGGTTCCTTGCCAAAGGAGGACGCTGATATGACCCCATTACAACAACAAGGGCGGTTATCTAAACTCGCCAGCCGTACCCTCTCCACTGCTACTCCAGCCCAAAAAAACGATGCCTTGGAATCCATCGCCGCAACATTGTGGCAAGCGCGTCAACAATGGCTGGATGCCAATGCTCTCGACCTGCAAGCTGCCCATGAAGCTGAGATGCGTGCATCTCTGGTGGACAGATTAACGCTCAATGAAGACAGAATCCACAACATTGTGGAAGCCGTCAGACAAGTTGCCGCTTTGCCCGACCCCATCGGCCGTGTCCACTCTATGGAGACCCGTCCCAATGGACTGGTCATTGGTCGAAAATCTGTGCCTTTGGGTGTCATTGGCATCATTTTTGAGGCTCGTCCCAACGTGACAGTAGACGGTGCAGTGCTGTGCCTCAAGTCTGGCAACACCGTGATTTTACGTGGTGGCAAAGAAGCCATTCACTCCAACCGCACCGCCGCCACACTCATGCGCCAAGCCATTGCCCAAGTGGGGTTGGACGAAAATGCCATCCAGTTGGTACAAGATACCAGCCGCGAATCCGCCAATGAGCTGATGCACATGAACGACTATTTGGACGTACTCATCCCCCGCGGTGGGGCTGGATTAATCCGCACCGTGTCTCAAACTGCAAGCGTGCCTGTGATTCGCACTGGCGAAGGCGTGTGCCATATTTATATTGACAAAGACGCTGAGCTCACTATGGGTGCCCAAATTCTCACCAATGCCAAATGCTCCCGTCCTTCTGTGTGCAATGCGGCAGAGTGTGTGCTGGTGCACCAAGATGTGGCGGCTGATTTCTTAGCAAAAGCCATTCCCATGCTAGATGAATACAACGTGACCCTCCGCTGTGATGCAGAATCCCTCGCCATCATCGGCTCCCGTGGCGAAGCCGCCACCGATGAAGATTGGGACAGTGAATATGGTGATTATACGCTGGCTGTAAAGGTGGTTTCCTGTACACAAGAAGCCATGGATTTCATCGCTGACCATGGCTCAGGACACTCAGAAGCCATCGTCACCAGCAACTATTTCACCGCCCAAACCTTCTTAGAGCAAGTGGATGCGGCAGCAGTCTACGTCAATGCCTCCACCCGCTTCACCGATGGTGGTGAGTTTGGTCTAGGCGCTGAAATCGGCATCTCCACCCAAAAACTACACGCCCGTGGCCCCATGGGTTTAGAAGAATTGACTTCTAGCAAATTCATCATTTACGGACAAGGACAAATCCGATAACACATTTAAGGAGAACTTCTCATGACTACATTTGGTTCTATCGGCACTGGCAATATGGGTGGCGCTTTGGCCCAAGCTTTATGCACTTCCATTGATCCCAAAACCCTGTATCTCACCGACCATATCTCAGCATTATCTGAAGCTTTGGCTGAAAAATTAGGCGCCAATGCCACCACCTCTTCTGACATAGCCCAAAACTGTGATTATATTTTATTGGGTGTCAAGCCCCAATACATGGCTGGAATGCTCAACGAAATCTCTCCTATTTTAGCCGCACGCACCACACCTTTTGTACTGGTTTCCATGGCTGGCGGTGTCACTTTGGCACAACTTGAAACCATGACAGGCGGTCACGGGTATCCCATCATCCGTATCATGCCCAACACCCCCTGCTCCATCGGCAAAGGCGCCATTATGTACCATCCCAATAGTGCCATCACTCCAGAACAATTGGATGGTTTCCTCAACGCCTTCCAAGGGGCAGGCATGTTGACCCCCATTGCCGAAAATCTCATCAACGCTGGCACCGCCGTCTCTGGCTGTGGCCCTGCATATGTAGACTTATTCATCGAAGCACTGGCTGATGGCGGCGTCAGCTGCGGTCTATCTCGCAAACAAGCCATGGACTTGGCTTGCGCCACCCTCATCGGCTCTGCCCAACTCATCATTGACAGTGGTCGCCACCCTGGGGACTTGAAAGATGCGGTCTGCTCCCCTGCTGGTAGTACCATTCAAGGTGTCCGTGCTCTAGAAGCTGGTGGCTTCCGCTCCACCGTCATAGAGGCCGTCATTGCCGCCTGCAATATGATGGAAGGCAAATAACCCCTTCCAAGAAAGGACGCTTGTATGTTTAGGTCGATGCGACGAAGCGAAAAAGAACTCCCCAAAGACCAAGTCATCGCCATGCTCAACACCGCCACCAACGGTGTTTTGGCTATCTCTGGCGATGATGGCTATCCCTATGCCGTCCCCATGAGCTTTGCATATGTGGATGGTAAGCTCTATTTTCACAGCACCACTGGCACCAGCCATAAATTGGATGGCATCGCCAACAATCCCAAGGTGTCTTTTTGCGTGGTCACCCAAGACAACATCCTTCCTGCTGAATTTAACACCCATTTCAAAAGCGCCATCGCCTTTGGCACGGCACGCGTGTTAACCGATGAGCAAGAAATTATGAATGGTATCATGGCCATTGCCCAAAAATATTCTGCCGCCCATATGGAAAAAGGCAAAGAATACGCTCAAAAGGCCAAAGATGCGTTCTGTGTCGTGGAAATCACCATCGACCATCTCACCGGTAAAATCGGCAAATAATTCTTGAAATCAACAAAAAGGAACCCTATGGACGTATCCATAGGGTTCTATTTTATTGATTTTATAGACTCAATGCACAGGCAAAGCTTCCTCAGAATGCACTTGCTGTTCCAGCCGTTCCTTTGCCACGGCCAGCATCAGCTTGATGCGGTTTTCTTGGTTGACACGGGTGGCGCTAGGGTCATAGTCAATGGGGGTGATATTGGCATGGGGATACAGCGCACGAATGCTGTTGATCATCCCTTTGCCACAGATATGGTTTGGCAGACAGCCAAAAGGCTGGGCGCAAACGATATTTTCATACCCATGTTGCACCAGCTCCACCATCTCTGCCGTGAGAAGCCAGCCCTCCCCCATTTTATTGCCGCGACTGATGATACCTTCACAGCATTCTTGCAACTTAGAAAAGGGCAACGGTGCGTGGTAGCCATTATCTTTCAACGACTGAATGAGCACCTTTTCTGTGCTCTCCAAATACCAAAGCACCACTTTCGCACCATATTGGGTCAGCAGAGAACCTCCGTATAATTCCGCAGTTTTCCCGATATTATACACTGCATATTGCCCAAAACCCATCAGCCCTGGCAGGTTGACTTCACAGTCTTGACTTTCTAAAAACTTCTCCAAATCATTGTTGCCAAGGGGCGAATATTTCACATAAATTTCACCCACCACACCCACTTTGACCTTGGGTGTCACCTTTTTAGGAATCAACGCAAAATCATGGGCAATTTTCGGCATAACACGTTTCACTTCACGGGCTTTAAAGCCAACATTGTGGCGCAATTGATGCTGTAATGTTTCCGTCCATTGGTTGAGCAAGCGATCAGCATCCCCTGCTTGTAGCTCATATGGCTTGGTTTGGGCACGGAGGGTGGCCAACAGGTCACCATAATACACCGCTGCCAAAAACTTGCGCCAGAAATCAATATTTCCTGAAATACCACTGTCTTTTTCCAGCCCTGAAAAGTTTAAACTTGCCACAGGCACTTGCCCAAAGCCAGCATTTTCCAACGCTTTGCGTAACAAATGAATATAATTGGACGCACGACACCCGCCCCCTGTTTGGGTGAGGAGCAACGCTGTGTGATCTAAGTCATACGCCCCTGTTTGCAGGGCGTCAATAAACTGACCAATCACCAATAACGCAGGATAGCAAGTATCATTGTGGACATACTTAAGCCCTAACTCTGACACTTGAGAGCCACAGTTGCCCAACAGCTCCACCATGTAGCCTTGCTCTTCCATCGCCGCCAAAACCAGTTGAAACTGAATGGGCGCCATAGAAGGCACTAATATACGGTGGGTTTTTTTCATTTCTGGTGTAAACTTGGGATAGGACATAGCTTGTTCTCCTTACCTATGGTCGCGTTCATCTAAGGCAGCGAAGAGACTGCGCAAACGGATATTCACGGCACCTAAATTGGTAATTTCATCGATTTTAAGCTGGGTGTAAAGGCGATTCCCTTTATGGAGTATATCACGGGTTTCATCGCTGGTGATGGCATCTAAGCCGCAGCCAAACGATACCATTTGCACCAAATCCACACCCTCATGGTCACAGCAATACTGGGCGGCGGCATAGAGTCGTGCATGGTACGTCCATTGGTTTAACACCGACGTTTCCACTGGCCCCACCAAATGGCTAATACCATCTTCAGACACCACTGTGGCACCCAATTGGGTCAACAACGTGTCAATGCCGTGGTTCACTTCCCCATCCATATGATAGGGACGACCAGCCAACACAATCACACGGCGCCCTTCCGCCTTGGCCTCAGCCATCAGCGTCTCACCCTTTTGCCGAATGGTCTCCATATGGGTTGCATATTGAGCATAGGCCGCCTTGGCGGCACGTTCCACTTCCCCACGACCCAAATCACGGAAGGTGACCTTCAAAATCTCATAGATTTTCTTGGGGAACATCTTGTGGTTGTGTAAGCCCACATGATCGTATATAAAAGGAATGCGCTCTAGTTCTGGACAGTTACCAGCAATCACTTCAGGATAATAGGCCACCACAGGGCAGTTGTAATGGTTACTGCCAGCCCCTTCATCCATGTTGTAGCTCATACAGGGATAGAAAATCGCATCTAATTTCATACGACTCAGCGCCTTGATATGCCCGTGCACCAGCTTGGCTGGGAAGCACACCGTATCACTGGGAATGGTACCTTGTCCGTCTAAAAACAGCTTGCGGCTAGAAGGTGGACTGTGGTACACCGCAAACCCCAATTGGGTGAAAAAGGTGTGCCAAAAGGGATAGAGTTCATATAGGTTTAACGCCATGGGAATGCCGATTTTACCACGGGCACCCTCCTGTGGCTTATATTGACGCAAAAGTTGATGCTTGTACGCGTACAAATTGCGATCGGTGGCTTGAACTTTCCCAGTGACGGGGCGTTCACAGCGGTTACCGCTGATGAGCTGACCTCCATCACCAAAGGTATTCACCGTCAGTTGGCAATGGTTCCCACAGAGCTGACAAACTTTGCTCTCGGTTTCTTGGGTGAAATCCTCTAGCCCTTGGGCAGACAACACCGTACTTTTCTTGCCAGTTTTCGCCCTATTGCGCCCATACAATGCCGCGCCAAAGGCACCCATCAGCCCCGCAATATCAGGTCGAATGACTTCCACACCCATCTCCTGCTCAAAAGCTCGGAGGACGGCTTCATTATAAAATGTACCACCTTGCACCACAATCCGACGCCCCAGCTGTTCAGGACTACTGGCACGAATGACCTTGTACAACGCGTTTTTCACCACACTGATAGACAGCCCTGCGGAAATATTCTCCACACTGGCACCATCTTTTTGGGCTTGCTTCACACTGGAGTTCATAAACACCGTGCAACGGCTTCCCAAATCTACAGGACAGTCGGCAAAACGACCCAATTTAGAAAATTCCTCTACCCCATACCCTAAGGCTTGGGCAAAGGTTTGCAAAAAGCTACCGCACCCAGAAGAACAGGCTTCATTCAAGAAAATATCTGCAACGGCACCATCACGAATGCGGAAGCACTTCATATCTTGACCGCCAATGTCGATGATAAAGTCTACATCAGGCAAGAAATGACGCGCTGCTTGGAAGTGAGCCACTGTTTCCACCACGCCATAATCCCCGTGAAAGGCGGCTTTCGCCAAAGCTTCCCCGTAACCAGTAGTGGTCAGGGAGGCAATTTCCAAGGTAGGGCAGGTTTGATATAAACCTTGCAACATTTCACGCATCAAAGGCACTGGATTCCCTAGATTAGGACGATAATCCGTCACCAAAACCTTGGCATTTTCGTCCATTGCCACCAATTTCACCGTGGTGGAGCCAGAGTCAATGCCCACATGGATAGCGCCAGTAAACTGGGCATCAAATGGTCGTCGTTCCACCTTGGCAAGGCTATGACGATAGACAAATTCATCGTACTCTGTTTCATTTTTAAATAACGGGGGTTGAGAGCGATAGGTGGCGGTGGCGCCTTCTTCCATCATATGTTGGGCTACCGCCAATAAGTCCAGTTCTTCATCAGCACAAAAGGCCGCGCCCAATGCCACAAAATATAAGCTATTGTCTGGGCAAGTGCCTGTCACATTTAAGGCTTGGTCAAAAGCTTTGCGGAGATTTTGAGAAAAGGTCAATGGCCCTCCCAAATACAGCACATTGCCCACGATGGGACGCCCTTGTGCCAGACCGCCAATGGTTTGATTCACCACCGCATGATAGATGCTGCTGGCAATGTCCGCCACCTTGGCCCCTTGGTTAATCAACGGTTGGATGTCACTTTTGGCAAAAACGCCACAACGGGAGGCAATGGTGTAGTTTTTTTCACCTTGAGACGCCACGCCATCCATGTCTTCCGTACGCAACTTTAACAACGTTGCCATTTGGTCAATGAAGGCTCCTGTGCCGCCAGCACAACTCCCATTCATCCGCACTTCTGTACCGTTGGTTAAAAACAAAATCTTAGCATCTTCCCCACCTAGTTCAATGATGGCATCGGTACCGGGGGTCAAACGCTCAGCAGCAATGCGGGTGGCAAACACTTCTTGGGCAAAATGAACGTGGCTACTGTCAGCCAAGCCCATGCCAGCAGAACCAGAAATGGCAAGTTGCGCCACACCGCCAGAAATATAGTTTTCTGTCACATAGTGAAGCAATTCCACAGTTTTCTCTCGAATTCGACTGAAATGACGTTCATATGTATGATATATTAAGTTTGAATTTTCATCTAAGACCACGCATTTAATGGTGGTAGAGCCAATATCTAAGCCAACTCTCAAGGTGACTTACCTCCTGATTCTTGCGAAAACGACAAAATATCGCTATTCTTATTTTACAGCAAAACCCACAATTTTGCAATACACTTTTCCAACATTCAACAAAATTCCTTCACAAATTTTATTCACTTCCTTTTTGCCCATTACTGTGGTATACTGTAAAAAATGACATTTTGAGAGGAAATACCCTATGAATACCGTTTTATTGCATACCTGTTGTGCGCCATGTTCCCTTTCTTGCATTGAACCTTTGCGAGCCGAAGGCATTGAACCTGTGGCTTTTTGGTATAACCCCAACATTCATCCTTGGACAGAATACAAGGCGCGGCGAGATTGTTTGCTGGAATTTGCCCCCACCATCGGCTTAGATATTCGTGTACAAGAAGACTACGGACTCCGTTCTTTTGTAGAATCCGTGGGGCAAAACATCGACAATCGCTGTCAGTATTGCTATGCTGTGCGCCTTGCTGAAACTGCCAAATACGCCGCCAATCACGGGTTTGAAGCCTTTACCACCACCTTGCTCTCCAGCCTTTACCAAGACCATGAGGCCATCACCGCCTTGGGGTACAAATTGGCACAGCAACATGGCATTCAATTCTACTACCGTGATTTCCGCTCCAATTTCCGTGCTGGCAACCAAAAGGCCAAAGACGATGGCTTTTACATTCAAAAATATTGCGGTTGCATCTTCTCTGAAGCTGACCGCTACGATAAAAAAATCCAAAAAGACAAAATCCGCTTCGCCCCACAGGAGGAACCCAATGGATAACACGGCTCTGCGCCAACTGGCGCAACAACACCCTAGTTTCTATCTCTATGACCAAGCCGCCATTGTGTCGGCCATCGCCACTTTAAAAACCAACTTTCCCACGGTAGACTTTCTCTATTCCGCCAAAACCAATCCCCATGACAAGGTGGTAGAAACCATTGCCACCCAAGGCTTTGGCATCGATGCCGCCAGCGTGGCAGAGGTGATGCTAGGGGTGCAAAACGGCGTACCCAAGGAAAAAATCCAATTCTCCGCACCCGGAAAAACCATGGAAAACCTAGCCGACACCGTTGACCATGCCATCATCATTGCCGATAGCTTTCACGAACTTGACCAGCTGCATCAATTGGCGCAAGAACGCAACACCGTGCTAAACATTGGCATCCGCATCAATCCTAATTTTGGATTTGATGGCGGTGCATCCTGCTCCAAATTCGGCATTGACCAAGATCAGCTCTTTGCCCAGTTGCCTACCCTGCTTCAACAGGAGCATCTGAACATTGTGGGCTTGCATTGTCACCTACGAAGCCAATCTTTAGATGTAGACTTACTGCATCAATACCACAAAAATCTGCTAGCTTTGGCGCTGGAGTTCCAAACCGCACTGGGGCATCCCCTCCAATTTTTAAACATGGGCTCTGGCATCGGCATCCCATATGGCACCACTGACACAGAGGTGGATGTAGCCGCATTGGGTGCCGTCACAACCGCCGCCTTGACCGCCCTACAATCTGCCTTACCACAAACCAAATTCTACATAGAAACAGGACGCTATGTGGTGGGCAAAGCTGGGGTATACGTCACCCGCGTGCTAGACAAAAAAGTGTCACACGGCACCACCATGATTATCCTTTGCAACACCTTAAATGGCTTTATCCGCCCTAGCATCGAGCAAATGGTCACGGGTTATACCACCCAAGATAGCCCTCACAACAGCGAACCACTGTTCACCTCCAAAGGCGCCTTCCAATTCACTGCCCTCACTGATTCCATCACATTTGAAACCGTGACATTGATGGGAAACCTTTGCACAGCAATGGATGTAATGGCAAAAAACTTAACACTACCAACACTGGAAATCGGGGATAGCGTCATGGTCAACAATGCTGGTAGCTATGCCGCTGTCCTGTCTCCCGTACAATTTTCTTCCCAACAAAAGCCAGTGGAACTGTTTTTAACCAGCCACGGGCAAATACTCACCCCATTTCATTAACACAAGAGAGAGAACTATGATTTCATATATCCGCCGATTTATATACACCACGGTTTTGGTGCTTCTATCTCTCACCTCCGTTTGCGCCACAGACATAGACTCGGAGCTTGCGTTGGATGTGCCCTATGCCGTCCTTCTGGATGCCACTTCTGGTGAGGTGCTCTTTTCACAAAACGCCTACCAACGCACCTATCCTGCCTCTACCACCAAAATCATGACAGGGTTACTGGTGGTGGAAGCTGTCGAGTCTGGCTTGTTGACCCAAGCACAACTCATTACCTGCACCGAAGCAGCATTCAATGGCATGGTGGAAGACGGTTCCACCCAAAACATCGTCACTGGCGAAGCGTTGAGTGTAGATGATTTACTCCACTGCTTGCTAATGTCTTCTGCCAATGAAGCCGCCAATATCTTAGCCATTGCCGTGGCTGGGGATGAAGCCTCCTTTGTGGCCTTGATGAACCAACGGGCCACAGAACTCGGCTGTATCGACACCCATTTTATCAATGCCCATGGTCTTCATAATGATGACCATTATACCACTGCCTATGACATTGGCCTGCTCTTACAAGAAGCCATGACCCACCCCCTATTTGCCCAAATTGCCGCTACCTCAACCTACACCACCGCCGCCACTGAGTATGCCCAAGCTCGTACGCTCCACAACTCCAACGCGTTGATTTCCGACAACTATGCCAGCGGATATTTATACGAGCAAGCCATCGGCGGTAAAACTGGCTACACCAAAATGGCAGGTCGCTGCCTAGCTACCATGGCGCAAGAGGACGACTCTGTTTGGATTAGCGTGGTCATGGGTGGCGAAAATCTCACCCAAGCCGATGGCTCCGTAGACTATCAGCAATTTTCCCAATCCATCGCCTTGTTAGACTGGGGGTTTTCCCAATTTCAAACTGTCACCCTCTCCCCATCTACCGCCTCCGTGACCAGTCAATTGGTTAACGGCGGAGATGCAGAGTCAGTCGCTGTCACCCTAATCGGTGACATCACCGCTACCCTCCCCACAGGTGTCACCTTTGATGACTTCACCTTAGACCTCACCTTGAATCAAGAAACCATTGAGGCACCTGTATCCGCTGGTCAACTGCTGGGCACCTGTTCCGTTTCCTATGAAGGCACTTTGTATGGGCAACTGGATTTACAAGCCGTGGAAGCGGTTTCTATCCCTGAACCAGAGCCTACACCGTCTAGCCCGTCTAGCCCATTTACTCCTGCTGTCATGGTGGTCATGGGATTGATTATCCTCTGCGCCAGCGCTTTAATCTGGCTCCATAGACCAAAACCAGTGGTTGCCTCCAGACGACGATATTCTCGTTATAAATAAAAGACAGGCGGATTCGTATGCGATTACGAATCCGCCTGTCTTTTATTTATTATTTAATCGAAAATGAATTGGATGTTCCCATCCACGCCACCTGCAAAACCATCTACCACAGCGGCATCGGTATATTGCCAATAGTCCATTTGGTAATAGAACGCAGGATAGTTAATCCCAGAGCTAGAGGTGGGATACACATAAGCTGGATGCCAGAAGCCATATTCATTGAGCTGAGACAAATCATATTTGATATAGCCCACATAGGTGCTAAAGTACACGCAAGCTTCATAGCCAGCGGCTTCAATGCGCTGGCAGAAGGCCACGGCGGCGGCGGTGGCAATGGCAGGGTCAAGGCCATACACACGGTAAGAGCTGTCTTTCATTTCCCAGTCCAAAGACACAGGGCCTGTCAGCTCACGACCATCTAAAAGTTCTAACACAAAGTCAGCCTCTTCAATGGCTTCATCCACGCTGATGGCTTGAGAGAAGATATACACCCCTGTGTCAATACCTGCGGCTAAAGAGCCATCGATGTTTTGAGCATAATATTCATCTGCATAGAGCAAGCCACTAGAGGTGCCACGCAAACCAATGCGAATGAAGGAAAAATCCACTCCATCGGCGGCAGCCGCTTCCCAGTCGATATCATAATCGCCAGTGGCATAGCCGTTGGTGCGATTTTGATAGGCGGAGACATCCACCCCAAAGCGCGCTTGCGCTACATCGTCTCCCGTGTAGGCCAAACGGTTGCGGTCTGGGTCTTCCCATTCAAAGGCGGAACTATCTAGTTCATTCACATCTACGCCGTCCCACACGGCAATTTTACCACCATTGTACATAATGTAATCGCCAGTGGTGCCAGCAGATTCACCGGGGATAAATTCGAAGGCATCGTCTTCCCCTTCGGCATAATCCTCTTCTTCAATGTCTTCATACACCAACACACGGATGGTCACGTCGCTGAAATTGCGCAATTCCCCTTCCACGGTCACGTTGGTCAAGGTAACGCTTTCCACCACACCAGGTGCCACAATCACGTCCCCAGCAATGGTGCAATCCTTGATAGACACACCACCTGTGCTCAACAACACCGTGCCGTCCACATCCTCGGTGTATGTACCGCTGTCTTGAATGACCGTGTCAATCATGTTGTTTAAAATATTTAACATTTCTGCACGGGTGATGGGGTCACGGGGGCGGAAGTTGCCATCTTCGCTGTCAGTGATATAGCCACGGATTTCCATAGCTGCCACTGAATCCAGCGCATACGATGCAAAATCAGCCTTATCATCATAAGAAACCACCGAACCATAGGTGTTTTCAATGTCAAAGGCACGGGCAATCATCACCACCGCCTCTTGACGGGTGATGGTTGCACTTGGCATGGACAAGCCTTGATCACCCAGCATGACCCCAGCGGCATTGAGCTTTAAAATATCGGTTGCCCAGAAGCTATCGGCAATGTCTGTGAAGGTGCTGGCTGGGGACGCAGTTTGATAATTCAAAAACCGATTTAAAATCCCAGCAAAGGCACCACGGGTGATGGAGTCATCAGGGCGGAAGGTTTCATCTTCATACCCTTGGATGATTTGATAGTCCTCACTCCATTTTTCAATCACCTCTTGTGCCCAATGACCTTCCACATCGGTGAAAGCATTGGCGCTGGGCATCAACAACAAGGCACTCAACGCGCCTATGGTTAGCATTTTGGATACTTTTTTCAGTTGCATACGTCCTCCTCATGGGTTTTTTGTCTATATTTGTCGAAGGTTTTTCAATAAAAACACCGCAGGCCTTTCGGTCTGCGGTGTTTGTTCGCAGTGTCTATTGCCATTATAACCCATTGTATAGGATTGGTCAATGGGTGAATTACCCAGAAACACCAACTTATTCCACGGTAACAGATTTGGCCAGATTTCTAGGCTTATCAATGTCGCAACCACGTTGCAGCGCCACATAATAAGAGAACAATTGCAAGGGGATAATCCCCAAAGAAGGCTGGAGCACAGGGTGGGTCACAGGAATACAAATGGTAGCGTCGGCATTTTTCTCCATCTTGTCACGGCAGAGTTCCGTGGTCAAGGCCAGCACCTCTGCCCCACGGGATTTCACTTCCACCATGTTGCTCATAGCCTTGTCAAACAAGGGTTCATACGTACCCAGCGCCACCACAAGGGTGCCGGGTTCAATGAGGGAGATGGTGCCGTGCTTCAACTCCCCAGAAGCATAGGCTTCAGAGTGAATATAAGAAATTTCCTTCAGTTTCAATGATCCTTCCATGCCCAGAGCATAGTCAAGGTTACGGCCAATGAAGAAGATAGAATTGTGGTTAAAATAGCGAGAGGCATAGTATTGGATTTCTGCCTTGTCAGCCAAACAACTTTCCATTTGGGCAGGGATTTTCTCCACCGCCGCCACAATGTCGGTATATTCTTGTGGGTCAATGGTGCCCAACATATCACCCATATACAAACCCAGCAAGTTCATCAGCATCAGCTGTGTGCTGTAAGCCTTGGTGGTAGCCACGGCGATTTCTGGACCAGCCCACGTGTAAATCACATGGTCAGCGTCACGGGCAATAGACGAACCAATCACATTTACCACTGCCAATGCCTTCGCACCACGGCGCTGGGCTTCACGCATAGCCGCCATGGTGTCCAAGGTTTCCCCAGATTGGCTAATGACGATGGCAAGGGTGGTTTCATCCACCAAGGGGTCGCTATAGCGGAATTCAGAGGCCAATACCACCTCAGTGGGACGGCGCAATAGGCGTTCAAAGGTGTATTTTGCCACCATGCCCACATGGTAAGAAGAACCGCAGGCAATGATGAAAATACGAGAGATGTTTTTCACATAGTCTGGATCTAATTGCAAATCATCCATCACCACGCGCCCATCACGGATACGGGGAGAAATGGTTTTATGCAGTGCCTCAGGTTGTTCTAAGATTTCCTTGAACATAAAGTGAGGATGACCACCCTTTTCAGCGGCAGACACGTCCCAGTCAACGGTGCGTACCGTCTTTTCCACTGCCACCATTTCACTGTTATACACATCGATGCCAGTGGGGGTGATGACAGCCACTTCCCCATCGTCCATATAAGCCACTTGACGGGTGTGCTTGATGATGGCCGTGACGTCAGATGCAATATAATTGCCTTGTTCACTGTACCCGAGTAGCAAGGGGCTATCTTTACGCGCTGCAATCAAGGCATCGGGATAGTCAGAGCAGATGATACCAAAGGCGTACGACCCTTCAATCCGTCCCAACACATGGGACACAGCTTCTAGCATATTGCCGTGCTCTTTGTAATAGAACTCCAACAAATGTGCCACCACTT
Source organism: Bengtsoniella intestinalis (assembly GCF_039719005.1). Classification (GTDB taxonomy): domain Bacteria; phylum Bacillota; class Clostridia; order Oscillospirales; family Oscillospiraceae; genus Oscillibacter; species Oscillibacter intestinalis. The sequence continues at coordinate 183,713 of NZ_CP133584.1, read as the reverse complement.
CAGAGTCAGTCTCAGAGGAGAAGTGCACCCCTTTTTGCTCCAAAGATTCTTTAATGTCTAAATAGTTTTCGATGATGCCGTTGTGCACCACCGCAATGTTGCCAGAAGAGCTAACATGGGGGTGGGCGTTGACGTCATTGGGCTCACCATGGGTGGCCCAACGAGTATGACCGATGCCCAAGGTGCCATCCAGTGCCTTGCCACCGTCAACCAAGTCAGCGAGCATCTGTAAGCGACCCTTAGATTTTTTCACTTGCAAACCAGCGTGTTCGCTCCGCACGGCAATGCCAGCAGAGTCGTAGCCACGGTATTCCATACGTTCTAACCCATCTAACAAGATGGGTGTTGCAGGCACATTGCCTGCAAATCCAATAATTCCACACATAGTCAAGGTCTCCTTTTTGCTTGGTGTATAATTTTTGCTCTCCCATCCATACTGAATATAAATTGGGAGGGTATCTTCATTATGATAACTGCTTTTGTTCGTACTGTGATTTTATACTTGTTGATTATCTTGAGCCTACGGCTGTTAGGCAAGCGTCAAATTGGCGAATTAGAACCAGGAGAACTGGTACTCACCATGATGCTCTCCGACTTGGCCTCTGTGCCCATGCAGGATTTTGCCGTGCCACTGCTCTGGGGCATTGTGCCTATTTTCACCTTGCTCTCTGTGTCTATGCTTCTCAGCTATGGGTGCTTAAAAAGCAACCGCTTTCGCACCATGCTATGCGGCAAACCTGCCATACTCATTGAAAACGGCAAGCTGTGTCAAACCACCATGGCGAAAAACCGCATCACCATCGATGAATTGTTAGAGCAATTGCGCGCCCAAAACATCGTGGATGTGACCACAGTACAGCACGCTATTTTAGAAAACTCAGGGCAATTGTCTGTCCTACTTTGGAAGGCGCATCAGCCACCCACCGCCCAAGAATGGGGTCAGGCGCCCCAAGAGGTCTCTCGATTGCCCACGGTGATTATCAGCGACGGACAGGTAGAACTCACCGCCTTATTCCAGTACGGCTTTGACCTATCATGGCTGAGCGGACAACTGCGCGCCAAAGGTTTTTCCTCTCCAAAAGAGGTGTTCCTCTGCGTCCTCTCCCCCAATGACACCTTGCTATGGGTGGCAAAGGAAGGTGTGATTGTATGAAGCTATGGATGCCCTTGGGCGTACTGGTGGCTATGACTGTGTTGGCTGTGGTCAACAGCCAAACCATCTACCGCCAAACCAGCGCCTTACAACTGCAAATCCAAGCCGTGGACGAAGCGGTGCAAGCTGACAATTGGGCACTGGCAGAGGACTCTCTTGCCCAAAGCCACGGGCAATGGGACGCAATAACCCCTTATTTAGGACTGGTGTCCAATCACACCACCATCGACAACATCGAAGGGATGTATCTGCGCGCCATGGCTTTTTGCCAAACCCAAGAGCCCACAGAATTTCGAGCAGAGATTGCCGACTTACACCATGCCCTGCAAGTGCTTCAAAGCTGGGAGTCCCCCAGTTTGGAGAACCTGTTTTGAGGCGTTCAACACGGGCGACCACAGGTCGTCCGCCACCGTTTCAACTTATTTGGTATCTGCCAATAGCTTGCTCAGCTCTAGCATAAAGGTATCAATATCCTTAAATTGGCGATACACCGATGCAAAACGGACGTAGGCCACTTGGTCAACGTCTTTCAAACGGTTCATCACCTGTTCGCCAATGGCTTCGGTGTTGATTTCACGATCCATGGCATTTTGCAATTCTTGCTCAATCTCAGAGGTGATGGTCTCTAATGTCGCCAAGGTGACAGGACGTTTTTCGCAGGCACGAATCAGCCCATGGAGTACCTTGGAACGGTCAAAACTTTGGCGGCTACCGTCTTTTTTCACCACAATCATGGGTAAACATTCCACAGTTTCATAAGTGGTAAACCGCTTTTGGCACTGCAAACATTCCCGTCGACGGCGAATGCTACTGCTTTCATCAGCAGGACGAGAGTCGATGACTTTACTTTCCGTAAACGCACAATAAGGACATTTCATACAAGAATCACTCCTTTTAATTGTAAGGTTCTACAAAGTTTTTGCTACAATTAGTATACCACAACTTTTTCTCATATGATACCCCTTTTTTACACTTTTTTCGGCTTTTATACCACAGGATGTTCCTGTTCAGAGAGGGCAACCACAAGATAGGGTGTTTTTTCAATCTGTTCCATCTGGGCAAAGCAAAAAAATCTCATCAACGGATAGGGTTTGCTAGGACTATAGGGCACGGCGATTTTCACCCCACCACCCCATGGCTTCCACCAACCATCACCCACCTTCTGGCCTTTTAAATAAGGACACTGCCCTTGTCCCAGCGGTTGCCATGGACTATCCTGCGCCAAACGCACCGCCCCATGCTTCACCTTGCCGATAGGACGATAGGACTGGTTTGACAGCCGCCGCACAATGTCTCCGCCCAACCCTTTTTTCTCCAACACGCCCAAGCGAATCTCTCCCGTTTCTCCCACCAAATACACAGCTTGTACCGCATCCTCCAAAGCAAAGACACACGCGTGAAACACGGTGTATAACCCCTCTGGTGCAATGGTCATCTCCCCCACAGTTTTGCCATCTCTCAGCAATGCAACCTTATCCATTTCACACCTCCTTGCGTAATAATGCTTTATGTAGGGAATGGTCTTGCCCATTCCGCTCCAGCATCCCCAGAACGGAACGGTCAAGACCGTTCCCTACCCATATTACAATTCTATATGCAACCTATCGCTTATCCCCGTTTTTTGGGAATCAACAGCAATTCCCCTCTAGGCAACTCCTCTTTGCTGGCACATTGATTGGCAGACAAAATGGTAGCAACGGTGGTGTGGTGGATTTTGGCCAGCATCCATGGGGTCATCCCTGTCTCTAGCCGACGCAGTACCAACGATGGTGCTCCCGACAAATCCTTGGGCGTGGTCAAATCCACCTGCCCACTGGCAATACAACTACACTGGCCACTGGCACGCACCTCGCCCACATAGTCCACGCAAAACCGCACTTCAATCCCACGCTCCCCTAGCACACTTTGAGGCTCTTCTAGCGCAAGGGCTTGCACGCACACAGCGTAGTGAACAGGTAATTCCATCTGGGTGGTCACCTCTACCGCCCGTTGCACCGACAAGGCCGCCCCACTCTCATCGCTATAAATCACCTTCACCATAGCCGTGGTGCGCAGCGACACCATCTGCCCCTCTCGCACCACCTGCACAGGACTACAGCTCACCATGGTCGCCATCACCGCTTGGGGCACCACCCCAATCTCCAACACTTCTCGCAAGGTCTGGCGACGGCGCAATGGTTCCCACAAACACTCTACTTGCACCGTCTCACGGTGATATCCCACATCGTAAGCCGTGGCATACAAATCATCTAACAGCGTCCACTGCTGTTCTTGGCGCATCATGGCCGTTGCATGGGCGTACAAAGTCAAGGATATGCGCCGCCCTTCATCGTCACTGCTATCAAGTTGTACCTCCCAGCCAGTCAAGTCCACACCCACAGTGGCCCAGACCCCTTCTACTTGGTCACCAATGTCCATGATGTGAGAAAATGGCACTTGGTCGGTAGCCGTGCAATGGGCGCCACTGCCAGTGGCATAAAGCACCCAGCTATGGAATACCCCTTTGAATATCAGTTTGTTGCCCATTACTTTGGTTTCGTTCACCTGTGGCGTCACACGGCTCATCAAAATTTCTGTAGCGCCACCTTTGGCAGGCGATAAACTCATCTCCTCAGCAAACGTGCAATCTTTCTCTACAATTTTCTCCACCACAACCGCCTTCTGGCTCATGTACTGGGTTTCAATGCCACACCCCTCTGGGCTCACTACATCGGTGCACAATGTCTGGGCTTTGAGGCGATGCCCTGTCAATCGGCTCATCAATTTGCAATGGGTGAACAATTTGCGTGGATTTAATGTGCGGCTGTCCAACTGCTCAAGCTCTGTTTGCACCGTCACATGGGCGCACCCAGCCATGGCTGTACTCTCCAAGGAAAAGGGCATGGCATATTCCAGTGACCGCACACCGCCTACCCCTTCTGGCACGTACAACACCGTGATGCGTATCGTACCTGTCACCTGCACCCCCGTGGGGGTCATGGTGCGGTTATGTATGCCCACTGTTCCCTCTGTTTGTAAAATGCGAGCAATGTCTGGGCAGTAATCTGGCACAATGGTCTCCAGTGTTTCCTCCTGCCCCAACACTTGCTGTTCTCCCAGTTCGTACACGTGTACAGTTTGCGTTTTAAATTCCAAATCCATGGCGAACCCCTTTCCTATTCAGTGGCTTTTTCCTTCCCACTATATGTACATCCTATCTCAATTATTCATAGACATGGAACAATCTGCGCAAAATACCGCGCAAAGATTTCGGAGACTTCCAAATCACAACCTTCATACCCTTCCCCCCTTTCTATCTGCGACAACAGGCGCAGCCACAAGCAATCAGCAAGCACGCCACACTCAAAAGCAAAAACCCCACTGGAAAAATGGCGGCAATCAAAATCCCCACCCCCATAGCAATGGCAAAAAAGCCCAACAGTCCAACGCCTCCTCGACGAAACACAAAGCCACACCTCCTTCTCACTGCAGTATATACAGAGACTGGCTGGTGTGTGACCATGGGGATTTAAAAAAAATTTGTAAAATTTTGAAAAAAGTATTGACACGAACGATTGTTCGAGTTATACTCTTACTAGAACAAAGGTTCGATATTCTATTTAATAAGGAGGACGTACCCAATATGAGTGGTTTTACGTTATTTTGCATTGTGGTTGGTGTGATTGTCATGGCCAATCAACTCTTCGCCATCGAGGCTTTTATCGAAGGCGGCGCTGACTAAACTTGCCAAGATTTCCTTCGGGCTATCTGGGCTTTGAAAGGAATGAACATGGATATTTTAGAAAAGCTAACCATCTTATCCGATGCGGCCAAATACGATGCGGCCTGCACCTCTAGCGGTTCCAATCGTGGCTTTCGCAAAGGACACATTGGCTCCACCAGCTCTACCATGTCTGGCTGTTGCCATTCCTTTTCTGCAGACGGTCGGTGCATCAGCCTACTCAAGGTGCTCATGTCCAACGCCTGTAGCTATGATTGCGTCTACTGTGTCAATCGCTGTACCAATCAAACCCCACGGGCCACCTTCACCCCACAGGAATTGGCTGATTTAACCATCGGCTTTTACCGCCGCAACTATATCGAGGGGCTGTTTCTATCCTCTGGTGTTATGGGCACCCCAGACTACACCACCGAATTGATGATCAAAGCCCTTCACATTCTGCGCCACGACTATCGCTTCAATGGCTATATCCACGCCAAGGCCATCCCCGGCACCAGCCCTTATCTGATAGAACAGTTGGGCTATTTGTCTGATCGCATCAGTGTCAATATAGAGCTGCCCTCCCAAGCTGGCTTACAAGCCTTGGCACCCAAAAAAACCAAGGCTGGGATTTTAGCCCCCATGGGGCAAATCCATCAACGACTGGGGGAAAACAAACAGGAACTGGCGCTATACCGCCACGCCCCCACCTTTGCCCCTGCTGGGCAGAGCACTCAAATGATTGTAGGTGCAACCCCAGAAAGTGACCTACAAATCCTGCGATTGACCCAATCTCTCTATCAACGATATAGTCTCAAACGCGTGTTCTACTCTGCATATATTCCCGTAGTAGAGGACACCCTCCTGCCCAGTAAGGAAACCAAACCGCCCCTTCTCCGCGAGCATCGGCTCTATCAAGCTGACTGGCTATTGCGGTTTTATGGCTTCCGTGCTGAAGAATTATTAGACGAGAACAACCCGTCCTTCCACCCCAGCCTTGACCCCAAGTGCAACTGGGCGCTGGCGCATTTAGACTTTTTTCCAGTGGAGGTCAACTCTGCTGATTATGAAACACTCCTCCGTATCCCTGGCGTTGGCACCGTGTCTGCCCAGCGGATTATCCGCTGTCGCCGTCAAGGGCGATTGCAAATTGATGATTTGAAAAAACTTGGAGTGGTGATGAACCGCGCCCAATATTTTCTCACCGCCTGCGGCAAAATGTTAGCAGGACTTCGCTTCACCCCAGAAGGCATGGCGCAGCATTTAATGCAACTGGAGCAACGTGCATTGCCCCAGCCTCAGTTAGAACAATTATCCCTCTTTCCTCCCACCCAACCCACCTTGCAATGAATATGGAAGAATTGATTTACACCTACGACGGCTCCTTCAATGGTTTGCTGTGTTGCATTTTTGAAAGCTATGCAAAAAAGGAGACACCTTCTGCCATCCAAACCCAAGAGGAACTCTCCCTTTTTAAAAATCGCATCATTGTCACAGATAACGACAAGGCAAATCGCGTCTATAAAAAGGTTGTAAAGCTATCTCGATTTACAGCAAATATCCTGAAAAAAGCGCATCTCACTTGCCTCACTGACAAGGAGATGCACTTATATTCTCTGGCGGTTCGACTGATTAACCAAGGGGGCGGCTTCATCGGCAACCAAACCGATCCCCAGCTCTATCCCATTTTGCAGGCTATCCGCCACATGGAACGAGAAGCCCATCTACTCCGCGGCTTTGTCCGATTTTCCATTTTAGGCGGGGCCTTGGTCGGGGAAATTGAACCGAAAAATCAAGTCCTACCAATTTTACGCCGCCATTTTTGCGACCGCTATCAAAACGAAACCTTTTTCCTGTACGATCGCACCCACCACCAAGGCCTATTCTACGCCCAAGGCAAATCCACCATCATCCCTGTGGAATCCTTCCAAATGGAAGCAAGTGATGATGAAGAAGCCCACTATCGTACACTATGGAAACAATTTTATGATACCATCGCCATCAAAGAACGGGAAAACCCCACCTGTCGACGCACCCAAATGCCCCAGCGATTCTGGATCACCATGACCGAATTCCAATCCCCAGCCCATTTCTCAGGTGCTCCCATCAATGGCTCAACTGATCTCGCAAACGCTCTAGCGCACGCCGCTCCAACCGAGAAACCTGCACTTGAGACACCCCCAAAATCTGTGCCGTACGATCTTGGGTCAACCCCTTAAAATACCGTAGCAAAATGGTCAAGCGCTCTTTTTCTGGCAGAGCTTTAATCGACTCTTCCAAGGCAATCCGCTCCACCATCTGCTGCTCTGGCGCATCTGTGCCAAGGAGATTTTCCAGCGTCAACCCTTCCCCCATGTCTCGCTGTAACGATGTTGGGCTGTCCGTAGCCATCTCCACCTGCGCCACCTCTTCCACTGTTAAACCAGCGTGTTGCGCCACTTCACTTAGATAGGGTTCCCTGCCTAACTGCTGGGTCAACTGGCTTCTAATTGTGTAAAGTGTTTGACCTTGCTCCCGTATGCTACGACTTACTTTTATTGCGCCATCATCTCGCAAAAATCGACGAATTTCCCCTGCGATTTTTGGCACGGCATAGGTGGAAAAACAAGTGCCATAGGAAAAATCAAACCCTTGCACCGCTTTCAAAAAGCCCAAACACCCTAGCTGATACAAGTCATCTGGCTCCACGCCACGGCCATAATAGCGCCGCACCACGCTCCAAATCAGGCCGTTATTTTCCACCACCGCCTGCTCACAAGCATCGCGGTCGCCTGCTTGTGCATTGCGCAACAATTCCAATGTAGGCCCACTCATCGGCTGGCTTTCATCCGTGGTGCCAGCTTCTTTTTCATCACCACAACCGTCCCTTTGCCAATGGTGGAACGAATGCGAACGTTATCCATAAAGCTATCCATAATGGTTATCCCCATGCCACTGCGCTCAGCACCCCCTGTGGTAAACATAGGCTGGCGTGCCTGCTCCACATCCGCAATGCCACAGCCTTTATCTTGCACTGAAATTTCTAAGTAATCTTCAAACAGCCGCCCTTTCAAATACACCATACCAATACCCTCAGGATACCCATGGACAATGGCATTGGTCACCGCTTCACTGACCGCCGTTTTAATATCTTCCAACTCGTGAATCGTGGGGTCAGCCTGTGCCACAAAACAGGCCACCACCCCACGAGCCAACCCTTCGTTGCTACTGCGACTGGGAAACGACACTGCACACTCATTTTTTGCCACTACTTTCATCTGTAACTCTCCTCTGCTTTCAATCCATTTTTTCTTGGCTGATGCGCACCATCCGTGAAACCCCTGCCGCATCAAGGACCCGTTTGGCCTGCGGTTTCACGTTGCACACCAGCAAATGCCCTTCTAGGCGTTGCATTTTTTGAAGCGCCCGCAAAATAAAGGCAATGCCTGAACTATCCATAAAACTCACCCCTTCAAAATCTAACACCAATTTTTTCGGCAGCGCTGCTTCCACTGCTTGGTCAAGGGCCACCATTGCCCCCTTTGCACCGTGGTGATCCAATTCTCCCACACAGCGCACCAACAAATTCCGCTCTGCACACGTGGTTATCAATTCCATATTCTCGCCTCTTTTTCCAAGTTTGTCCCACATCTTGGGCTATTTCCCCTTAAAGATACCATATCTATGGAAAAAATCCTGTCGAAACAAATGTTCAACAGGAAATTTTAAAAAATTGATATCATCATAGCAGTACTCACACTTGTTTGCACGCTATCTTTCAGCCCCACGCCAAATAGAAGTTTCAAAGTTGAAAACTGTGATTCGCCGTCCAATAAAGCACCCCTTTTTAGTCACCGCCCATCATGCACTCTTTTCGCCTCCGCGCATACACTGAGATGAAAGCACGTTCTTTCAAGTTCAATCAGAGTAATAATAGGAGGTATTCCAATGGCCGAGAAAATCATGCCCGGTCCCGTGGACGAGTCTTGTCCTGTGCGTGAAGCCGTTTGCATCCACACAAAAAAGGTATTCGATTCCTGCAGAGACAAAGACTGTATTGAGGACTTACGGTTCTATCCCAAATTCGGTTGCGTAGATGTGCTCAATCACGCCATGAGTGTGAAAGGTGGCACCGCCAAGTTGCTGTACGTATATGTAGATGTGGAGCCTGTCACCTTCAACCGTGGCTTTTTCACCATCGATATGCGCTTTTTCTACGATGTAACCCTGCAGGCCTATCTCAACAGCCCCTGCCCTGTGCCTGTGGAAGGCTTATGTGTGTTTGACAAGCGTGTCATCCTGTTCGGCAGCGAGGGCAATGCCAAAATTTTCACCTCTAGCATGCAAGAATGCGCCTGCGACACCACCACCAAAAGCTCTAACAAGCCCCAAGCTGTGGTAGAAGCCGTTGACCCCATCGTGCTAGATGCACGTTTGGTAGATAACTGCGCGCGCCGTGAATGCGACTGTGATTTGTGCGAAGTCCCCACCTGCGTCAATCAATTTTTCAATGGTGAATTGGTCAATGGCGACGAAGGCCGCCGTGTGTATGTGACCTTGGGGCAATTCTCTATCGTCCGTTTGGAACGAGATGCCCAACTGCTGATTCCCGTCTATGACTATTGTATGCCTGACAAAGAATGCAATGGCAGCGGTGGCGGCAGTGAAGATCCCTGCAGTATTTTCCGCAACATTTGTTTCCCTGTGGGAGAATTTTTCCCACCCAACACCGTCCGCACCCCTGATACTTACGAAGAAACCAAAAGCTTCTGCGGCTGCCACTAAGAATTCTAGCAGATAAACCATACAGGCATTGGTAACCGTATCTATATAATTTCCTACAAAATAATAAATGCGCTGCACAAAAAAACGACCCAAAGGGCAGGGCGTAGAGAGGGAACCTGCGGTTCCCTCTCGCATTTAAATCATTTGCCGTCTGGGCGGTAGTATTTTGTGCTATTTGCTCGCAAATAGCACAAAATGGCATCGCATAAGCGATGCCAAAGGAATGAAAAGGGGATGTACAAAAAGTGGCCAGCCACTTTTGTACATCCCCTTTTCTCTCATATTCAAATACTGACTATATTATAAAACCAATTTTGCTCGGCAGGTGATGTTTTGCGTTTGTCTCGGCTTCTGCCATGACCATCACCAGCAAAATATGATTTACCCACAGTTATCGCCCAAAGTAAGAATCAAACATTCCACCAAAGGGGCTGAAGTAATTGTAATAATCGTCGTAATCATTACCACTGTTATCGCTAGAGCCACTGTTACCGCTAGAATTGCTAGGGGTTTGTGGCACTTGGATTTCCGCGGTTTCTTCTACCTCTTCCACCTGCTGTGGCACAGCATCCCATGTCACTTCGGTGCTCATCAACACACCATCACGATAAAATTCAAAGGTGGCCACATCACCACTCACGTAGCTACGCTTGGCAGAGGAAAAATCCTCCAACGATGTGATGTCCACATCCCCTACCTTGGTGATGACATCGCCAGTTTGCAAACCGGCCAAATTTGCGGCGCCGCCTTCCTCCACTGTATAGAGATACAGCCCCACAGGCAAACCCATTTGTGCCGACATAGAATCGTTGATGCTCCCAGCAGTCACCGCCAGATATGGCTTGTTGGTCACATAACCATTGGTGATAATATCTTCAATCATCACCTTCACATCATTCATTGGAATGGCAAAACCCAAACCTTCTACGCTGTTGCCAGAGGAGTCGGCAGAATATTTGGCAGACACAATCCCCACCACTTCGCCATAACTATTGAACAGCGGGCCGCCAGAGTTACCGGGGTTGATGGCGGCATCCGTTTGAATCATATTAAAAGGTGTGCCAGAGACATTGATGGCTCGGTTCACGGAAGACACCATACCGCCACTCATCGAGAAGGTCAGTTCCCCCAAAGGATTGCCGATGGCAAGCACACGGTCGCCCACGCTTAAAGAATCAGAGTCCCCCAAGGTGACCGCTTGCAAGCCAGTGGCATCGATTTTCAGCACAGCCAAATCATAATCTTCATCATACCCAATGACGGTTGCTTCGTATTGGCTGTTGTCGTTCAACGTGATAGACACGGCAGTGGAATCTTCCACCACATGATAATTGGTGACAATATATCCATCGGTGGTGATGATAAAGCCAGACCCAGCAGAGGCAACTTCAACCGCTTGACCAAAATAATTGGTGGTGGCGGTGGTATTAATGGACACCACTGAGTCCACATTGGCGGCGTAGACTTGGCTATCGGTCAACAAGGAGGTACCCGTGACACTGGTCTGGGTAACCTCTGCCACCACACGGTCACTGACTGCAACAGCAGTTGTGTTGCCAGCAGTTGTGTTGCCATCCATGGCCATCCACACCACACCTGCCCCAACGCTACCGCCAATCAAGGCAAAGCACAAAGCCAAACAAGCAATTTTCAAAGCAGACCCTTTGTGTTTGCGACGTCTTGGTTTTTCGTACTCAAATTCATCCTTTACCTCATCGGTAGGCACTGGTTCAACAGGGTTGGTGTAATACACCCCTTCTTCCACATCGCGCCCACTTTTGCGATAGGTATAATTATATAGGTTCTTTTCATTTTCATACATGATAGAATTCCTCCATTTTTATGAATTTTCTACATATGACTTGCACCTTTGAGCAAAGTATAGTATTCTTAACTTAAACCAAGTTTAAATGAAATATGAATAATTTGAAAACCCACCTAAGAAAGGAAATCCAACCATTGATTCGGATTGAAAATATCAAAGTCGCCCCTGAAGGCGCCATGGCTGCCTTAACTGGCGAAGCCGCCCGTCTACTGAAAATCCCAGCCAAATCCATCGTCTCCATGGACGTTGTGCGCCGTAGCATCGACGCTCGCGAAGATGTGAAACTAGTCTACACCGTGGAAGTACAAGTACGAGATGAAGAGAAAATCTTCAAACGCATTCATAATCCTCGCATCTCCCTGACAGGTCGGAAAAAGCATAACAACTACAACCCACCCATGTCGCCCACCCCTGCTCTACCTCCTGTGGTCATCGGTGCTGGCCCTGCTGGGCTGTTTGCCGCCTTGACCCTTGCCATGGCAGGTCTGCGCCCCATTGTATTGGAACAAGGCCAAGCCGTGGAAGAGCGCAAACTCTCGGTTGATACCTTCTGGCAAGGGGGCGATTTAAACCTATATTCCAATGTACAGTTCGGGGAAGGCGGCGCTGGTGCCTTTTCTGATGGCAAATTGTCCACTGGTACCAAAGATGCTTACCACCGCTGGATTTTAGAGCAAATGGTGCTCGCTGGTGCTCCAGAGGAAATTCTGGTCAACGCCCAACCCCACATCGGCACCGACAAACTCTACGCCATGCTCATCGGTCTGCGCCGCCACCTCCAGTCTCTAGGCGCTGACATTCGGTTTTCTCACCGCGTTACAGACTATGCCATCACCGATGGTTCCATCACTGGTTTGCACGTGCAATCTCCTGATGGCAGTTACGACTTGCCAGCATCCACGGTCATGTTGTGCCTAGGACACAGCGCACGCGATAGCTTCCAACTACTCCACGAAAAAGGTGTCTCCATGGAAGCCAAGCCTTTCTCTGTGGGTGTGCGGATTGAGCATTCTCAAAAACAATGCGATGTGGCACAGTATAAACAATACGCTGGTCATCCTGCCTTGGGCGCCGCTACGTACAAGCTATCTTGCCACTTGGAAAATGGTCGCAGTGCCTATTCCTTCTGCGTGTGTCCTGGTGGTCAAGTGGTGGCTGCTGCCTCTGAAGCTGGTGGCGTGGTCACCAACGGCATGAGCACCTTTGCCCGTGATGACAAAAACATCAACGGCGGCTTGCTCATTAACATTACCCCCGACGATTACGGTGCAACCCCCCAAAACCCCATCGCTGGCATCGCCTTCCAACGCAAACTAGAGCAAGATGCCTTTGCCTTGGGTGGCAGTGACTACAAAGCACCTTGCCAGCGTGTGGAAGATTTCCTTTTAAATCGACCTTCCACTAAGTGTGGCAGTGTGGAGCCCACCTATCGCCCTGGTGTGGTGTACACTGATTTGCACCAATGCCTACCTGCTTTCGTATCTGAGTCCATTGCCCAAGCTTTGCCACTACTTGGCAAACGCCTCAAAGGGTATGACGATGGGGACGCACTGCTCACTGGCGTGGAAACACGCTCCTCTTCTCCTGTGCGCATTGTACGGGAGAAAAACGGGCAATCTTCTGTGGAAGGCCTGTTCCCCTGCGGTGAAGGGGCTGGTTACGCTGGCGGTATTTTGTCCGCCGCCGCTGATGGTATGCGACAAGCGGAACGCTTGATTTATAAATTGCAAGGAGAGCAAGTATGAACCGTAACGTCTGTGTGTATTTAGACTTTTTGACCCCTGCCCAAGAAGAAACTATGGCCACCTGTGCCAAAGAAAATGGCTACACCATTGCCTTTTTCTCCCCTGACCAACTGGAGCAAGCCAAAGAGCACGCCCAATCTTGTCAGGCCATCATCGCCAATAGTCCAGCTCTGTTGCAAGCCGCACCTGCTACCTTAGAGTGGTATGCTTGCCCCAACGCAGGGGTGGAAGGCTACTGCAACAACCCTGATTGGTTTAAAAACCCCAACACCATCTTGACTAACTGCGCTGGTGCTTACGGTGTCACCATTGGCGAACACATGGTCATGGTCACCATTATGATGATGCGCAACGAACTGCTGTATACCACAGCCGCCACCGAACATCGCTGGGGCATCACCCAACCTATGCGCTCCATCCGTGGGAGCCGTGTAACTGTGGTTGGCACTGGTGACATTGGCTGTTCCTTTGCCGCCCATGTCAAAGCCATGGGTGCTAGCCATGTGACAGGTCTGTCTCGCAGTGGCAAGGCACGTACCAACGATTTTGACACCATGCTCACCATCGACCAACTAGAAAGCGTGTTACCCACCAGCGATGTGATTGCTTTGTCCTTGCCCAATACCCCTGAAACCGCTGGCCTGTTGACCCGTGAACGCCTTGCCATGCTGCCCACCTCTGCCTATTTGGTCAATGTAGGCCGTGGCAATGTTCTTGACCAAGAAGCTTTGATGGACGCTTTGAATAACGACCAACTAGCTGGTGCCGCCATCGATGTGATGATTCCCGAGCCCCTGCCCAGTGACCATCCTCTCTGGGATACCAAAAACATCATCATCACCCCCCACGTGGCTGGTGATATGTCTTTGGGTTACACCGCCGATAAGGCCGTGTCTATCTTCTGCGAAAATATGGCTCACTTTGCCAAGGGCGAACCCCTCAACCATACGGTTGACCGCACCAAAGGCTATTAAATTTCACGCTATCAAACGTCCCTGCCGTATTGGCAGGGACGTTTTTTGCAATAAATACCGCAAACTTTGTATGTGTCACCAAAAAGCAAATGCCAAAACAAGAATAAATCACAAAACTTTTTGTTTACCTGACAAAAAGTTTGACAGTGTGTATTTTCATGGTACAATGTTAGTATCAAACAAGAGAGGTATTCTCACCATGAAAGAACAACCCACTGGGCAATCTACCCTGTTCACCTTAACTGGTCGCCCTCCCTTTGGCGCAGCCCTTTCTATGGCACTGCAACATCTGATGGCCATGATTGTGGGCTGTGTTACCCCTGCCATCATCATTGCCAATGCCGCTGGACTATCCGTGGATGACCAAGTTCGATTGATTCAAGCTTCCTTGCTGGTCTCTGCATTGGCAACGCTATGTCAAATTTTCATGCTGGGCAAATGGTTTGGCTCTGGACTCCCTGTGATGCTTGGCATTAGCTTCGCCTATGTGCCCACCATGCAAGCCATTGTTGGCGCAGGTGGCGGCATCGGCGCTATTGTAGGTGCGACTATGGTAGGCGGTGTGGTGGCTATGGTGGTGGGTTTTTTCTCCCAACGCATCCGCAAACACTTCCCCCCTGTGATTACTGGCACGGTGGTGTTCACCATTGGGCTATCCCTCTACCCCACTGCCATCAACTATATGGCTGGCGGTACCTCTAACTCCTATGCCTTGGTGGTGGAAACCGAGGGGTTGACCTCTGCTTTGGTGTATGGCTCATGGCAAAACTGGTTGGTGGCTGTTTTGACACTGGTGTTTGTCATGGTGCTGAGCAACAAAGGCACAGGCGTCTGGAAATTGGCCTCCATTCTCTTGGGCATGGCTGGCGGTTATATGGTGGCGCTGTGTTTTGGCATGGTGGATTTTTCTGGCATTGCCTCTGCCACATGGATTTCTGTGCCCCAACCTTTATATTTTGGCGTCAGCTTTGAATTGGCACCTGTGATTACCATGTCTTTGCTCTTTGCCATCAATTCCATCCAAGCCATTGGCGATTTTACCGCCACCACTGTGGGTGGTCTGGGTCGTGAACCCAGCGACCGTGAGCTCCAAGGCGGCATCGTCACCTATGGATTCACCAACATTTTGGGCGCCCTGTTTTGTGGGCTTCCCACCGCTACCTATTCCCAAAATGTAGGCATCGTATCCACCAACAAAGTGGTCAACCGCTGTGTATTTCTACTGGCTGGACTGTTTTTGCTGTTGGCTGGTATCTCCCCCAAATTTTCCGCCGTTCTCACCACCATTCCCCAATGTGTATTGGGCGGTGGCACCATCACTGTGTTTGCCACCATTGCCATGACTGGTATGAAGCTCATCGCCTCCCAAGGACTAAGCCCCCGCAACACCACCATTGTAGGCTTATCTGCCGCATTGGGGGTTGGGATTTCTCAATCTGCAGATGCGCTAAGTCAATTCCCCGATACCATCACAATGATTTTTGGAAATTCTCCAGTGGTGCTGGCAACTATTTTAGCCATTGCCTTGAATTTGATTTTACCAAAAGAAGACGCTTAAAATACCAATAAACCGCCTGTGCAGTCGTCTGCACAGGCGGTTTATTCAGTCTCTGCCCATTCCTTAGCAAGGGCGGTCAAGTCGTCTTGTTCATTGGGTACGTCTTGGTCAATGACGGCATCTAGCAAGCCCTTTAAACACAAGCCAATGGCCTGTCCTTTGTAACCTAAGTCCATCAAGTCGTGACCATTCACCGCCATATGTTGCAAAGAAAAGCATTGCTTTTCTTCTAGCACCTTTGCCAAAATTTCTTCTAGCACATCCAACTCCTGTTGTCGTCCGTGATAGTCAGGGTGCTGTGCCAGATTGTCTGCACGCTTGAGTTTGAGCAAATTGGTGAATTGCTCTACCCCTAATTTTCTCAAGGCTTTTTTCACAGCCTTCTCCGTTGGCAAGATGCCACGGTCATGCCATTTCACCAGCATCACCACTTGCTCACGGGTGATGGTGTCCACCTTCAAGCGTCGCAACATCTGCTCCGCCATAGGATACCCCACGTCTGGATGTCCGTAAAAATGGCCGATTCCACCCTCGTCAACTGTAAAGGTTTTCACCTTGCCAACATCATGTAACAAGGCAGATGTACGTAACACGAGACTATCTTCAACGGTTTCCACCGTGCGAATACTATGCTCCCACAAATCATAGCAATGATGAGGATTACGCTGAGAAAACCCTTCCATGGGCAATAATTCTTCCCAAAAAACACCCACCACATCCACATATTCACGCAAAATTGCAACAGGATTTACGCCACGCAGTAGCTTCCCCATCTCCACCCAAATCCGCTCCACTGCAATGTGAGAAAGTAAGTGGCGATTGCTGTGAATGCTCAGGGCTGTGGCTGGGTCAACGGTGAAATCCAATTGACTGGCAAAGCGCAACCCTCGCAACATCCGCAAGGCATCCTCGGTAAATCGCACATCTGATACTCCTACGCATCGCAGACATTTTCTCTGCAAATCCCCTTGTCCATCGAAGGGGTCTTGGAACGTTCCTGCTAAATTCAGCGCCATGGCATTGATGGTAAAGTCTCGCCGCGCCAAATCTTCATGAATCGATGTGACAAAAGACACACCTTGGGGGTGACGGTGATCAAGATAGGCCCCATCGGTGCGATAGGTGGTCACTTCCACGTGCCACAACTCTGTCACCACAGTCACCGTGCCGTGTTGTAAGCCAGTGGGAATGGCGCAATCCCCAAACACCGCCATCACCTGCTCTGGCAAGGCACTGGTGGTCACATCCCAATCTTGAGGTGTGCGACCTAAGAGCAAATCTCGCACACAACCACCCACGCACCAAGCTTCAAAGCCAGCGTTTTCCAACGATTGTAGCACCCTTTGCACCTGTTGCGGTATTGTCATAGTCACACCCCCTTCAATCAATGTTTCAAACAAAAAAACCACCCTATTGGGTGGTTTTTGGTCCGAGTGACGGGATTCGAACCCACGGCCTCTTGGTCCCGAACCAAGCGCGATACCAAACTTCGCCACACCCGGATATTCCTATATCAATGCTTGCTGAACAAAGCAAAAACACACATCTAGCAAGGTTTTGTCTCACAAGACAAAAAACCTTGCACTTTTGATTTTGGGCGTGTGTCCCAAAATCAAAATAGGCAGTCATCAATGTATTTGAAATGGCAAAACACACTTGTTTTGCCATCAAATCCGCCCTTAGGGGCTGATTTGCAAATGCAATTCGCAAATTGCATTTGTTCAGTGGACATTATATCAGTATAACACAAGTCGCCATAAAGTCAAGAACCCTTGCTTGTACTAAAAATCTGTTTTCACGCATAGCCTATCTCAAGAAAGGTAGGTGATACCATGGGGATGCCACAAATTCCTGAAGGCACCCACCGCCCTAATTTCCAAGAAACCGTGGTGGATTTGCTGGAATCCATTGCCCTAGAAGAGTTGGCACTCAGTCACATTCTCAACGCCCAAGGGGAGCAAATGCAAGCCATGGTGCAACAATACACCACCTGTTCCCTGCCCCACAGCCACCTGCATCAAGGCTGCCAAGACACAAAAGACTTACTCAACACCATGATTATGAAACAGTGGTTGCTCGCCAACAAGCTCAGCACAGTGCTGACCCTACAAAACAATCAACCACCGTTGCAACCACAATCACAATTGCCACCACCCTGCCCTAGCACTCACTGCGCCACCTGTATCCATCGCTGTATTTGTTACCCTTAATACTGCAACGGTTTCCCTGGTTTACGGACTTTGATGGCATTTTTATGAATACCAGAGACAATGCCCATGGCGCAAAACAGCGTCACAACAGACGACCCACCATAGCTGAAAAAGGGCAACGTCAAGCCAATAACAGGCATGATAAACAGGCACATTCCCACGTTGACCATGATTTGGAACATCAACATAGCCGCCATACCGATACAGATATAAGAGGCATAGGCCGACTGGACACGATGGGACACATCAATGCACCGCAGCACAATGGCACTCAATAAAACCAGCACCACCAAACAGCCAACCATGCCCAATTCCTCACCAATAACCGAGAAAATAAAGTCTGTCCAACGGGCAGGCAACGACCATGAATAGGCACTTTGGCTTTGGGTGCCCTGCATATACCCTTGCCCAAACAAGCCTCCAGACCCCAGCGCCAATAAACTACGGGTCTGTTGCCAACCCACCCCTTGGGGATCATAACTATGGTCATAGAGGATGATAAAGCGGTTGAGCATATAGGACGGTATCTTTTCAAACAGCCACATAAAGGCCAATCCGCCCACAGCCACTGTGCCAGCCAAGGCAAACCATCGCAGCGCCATCCCCGCCACAATGGACATCCCAGCAAAGATAAACAAATACACTAAGGCATTGCCCATATCACCAGAGAGAACAAAGTACAGCCCAACAAGCGCCAGTGTATGGCCACCTGTAAAGGCAATTGCCTTGATAGACTTCAAGTCGCGCTTTTCCTCTTTCAGCCATGATAGTTGCTTGGCAAGCAGCATGGTAAATGAAATTTTCACCACTTCCGCCGGCCCAATACTCACTGGCACACCAGGAAGCTTGAGCCACGCTTTATTGCCTGTGCCGTCATCCACACCAAAGGGAATGAGCAACAACATAAAGCAAATATTAAAGGCCACAAACCACGGCCATTTTTTTATCACGCTCTCCACATCAATGACCGACAGAAGAATATACAGTACGATGCCAATACCCAGCGCACACGTTTGAACGATTACATACCGCTCTGAATTCATAAACTGGGTGGCAGAGTGAATCATCACAATGCCAAAGATGGTGGAGACGCAACAAAGTGCCAACAAGACCAAGTCTGCTTGTTGGAGAAAGTCGATTAAAATGGCTTTTAGCTTTTTCATAGTGGCTCCATGGTTCTTCGGATTAGATTGATTGCAATGATACGGAAACTACTGTTGCCTACCAAAAGCACGGGCGACCACAGGTCGCCCCTACAATTGATAGGAACAACATTTCAATACAAATATTGATTATTTGTCTTCAAAAATGGCCTTCATGCCCAGATAGGTTTGGTAGCAATCCAGTTTGGATACAGTTTCAAAGGGTGCGTGCATTCCCAGCACAGGCACACCAGCGTCCACAGTGTCAATGTTGCGGTTTGCCATATAGGCCGCCACAGTGCCGCCGCCGCCAACATCAATTTTACCTAGCTCGTTGACCTGCCAAATTACATTTGCATCATCAAACACACGGCGGATATAGGCCATAGCCTCTGCCGTTGCATCAGACGCACCAGACTTACCACGGGCACCAGTATATTTGTTGATACCCACACCGTAGTTGACAAAAGCGGCATTGCGCTTTTCAAACACCTCAGCAAATTGAGGGTCAAAGGCCGCTGTCACGTCGGCAGACACACAGAAGGAGTTACCGTAGCATTCACGAACATTTACCTGCTGAATATCGCACAAAGCTTCCATAAAATCGTCAAAGACCCAGCTTTTCATACCAGTGACCCCATCAGAACCGATTTCTTCTTTGTCAGCCAACACGCAGATGGCCGTCTTTTGGGGAATTTCAGTCAAATCGAACATGGCCTTCACTGCCGCATAGCTACACACACGGTCATCGTGCCCATAAGCGCCAATCATACTGCGGTCTAAGCCGATGTCGCAAGCGTTGCCAGCAGGCACAGCCTCTAGCTCCGCAGAGGTAAAATCATCTTCTACAATGCCGTATTTCTCATTGAGTAGCTTCATCACTGCCAGCTTGGCTCGACCGCTACCGCCAGCTTCACCAATGGGTTTAGAACCCACCAATAAGTTCAGGCTTTCCCCTGAAATGGCTTCATTTAAAGGTTTTCTTCCTTGTTCTTGTCCCAAGTGTGGCAGCAAATCGGTGATGACAAAATTGGGGTCACCTGCATCAGCGCCAATGTTCACTTCCACATTGGTGCCATCTTTCAATGACACCACGCCGCGCAGTTCCAAGGGGATGGTCACCCATTGATACTTGCGGATACCGCCATAATAATGGGTTTTCAAATACGCCAATTCACTATCTTCAAACAAGGGGTTTGGCTTCAAATCGAGGCGAGGTGCATCGATGTGAGAGGCAGAAATTTGTGCGCCAGCATCTAGGGGCAGATTTCCCATATAGGCCAGCATTAACCCCTTGTCCCGATTGTTCCAATACACTTTAGAGCCAGCTTCCAATGCCATGCCACGAACAAAGGGCACATATCCTTGCCCCTCTGCTTGGCGGATGAATTCCTTCACGCAGGCACGCTCAGTTTTGCCAGCATCCAAAAAGGCTTTGTAGTCTGTGCAATAGTCTTCCATTGCAGGCAATTGGCTGTGGTCAAAACGGTCATATCCATTTTTCTTCACAGACAACAGTTGGGTTTCTAGGTCTTTATAGGCTTGTTTATCCATGTTGGTTTTCCTCCTGTAATTTTCCCACGAGATGTTTAAAATAAGCTGTGGCTTTCACTTGGAACTCTTGTGCCGATGGGCAACTGTTCTCCAATTCATAGTCACATTTGGCTCGATAATAACTGTCTGGCTTTTGGGCATTGATGCGCAAGTGCGCATAGAGCTCGTCAATACCATCACGGGCTGTAATCCGTTGCACCCGCAATTCTGCAGGGGAGGTCACCGCCACTGTGGCATGGCACAGCTTGCCAAGACCAGACTCCAACAGATTGATGGCATCGATGGCGAACAAGGTGTTGTCATCGCTTGCCAGTCGCCGTGCCACTTCTTTGGTCATATGGGTAAAGACGATTTCGTTTAGCTGGTCAAGGCGCACAGCGTTGGAAAACACCTCTGTACCCAACTGTTTGCGGTTTAAATGCCCTGCTTCATCAAAGGCCAACGGGAACATAGCTCGCAAATCTGCCACCAAGGCTTGGTCGGTTTTCAGCATTTCGTGGTAGATGTTATCACAGTCTAAAACCTGACCTCCCATGGCTGAAACAGCCTTTAGCGCCGAGGTTTTCCCACTACCTGTGCCACCAGTCAGACCCAGTACCACCGCTTTTTCCTTTGGGGTAATCATTTGGAACCCTGCCGCTTTTTTCAAGCGGTTGCCAATGGCAAAACCGAGCCCACGATTGTCGGGACACTGGGTAAAAATCCGCTTTACATCCGTACCATCAAAGCCACGCAAAGCATCAAACACACGTTGGGCTTGGGTTTGCTTGTCCTCAATAGACCCTAAATCTTCCACGCGATAGCCTTTGAATTGGTGCACGTATTCACTAAAGCAAATCACACCATCTTGCGGCTCTAACCGCTTTTTAATTTCCTTGGCAGACACATCCCCTGCCCCAGTGACTACGGTCACAGGAGCTTTGGGTGCATAATGGCGATATTTCATGCCGGGGGCTTTGGGCGTCTGCCCGTCTTCCAATGCTGTCACAGCGGCAGAGTCAACCAACAATCCCCCTAGAACCTGCTCCAACTCTTCCACAGATACACCACCAGCACGCAGTACTCTAGGTGGTGTACAGGTCAAGTCCACAATGGTAGACTCCACCCCCACAGCACAGGGGCCACCATCTACAATGGCGGCGATTTTGCCATTCATATCCTCACGTACATCTTCAGCGGATGTACAGCTGGGGCGACCAGATAGATTGGCGCTGGGTGCTGCAATGGGCACTCCAGCTTCCCGAATAATCGACAGCGTCACCCCATGGTCTGGGCAACGCACCCCCACTGTGTCTAGCCCAGCGGTGGTCACATCTGGCACCACATTGGCACGCTTTAGCACCATGGTCAAAGGCCCTGGCCAAAATTTCCGCGCCAAGCTATAGGCCGCAATGGGAATATCTTTGCAGTAAATCGGCAACCACTGGGCACCAGCCAAATGGAGAATCAACGGATTGTCCTGTGGACGCCCTTTGGCAGCAAAAATCTTTGCCACCGCCTCTTTATCCAGCCCATTGGCACCCAAACCATACACAGTTTCTGTGGGCAAACCCACCAGCTCCCCTGCCAAAATCAAATCGGCGGCTTGCTGAATTTGGGCTTCCACTGCCCGACGCTGTCCTTTTACATTGCGTAAGTCTAATTGTATTGTTTCCATATTTTGCCTCAATTCTTGGGTAAGCTTTTATTGTCCACTTTGCAAGCGCTCTGCTTGATCTGCCGTAATCAACGGGTCAATCACCTCGTCTAATACACCATCCATCACAGCATCTAATTTATAGATTGTTAAGCCGATGCGATGGTCAGTCAGCCGCCCTTGGGGGAAGTTATACGTGCGAATACGCTCACTGCGGTCACCACTGCCCACTTGACTTTTACGCTGGGCAGCAGTGGCAACGGCTTGTTTTTCCTGCTCCGCTTCATACAGTCGAGACCGCAGCACCTTCATGGCTTTGTCTCGGTTTTTATGCTGGCTCCGCTCCTGTTGGCACTCCACCACCACACCTGTTGGGATATGGGTGATGCGAATGGCCGACTCAGTTTTATTCACGTGCTGCCCACCAGCTCCAGACGCGCGATAGGTGTCTACCTTCAAGTCAGCTTGGTTGATTTCAAACTCCACATCCTCTGCTTCTGGCAACACAGCCACTGTGGCGGCAGAAGTGTGGATACGACCACTGGACTCTGTCTCTGGTACACGTTGGACACGGTGCACGCCACTTTCAAACTTCAACCGCCCGAATGCGCCTTCCCCTTCAATAAGCACACTGCATTCTTTTACGCCACCAAGCTCCGTTTCATTCAAGGATAAAATATCCATCTTCCACCCTTTCGTCTCAGCATACATGGTGTACATCCGCAGTAACGAACGGGCGAACAAGGCACTTTCCTCGCCCCCAACCCCTCCGCGCAATTCCATAATCACGTTATGACTGTCATTGGGGTCACTGGGTAGTAACAAGCGATTTAATACTTCTCGCAACCGCTCAATTTCCTCTTTTGCAAAGGAAAATTCCTCTTGTGCCATTTCCTTAAGCTCAGGATCTGCCATCATTTCAAGGGCTTCTTCCTGCTGGGACACCACTGCCAAATAGGCCTGATATGCCTCCACCACAGGGGTTAATTCCTTAATTTCACGATTGATGGTTTTCAGTTGATTGCCGTCGCCATACACACTGGGCTCAGATAAGTGATGGTGCAAATTTTCCAAACGCAGGGCGATGGCCTGCAATTTCTCTTCCATATTGACCCTTTCTTATTGTTCAAATGGCTCTGGTGCCTTCAGTGTTGGCAACAACCCTTTGACACGGGTGAGGAAATCTTCCACCCAGAAATGATATCCCACCCCTTTGCAATGGAGAGACACCCCTTCTATATGGGGCGTGTTGGTATATTGGTCTAGTTGTTCGTATACCTCTTCATAACGCTTACTGGTGCCACGGGTGAGCACATAGCACACATTGGTGAATTTTTTGCCATGCTTGCGCATAAACACACGCACAGGACTGCAACACCGCCCTGCCCAAACAGGACTTGCCACAATCACCAAACGGTATTCGTTCAAAGGCCGTGCCGTTTTAAAGCCAATGGTGTGCATAGGGTGCTTAGCAGAGGCGTGCATGCCACTTTTAATAAAGCCAATTATCCCATTGCGCTCCACGTTATCATGGATTTCCACCACCTCAGCATCCAAGACCTTGGCAATGTCCTCTACTGCAGTTTTGGTATTTCCCGTGCGGGAATAGTAAATGCAAAGAATATCTTTCATCTCTTGCATGGACGTTCTCCTTTATTCTGCTTGGGCGCTTAACTCTTCCCAGCGTTGGTAGAGCTGTTCTAGCGCCAATTCTTGTTGTTCTTTTTCGGCCAACAATGCCGTCAACAGTGCATAGTCACAGGCCGCATCCGCCATGGCCGTGTCCAACTCTTCTAATGCCAATTCTGCTTTGGCAATGTCTCGCTCACAGTTAGTCAAGTGTCGTTTTGCCGCCATTTGAGCTTTGTTCCCTCTTGGCTTCTCTGTTTTTAGTGTAATGGTTTTTTCCTTTACAGCACTTGGTTGTAAGTGTTTTTGTTGCACTTCAATGGCCTTCATCTGCCGATATTGGGCGAAACCCATGGGATAATCGGTGATGGTCTGATCGCTGAGCTCCCAAATACGAGTGGCAAAGCGATTGACAAAATAACGGTCATGGCTGACAAATAGCAATGCCCCATCATACCCTTCCACCGCCTCTTCCATCCACTCACGGGAGGCGATGTCAAGGTGGTTGGTGGGTTCGTCTAAGATCAGAAAATTAATCTCATCATCCATGAGCATACAAAGACGCAAGCGACTTTTTTCGCCACCAGAGAGCACCTCCACAGGCTTAAATACATCTTCCCCTCGGAATTCGTAAGCTGCCAAACGGTTGCGCGCGCTTTGGGCGCTGATGCCACGCTTGGCACCCATCACATTTTCCACTAAGTTCCAATCAGGATGGTCAAAATGAATAATTTGAGGCAGATAGGCCGCCTTCACACTAGGTCCTAATTTAATGCGCCCAGCATCAGGATATTGCATATCCATCAGCATTTGAATCAAGGTGGATTTACCTGTGCCGTTGTCGCCAATGAGGGCAATGCGCTCGCCCCCTTCCATCCGCAGATTCACATCAGAAAACAAAGGCTTGTCCGCAAAGCCTTTAGTAAGACCTTTCAATGCCAACACTTCATCGCCGTGAAATTCCAAGGACTGAAAACGGCTATCCATTTTCCGCGCCTTGGTGGGTCGGGCTGTGGTACGCATTCGCTCAATCCGCTTTTCCATGGAAAAGGCACGCTTATGGAGCGCATCATTGCCCATAAACGCCCACAGATGAAGTTGGTCAGCCGCACGGGTCAATTGGTCAATTTTAGCTTGCTCTTTTTGATATTGCTTCATCCGCTCTTGGAAGCGACGTTCCTTTTCTACCGCATAAAAACTGTAGTTACCGCTGTAAAACTCTGCCTGTCCGTCAGCAATTTCAATGACACGGGTCACAATTCTATCTAGGAAAAAACGGTCATGAGATATGGCCACCACGGTGCCATGAAACCCAGCGATATAGTCCTCTAACCATTCAGTTGCGTGCAAATCCAAATGGTTGGTGGGTTCGTCTAAGAGCAAGATATCGGTGTCTTCTAAAATCAACCGCCCCAAGTTCACACGGGTTTTTTCGCCCCCAGAAAGCTGTTCAAACAGTTGTGTGCGCATGGCGGTGTCAATAGACAAACCAGAGGCGATTTTATTCACCGCCACATCGGTATCGTAGCCACCAAAGGCTTCAAACCGCTCAGACAGGGCACCATAACGGCGCAAAATCCCCTCATCACTTTCCCCTGCCTCCATTTGAGCAGTCAAGGTTTCCATTTCCTGCGCCAAATCGTGAAGCCGTCCAAACGCAGAGCGCAACACATCCTCCACAGTGAACCCATCCGGATAAACAGGGATTTGAGAAATCAGCCCCAGACGGCGCCCTTGTCCCACACGGATGTCCCCTTCGTCGTAATCCATTTCACCAGTGAGAATTTTAAAAAAGGTTGATTTGCCAGCGCCATTGCGCCCTAGCAAGCCCACACGTTCTCCTTGGTCGATTTGAAAGGTCAAACCGTCTAATACGTTTTTGCCCACTTCAAAGGATTTTATAAGGTTTTCGATTTGTATTTCAATCATGAATGTCTAATTCCTTCAAATAATTCACCACATCTTCAAAGTGCATGGAGAAATGGGAGGCCTTCACAAAGACCAATGTGTCAGGTAAAAACGCCTTGCCGATGGCATCATAGGCGTCCTCTTTAGTGGCAAAGTGAACCACATTCCCACCAGCGTCTCGGGCACCTTTTTCCATATCAGCCGCCTTGGCGCCAATGGTGATCACGAGGTCAAGCCCCAAAGAACCTGCCAGTTTACCGATGGTATAATGGGCTTCTTGGGTGTAATCCCCCAGTTCCCCCATGTCACCAATGATGGCGATTTTTCGTTTGGCTGGGGTACTCTTCAGCACCGCCAACCCAGCTTCCATAGACTGGGGGCTGGCATTGTAGCAATCGTCTAACACAATACGATTTTGTCCTAATCGCACCACATTCATGCGGTTGTCCACCCCACGATAGCCTGCCACTCCAGCTTCAATTTCGGCTTTGGATAACCCCAAAAGTTCACCAACAGCCACAGCCATGGACACAGGGTATATCATGTGCTTACCCAATGCGTGAATGTGCAACTCATAGGTGTTTTGGGCGGTTTGCACCGTACAGGCGATGCCGTCTAACCCCAAATCTGTCATGGCGGTCACTTGAATGTCGCAATGGTCACTGGTACCACAGCGAAGAATTTTTTGGGGCAATTGCACGGTGTTCAACAGTGTGTCATCGCCGTTTAAAATGGCTACACCCTCTGGTTTCAGTCCCTCAAACAGCTCACTTTTGGCTTGTAAAATCCCATCTCGGCTCCCGAGAAACTCCACGTGAGCATCGCCAACATTGGTGATAATGCCAATATCAGGTTGTACAAACTGTGCAAGATATCGAATTTCACCAAAGTGATTCATCCCCGTTTCAATGACGGCCACTTCATGCTCTGGACGCAGACCAAAGAGCGTCAAAGGGGTGCCAATGTCGTTATTGTAGTTGGCAGGGGTTTTATGCACCGATTTTTTTACGCTCAAAACAGCGGAAATCAATTCTTTTGTGGTGGTTTTCCCTACACTGCCAGTGATTTGCAGAAATGGGATTTCAAACCCATCACGGTAGGCTTTCGCCATGTCACGCAAGGCCAATCGGGTGTCTGGCACCACGATATATGCCTTTTCCGATTGTAGTGTCTCTGGCAATCGACGGCAAATGGTGGCCACCGCCCCAGCTTCTAGGGATTGGTCAATGAAATCATGTCCATCAAACCGTTCCCCCACCCACGCCACAAACAAACAGCCTGCCGTAATGGCACGACTATCGGTACACACAGCGGTGACAACCGTGGTCACAGCTAAATCCGTATGCAATGTACCACCCACAGCGGTGGTGATTTGGGCAAGGGTCATCATAGGGCAGTGTCTCCTTTTTTCATGGCTTGGTTGACAATTTCTTGGCACAGCTGTTCATAGCCCATGCCCACGGCAGCAGCTTCCTTGGGAAGCAGACTCATGGCTGTCATCCCTGGTAGGGAGTTGACCTCTAGACACCAAAACTTACCGTCTTCGTCTAGCATCAAATCTGTGCGTGAGTAGCCGCTAAGCCCCAACGCATGGTGGAGCTGCAGGGCATACTTCCCAGCCAATATGCTTTGCTCAGGGGTCAACTCTGCAGGACAAACCTCTTGGGCTCCATGGGCTTGGTACTTGCCTTCATAGTCAAAGTTTCCCAAAATTTCCACAGGTGGCAAGGCGGTTTCTCCTAGCACGCCCACCGTGAACTCACGGCCTACAATCCGCTGTTCCATTAGGACTGTAGCGTTAAAGCGACGCACATCTTCCAGCGCAGAGGCCAATGCTTCTCGGCTTTCTGGCAAGTACACCCCCAAAGAAGAGCCGCCGTTTGCCGCCTTAATCACACAGGGCAAGGCAAGGCGAGACGCCAATTGTGGAATGTCCGCCTTGGTATACACCAACTGTTCCCACGCTGGTGTGGGGATGCCAGCGGTATCCATCATTTTCTTGCTAATCACCTTATCCATGGCCATGGCAGAGGCCAAATAGCCTGAACCAGTGTAGGGAATTTCCATCAAGTCTAGCATGGCTTGCACACGACCATCTTCCCCATCTTGTCCATGGAGTGCCAAAAACACCAAGTCTGCTCGGGCACAGGCAGCTAACACACCAGCGCCAATACGCCCAGAGCCTGCAAATTGCCGACAATTACGCACCGCCTGCAAATCAGGAGCCGTACTATCAATGGCGGCCCCATCTGCCATAGGCAACGCAAACACAGCATCTGTGCTTGCCACCATTGGGTCTAAGCCTAAAAATAAATCTATCACCACACTGCGGTGTCCCAACCCTCGCAAAGCAGTGCAAACAGCGTGCCCACTTGCCAGTGATACCGACCGTTCTGGCGATAAACCGCCAGCCAATACTAGGATTTTCATAGTTGCCTCATTTCTAAATGGGAGTTGCAATACGCTATTAGTCCATCTTATTATAATCTGTATTATTTTATCACAGTTTCAATGGAATTACAAGACAAATACACAGTTCCCTCCCAATTTTGAGCCGTGTGAAAACTTTAAAATTTCTGCTTGCTTTTTCAATTAGCTCATGCTATAATACGATAGAAATTGAGAAAGATTCTCAAATTAAACAAGGAGATATACCATTTTGAAAAATCTAAAAGCAACCGCACTATCCCTACTTTGCGCATCTGCACTGCTCACTGGCTGCAGCTCTGCCTCCACTGGTACCACCACCAATACCGCCGCAGAAGGTGGTTCCTTACAAGTGGTCACCACCAACTTTGCCGCTTATGACTTTGCCCGCGCCGTTGCAGGCGACTTGGCAGATATTTCTATTCTACTCCCCCCTGGCACTGACGCTCACTCTTATGAGCCCTCCCCTGCCGATATCATCAAAATTGACCAAAGTGATTTATTCTTGTATCTGGGCAGCGAATCCGACACTTGGGTTGACACCGTGCTGTCCTCTGTTTCTAGTGATGTGAACGCTGTGCGCATGATGGACGCAGAGATCACTCTGGTGGCAGAAGATGCTCATGATCACGACCATGACGAAGAAGAAGTCACCGAAGATGATCACGACCACGACGAAGAAGTCGCCGCAGAAGACGACCACGACCACGACCACGACGAAGAAGTCGTCACTGAAGACGACCATGATCACGACCACGACGAAGAAGTCGCCGCAGAAGACGACCACGACCACGACCATGACGAAGAAGAAAGCACTGTGGTTTCCTCTACCTTCACTGACTTGGGCGCCGTCACCAGCTATGATGAGCACGTTTGGACCTCCCCTTCTAACGCTGCCGCTGTGGTGCTGTATTACGCCGACGCTTTTGCTGCACTAGACCCTGACAATGCAGACACTTACCATGCCAACGCTGAGGCTTATGCTGCTGAAATCACTGCCATGGGCAATGAATTCACCGCTTTCTTTGAAACTGTCAGCGAAAAGCTGATGGTGGTGGGTGACCGCTTCCCCTTGAAGTATTTTGCCAACGAATATGGCATTGAATACTATGCTGCCTTCCCCGGCTGTAGCACCGAAACCGAACCCTCTGCTGCCACCATGGCCTACTTGATTGACTTGGTGAATGACCGCAGCGTGGAAACTGTATACTATATTGAATTCTCCAACGGTTTGGTGTCCAACGCTATCTCTGAGTCCACTGGCGCACAAACTGCCGAATTCCACTCTTGTGAAAACTTCACCCAAGAAGAAATTGACAGCGGTTTGACCTATGTGGATTTGATGTATCAAAATCTAGAAACCCTGCAAGCTACCATGGCTTAATCCTTTGTAACAAAAAAATCCTATTGCAATTATGCAATAGGATTTTTTTTCGTCATTATCATGTTGCGCAATTGTGTCCTGCCATCTAATTCATAGGTTATTTGCTCCCCAAAGTCCACCATGCGCTCTTTGATGCCTGTCAACGCTAAAGCCTCACTTGGTTGTTGCGCCAATTCCATGCGACAAAACCGACTGGGCAGGTAAAATCCTTTGTTCATCGACAGGGCTGAAATCACCTGTTTTGCCACAATATCCCCACCTGAATACCCCGACACCACCAAGGCATACACCGCCTTATGGGTGAAATCTGTGGTGCGGTATAAAGCGGTCAAGCGATTGATGCAAGCCGTTAAATTGGCAGATAAGGCATCGTTATAATTGGGGCACAACAGCATCACGGCCTGCGCCTGACGCAAGGCTGGATACACATCATCCACCATAACCCCACCATAAAAACACCGTCCCTCTTCCCCAAAGTGCAAACAGGTGGTATAGGGGCAACCAGCACAATCTGACACCGCCCCATTGCGCAGTCCAACTTCCTGCACCGTCCACTGGGTTGGCAATTGATGCTGTACCAACGACCACAAATCCATGGTGTTTGACGGCCCGTAAGTGGACGCATGTAAGGTGAGCAGGTGTGGCGTTTCTTGGCGCGGTGGCGCAAAGGTGACAATGCGCGCAATCAAATCTGAAACCGCTTTTTCGTACGCTTCTAGCAACGAACAGTCACCATTGCTGGCTTGCACCGTAAAATTATCAAGGGTGGCCACCCCTTCTACCAACGACCGACCCACAAAGGTACAACCAGCGCAGTTGGCGGCAAAAACGATCTCCCGCGCCACCGACTTGGTGTACAGCGCATTGGCACCGTCCACCACAATCCCAGCCACAGACCCTTCCAAACAATCGGTGCACTTACGCAAGGTAGAGAGCAAACTATGAAGCCCATCACAAAGGCCAATTTTATCTAAAGATACCGCCAATAATAGGCGCTGATTTTGAAAAGAATTGGGCAGCGCTGTCAATCGGTTTTCACCCCAATAAGACAGTAGTTTTTCAAGCCGTGGATTGGGTGTGCCCACGGTGATAATGGTCAATTGTTCCATCTATACCCCTCCTTTTTAAAAATTGTCTGTAAAGCCTTTTCACTTTACCCAATGTTATATAACTGTGCTTGTGTCTCCACCAGACGCTGATAGAGTGCATCTGGAATAGTCTGGGTCATCACCTCCACCCCATAGGGTGTAAAGCGGTTGCGCGCCCCAAACCAAATGCCCCCAAGGCACACTGAGCTCTCGTGATACTGCCCACGAAGCGCACAAAGCAACTGAAATGCACCAGAAGACAATGCTGGCGCCACATAGGGCTTATACCCCAATTCTCGTATTTTCAAATTGGCTGTAATAACCTGAATGGTCAACGCTTCCGACAGCGCATGGTCGTACGCATCCAGTGAATTTGCCACCACCAAACCTTGTCCGTGGGGGCCGAAACTACGCACAGCGTCAAGTTGCTCAATGCCAGCTTCCTTGGCGTAATACATCGCCCGTGCCTGCATCACCCCTAGCCCAAACCCTTGGACTTGTTCAGGCAACAAACCCATACCGTCCCATTGTCCATCTTCCCCTTGGTTTGACGCTTCATATACTTTGCGGCACAGGGGGTCAACAGGGTCAGAGAGCACCATGAACAACCCACCAAAATGGGCTTCACGGGCCAGTTTGCCATAATGGGCAATCAGTTCACGGTTGGCCCCTAACTGCGCCATCCGCACATCGGCTATATCACTGCCCACCGCAGGAATGGTTTTTGTGGCGGCAAACACCAACACATCACAGTCAAATAACGCTGTCCCAGTGACTGATTCCACCGTTGGCATGGCGGGGTTGCCATCACAGTAGTTCACCTGCCCCAATTCCTGAACCCACCGCTCTACAGAGGCTGGGTTTAAATCAAACAGACCAATGGTTTCAATGCAATCGCCACCCAACAGTTTAAGCCCTGTGGCAAAGGTGCCGCCCACATCCCCCACGGCCACCAAATGGACACGGAGTTTCCCCGTTGGTTTTGCAATGGGTGATAGCAATTCTCGCCACCGAGGGTGGTTATAATTCACTGCCGACAAGGTGCCCTTTGAAATGCGCGTCAGCACCTCCACAGGCAATGGTGGCGCCAAAGGCAACCGTTTCGGGTCAAGCCAAGCCACCGACTCCCCACTGCTGACCAACTGGGCAGGATGGGTCACTCGGAACTTTGCTCGATTTTCTTGGCAAGGCAGATGGGTTAAATACACCAAAGCCTCCCCCTCTTTTGGTGGCGCCACCTCTGGGAAGTCCAGTGCCGTCATAGAGGCGCAAAGCACCCCTTCAATACAATAATAATTCATCATCATCACTCCAATATACGTTCCATACGAGACAGCAACTGTAAGTCATTGTCAATACAAGTGGATGCCACCGTCAACGCGTCATAATGCAAACAATTACCCTTATCTGGGGACATGGGCAAAATCACCGCTTCCCCCAAATGAGACAAATTCAAGTTGCGCGCATAACGCTGGCGATACTCTTCTTCGAGTGCCTGCACAATATCTCTTGCGTTTTCAAGGCAAGTTTTTGAGAATTGGAACACCGCTTGCTTATCACACCCGTAGTACATTTTGGGATAAGCATAGGGTAAAATCATATTCACTGCTGGGGTTAGACCCGACACAAAGGAAATGGTGTCTGCAACAGCATCGCCACCTATGAAGGGATACATCGTGGACTCCACAAACCAAGAGCGGAGATTAGGCACAAAATACACACTGTCGATGGCTTGATTTAAATCTATCATCAAGTCTCGTCCGCGTCCAGATAACAGACCCACCAACACCATATCCACATCCACTCCCTCTTGCTTGCACAAGGGACCAATGGTTTCCATGCGATGACCTGTATGAAGCAAGTCATCCACCAGAATCACTTCTCGACCAAACGAACGGATGGCGCGCATTTGGCTTTCCAAGGGGCTATACCCCATAAATTCCCCAATGGTAAAGTCTTTAAAGTCACTGGTAAACACCTTAGACGTATGTATGGTCTTGGTGACGGTGTTGGGAATGGCATTGCCACGCAATAATTTGCCAAAAGGCACACACATCTTCTCACCCAGTACTCTAGGGTGAGTGGGTAATGCTGGTACGCGGTTGCGTTCTGTAATTTTTTCCTCCATCAAATGGTGCACAACCTCTGCATTCAGGCTCAACACCAAGCTTCCGGGATATAGCGCTGTCAAAGCCCGTTGCAAGGCTTTTTGCCCTTTGGCAATCGCATCTAACACCCGTGGACTAGAAGCAAATGGCTCTTTCAATGTCGTAACCATATTTTGCAGCACCACCGCTGGCGCACGGATATCCACCATCATCAACGGATAACCTTCACAGCGCAAAAATCCTTGTCGCTCTAGCAAATCTAAGCGCTCTTCCTGTTCTCCTGTCCATACCGCATAGCTACAATCTTGTCCCAGTGCATGGTGGAAGGTTTCAGTTAAGAGCCACTGCTCCATGGCTTCTCGTTCTAGATTGGGACGCACATCCATGCGATTCATCAAACAAATCCGCCCTGCTGTGTGGCGGCGCACATAGGTGGCTTGGTCTAAATTCTTCAACACCGCAAGCAAATCAGCATTACTAACACTTTGATAAGTCAAATACCCTACAATTTCTGTTGGCTCACCGAAGGGGTGCATCACGGTCACCTCTCGCCCTGCGTCATAGGCTGGCACATCAGCAAATACCTGTTGCAACAATTGCCATTGATCCTGCGTGGGATGTTCCAAAGTAACACAGCGGTAATCCCCTGCGCTGACGAGATTTTTAAACTCTGGTTCTCGCAAATAGAAACCGCCATCTTGAATATACTCTTGGGCTGTGGCGTCTACCAAGTGGGAAATGTCTCGCCCCAAGTCAATATTCTCTCGAATGAGCGTGGAGCTAACTGTTTCTAAATGATGTGGCAATTGTAGCGAAATCACATCCCCCAAAATACTGGGATATTCCTCTTTCACACCATCACGGCGGAACACCAAATGATTCAAATGATGAACGGAATGTTCCACTGGTGGCAGACGATAAGACGAAGCGTTGAGCACCACATCTGAACCCATGGCCAAGTACACAGGGCAAGGGGCAAAGGTTTCTTTCAAGCGCTCTAAATCCGCCGGAGTCGCTAAATTCACAGGCAAATCATGGGGGTAAATATAAACATTGAACATATCCGCCACAGACAAACTGATGATGTGACGGCGCACAAGGGATGGCTGGGTTTTTTTCGACCAAGAAAACTCATCCACTGCCAAATACACCCCAAGCCCTTGGGCACAAATGGCCTCGACAATCCCTTTATGAGACAAAGAGAACGGGTCAAAGGTACCGGGGAAAAATGCAACTTTTTCAGGTTCAACAAACGTGAATTCCTCACCTTGCAAGGTATAACTGACCACATAATGATACAAACTCCGCAAGGCGGCGGTGGTATAAAACAAGCCCGTCTGCCCATTTTTATGCTCACCCATCAAGAACAGAATTTTTTTCAAAGACATGGGGAACAGCGTAGCCTTATCCGCTTCTGGCAAACCATTTTCACCAAATAAATCTTCCCCTAAAACACGCAAGCATTCTTGCCGCACAGCCTTTTGCTCCGAGGCCAAACCTTTGAATAACAGCCCCAGCAACACACGTTGCCGCTCTGGTGTATTATATGGACTACGACTCAAATGTGCCAAGGTAGTGCCAATGGTGGACAACGCCGCACAAACTGCATTGGTGCCTTGGGAGGGTAAAATTTTCTCCAAATCCGCAATGACCTCATCCAATTCTTGTTGGGGTAACTGCAAAATCAGCTGCCCTAAACAAGGGGAAATGCACTGGGTCATTTCTGATTGCTCCCCTTCCAAAGCCTTGCACAGTTCCACCGCAATTTCGTTGCGTTGCTCCGGAGTTAGTCGTGGTATCAATGCCAACAGTGCTTGTCCTGCCAACATTCGTACCACCAGATGTTGGCTCACACGCAACAGATTGGAAAAATGGGTGGCAATATGTAGCGTAATGGCTTCGCCGCTTTGTTGGCCTTGACTTGCCAAATATTCTACACCAACCGCTTTGATAATCCAATGCGTAGCGGCTTTTAGGTTGTCTAAGAAAACAGTTCTAATGGTTTGATTGCGGTGCAAAATCTCTTCCAAATCTCGCCGTGGAAACCCCAGTTCACGCGACAATTTTGCCTGCAAATACAGCAGAGGAATCACATTGTTCCACTGAATCTGCTCCACACAGGCTTCCACTGAATCGCGCTGTTCTTGATTTAAATAGGGATGAATCTGCTCAAAAAGTTTCAAAACCGCAATTTGCTGGGCTGGATCTTCGTCTTCTGCTTGCCAGTATAAAGCAAAGGGCACCAGTGGCTCCAAGGTTTTACCATCCATACACGCAAGGGGCAAGCCATGAATGGCATCTAGCAGACCAAAGGCCGTGTTGGGGTTTGACTGTTCAGGATGGTCAAAGCAAGAGAGCAAAATATCGGAAAATCTCGGGAAATCTTGAGGGCTACAACTGCTTAACAGAGACTGGGTCACTGTTTTGGCTTGATAGCGAATTAAGCTCATTTGACGGGGTGTCAATTTATAATCAGGCTCTACCAACTTATGCAAATACAAATCCCACAGTTCAAAGGGACGATTGCCTTCTACGCTAGGAGGGGCATGTACGGGACGCTCTTTTTTATATCCCGAGACAAAGCGGGCGAGAATTTGACCCATAGTATGGGCGGCACGCCGCCGCACATCCCCATCAGGGCACAGCAACAGCTCGAACAAAAACGCCAAGGTCTGCTCTTTTTGGGCTGGGGACAAATAGGAATGATACTCTTGGAAAATAGAGACATAGGCACGGAGTTTGCCATAATTTTTCTCACCACGGGCAGATTCTAGCGTGCTGACAAAGAGCTTTTGTCGCGTCAATTGGTGCATCAATTGCAAGTTATGTTCCACCGTTGTATGGCGGAAATATGCCAAAGTTTGCTCTGGATTCATCAATGCCACATGACTATCTGCCATCAAATCAGGCGCAGGTGCGTTGTCTTGGGCATCAAATCCAAAGGATTGCAAATACTGCTGAAAATCCATCATTTTGGCATACACAAAGCAATAACGCAGGCGTTTTTCCTCGTCCACATTGTCTAACTTATTTAAAATCACACCAAAAGCTTCTGTTAAGCTATATACCTTTACATACTCTACACCGTCTAGATAATATTGCTTAGAACGGAAGTCAGCATACACCAACAGCAACGACTCTGCCGACAGGTTTTCCAACTCCAAATCCCAAGTGGAATGGTTGGCGGCAATGTGCCCAATTTGCAACAAATCTTGACGAGCAAACCATTGGTGGGTGTAATAATAATGCAAATACGGCACGGCTTCCCCTTTTTGGCAGCCAAACTTCCCAAAGTCGTGACCTGCAGCCGCACCAGAAATCAGTCCCAAGTCCACAGTGCCACCACCTGCTGCCAGCACCCGTGCGGCTTCCATAGCCACATGATGCACCCCAGCGATATGCCCTAAGGTGCGCCACGGTGTCAGCTCATCACCCAACCGCAACAATTCATAAACATACTCTTCTCGATAGACGGTCAAAAAGGCTTTGTAATCCTTAGCAACCCCACTGTGTAGCAATTCCTCTGGCGAGCAAAATACAAAGTCTACCAATGGGTCAAAGTCTGCGCTCTCACGCTCTATGTCCAGCATTACCTGCAAAATCTGCAACCCAAATAAAGCGGCATCTTGCTGTTGTACTGTCAAGGCGCTGCTCTCTTGGGGATACATCAGTTCTTTGGACATGGTAAAACAAGCCTCAGCCCATCCGGCTTGTGGTTCTGGTGCCAATACACTCAGTCCAGTGCCAATGGCATCAATCACTGCCACGGCAGAAATACGCCCTTCACTGGGCAACAATGGCGTCACCATAGTCTGCCAATCCAGCTGTGGATGATCACCACCTTGCAAACGGAATAAAAATCCAAGGGCATTTAAGGCCCGCTCAATACGCTCACCCATGTTATCCATACAATCCTCCTAAAAATAGGCATCTCTTTTTATCCCTATTGTACAACACTTTGCCTAGATAAAAAAGAGGTATTTACAAATTTACATAAAAAAACCTGCCAGCACCAAAACGGCACTGGCAGGTAACATAAACTCTATTAACCCTTTACGGCTGCGAGCAACGCATCCACACGGTCGGTATCTTCCCAACGCACATTCAAATCAGTGCGTCCCATGTGACCATACGCGGCCAGAGGACGATAAATGGGGGTGCGCAGGTTCAAATCACGGATGATGGCAGAGGGACGCAGGTCAAACACCTTTGCCACTGCATCTTCTAGCTTCCCGTCGCCTACAGTAGAGGTGCCAAAGGTATCCACCAAAATAGACACAGGTTGGGCCACGCCGATGGCGTAAGCCAATTCCACTTGGCAACGCTTGGCAAGGCCTGCTGCCACAATGTTTTTCGCCACATAACGAGCGGCATATGCGCCAGAACGGTCAACCTTAGTAGGGTCTTTCCCAGAGAAAGCACCGCCGCCGTGAGGGGCGCTACCACCGTAGGTATCCACGATGATTTTACGACCAGTCAGGCCAGAGTCAGCCGCAGGACCACCCTTGACGAAACGGCCAGTGGGGTTGACGTAAATCTTGGTGTTTTCATCCAGCATATGAGAAGGAATGATGGGCTCAATGACGTGATGCACCATGTCTTCACGGATTTGTTCCAGTGTCACATCGGGGTTATGTTGGGTGGAGACCACCACAGCATCCACACGGACAGGTTGGTTGTTTTCATCATATTCCACGGTGACTTGGCTCTTGCCGTCAGGACGCAGATAGGTCAAATAGCCCTTTTTGCGCATATCGGTCAGACGCTTTGCCAGCTTCTGAGCCAGAGACAGAGGCAGAGGCATCAGTTCTTCTGTTTCGTCGCAAGCGTAACCAAACATCATACCTTGGTCACCAGCGCCGTGGGACAGTTCGCTGTCTTCCCCAGTTTTGTGCTCCAAAGAAGCATCCACGCCCATGGCGATGTCGGGGGATTGTTCGTTGATAGAGGTCATGACGGCACAGGTTTCACCGTCGAAACCGATTTTACCGCGGTCATAACCAATGTCCATCACCACTTGACGGGCAATTTTAGGGATATCCACGTAGCATTTGGTGGTGATTTCACCCATAACATGAATCATGCCAGTGCAAGCGGTGGTTTCGCAGGCCACACGGGCGGTGGGGTCTTGTGCCAAAATGGCATCCAACACTGCGTCAGAAATTTGGTCGCACACCTTGTCGGGGTGGCCTTCTGTCACAGATTCAGAGGTAAATAAATAGTGTCTTGCCATAAAAAAGTTCTCCTTTGTAACCTTGCCCTCATCCAAAAGTAGACGTAAAAAAACACGCATTCCGTAGACGAAATGCGCAAACCAATGGTAGTATGGTGTCCTCATCTGTCGCATTCGTCGGATTTGGCACCTTGCTTTGTACAGGTTGCCGTGGTTTCATAGGGCCGTTCCCTCCGCCACTCTTGATAAGGGGATGTAATTGTCTATACTATAGTATCAAATTCCAGTCAAATGTCAAGTGTAAATTTATAAATTTTTAAAATTTCAAAAAAACACATGACTTTTTCACAGAAAAAGGGTATACTGTACCCAATCACCCCACGCAATGGAGGAATATATTTTGAATAAGTTGACCCAATTTATCAACCGCTTCCCGTATAACCACCCCAACTTTGGCATTTCCAATTTGATGAAATACGTGGTTTTGTCCAATGTTCTGGTTTTTTTACTCTACACCTTTTCTGATTATGGCGCTGTTTCCTTTTTGGCATTTAACTGGGATGCCATTTTAAGCGGCGAAGTTTGGCGGCTGTTTACCTATGTGCTCATGCCCAGTTCTTATAGCGCGCTGTCCTTTGCCATCACCGCTTACTTATACTATTTTATTGGCAACATTTTAGAGCGAGAATGGGGCACTGGTCGCTTCACCTTATATTTTGTCAGCGGCGTGGTGCTGACCACCATTGGCGCTGTCCTCTCCTGTATCATCGCTGGCGATAGCATCACCTTCAGCGGCACATCCTATTTATATACCTCTATGTTCATGGCCTTTGCCATGCTCTACCCAGACAACCAAGTGCTGTTGATGTTTATCATTCCCATTAAAATGAAATATCTGGCGGTGGCTGGCGCGGCATTGTTTGCTTGGAACATGGTCTCTGGCCTTATCACTGGCAACTGGTTCTATGTGATTGTGCCCCTGTTTGCGCTTTTAAACTTTGTGGCCTTTTTCTTCGAGCAAATCTCCTCCGCTTTTGGCTATTACCAAAAACGCTCCCAGCACCAACACTCCGCCCAAACCATTCATTTTAAAACTGCTGCCAAAAAGCAAGCCCAACAGCAAAAAAAGCAGGGCTATCGCCACAAATGTGAAGTCTGTGGCCGCACCGATACCGACTACCCCACCTTGCAGTTCCGATATTGCTCACGGTGCTCTGGCTACCATTGCTACTGCGAAGAGCACATCGCCAACCACGACCACCATACCGATTAAAAAAGGATGCCGAAACCCACGTTTCGGCATCCTTTTTTTATCCTTTTCTCTCTGCCCTAAATAACCAGTCTGGCATTTTATCAACCCAGCCTTCTAGCCGTTCACGGGGCAGCAAATAGTTAATCAAAAGCGACATCAGCACCCCTGTGCCAGTGTCGAATATACGGCTAAGGGAATAGGTAACATACGTATCCACTGGGGTGTTGAACAAAATAATGCACAGCACCACACCCCCTGGTTGCACAGCGCCCACCCAAAAATACTGAGATATCACAATTAAAATCACCACGCCGATGAACAGTAGCGGCACCAGCATCCACCAAGATTCTCCATCTGGGTAAAAAATCAGATACACCCGAAACAACCCCATCCCCAAAAAACCACCAATAACAGTGCCAAAAAAGCGATTGCCCCCGTGAAGCTTTGAGTTTTCCAAGTCATAGCCCATACCAAAAATGGCACCAATGCAAGAAAACGTAGGGTTTCTATCAAAAAAATGATACACCAAAGCGCAAAGTGAAGCTGATAGTGCAGTTTTAATATTTCGCAGCCCAACGGTGGGCAATGTGATGTGCTTGTGAGACATGGTATTTTCTCCCTTTTGTCATGATTTAAACCTATTGCTATTCATTTTTTATCCCACGGTAGTATAGCATAAAATTTCCCAAAAATCTAGTATTTTTTACATACTTTATCCATTCATATCATGAAATAATATTTTTTCGGACAATTATAGGACAAAAAGAGAGCATATTCCGTGTATATTGTATTTTTACAGTGTTTATATGTGAAAAAGTTGTGAATTTTCCTTGACACCACCATTTTAAAGTGCTATGCTTTAACCATAATCATTGTCATAATTTGACAGATATAGTACCTATTTTATGGTATAATCTGTTCTATTTTGGCAAAATTCAAACAGAAAGAAGTGTTGTATCAATGAGGAGAAAACAATCAAGGAAACGGATTTTGGCCTTACTAATGGTACTGACAATGCTTCTGGGTCTTTTACCCACCACTGTCTTTGCCGCAGACGGACTCACCGTGACTGCAAGCTATTCCCCCACTGACGGAACCGCCGTCTCTGGCGCAACCGAAATCACCGCCATCAGTGAAGAAACCATTGCACTGAAAATCGACTATACCAAGAGCACAAATGCTGACTCCACCATTGTCATCGACCTGCCCTATGGTGTGGACCTTGTGTCTGGCCCGGGCATCGCCTCTGTCAGTGGCACCACCGTCACCATGAAGTCAGAATATGACGCCAGCTACGCCTCCATATTCTCGACCACCATGCCTACATGGGAGGCAAACACATCCCTCGGCGTCACCAACGCCAGCGGCACCCTTACCTATTATATGAGCGCGTTAAACAGCTCCTCCTTCACCATCAACGTTGCTGTCAACGCTGACTATGTGCCCCAATCCAACACCGATAGCGTGCTGACAACCCTGCTAGGTGATATTGAGGTCACTTTGAACGACAACAACGGTTCCACCTCCTCCGAGAAAGTCACCATCAGCGCTGAAGGTCAACCAGCCAACGCGCGCTTCACCAGCTTCACCGTTCGTGAATACGTCAGCGATAGCTTGGACATCTGGAACGTCACTCAAAGCAGTGCCATCTATAAGACCAACTTGGTAGACGGCAATGTGGACACCGTGATGCTCTCCATCGTCTTAGACGCAGACGACCCCTTTGTATCAGGCGGCAACACCCAACTGTATACTGCCTACGCCACCTTCGATCTTGAAGTGCCAACAGGGTCTACAGTAACACCTGACGCAAACCACACTGCCACCAAAATTACATCCGTCACCGCTGGCACTGACCTTTACACAATCAAAGTAAACACCTCTGGCGCTGGCATCAAAAGCGACGGTGCTACCCGTACCGACTTTGTAATGGTCACCTTGCCTAACACCACTGATAACGACATCATTTACACAGGCAACACCATCAACTTCACCGTTAGCAACCTAACGCTCCCCATCACAAACAGATATAATAGTGAAGACCCCTCATTTAGCACCACCACCTACACCCCAACCACCTCAGGCCAAAGCAACGACACCCA
This sequence comes from Bengtsoniella intestinalis, assembly GCF_039719005.1. Taxonomy (GTDB): domain Bacteria; phylum Bacillota; class Clostridia; order Oscillospirales; family Oscillospiraceae; genus Oscillibacter; species Oscillibacter intestinalis. The sequence continues at coordinate 142,381 of NZ_CP133584.1, read as the reverse complement.
AACCGCCTCCATCGAAGTCATTGCCTTTGACCCCACCTACAGCATCACAAGCCACACTTCCACCAATAAAATATCCACCTCCAACAACTATTATTTTACAGACGACGGCGATGACTACGACGACTACTGGGACGCTGTGGTCAACCAAACCTTGATGAGCTTCTATCGTAAGTTCACCACTCCCTCCACCCAAGCCACCGACGGTAGCATCAGCACCAACCCTGTGAAATTCTCACTGGTGGCTGAACAGCGAACCGCCGCCACTGGTGAAACCGATGTTTACCTAGACATCGTAGACCAAATCAACTTCAACACCCCCTTCATCGGCACCAACAACCTGCGACAAAGCAACGAGCTGGTATCCCTAACTGTTGTTACCGACTCCTATAGCATGGAGCAAACAGAAGATACTGCCGACCTCTATGGCTCCACTGGAACCACCACCTACACCTTCACCGTCGATGAAATCGCTGCCTTCAACGCTGCCGTTATCGCCAACGGTGCCACTGGCATCGGCACCAGCTATAACTTTAATGCTGGCGGCATGGACGTAGCCGCACAAGATAGCGCTACATCTGGCAACGAAGGCCTTGTCCAATACTATTGGAACAGCAACGGTAGCTACTCTCCCATGTTCATCATCAAAGCCCCAGAGGGTGAGAGCATCATCAGTGTCGTGGCCGAATTCACTGGCGACACCGACATGTACGCAACCTCAGGCACCGCCTATGGATACAAAGTGTTAGGCTATCCCAAATCCCCCGAAATCGTCTCCGACACCTATAAAAGCCTGTACACCTTCTCTGTTTATCATGATGCCGATAACAATGGCAGCTATGAAGCCCAAATGGATTTGCTTTCTAGCACCGCTGGCACCAACGATTATTCCTGTGGCTTCCTCTGGGCTTCCCCAGAATTGTTCGACTTAACCGTCTCCACCTCCACCGCCAGCACCGCTTATATGTACAACACCACAGAAGCTGGCTTTGTATCAAGCGGTTTTGATAGCAGCAATAGCAGTTCTGGCCTCAAAGGCTATCAAACCTTAGGCTATATCGATGTGGTGAATAAATCTGGGGCCCTCCCCAGAGATTACATCACCGCCTCTGCTGAAATCGACACCGACAACGGCGACGTGGTGAAGGAAATCTTCTTCCCCTACCTTGTCTACGGCGGCGTGACACCAAACGTCACAGAGTTGACCTACACCTTAATTCCCATTGACGACGATGGCGCTCTGGATTTAGCCAATAAAACTGATACCGTGTACGACGGCATCAGTCAATGGACAACCACCCAGCCTGACGGCACCACCCCCACTTCCCCCACCTATGGTCGCATCGTGGCACCAGATGGCTATGCCTTCGGAAGCTTCAGCGTCACGCTGGACAACTGGACAAGTAGTGAACTTGCCTCCTCCACCTTCCAGCTCCGTGGCTATCTGGCTGATTCTGACGAATTGATTGAACCCGACGGCGGTCAAAACAACGACCAAAGCACCACTACCGACAGCCACGTGCTCACCATTTCTACAGAACAAACCCGATATAATGGCACTGTCACCTCCACCACCGTGGACACCAAGTTCTACACCGCTGACACCACCTATGCCAATATGCGTGTGTTGAACACCAGCAACGTCCCCCTCACCGCTGGTGGCGATACCTACGACACCACCGTCCTGCGCCCCGGCGTGGCAACAGAGGTTCAATTCATGCTCTTTGGCGGTCAAAACGGCAAAACCTACGACAGCTCTTGGCATGACATCGTGTTCACCGTGGTGCTCCCAGAAACCATCACCTTAAACGATATTTCTATAGGCGATTTCAAGCTGGAACACTACAAAAACTCAACAGAACTCCTCTCCTATATAGACACTGGCGAAACCGTCTCTGGTTTGGATACGGTGAACAGCCAGCTTAGTAGCCTCACCTCCGTAGCCAGCACCATTGAATCTAATTACTTCGATGTATCACATCTGGGCGTTGACACCGCCGCCAATGTCTATCAGTTCAAACTCTCTGACGACGACGTCAACCTCTATTGGACACGCCGAGACACTGGCAACTGGGACACCCACTCCACCTTCACCGTCACCATGACTGTGACCCCTGACCTTGATGCCGCTGGCATCGCCATTCCTTGGAGTGACGTGTTGATTCTGGGCACCGATTGCACCGAAACCGACGAATTCTTTGCAACCACCAGAAACTATGGCACCGTGGACGGCACAGCCGCTGCCCAATCCTCTTATTCCCAACTTGCAACTGGCGTGACTGACACCGTGGTTTACGGCGCTGACGACATTTACCTCTACATTGACCAAGACCCAGCTGTCACCGTGGAAGCCCATGTCTCTAGCACCGATGCCGATACCGCCAGCGATGGCACTTTGGTCTTTGGCCCCAACGACACAGGCACCTTGTACATCTCCATCGCTGACACCGTTTCCAATGACTTTGACGGCGGCAACGGCGACGGATACAACGACAACAGAAACTACGTCCTCATGCCACTGCCCACAGTCGCATCTACAAACGCACTGCAAACTGTGGCAGACTTCGCTGTGAAGTATACCTCTAGCTCCATGAATTACACTATAAAAAGTGGCGACGCAGCCCCAAATTACAGCGTAAACTTTGTAACGCTTACCGAAACAGAGTTGAGCAACTTAACTGATGTAACCGACCTTCCTGTTTTGTTCGAAACTGGCGCTAGTGGCTATACCTCTGGCAACAACGCCATCGTGGTGAAGATTACCTCTCAGCCACAGTATAGCACCATCGATTTGGAGATTAATTTCCAGCTAGACGACCATACGGCAGATGACTATGAATACGTCACCTTCTCTGGTATGACCTGTTATTACAGCACTGGCTCAGGCCAACTCCTCTATTTCAGTGGCACAGCACCAAGTACACAGAATCTGCAATCTATGCAGACACCACCTTGTATGCCAAGTTCGAGGAAAATGCCGACTACACCGTCAACTTTGTGTACAAAGACACCTTCACAGGTAGTGATTCCGTTCCAGACCCTGACACCACCTCTTGGAATGGCACCATCGACCTACCAGACGGCGCCCCACGCACTGGCTATACCTTTGATGGTTGGTATTACTACATCAACGGTACAGACTACGGCGAAGTCAACGATGAAACCATTTACAACACCTTGCCAAGCGCAGTCAGCGGTAGCGTCACCCTCACTGGTCTCTATACCCCCATCGTCTACACCGTGTCTTATGACGTGAATGGTGGTAGCGGTACCTACGAAGATGCACCCTACAACTGGGACGACACCTTCGCCCTACCCGAAACAAACCCCACCCTGACAGGCTACAGCTTCGACGGCTGGTACACCGCAAAAGAAAGCGGCACGAAAGTGGACACTTCCGACGACACATCCGAAGCTTACAACGCCAAAGACTTCGCCGACGCCGCCGTCACCGAAACCACCCTCTATGCTATATGGAGCGAGAAGGCGTACACCGTGTCCTTCGCCCTTGCTGACGGCACCGCAACAACTCCCACCGATGGCGCTAGCGGCCTCGCCGACATCACCGTGAAGTGGACTGAAACCTTCCCAACATTGGATACTCCAACCAAAACTGGTTACGAATTCATTGGTTGGTATTATGAAGATGCTGACCCAGATGTTCTCGTAGAAGCAGGCGACTACTTCAAGCAAGACATCGGCGATGTAACACCTCAAGCAATCACCCTAACCGCTCACTGGGAGGAACAATCCTACACCCTGACCCTAGACTACAACGACGGTAAATATGAAAACCGCACCTCCCACACCCACAGCTACGACTGGACAGAAGCACTGGATATCCCCGTTGCTGGAGATGATGACGTCCCCGTCCTTGCTGGCTATACCTTCAAAGAATGGCAAGATGAAGATGGCAATGTAATCGAGAACGGCGACCTCTACTCCTCCATCAACTCCACCACCGCCGACAACCAAACCCTCTACGCACAATGGACGGAGAACGAGTATACCATCACCATCACCTACGATGAGACCATTTACTCAGACACAGAACACAACACCTCAATCAATGCCACAGCTACCACTACTACTCCCACTTCTGTAACTGTCAAATGGACTGATGTATTGAGCGCCAAACTCCCCACCATCACCCCTGACACCGACGACGATTACTATTTCGCATCGTGGAAGTACGACGGCACAAGCCTACCCGACACTGTCACAACCAGCAATACCCTCACCTTCGGTGATGTCTTTGGCACACTGATGACCGACACCAGCGTCACCGCTATCTCCTTGCAAGCTCACTACGCTGTCACGTTGGTCAATGTGAACTACTACATTCCATTTGATAGTGATGGTGACTTTACCACCACAGTTACTGATTTCACCGTCGGCGCACCCTTGACCGTCGGTTCCATTGACCCTCTCTCTGTTGTGGTCAACAACATCCACGAAGACTTTGATGGCTATACCTTCATCGATTGGTATACTAACAGTGGCTATACGCAGACAGTCGAAGATAAAGCTGACAAAGAGGATATCACCCCCACCAATGTATTCGATTCCATAGTGCAAAACGAAACCTACTCCATCTACGGCAAATACGTAGAAAACGAGTACACCATCGAATATAATTTGAACTACACACCCACTGACGATAATGACTTAATCGATGATGGCGTATACAACTGGACAGAAGAAGTCGAACTTCCCTCCCCCACTCGTGAAGGCTACGAATTCACTGGCTGGTACGAAACCTCAACTGGCGATGACGAAATCGCAGACGGCACCTACTATAGCGACACCTTCGACACTGACTTTGATGATAGCCTAGATGAATACGGCAAGGGCTCTGGCACCGTATACGCTGGCTGGACAGCCAACACCTACACCGTCACCTACACCCTCAACAGTGACGGCGAAGCCGAAGGCACTAAGCCCAGCACCCAAACCATCGAATGGAGCGACTACCTAGTGGCTGACGACACCGCCTTCTTCAGAACAGGCTATGACTTTGAAGGTTGGAGCACTGAAGACGACACCGATGCCACTGAAGACGCCGATGATGTCATCGAAATCGGCACTGATGACACCCCTTACTCCGACTTGGCAGACGACGACGAAGATTACTCCATCGCCCTCTACGCCGTATGGAGCGCCAAAACCTTCACTCCCAGTTACGACACAAACGGCGCAACTGGTAACACCAGCATCACAGGCTCCGAAACCGCTTGGGACGCAGCCATTGACTACCCCTCCACCGAACCCACCAAAACTGGTTATGAGTTTGCTGGTTGGTACACCGCTGCAACTGGCGGCACCAAGGTAGCAGATGGTGAAACCCTCTACGCCGCTGTTGCTGGCACCAACGACACCACGGCCATCACCCTCTACGCACAATGGACAGCCGTCACCTACACCATTGACTTCATCGTAGACGGCGCCACCACAAAGGTGGAAGGCAACTGGTCTGACGCAATCACTGTAGACACCCCCAGCAAAACAAGTTATGACTTCACTGGTTGGTTTGACAGCGCTGGCACCACCCAAACAACCGTCACCAGTGGCTCTACCCTCTTCTCAACCATCATGGTCACCGACAGCACCACCACAAAATACCTCTACGCTTGGTGGACAGAACAAACCCCAGAAGCAGTCGTAACCTATGCCACCGAACTGCTCACAGGTTTAATCAGCGGTGCCCATTACACCATCACCATTGGCTCCACCGAGTATAATGTAACCGCAGAAGCCGATGGTTCCATCCCCATCCAAGAAGATTGGTTCGGCAAAACCCTTTCCATCACGAAAGACACCGTGGCCAACACCTCTTACACCTTCCCCAGCGATGCACAAACTCTCACATTGGAGGCAAGACCTGTCGCTCCCACCTCTAACCTAGCCGACGGCAGTAGCTATGTGGGCGGCGAAGTGTTCAAGCTGACTTGCAACACCGAAGATGCCGTCATCCATTACAGCATCTACGAAGAAAACGACACAGGTGTTGCAGATGACCACAACCTCATCGAAGATGGCGATTACAACGATGATTTGATCTACGCCATCGAAGAAACCTCCATCTTAGAGACTTACGCAAAGCTGTACATTGGCGACGCTGGCGATTATCTCCTCAGCGCAACCAACACCTACTCCTACACCATCACCCAAAACCTAGCTGTGGATTATGGTGACGTGGCCTCTAGCACCCTATTGATTAACTCCATCGATGACTATGATGGTGACGACTTCGACCTAACCGCCGAAGAACGTACCGCCCTCATCGCCGCCTCCACCACTGAAAATCTGGGCATCATCCTCATCGAAGATGTGGTCACCCAAGATGAAGAAGACATTCTTCTCTCCCAAATGCCCAGTGGCTACGAAGTGGACAGCGAATTCCATCTCCACGCAACAGTCAACGGTGTTGTCATCATGGCACCCGTGGATTTGACCACCACCATTTCCGTGGTTATCACCTTGGACGACTACTCCTCCAGCAAAACCTACCAAGTGCTCCACATGAAGCACGACGGCTCCCATGAAGGCGATGTGGAACTATTCAGCGAAGCGGAAGGCAACATGATCGTGGACAAAACCGCTGGCACCTTGACCTTGACTGGCATCAACTCCCTCAGCCCATTCATGGTCATCAGCAAAACAGCCTCTTCCTCTTTCTATCGTCCCACAACAACCACCACCACCTCCACAACCTCTACAACCACCACAACGTTGGATACGGAAAACCATTTCGCGTATATGCAAGGCTACACAGACGGTACCTTCAGCCCCAGCGCCAACATTACCCGTGCTGAAACCGTGGTTATGTTCTCCCGTCTACTTACCGAGCAAATGGATCCCGACGTTACTTACACCGCTTCCTTCTCCGACGTTACCTCAGATTTGTGGTACGCTGAAACTGTAGGCTTTATGGAACAATTCGGCATTGTCAACGGCTATGACGACGGTACCTTCCGTGGCGATAGCCCCATCACAAGAGCAGAATTTGCCGCCATTGCCAGCCGTTTCGACGAACTCGTGGATGCTGGCGAAAACCCCTTCTCCGATGTAGACGACAGCCACTGGGCCAGCAGTTATATCAACTCTGCCAGTGCCAAGGGTTGGATCACAGGCTATGAAGACGGCACCTTCCGTCCCGACCAAAACATCACCCGTGCCGAGGCAGTCACCTTGGTCAACCGTGTGTTGGATCGCTCCTGTGATGAAGACTTTGCAGATGAGTACATGGATGATTTGATTACCTTTAGTGATGTCCCCGACAGTCACTGGGCATTCTACAACATCCTAGAAGCCACCAACGGTCACGATTACACCAAGACCGACGACGGCGAAACTTGGTTGTCTCTCACCTAACCTCTAGCAACAAACAAGAGCAGATGCGAACGCATCTGCTCTTGTTTTATGTCTTATTCTTGGCTCAGCTTTTCTTTCAGTTGAAGCATTTTTTCATGAATCACGCCAACGGTGTAACCAAAGAAGGCATCGTCACGACCGCTAGGGTCGTCTAACCCCCAGTTTTCGCTGTAATCGCACACCAAAAACGGACAGCTAACGTTACAGCCCATGAAAATCGACACATCAGGCTGGGGAATATCTTCTAGCTTTTTGTTGAATTGGGTGGCTTCCATGTCAATGTCATAAAGGTTTTTCATCACACGGACAGCGTCTTGGTTAATCTGGTTTTTGATGATGGTGCCAGCGCTGTAGCTTTCAAACACATCGCTTGCCAATAACTTCCCCATGGCCTCCGCCATTTGACTGCGACAAGAATTATGGTTGCAAATAAAGGCAACCTTCGGCTTTTTTTGTTCCATATTTCAACTCCTTTTTAGAAAAAAATCTTATTTTCAGTATAAATTGTTTCCGCCCTCTTGTCAAGGTACTGTTTGACACTCAACGCAAAATCTGATATACTTCTAAGCACGAGAATACCTTCAAGCCCCTTGTTCAAAGGAGAGTTTTCCATGGAAAAACTGCATCGCCCCCGTTTCAATGCTATGCAAACCTTAACCCTAGGTTTTGCCGTGATTATACTCGTTGGTGGCCTTTTATTATCCCTGCCCTTTGCCACCAAATCTTCTATCCCCCTCCCCTTTTTAGACGCACTGTTCACCGCCACCTCTGCCACCTGCGTCACTGGGTTGGCACTGTATGACACCTTCACCACCTTCACTTGGTTTGGGCAAGCGGTGATGCTCTGCCTCATCCAAATCGGCGGTTTGGGCTTTATGACCGTGTCCATTTTAGTGGCCTTTTTATTGGGCAAACGCATCGGCCTCCACCAGCGCTCCATATTGATGGATGCGGTGGGCTCGTTATCGTTGGCTGGCGTGGTTCATTTAACCCGTATGGCGCTGATTTGCACAGGCGTCATCGAAGGCGTTGGCACTGTACTGCTGGCCTTCTGGTTTGTTCCACAGTTTGGGCTGTGGCAAGGCCTATGGCACAGCCTGTTCCACGCCGTGTCGGCCTACTGCAACGCTGGCTTTGATTTGATGGGCATTGTCTCTGCTGGCTCCTCCCTCACCACCGTGTACGACCAAGTATATTTGAATCTGGTGATTATGGCGCTGATTATCGCTGGTGGTTTGGGATTCTTGGTTTGGAATGATTTGCTGAGCAATCGGTTTGCTTGGAAAAATCTGCGCCTACACTCTAAAATCGTCCTCTCTGCCACAGGTATTTTATTACTGGGTGGCACAGTGGCTTTCTATCTTCTGGAATACAATCAAGCCTTTGCTGGCTATGGCTTAGGCACCCAATGGCTCATGGCCGCCTTCCAATCGGTGAGCCCTCGTACTGCTGGCTTTAACACCGTGGATTTAAACACCCTCAGTCCAGCTGGTATGCTATTGACACTGGTGCTTATGTTCATCGGTGCAGACTCCGCCTCTACTGGCGGTGGCTTGAAGGTCAACACCATTGCCATTTTACTGCTGTCCACTGTGGCACAGCTGCGGCGCAAACGTGATATCACCATCTTCCACCGTCGGCTGGATTTAGACTCTTTAAACAAGGCCTACTCCACCGCCATGCTCTATTCTCTGTGCTGTATTTTAGGCACCATGGTGCTAACTTTAAACGGCTATAGTTTGGTGGATTCCCTGTTTGAAGCCATTTCTGCTATGGGCACCGTGGGGCTCACTTTGGGCATCACCCCATCCCTACCCTTAGCTTCTAAATTGGCGGTGATGGCCATGATGTTCATCGGCCGTGTGGGCAGTGTATCTGTGGCCATGGCTATGACCAACGACAAGCCACAACCAAAAATCCGCTATCTCAAAGAACAAATTTTAATCGGATAAGGAGTACACTATGAAATCCTTTTTGGTATTGGGTCTGGGGCGTTTCGGCTACCATTTGACCCGTGAATTGGTTGCCTTGGGCAACGAAGTGATGGTGCTAGACCGTGACGAAGACCGCGTTTCTCAGCTCTCTGGCATTGCCACTGCCACCTGTATTGGCGACTGTCAAGACGAGCAGGTGCTCCGCTCTTTGGGCGTGGATAATTTTAACGCCTGCTTTGTCTGTGTCAGTGATGACTTCCAATGCTCGCTGGAAACCACCGCTATTTTGCAAGAATTAGGGGCAAAATATGTGGTGTCCCGTGCAGACCGCGAAAAGCAAATCCGCTTTTTATTGAAAATCGGCGCTGATTATGTGGTCAACGCAGAAATGGACACCGCAAAGCGCATTGCCACCAGTTTCTCATCCACCAAAGTCTTTGATTATTTCGAACTCTCCCCCCAATATGCTGTCTTTGAAATCACCACCCCAGTGCCATGGGTGGGTCACGCCGTGAAAGAATTGGACATTCGCTCCAAGTATAATATCAACATCTTGGGTATTAAATTCCACGGTGAAATTGTCCCCTTGCTAGACCCTAACTACGTCTTTCAAGATGATACCCACCTCATCATCGCTGGTGACAAAGCCACCAGTTTGGCTCTGGCCAAGGATGATTAAGCCTCAGCGCCCTTCTCATTACGGTTTTATATGGCAAAACCATTGGAAAATCACTGATTTTCCAATGGTTTTTTGCATAGTTTCAATAAAATTTCAAAAACTACTTGCAAATTATAATAACATCGTGTAATATAGTATCAGAAACTATATTACACGATGTTATTCACCCAGAGAAGGGAGCTTGCTTATGAAACAACTATTTTTAAAAGCCCAAGACCCCATCAGCTGTCAAACCCATGCTTGGGGCGCAGTTGGTGCGTTTTTAGGCTGTGTGATTTATTTAATCCGCGGGTCTTATGGCAATGTATCTGCCCTGTCCTTATCTGCCGCTGTCTGCTTCACCTTATCCATGATAGCTTTGTACAGCGCCAGCGCCATCTACCATTTCTACCCTGGTTCTTACGCCTCCAAAGGTGCTAAGCGATTTTTACGCAAGCTAGACCATAGTATGATTTATGTACTCATCGCTGGTAGCTACACCCCTTTTTGCCTCATTCTCCTGCCCCAACCCACAGGCACTCGCTTTTGCATGATCCTCTGGTGCGTGGCATTGACAGGGGTGGCTGTCAAGTTATTGTGGATGAATGCCCCACGCATTCTCTCCACCGCTTTTTATCTGATTATGGGCTGGGCTATTTTATTTGTGGCTGAAGATTTTGCCACCATCGGTCAACCATGCCTATCACTCATTGCCTTGGGTGGCGCTAGTTACTCCATTGGCGCTGTGTGTTATGCCATCAAAAAACCCAACATTTCCACCACTTGGAGCTTCCACGAACTATTCCATCTATTGATTTTGGGTGGCTCTTTATTCCACTATTTGGCGGTGTATTTCTACGTACTATAACAAAAAACCCTTTTGCTTGTCTGCGTTGTGTGGTATACTTATACCTGAAATGTAGCAAGCAGGAGGGTTTTATTTTGTCTAAAACCGTATTCGTCCAAACCGTTACCCACTACAATGCCCAATTGGTTGAGCAAGCCGTGGAAACATTGTTCTCCCAACTAGAGGCGCCGCAGATGATTTCGTCCCAAACACGCATTCTTTTAAAACCCAATATCCTTGCCAAGCACCCTCCAGAACACGCTGTCACCACCCATCCCATCGTTGTGCAAGCCGTGATTCATGCCTGTGTGCGGCGGGGAGCCAAGCCAGCGAATATCCTCCTAGCCGACTCCTCTGGTGGGGTCTATCATCCCAGTCAAATCAAGTCTTTTTATAAAACTTGTGGCTTTGCATCCCTAGAAACCAGTGAAGGCATTTCCCTTTACACAGATTGCCAATCCACAGTTATACAAACAATAAATGGCAGAGTCGCCAAAGAGTTTGACATCATCAACCCAGCGCTGGAAGCTGACTTTATCATCAATCTACCAAAATATAAAACCCATGTGATGACAGGTATGACTGCTGCTTGCAAGAATATGTTTGGCCTTGTGCCCGGGCTAAAAAAATCCCAATGGCATATGCGTTTCCCCGATAAGGAACGCTTTGGTCATATGCTCATGGACCTCCTAGAAGTCTGTCCACCCCAGATGGCCATCTTAGACGGTATCATCGGCATGGAAGGTGACGGCCCTGCTGGAGGCACTCCTCGCTGTGCAGGTGTGTTAATGGCCAGTGAGGATATGGTCAATTTAGACCTGGCCATTGCCCACATGATGGGGCTTGCACCTATGCGTGTGCCCTACTTGCAAGCCGCCTACCAACGGGGTCTTGGGGATTCTGCCATCGATTTATCCACGGTGGTAGGCGATTTACCTGTGATGGTTGACTGGCAACTCCCCCGTAGTTACCAAGGCAACAGCGAGAGCTGTATGGACTTTGCCGACCATATCCCCAAGGTGTTCACCCCTTTGATTCGCAAGATAGAATCTGCAATTGCCCCCCAACCTTTGGTGATCCCTTCCCTTTGCATTGGCTGTGGCAAATGTAAGGAAATTTGCCCTCAAGATACCATTTCCATTGTCAAAGGCAAGGCAAACGTCCACCACAAACAGTGCATACGATGCTTTTGTTGCCACGAAGTATGCCCCGTAAAAGCCATCGATATAAAAAGTTTTTCTCTGTTTAAGCTATAAAAAAACCCGTTGCAACTTATGTTGCAACGGGTTTTTTAAAGTTAGCAATTATGCTTCGGAAGTCAACAGTGTGATGCCGTCGATGCCCAGAGCAAAGTAAGGAGCAGAACGATGGACAGATTCGTGGAATGCGCCATCATAGATAGCTTCTGCAGAATCGTTGACCCAGTCACCATCGGTGTCTAGAGCCATTGCAGAAGTGACTTCTTCGCCGCCCACGGTGAAGGTGGTGGTGTCGAACACTTGCAGGCTGCCATCAGCGATTGCAGCAAAAGCAGCATCAGCAGCTTCTTGGCTGCCATCTGCGCAAGAAGCGCCCAGAGCAGAGATAGCAGTTGCGCCATCAGCGATACCGCAAGCATAGTCAGCAGGAACTGCTTCGCCAGACATCAAGGTTTCCAAGGTAGCTTGATACAGCACAGCCCACACGTTTTGTGCAGAGGTCAGGGCAGCATCGGGAGCCACAGCGGTCATGTCGATGTTGTAACCAACGCTGTAAACCACGGTGCCTGCATCGTATGCAGCTTGCACAGCAGAAGGAGCGCCAGTGGAGTCAGCGTGTTGGCCAATGATGACGCAACCAGTTGCAATCAAAGCGTTGGCACATTCGCCTTCAGCAACCAGATCAAACCAGCTGTTGGTGAATTGAACTTCCATGTAAGCTTCGGGAACGATGGATTGGATGCCCAGCAAGAAAGCGGTGTAACCAGAAACCACTTCAGCATAGGGATAAGCACCAACATAACCAATCTTAGGATCGGTCACAGTGCCAGCGTCCATCAGTTCAGCCAACTTCATGCCAGCCACGATACCAGACACGTAACGAGATTCGTAGGTGTATGGGAAGATGTTGTGCAGGTTAGACAGGCCAGAAGTAGCAGCGGTATCACCAGTGCAAGCAACGAAGGTCACATCAGCGAATTCAGATGCAGCTTGTTGCATATAGGTTTGGTGACCATAAGAGTCGGAGAAAATGATGTCGCAACCTGCATCTGCCAAGTCAGCGGCAGTATCGTAGCAGGTTTCATCTTCAGGAATGTTGTACTTGAAGGTCACTTGGCTCAGGTCGATACCCAAGTTAGCACAAGCAGCTTCGATGCCTTCAATGTGAGCAAGGTCATAACCAGAGTTTTCGTCGTGAACCAGAATTGCGCCAATTTTAATGTCGCTAGCGGCAATGCCAGTGGCTTCCACTGCTTCGGTGGTAGCAGCTTCGGTGGTGGTGGTGGTGGTAGTGGTAGTGGATTCAGTGGTGGTGGAGCTACTGCAGGCCACCAGGCTCAGAGCCATGGTTGCGCTCAATAACAATGCGAATAGTTTTTTCATCTTTAGAAATCCTCCTAATTTTTTTAGTTATATGCTGTTATTTGGTTTCCATTGGATAGTATAATCATACCTGTTATTTCACAGAATTACAATGGGTTTTTAACAAATTTTTAACATAAAATTGGAGAAATTTAAAAGTAATACCTTGATTTTTTGTTAAATTTAAACAAAAATCAATTCAACCCATTGGTTATTACACCACAAGCCAGATGGTATTACCTATTTTGAGGTGCAAAAAGAGGCCATCACAACGATGGCCTCTTTTTGCAAAATTTATTGATAAATAGAGGTGCCAGTTTTGCCAGCAATGCCGTCTTTTGCTTTTTCAAGCAAGGTAATCAAGGACGTACGCCCTGCCTTAGACTCTGCAAACTTCACAGCAGCTTGCACCTTGGGAAGCATAGAACCAGGGGCAAATTGACCTTGTGCCTCATACTTACGAGCATCTTCTGGGGTCAAATCGCTGAGCCATTGTTGCTCTGGCTTGCCAAAGTAAATGGCCACCTTTTCAACAGCAGTCAAGATAATCAGCGCATCTGCGTCCAAAGATTCTGCCAGCAGTTCAGCGGCAAAATCCTTATCAATCACAGCGCCAGCACCCTTCAAGTGACCGTCAGCTTGGCGAATGACAGGGATACCACCGCCGCCACAGGCGATGACCAATTGCCCTGCATCCATCAAAGCATTGATGGTGTCCAGTTCCACAATGGCCTTAGGCTTGGGGGACGCCACACAACGACGCCAGCCACGGCCAGCATCTTCCATGACCGCATTGCCACGGCGACGCATTTCTTCCGCTTCTGCTTGGGTCATAAAGGTACCGATGGGCTTACTGGGATTGTTAAAGGCAGGGTCTGCCCCGTCCACTTCTACTTGGGTCAAAATCGTGGCCACAGGTTTATTGATACCACGACGAATCAATTCTTCACCCAAAGAGTTTTGCAAGTCATAACCGATATAGCCTTGGCTCATGGCTGTACAAACGGACATAGGTGCCATGGGATGGGTACTATCTTCACGGGACAAGGTAGTCATAGCGATGTTAATCATGCCCACTTGGGGCCCATTGCCATGAACCACCACCACTTGGTGGCCTTGTTCAATCAAGTCAACAATGGCTTTCGCCGTATGCTTCACAGCCGCCATTTGTTCAGGCAAATTGTTGCCCAGAGCGTTGCCGCCCAAGGCAATGACAATGCGTTTTGACATAGTATATACCTCACTTTTTCTAACGTTCTACTTCAGTTATAGATATAGTATGGGCAGGAATAAACCAATTATCCCTGCCCATACTGACAAGTAATAAGTAAGAATGAATAGTGAAGAAGTATCGATATTGTTTACACTTTTTCACTATTACTTTTTACCTGTCATTTAGTTTTTAACCAAATGACAGCATCCCTGCCCATACTCTGATTTGATTTCTTAGAACAGCTTGCGCTTGTCAGCGCCGTCCATGGCTTGCAGTGCGGCAACGGGGTCTTTTACCTTAGCCAGCATAATCATAGCAGCAATGATATAAGGCTTGAAGGAAGCTTCTTTATACAGGGGCACCAAATACTTGTTGAACACAGCTTCGTCTACTTCGCCTTCTTCGCAAGACAGACCAGTGATGTCAGCAGGCAGGCAGTGGAGATACAGGGCTTCGCCGTCTTTGGTCTTTTTCATCATTTCTTCGGTGCAAGCCCAGTCTTTGTGTTGTGCATTTTGAGCCAGCAGTTCTTTTTCCAGTTCCTTGATGCCAGCTTGGTCGCCTTCTTGGTACAGCTTGGTGCGCTTTTCCATGGCGGCAAAGGGAGCCCAAGACTTGGGATACACGATATCAGCGTCAGCGAAGGCTTCTGCCATGTCGTTGCACTTGGAGAAGGAACCGCCAGTGGCTTCTGCGTTTTTACGAGCGATCTCTTCCACTTCAGGCATCACTTCATAGCCTTCAGGATGGGCCAGAACCACGTCCATACCGAAACGGGTCATCAAACCGATAACACCTTGGGGCACAGACAAAGGCTTGCCATAAGAGGGAGAATAGGCCCAAGTCATGGCAATTTTCTTGCCCTTCAAGTTTTCTACGCCACCAAATTCGTGGATGATATGGAGCATATCAGCCATGGCTTGGGTGGGATGGTCAACGTCGCATTGCAGGTTGACGTGGGTGGGTTTTTGTTCCAGAATGCCGTCACGATTGCCTTCGGTGACAGCGTCCATGAAGGTTTTTTGATACTTGTGGCCTTCGCCGATGAACATATCATCACGGATGCCGATAACGTCAGCCATAAAGCTGACCATGTTGGCAGTTTCACGGACAGTTTCACCATGGGCGATTTGAGAGGTCTTTTCGTCCAAGTCTTGGACTTCCAAACCCAGCAGGTTACAAGCGGAAGCGAAGGAGAAACGGGTGCGGGTGGAGTTGTCACGGAAGATGGAGATACCCAGACCAGAATCGAACACACGGGTAGACTTGTTGCGTTCACGCAGGTCACGCAGAGCGTCAGCCACGGTGAAGACAGCGTCTAGTTCTTCGTCGGTCTTGTCCCAAGTCCAATAGAAATCGCTGTTGTACATATTGTTAATGTGCAGTTTTTCCAGTTTTTGAGATAATTCATAAGCCTTAGACATAAGATTGTTCTCCTTATTATATATGTATTGTTTTTTGTAATCGGTGAAACGGGACGGGATGGAACCCGTCCCCTACAATGGGGATGCAAAATTCAGGTAGGGGCAGGGTTCCATCCCTGCCCGCCCCAAATGGGTTTTACATTATTTAATATCGTTATCGGTCAGGGTTGCACGGAATTGAGCCACGTCAGACTTGTTTTCTTCTTTGTACAGGCCAGGTACGGCGGCGTACATAGCGGCACAGATGGTCAAATCTTGCTTGTAAGTCACTTCGTTGGGTGCGTGTGCTTGGGATTCTGCACCAGGGCCGAAGCCGACGCAAGGGATGCCATAACGGCCTTGGATGGACACGCCATTGGTGGAGAAGGTCCACTTATCAGTCAAGGGACGGCCTTCACGCTTAGACATGGAAGCGTCGCAACCCAAACGGATTTCACCCCACAGAGCGTGGTGTGCGTCTACCAATGCTTGGACATGGGCGGCGGATTCTTTGTTAATCCAAGTGGGGAAATAGCATTCAGTTTCATACACTTCGCCAGTCCAAGAGGGACGGTCATACATATACATAGAAACCACAACGTCGTCGCCATACTTTTTGCAAGCAGGCAGATTGCGGATTTCATCCAAGCAGGACGTCCAAGTTTCACCAGCAGTCATGCGGCGGTCGATGGAGATGGCGCAGGAGTCAGACACAGCGCAACGGCTGGGAGATGTAAAGAAAATTTGAGAGGTGGTGCAAGTGCCGCGACCCAAGAAGCGAGCGTCTTCGTAGCTTTCAGGGTTGAATTTGGGGTCAAGCATTTTCACAAGACCCTTAATTTCAGTGCCTTCTTCACAATCATTTTCGTTCAATGCACGGACTTCTTGGAGAATGTCAGCCATTTTGTAAATGGCGTTGTCGCCACGTTCAGGTGCAGAACCATGGCAGGACACACCCTTCACATCCACACGGATTTCCATGCGGCCACGGTGACCACGATAGATACCGCCGTCGGTGGGTTCGGTGGAGATGACAAATTCCACCTTCTTTTGGGCTTCTTCCACGCTGGCAAAATACTTATTGCAAATGTATTGCCAGCACATGCCGTCGCAATCTTCTTCTTGCACGGTGCCAACCACCATAATTTTATAACCTGCAGGAATCAAGCCCATGTCCTTCATGATTTTACCGCCATAGACAGCGGAGGCCATGCCGCCTTCTTGGTCAGAGCCACCACGACCGTAGATAATGTCTTCGGTTTCGTAACCCTTATAAGGGTCAGCTTCCCAGTTATCAATGTTGCCGATGCCAACAGTATCGATGTGGGAGTCAATGGCGATAATTTTCTCGCCGTCGCCCATCCAACCAATCACATTGCCCAAACCGTCGATTTCCACTTTATCATAGCCCAGCTTTTCCATCTCGGAAGCGATACAGCGTACAACACCTTCTTCCTCACAGCTTTCGCTGGGAATGGCAATCATATCCCGGAGAAAACGGGTCATTTCTGGTTCGTAAGCTTTTGCAGCAGATTTGATAGCATTAAAGTTCATGGTAGATCCTCCTAATAAAATTTGTAATATGTTGGAATTATTTTGTTAAATCCTTTGGTGTTTCTATCCTTATCATAACACAAGATTTGGAGATGTCAAACAAAAAATAAGAAAACCTAAAAAAATTTTTGAAAACCCATTGATTTATGCAAAATTTATGGTATGATAGAAGCATAAAGGAAGACCTTTATTGGATTTGACCTAAAAAAGAGGAGGGATATCACACGGAAAGCGGAAAGTTAGACCTGCTTCGACAGGTGGCAGTCGGTATCGCCACCCAGTTCGGAAACGACTGTGAAGTGGTGGTGCACGATTTAAGCAAAGACATTGATAGCTCCATCGTTGCCATCGAAAATGGCCATGTATCTGGTCGCTCTGTTGGCGATGGTGCCTCTAGCGTGGTGTTAGAGCAAATGGAACATCTCGATTCCCAACCCCAAGACCATTATTCGTATCTCACTCGCACGCCAGATGGCAAAATCCTGAAATCTTCCACTATGTATATCCGAAACCACCGTGGGAAGGTCGGCGCTATTTTGGCCATCAACTTAGACATCTCCAAACTCCTCATGGTGGAAGACGCCATCAAGCCCTTTATCTCCACCCAAGAACAAGCTCCTAGCGAACCTGAAAAAATTGTCAACGTGAAAGACTTGCTGGACGATTTAATTGAACAATCCACCGCTTTGGTGGGCAAGCCTGTGGCGCTGATGACCAAGGACGATAAAGTGCGTGCCATTCAATTCCTCAACCAAAACGGCGCATTCCTCGTGACCAAGGCTGGGGATAAAATTGCAAAATATTTTAGTATTTCCAAGTACACCTTATATTCATATATTGATAATAAACAGGAGGCAAAATCACATGATTAATCTGGACATCAACAAAGCTGGCTTAGCCAACAACATTAAAAAAGCAAAAGAAGAAGGCATCATCATCCCCACCATCGCACAAATGCGTCACCCCGAAACCGCACCTGCTGCCATCCAAGAAAAGCTGAAGACCACTGGCCTGTGGGATGTGAACCCTGCCAACCTGTTCCGTATCACTTGGAAAAACGAAGCCAAGGAATTTGGCGGCGGCTTCCAAGAAGTCCCCAACTATATTGAGCTCCCCTCTGAACTCACTGGCGTCAAGGCTCGCATCGTGGCCATGGCAGGCAAGTGGTTCCCCACTGGCTGTCACAAAGTGGGCGCTTCTTTCGGCTGCCTCGCACCTCGTCTGGTCACTGGCCAATTCGACGCTACTTATCACCACGCTGTGTGGCCCTCCACTGGTAACTATTGCCGTGGTGGCGCATTCAACTCCAAGTTGTTGGGCTGCGAATCCATCGCCATCCTGCCTGCCGAAATGAGCCGCGAACGCTTTGAATGGCTGCAAACCATCGCTGGCGAAATCATTGCCACCCCTGGCTGTGAATCCAACGTGAAGGAAATCTTCGATAAGACTTGGGAACTGAAACAACGTGAAAACGTGATGATTTTCAACCAATTCGAAGAAATGGGCAATCCTCTGTGGCACTATAACGTGACTGGCGCCGCTTTGGCAGACCTATACGAAGCCATCAAAACCCCCTCCAGCCGCCTCTCTGGCGCTTGCTTCACCTCTGGCTCCGCTGGCACCATGAGCGCTGGCGACTACTTGAAGGACTTCTACCCCACCATGAAGTTGGGCGTAGGCGAAGCACTCCAATGCCCCACCATTTTGGACAACGGCTTTGGCGGTCACCGCATTGAAGGCATCGGCGACAAGCACATCCCCTGGATTCACAACGTGAAAAACACCGACATGGCCATCGCCATCGACGATGAAGATTCCCAACGTTTGCTCCGTCTGTTCAACACGGAAGACGGCAAGAACTATCTGCTGAACACCTTGAAGATGGACCCAGAAACCGTTGAAAAACTGGGCTGGTTGGGTATCTCTGGTATCGCCAACGTGCTGTGCTGTATCAAAATGGCCAAGTATTACGAAATGACTGAAGAAGATGTGGTCATGACCGTTTTGACCGACTCCGCTGTCATGTATCAAAGCCGTATCGACGAATTGGACAATAACCACGGTGCATATAACCCCACCGAAGCCATTCTGGATCACAACCTGCATATGCTGAACCTGAAGACCGACAACCTGTTAGAATTGACCTATGCAGAACGCAAGCGTGTTCACAACCTGAAGTATTACACTTGGGTGGAACAACAAGCCCGTGAAGTGGAAGACCTGAACGCTCTGTGGTATGACACCAAGGGCACTTGGGATGCTGTCCACGCACAAGCCACCGCTTTGGACGACTTGATTAACGAATTCAACGAAGCCACTGGTGTGCTGAAAAACCTGTAAGAAACGCTCGTAGGGCGGAGCACAGTCATTCCGCTACGCTGCATGACAAGGAATAAGTAAAAGTGAAGAGTGAAAAAGTATAGAGCGCCCACCGCATTCTTACTTTTTCACTCTTACTTATTATTTATTACTTTTATCTGCTCCGCCTTCATTTTTTAGGAGGATGTCATGACCTATCAACGCAGTTACACCCTGTTTAAGATGGCATTTATATTGGGCTTTGGGGTCATTATCCTCAATTGGTTTTTAGAAATATGGTGGCTATTATTGGTGGGCATCGGCATCATCTTTCTAGGCATCAAGCAACTGCCCTTTTTCTACCGTTGCCCCCATTGCAAACAGCAATTGGACGTGCGCCAAGGCAAACTCCCCCACTGTCACCACTGTGGCGGCGAGTTGGATTGGTGAATATTTCCAGCGTCCTCCCGTGTTTCAGTCATCTCAAACGCTATCAATTTTGCAACACTTTGGACGGGAGGCTAATAGCCTCCCCTACAAAAACGTTGCGTATTTTTAATTCCCCTGTCCGCTCCCCCCTACTACAACAAAAGGAGAACCCGTCATGAAATACGTCAAATATGGTCAGTGCATCAAGTGCGGTAAAACCCATGAGGCCACTGCCAACCTTACCACCTGCGACTGCGATGGTATTTTAGATATTATCTACGATTACGAAGCCATCAAGGCTGACTTTACCAAAAAAGACCTGCACCACCGCCCTCGCACCATGTGGCGCTACAAAGAACTGCTCCCCGTGGAAGATACCACCACCCCTCCCCCACTGCGTGTGGGTTGGAGCCCCTTGTATGAAGCAGACCGTTTAGGCGCGCAACTGGGGCTTGGCAAACTGTGGGTGAAAGACGACGGGCAAAACCCCACCGCCTCTTTGAAAGACCGTGCCAGCGCCATGGCCGTGGCCAAGGCCACCGAAGCCGGTGCCAAGGTCATTGCCTGCTCCTCCACTGGGAACGCCGCCTCTTCTTTGGCTGGCAATGCCGCTGCCGCTGGCTTGAAAACCTACATCTTCGTCCCCTCTCGTGCGCCTAAAGGCAAAGTTGCCCAATTGATGACCTTCGGCGCCACCGTCATCTCCGTCCAAGGTAGCTACGAGGACACCTTTGAGCTGTCCAAGGCCGCCATTGACAAATGGGGTTGGTACAACCGCAATGCCGCCATCAACCCATACCTGTCTGAAGGCAAGAAGACTGTGGGTTTGGAAATCATGGAACAACTGGGCTGGGAAGTGCCCGATTACATTGCTATTTCCGTGGGTGACGGTTGCACCATTGCAGGGCTGTGGAAGGGTCTGAAAGACCTGTACGCCATTGGCTTCATCGACAAACTGCCCCGTCTCATCTCTGCCCAAGCAGAAGGCTGTTGCCCCTTGAACCGTGCCATTGAAAGCGGTGAAGACTGGTATCCCATGGAGGAAAACACCATTGCCGACTCCATTGCCGTGGGTGTGCCTCGCAATGCAGAAAAGGCACTGATGGCCATCCGCGAATCCAACGGCATTGTGGTCAATGTAACGGACGCTGAAATCATGGCGGCTCAAAAACTGTTGGGTCAAACCTGTGGCGTGTTCGGCGAACCTGCTGGTGTGACTGGTGCGGCAGGTGTGAAAAAACTGTGCGACGCTGGTATTCTTGGTGAAAATGATACTGTGGTCAGCGTGGTGACTGGCAACGGTCTCAAAGACGTGGCCAACGCCATCGCCGCTTGCGGCGAGCCCATCTCCATTCCCTCCGATATGGAACAACTCCTATCCGCTTTTGCTGAACACAACATTGTAGTAGACTAATCACTTCTAAAACAACATCTGTCAATACCAAAGGGACTGTAAATCGTGGCATAACCACGACTTACAGTCCCTTTTATGGATGCTTATTCTGTGATAAACTCCGCTTGCTCTAAGTGGAAATATTGATACTCTGGCGTTTCCTCTGGCGTAAAACTGTTGAACACCCCAACCACCGTGGCATACTCCCCCATTTGGGGATAGTCATCTGGGCAGGTATATGCCTCTTGGTCTGCCAAAACAAACTCAATGCCTTGGGCACAGCAAGCAGTGGCATCTTCCACAATGATACCATAATAATAAGTGTCTACGCTTTCCACGTAATAATATGCGAACATCCCGTGCATTTTTACTGTCCGCCCTGCATAATCCTCTGGGTAGAGCATCATGGCGTATACTTGGGAATAGACCAAGGTGCTATTCATAGCCGTCAAGTCAATTTCCACAGACCCATAACTACCAAACCCCTCATCCGCCGTTTCTACCGCCACTTCTGGGGTGATTTCTGCGGTTGATTCTTGGGTTCCCGTGGTGAGCACATCCTCCACGGTGGGAACCTGTGTGGCGCTATCCATCAAGGTGGATGTAGATTCTTCTGCCCCACAGCCACTGAGCATCAGCGCCAGAACACAGCCGACCATCAATTTTACGTGCATCTTCAATCTCCTTATTTTAACCGTGCCACCAACGTGGATAGCCCAAAGGCCAGCAAATCCATCACCACAATGGTGGAGCCAACTGGGGTGCCAAACAAAATGGAAACCACCATGCCCACCAAAGCACACACCACAGACAACACAGCGGCACAAATGGTGACGGCACGGAAACTATGAAACAATTTCATGGCTGCTGTGGCTGGAAACACCACCAACGCCGTAATCAGCAACGAACCCACCAAATTGATAGACAGCACAATGATGACCCCAATCATCACCGCCAACAGCAAGTTATAACCGCTGGTGTTGGTGCCCACAGCTTTGGCAAAGGATTCGTCAAAAGTGATGGCAAAAAACTTATGGTAAAAAAACAAATACAGCCCAATCACCACCAGTGACAGCACAATACAAAGCGTCACATCCCACTGCGATAGGGTCAAAATAGACACCGAGCCAAACAAGGTGGTGCACACATCTCCTGCCAAATTGCCAGAGCTACCAAACACATTTAACAGCAAATACCCCACCGCCATAGCACTAACCGACAACATTCCAATGACGGCATCCCCTTTGACATGGCTGTTGCGCCCCATGTGTAGCAACGCCACAGCACACACGATGGTCACACCCAGCACAAAAGGCATATCATTGGTGAAGCGAAGCACCGATGCAACAGCCATAGATCCAAAAGCCACATGGGCAAGGCCATCGCCGATGTAAGAATATCGTTTGAGCACCAATGTAACCCCCAACAAGGCGGCACACAGAGCAATCAGCGTGCCCACGATGATGGCATAGCGCACAAAAGGGTACTGGAGATAGTCCACCAGTTTTGCAAACAATTCAACCATCTGTCTCACCGCCTTTGTCTGCTGCAAGCGTCTTTAAATAGTCCGCTTTGGTGCCATAAAAGCTAGGCTGTCCTATAGAGAGCACATGAGTGGCCCCATTCAACGCCCCCTCTACATCGTGGGATATCATCACAATGGTGACCCCTTCTTGGCGATGCAAGGTGGATAGCAATTGATAAAATTCACGGCTTACCTCTGGATCTAACCCAGTGACAGGTTCGTCTAAAAACAAGACTTTTTGGGTGGCACACAACGCCCGCGCCAACAGCACACGTTGTTGCTGCCCCCCAGAAAGTTGTCGGTAACACCGCTTCGCCAGATGGGCGATGCCCATGCGCTCCATGGCGGTGGCAACCTGCGCCAATTCTTGACGGTTGTAAAACGGACGCCAACCCAAGCGACTTTGGCAACCCGAACGGACAATTTCTGCAACAGAAGCAGGAAAATCCCGCTGAATATCACTTTGTTGGGTCAAATAGCCAATATCCTTTGCCCTGACCCCATCTCCCAAGGTGACTGTGCCACTGGTACGGGGATGTAGCCCCAGCATAGCCTTCATCAGTGTGCTTTTGCCAGCGCCATTTTCCCCTAAAATGCACAGATAGTCCCCTTGCGAAATTTGTAGGTCTAACCCTTCTATCACCAGTGTACCCTCATAGCCAAGGGAGAGCCCATTGCAGCTGATTTGTGCCATGCTATTCTCCTTTTTAACCCAGTGCCGTTGCCAACACAGCGAGATTCTCTACCATGATATCTAGATAGGTGTCGCCATTTTCCACATCTTGGGCGGTGGTGGATTGCATAGAATCCATTGCCAAAATGGTTTGATTTGCCATTTGTGTGGTGGCAGAAACGGTTTGGGCGATTTCATGCTGTGGATTTTCAATGGTGAGGATGGTCTCCACCCCCAGTGCGTCCACCTGCTCCGCTAAAAAGACAATGGTTTCAAAGCTTGCTTCTGTTTCCGCGGAGCAACCACTAAAGGCGGCATAGTACTCGATGCCATAGTCTGTCACCAGATACAAAAATGGAAAACGGTCAGCCACCACAATCACATTGCTTGTGGCCTCTTCCACAACAGCACTATATTGGGCATCCAAATCTGCCAACGCAGCCCCATAGCCTTCTAAATTGGTGGCATATACTCCACTGTTGTCAGGATTCATCATGGTAAGCTGCTCTGCGATAGCGCCAGTCAAAACTTGGGCATTGCGTAAAGACAGCCAGATGTGCTCATCAGCCTCAGTTTCTTCATCTTCATGGTCGTGGTCAGCCTCAGTTTCTTCATCTTCATGGTCGTGGTCAGCCTCAGTTTCTTCATGGTCGTGGTCGTGGTCTGATTCCATGCCTTCCACCAATTCCTCTGCCAACACCCTATCCCCCAACGCTTCCATCAAGTTCAGCACCAGCATATCGTCATTCACACTTTGCGCCAACACACCCTCTACCCACGCGTCTGACTCACCGCCCACATAGATAAACAAATCGCAATCGGCAATGGTGACAATATCGTCAGCAGTGGGTTGATAGCTATGACTGTCTGTGCCAGTGTCTAACAAATACGTCAACGCCACACCATCTGTATCACCTAGTAGTGTCTTCGTCCAGTCGTACAAGGCAAAGTTAGTGGTCACCACATGGTACGATGTTTCTTCACTGGCAACCTCTGTTTCTGCACTGGAACAGCCTGCGGTAAACAGCACACAAAAAGCTGTGAGCATAGCAAATATTTGTTTCATAGTATCCCCCTATTATGTTGCAAATGTGATGGATAACAAGGGATTTAATCGATTTAATTCTCCCCTTGAATTTTCCCATCATTTGCAAATCATTGTAGCAAGAACACCACAAATTGTCAAGGATAATTTGAGAACCGTTTTCATTTTCGACAAAAGAGGCTGTCTCTACCGTGACCCTTCACAGTAGAGACAGTCTCTTATCTGGCTTATTTCATCATCCAAGCCATGTCCCAAAAGGCCAATTCGTACTCTGAACAAGCAAGAAAAATATCTTCTAGGCGCTGTTGTTGCGCCTCGGTATACTCTTTTGTCCAGTCGTTGAGCATTTCTATCAGCACTTGATTTTTCTCGGCATAGTCATCGCTGGCATAGCCTCGAATCCAACTCCCATACAGCGCATCATCCACGCACTCTGGGCGATTTTGCACCATGGTTTTGGCAATCACTTCATAACTGTAGGCGCAAGAGAGAATGGACGCCAGCACTTCCACCACGCTCCCTTCATAGGCTTGGCGCAACATATACGATGTGTAAGACAGATTGGGCAAGGCTGGCTTGGTGGTGTCAATCTCCTCTTGGGTGATGGCCAGTGTCCCCATATAACCACGGTGAATGTCCATTTCCGTATGTGTCAAGGTATGGATAGACCCAGCAAACAACTGCATAGTTGGGATGCTATTGGCCTTCGCCACCCCAATGGCAAAAGTTTTGGTATAGTCCACCAGATAGAGGTAATCTTGAATCATATACTGGCGAAATTTTTCTTGCTCCAATGTACCCTCTTGAATGCCCAGCACAAATGGATGGACATAATATTGCTGCCAAATGTGACGGCTTTTTCCAAGCAAATGTTCCACAGTGGTCATACTGCCACCTCCTTGCCTATGGCTCTCGTAATGGTTTTTAAAGGCAGGGCTAGGACAATCCCACAACACAGTAGCATTAAGGGTATATTTTGGGTCAGATTGTAGACCAAGCTATAGCCCCAAGCACCCCAGCCCTCCCAAGCGTATTGCCCGAAAAAGAGAGCACCGCTGAGGATATGTGCCACCGTTTTTAACACAGTGGCCAACAACAAGCCCAGTATCAAACGGCCTTTGGTTTTGTAGCCAAACAGACCTGCATACCCCAAGCAGGAAAAGCAAATCAAATGTTCCACAAAAATTTGTGCCCAGTGGACTGGTTGCCAAGGGGCAGACACGAAAATCACCAGCACACCGCACACCCAGCCTGCCACGATTGCCAATCGCTTATCCCAAACCAACGCCATCAACATCAATGGCACTGGTGCGCAAAGGGACCAGCTAGCACCCGTGGGCAAGGGAATCAGAATCAAGGTCAACACAATGGTAATGGCAATAATCAGCCCTGCCACGCAGATATCTTTCGCCGTGAGCCGAAGGCCACGCACTATAAAAATACTGATAGCAAAATAAAACAAACAAAAAATCAATGTCAATGCAGATGCTACGCTCATTGTGCTACCTCCTGCGTTTCCACTAACGCAAAATTATGGCAAAGTGGGCCACTGCCCTGCCCCAAATCCAACATGGCTTCCAATGCCCCAGAAATATAGGCTTTGGCTTTATGCACCGCTGTTTCCAAGCCATATCCCTTCGCCAAATTGGCAGCAATGGCACTGGAAAGGGTACAGCCAGTGCCGTGGGTATTGGGGTTTGCAATCCGCTGCCCATAAAACCATGTGAGCACGCCGTCTTGGCAGAGCAAATCATTGGCATCGTTAATGCTATGCCCCCCTTTTAACAGCACGGCACACCCATAGGTTTGACTGATGTAGGTGGCGGCACTGACCATGTCTTGGGCTGTGCGGATGGTCATACCTGAGAGAATTTCCCCTTCTAACACATTGGGTGTCACCACGGTGGCCATGGGTAAAAGCTTCTCGCAAAGGGCGCTCACCGCTTCACTTTGGAGCAAGCTTGCCCCTGATGTTGCCCCCATAACAGGGTCAAGGACAATATTTTTGGCTTGATAGCCTTTCAAACTACTGGCAATGGCTTCAATCAAAGAAGCGCTTGCCACCATGCCGATTTTAACGGCATCAGGCCGAATGTCTTCAAAAATCATGTCTAACTGTTGGGTCAAAAAGTCTGGTGGAACCTCTTGTATCCCTGTGACACCGGTGGTGTTTTGGGCTGTGAGGGCGGTAATTGCCGTCATTCCATACACCCCATTCATGGTCATCGTTTTCAGATCGGCCTGAATCCCGGCGCCTCCGCTGCAATCACTGCCAGCGATTGATAATGCTGTTTTCATTGATTCGTCTCCTTTGGATCATTTTTAGCATTCACATTTCTATAGCGGTAAAAAGTGGTGCCCCCAGTTTACCGCTGTGCCCCTGTCACCCAAATTTGATGACAAGGGATTTCCCTTTACTTCCCTTGGTATTTACCAATTTTCTGGTCTATGGTCAAGATATCTCCCTCTGGTTGATACACCACCTTGATATAGGCACTAACAGATTTAGCGCCTGCTTGGATGGCAACGTGTTGACACTGCTTTGCAATGTCCATCAGCTGGTCGTAGTCCTCCCCTTCGATGGTGGTCTCAAAGGGTCCCACCTCATAGCGCAGCCCTGTGCTTTGGATATAGGCAATCACTTGATCCACACGCTGACAAAGTTCTTGGTCGTTGCCTGCTTGTGGCAACACTTGAATGGCAATACTGGCGCTCATTGTGGCACCTCCTCAAATGTGATAATGGTTTCGTCTGCCATGGCTTGCAATGCTTCCCAGTGTTTTTGGCTTCCTGCATCATAAACCCCCACCAGATAAAACCCAGCGTCTTTGGCCGTTTTACAAGCATAAAACGCGTCTTCATAAACAGCAATATCTTGGGGCTGTGCGCCGAAACGCTCTGCCGCTTCCAGATAAATATCGGGGTGGTCTTTGCCGATGCCCTTGGTTTCGCAAGAGAGTAAAAAATCAAAACACTCTAAAATACCCAACCGTTTCAGGCAGGTTTCCATCAAATGCTCCACCGTGGCAGACGCCACGCAAAGGTTCACCCCTTGGCTATGCAATTTACCCACGTAAGCCTCCACCCCTTGTTTCAACGGGATGGTGTGGCGATAATAATCATCCATCATGTGGTGCATCTGAGAAACCAACACCTCAGGTGTTCCTTCCAAATGAAACTGTTGGATAAACAACGTTGCCGATTGCACCATGGTCATGGGCTTAATTTGCTCTAAAATCTCGTGGGGAATGGTGTCAATCCCTTTGGATGCCAGAAATTCATGTGCTAAATTCTCCCAATATGCCATGGAGTCAATCAGCGTGCCATCCATGTCGAAAATGGCATAGCGTTTATCCATGGCACAACATCTCTTCCACCTGTGCACGCAAAGCAGCAGTGGCTTCACCCACATCATCGGCGGCAAAAATGGCAGAAACCACTGCCACACCGTCTACCCCAGAGCCTGATAGTTGGTGTAAATTCTTGCCATTGATACCGCCAATGGCCACCACTGGGATGGACACACTGTTGGTGATTTCTTGCAAGGCATTTCCTGTCAAATTCCGCGCATTGGCCTTGGTTGAGGTGGTAAACACCGCTCCCACACCGATATAGTCTGCCCCAGCCGCTTGGGCGGCTTGGGCTTGTTCTACCGTGCCAGCGGAGATGCCCAAAATTTTATCTGGCCCCAGCATACTGCGAATGTCTCGCCCTTGTATATCGCTTTGCCCCACGTGTACCCCATCGGCATCAATGGCCAAGGCGATTTCCACGCTGTCATTGACCACAAAAGGCACAGCCGCTGCACGACAAAGGGCTTGCAGTTCATCCGCTTCTTGGGCGAAGACCTCTGGGTTTAAATCTTTTTCTCGAATTTGCAAAAAGGTGGCACCAGCTTTCAGCACGTCACCGCAAACGGAAACCAAAGTTTCCCCCTCCTTCAGCCACATTTGGTCTGTGACTGCATAAAGCTTCATGGCCTCTTTAATCTGTTGTTTTGTAAATTTCACAGCGCATTCCTTTCTCCAGCTGGGCTGGTGTGAGATTGAAGATTGCATCAATTAGGTCCGTACGGAACGTGGCATTCCCAGTGCCTTGTTCTAGGCGCTTAGCTTCTGCCAGCTCCCCTGCCACACCCATAGAAACCATGGCAGCGACTGTGGCAGTGAACGCATCGTCAGGCATAGCGCCACAGAAGGCACCAATGAGGGTGGTGAGCATACAGCCACTGCCAGTAATCCGTGCCATGGTGGCACAGCCGTTGTGCACAACAGCGCAACGCTGTCCATCGGTGACAATGTCCATCACACCAGAAACAGCAATGACACCACCAATTTGCACCGCCAAATTTTTGGCCATTTCCATAGAAACCATCAAATTCTCTCGGGTCACTGCATCGCCTGTGCCCACGTCCACGCCACTCGCTTGAGAAGCTTGGCCTGCCAAATAGCGAATTTCAGACCCATTGCCACGGATGACCGTGAAGGCTACCTGTTCTAGCAAGATGGTTCCCGTATCACGGCGCAGCGCGGTCCCCCCCACTGCCACAGGGTCTAGCACCACAGGAATTTTAGCGCCATTTGCCGCCTTCCCTGTGGCCACCATAGAGTCCACCATATCGATGGCTCCCATATTCAGCACCAATGCACTGGCGGCACTCACCGCTTCTGGTGCTTCTCGTACATCTTGGCACATGGTGGGCGAACCTCCCACCGCCAGCAAAATATTGGCACAGTCGTTCACCGTGACAAAATTGGTGATACACTGGACGAGAGGGGCTTTTGTTCGGACTTGGGTCAATGCTTGCGAACAGATATCCACAGCAAAGTCCTGTTGTGTTGTTTTGGGTTGATTCATCAAAAAACGTCTCCTTTTTCTCTAGGTTTGCAAAAAAAGACAGAAGACACCTAACGGTGTCTTCTGTAAAAAAATCGCAATTGCTTTGACTTCCTACGACGGCATTATCCGCATCAGGTGTAAGGGTCGAAGCTGAACGCTTCCTCTCAGCCTGTCATCACAAGCTCCCCTGTATTTGATTGTTGTCTTCATTATACACAGAATTTAACAAAAATGCAAGCCCTATTTTTTTGATGGGGATTATGCAGACAACAACACCTCCGCAACCGTATTGGTTCATTCCATAATATCCACCTTTTTCTTGACAAAGATTGAAACCTATGATATAAAGAACCAAAGGGAGTAGCTCACGCATAGCGTGAAGTGCGTCGTCAGTACGGTTGCTTTGGCAACCCGGTGCATTTCGGAAGTAGCAAGACTTTTATTGACAGTGGTGCAATAAAAGCCTTGTTTTTTTGCATCCAAATTTTAAAAAAGGAGCAAAAATATGTCTATTCTCTACTTAATTCTGGGATTTTTACTACTGATTTGGGGTGCTGACCGCTTTGTATCTGGTGCCACCGCTCTGGCGCAAAAATGGGGTGTATCTAATCTCATCATCGGCTTGACCGTAGTGGCCTTTGGCACCTCCGCCCCAGAGTTGGCCGTCAGCGTCAGTGCCAGTTTGGCAGGAGCCAACGAAATTGCCTTGGGTAACGTACTGGGGTCTAATCTTTTCAATTTGCTGGTGGTGGCAGGTCTCAGCGCCATCATGGCACCGCTCGTGGTGGATAAAACCCTATTATGCCGTGACTGGGTGGCTTCTTTGTTGGCAACATTGGCGCTACTAGGGCTGATTATAGATGGTCGCATATCCAGAGGAGATGCCACGGTGTTACTGCTGGGCTTTGTCACAATTATGGCCCTACAAATCCGTAACGCAAAAACAAGCCACCAAGAAGATACGCCACCTTGTAGCACAAGCAACCGAACCATCGCCCAAAACATTGTGTCGGGGCTAAGCGCCATCGTGATTGGCGGACAGCTCAGTGTCCACGGTGCCACGGAATTGGCGCGGCAATTTGGCGTGTCTGAAACGGTCATCGGCCTCACCATTGTAGCCATTGGCACCTCCCTACCCGAATTGGTCACATCACTGGTTGCCACCAAACGGGGTGAAACGGGCATCGCCATCGGCAATGTGATTGGCTCAAACCTCTTTAATGTGCTGTTTATTTTGGGGCTATCCTGTTTCATCACACCTATGACCGTAGCGGTCACCGCGGTATATGACACGGCCATTTTGCTCGTGGTGACCACAGGAATGTTGATGCTAGCCAAACAACGAAAGTTGAATCGTCTGTGCGGTTGTACACTGGCACTCCTCTATGTAGGCTACACACTATGGCTGCTTGTGCGGTAAAAATCGTCCATGGTTTCACAGGGATATTTTCAGCAATTTGCAAAGCAAAAATGTACCGACCCCCAAAAGTTAGACCTAAAAATCTAACGATTGGGGGTCGGTATTTTCATGGCAAAATACAGTTTTGAATTTAAGAAGCAAGTAATCATGGCATACGAAAACCAGGAAGGCGGATATGAATCTTTAGCGAAGAAATATGGTATACCATCACTAACCACAGTAAAAACCTGGCACAAGTCATACAAAGAGTTTGGTGATGATGGACTGGTTCGCTCCAGAGAAAACAAAAGCTATCCTTTCGATTTTAAGCTTTCTGTGGTAGAATTATATCTAACAACAGAAATATCGTATCAGGAACTGGCTTTGAAGATGGGCATCAATAATCCATCTTTAATTACCCGTTGGGTGAATGACTTCCGCATAGCGGGTCCTGCTGCGCTTCGGGAAAAGAGCAAAGGACGGCGACCAAAGATGGCTAAACCTGAGAAAATAGATAATGGCGATGAAACAGCTAAATACATCAAGCAGCTTGAAGAAAAATTGTTGCACGCAAGAATTGAGAATGCCTATTTAAAAGAATTGAGGAGGTTGCGCTTGGAAGAAGAAGCACAGAACAAAGAGCAAGAATTATCTGCGACCTCCGGCGATTGTTCCAATTAAAAGATATTCTTGCTGTTTTAAAGTTCCCAAAAGCAACCTATATGTATTGGCAGAAGCGATTTGACAAGGAAAATCCAGACAAAGAAATTGAAGAAAAAATCCTTGAAATTCGCGATGAACACAAGGATTTTGGCTATCGTAGAATTTTGGGTGAGCTTAGGAAAGCAGGCTGGCACGTCAACAAAAAGAAAGTCCAACGGCTGGTGCAAAAGCTTGGTTTGCAAGTGAAATCCTACACACGCAAGAGCCGAAAATACTCGTCTTACAAAGGGATTGTGGGCAGAATTTGCAAAAACTGGGTCAAAAGACGATTCAACACCAACATTGTGCATTAAAAAATCACAACAGATACCACTGAGTTTAAGTATTACGCATTTGACGGCAACGGTAAATTGATAATGAAAAAGTTATATTTAGATCCATTCTTGGATATGTTCAACGGCGAAATTTCAAGCTATAGCATTACCAAAACACCATCGGCGGAAGGCATTATGGCTGCGTTAAATGAGGCCATCGAGGTCACCAGTGACTGCAAATTCAGAAGAACTTTTCACTCGGGCAGAGGCTGGGCATACCAAATGAAACGCTATTCTAGGACACTGAAAGAGAACCGCATCTTCCAAAGCATGTCTCGGAAAGGCAACTGCCTGGACAACTCTGTGATGGAAAATTTCTTTGGTCT
Organism: Bengtsoniella intestinalis; assembly: GCF_039719005.1. Taxonomy (GTDB): domain Bacteria; phylum Bacillota; class Clostridia; order Oscillospirales; family Oscillospiraceae; genus Oscillibacter; species Oscillibacter intestinalis. The sequence continues at coordinate 109,876 of NZ_CP133584.1, read as the reverse complement.
TCTCAAGCAAGAAATCTATTACGGCAATACGTTTTACAGTTTTGATGAATTGAAATTAGCCATAGAAAACTTCATTGATTATTACAATAACAAGCGCACAAAGCAGAAGCTAGGTTATTTCAGCCCTGTAGAATACAGACCGAAGTATCTCGCTGCATAAAAATAACGTAGCAGCCGCAGCTGCTACGTTATCAAGTCTAACTTATTGGGGTCACTACAAACGGTTGATTCGTCTGTGGGCGTTCTTTATTTGTGAAACCTGTTCAATTTGTTATTGCAATTTTCGTTAAACAATCTTTTTATCATACAGTCTAGCGGCGTTGAGCACCACCAGCACTGAGCCTGCATTATGTACCAAAGCGCCAGAGGCTGGGGTTAAAACACCCATAACCGACAAAATAATGGCGCAAAAATTGATTACCATAGACAGGGTAATGTTGAATTTAATGGAGAAAATAGTGGCGTTGGACAACTTTTTAATATAGGCAATTTTAGACAAATCATCCCCCATAATGGCAATATCTGCAGCATCAATGGCTATATCACTGCCCATGGTGCCCATGGCAATGCCCACAGACGCGGTTTTCAAAGCAGGCGCATCGTTAACGCCATCACCCACCATGCAAACCGATTTCCCCTGCTCCATTAAATCTTGGATGACAGATACCTTCCCCTCAGGCAATAAGGACGGATAAATATCTGAAATCCCTACCTTGTCACCCATGAACATGGCGCTTTTCTCATTGTCCCCTGTCAGTAAAACAGGCTTTTCAATCCCTGCCGCTTTCAGCGCAGCAATGGCCATCTTAGATGTGTCTTTGATGGTGTCAGAAAGCCCAACCACGCCCAAAACCCCTTGGGTATTGGCAACGATGATTACCGCTTTCCCCTGTTCTCTCAGGGCAGAAATGGTGGTGGTAACAGTGTCATCAATGGCGCAGTTTGCTCCATTTGTAATCAATCGCTCATTGCCACAAAAAATGGTTTGCCCATCAATATCTGCTTGCACACCTTGTCCCACTGTCAGCAAAAAGTCTGACACTGGACATTGCGGATACGCTCGGGTGTAGTCCACGATGGCCTTGCCTATAGGATGCTCTGAGCGACGTTCCACAGCGCTCACCAGCGCCATCAATGAATCTTCCTCCATACCCATGGGGAAAATATCACTCACAGTCAGCTTCCCTTGGGTGATTGTGCCTGTTTTATCAAAACAAACTGTGGTAACCGTGCCCATTTGTTCCAGTGCTTCGCCAGATTTAATCAACACGCCATTGCGGGTGGCTTGCCCAATGGCCGCCATGATGGAAGTAGGCGTAGCCAAAGCCAACGCACATGGGCAAAACACCACTAAGATCGTGACTGCACGGGTCAGTGCATCATCTGTGCGGCCTAGCACAAAAGCAAACGCCCCATAGGTGACCACGGCAATGACACAGGCGGCAGGTACTAAATATCCCGCCCATTTATCTACAATGCGCTGGGTAGGTGCCTTTTGATTGTCGGCAGCTTCCACCAGTTGAATCATTTTTTGCAAAGAGGAATTGGCAAAGGATTTGCTCACCTCCACGTCCACCGCGCCAAAGCGGTTGATGGTTCCAGTGAACACCTCATCCCCTACCGTCTTGTCTACAGGCAAACTTTCCCCTGTCATAATAGATTGGTCAACGGTGGTGTTACCCACAACAATCACGCCGTCAGCAGGAAAACTTTCCCCCGGCAACACCCGAATGATGGCTTTTTCGGGAATGTTTTTTGCATCCACCATGGTTTCCCCATCCAGCCCAATGACACGCCCTTGAGCAGGCACCAAATTCAACAACATTTCAATGCCTTTTTTAGCTTTTTCCACCGTTTTATCTTCTAAAAATTCGCCAATGGCCATGATAAACGCAATTTCCCCAGCGGCAAAAATATCTCCAATACAGACTGCCGCAATCATAGCAATGGTGATGAGGATCGGTGATGTAATTTTACGTTCCAAAATAGAAATGACAGCCAGATAGGCCAGCGGAATACCCGAAATCACAAGAGACACCCATGCAGGATTCACAGCCACAGCAATCTCCACACTGAAAAAGGGACATACATATTCAAACACAAAACTTGCCAATAAAAATAGCCCAGAAACCCATAAAAAAGGAACGCTATTTAATTTAAAAATCTTTTCTTCCATTGCTTTTTCCTCATTAAAGTGTTTTTGAAAATTTGTTCAAAGCAGAAATCAACTGATCGACAGCATCGTCGCCGTGACCGTCGGCAATGGCATCTGCCACGCAATGGTGCATATGCCCTTCTAAAATCACCTGTCCTGTTTTGTGCAATGCCGCTTTTACGGCGCCAATTTGCACCAAAATATCTTCACAAGGCTTATCTTCATCAACCATTTTTTGAATGCCTCTCACTTGCCCTTCGATTTTTTTAAGCCGTAAATTGATTGCATCTACATCCATACACTGTTTCATAAGTATACTCCTTTTCACTATATACCCATAGGGGGTATAGGTATACTATAGCCCTAAGATATATTTTTGTCAAGGGGTTCCTTCATTTTTGATAAACAAAACCACTAGCTCAGCTGGTGGCTTTGTCTATCCCTAACAATCTGGTACCCGATAAGACCACAGCCACACCAGTGCAATGGTAAAACGAAAATCGTCAACTGTAAATTCGCAGGTCGTTTTCCAGATAGGCTTTGCTATAAGCTCAAAGTGGCCACTGTTGACCTAGAAGCACAAATATTCCAAGCGTTGACCAATCAAAAAACAATCAGCTTGCCATACCAACACCTGAGCGTGATACCGATTTCAACGATGTCGCTCAATTGATCTACGAATCTTTCGTAGCTGGGGAAATCGATGCCCAGACCTATCAATCGCAAAAAGCAATCATCGACAAGCCTCAAAGCTAACAAAAAGAGCACAGCTCTCAAACAGAAAGCTATACTCTAACGGAAGCAATTGAAAAGCATCTATTTTCCCGACAGACACATCGAAATACAATGGAACGAGGCCTAAATAAAAACATACGGCATGTTCGCCTTTGTCGCAAACATGCCGTAAGGGTGGATATACCGGCCAAAAAAGATGCAGTATCTTTCAAGTTACTATCGCACTGGGGAAGCTCAAGGGCCACACCCCTCGAATAAAATCAATTTGCCCCTACCGAAATCGTAACCGTTCTCCGTCCCATACCTTTTCACTCTTCACTATTACTTATTACTTCCAAAAAATCCAGTACAACGTAGTGAAAAGTGAAGAGTGAAAAAGTAATAAGTAATAAGTAGATAAATCTACTTCGGATTTTTTGTATAGCTGACGCAGAATAGATGTATCTCCCAAATTATAATGGTCCCCCTGTCAAGACCACTTCCTCAAAATTTATCGTGAACACAACAACCTATTTTGCTTCCTGAGCCAAGCCTGGTTGTGGTTACCTCCAGGGTAGCCGCCCGAAGGGTTGCCTTGACCGACTGGGTCAGGCTGGTACAATGGGAAAGGCGAGGGGAACGGCCTCCGCCTACAACCCACGACCTCCCGTCGCCACCAGTCCTCAACCAGCCTGTGCCAGACTGTCAAGGTGGTTGGTTGGCGTTGTGAAGGCTGCCCCATACACGGCCTCTGGAGTCTGATTTCCCAGTGCTTGATGGGGTCTGAAGGTGTTGTACTGCTTGATATAATTTCCAATTCCACGGCGCAATACCCTAGGATTTTGATACTCGTTGAGGTAAATTTCCTCGGTTTTCAGGCTACGGAACCACCGCTCAATCATGATATTATCCGCCCAACGGGACTTACCATCCATGCTTTGGACAATGTGATTTGCCTTCAAAAACCCCTTATATTGGGAGCTTGTGAACTGACATCCTTGGTCAGAATTGAGAAAAGCGGGGGTGCCGTGGCTAGAAATTGCGCGCTGGACAGCGGCGATGACGTTATCTGTGTCCAGCGTATCGGACAGACTCCAGCCCACAATCAGACGGCTATACCAGTCGATAATCGCCGTCAAATACATGTGCCCGTGGTGCATTTTGATGTAAGTGATGTCGATTGACCACACTTGATTCGGGAACGAGACAACCTTATTTCTCAGCAAATATGGTACGATAGACTCTTTAAAGTTGCGTTTTGAGAGATTTGCCTTGGGATAGAGAGCATGAATTCCCATCTCGCACATCAGTCGCCTAACCAGCTTGCGACCCACAAAAATCTGGTCGGTGGCCAGCTTGGTCACCAGCTTTCGAGAGCCGATGTAGGGCATTTGGGTGTGCCAGTAGTCGATGCGTGCCATGATGTGCTCCCGCCAGCGCTTGGCCTCCTGGTCGACCTCCACAGGCTGGTAGTAGACCTGCCCTCGGGGCAGACCCAGCAGCTCACATTGACGGCGGATGGACAGGTCTGCGTCAGTCCTGAGGGAACTTGGGGACGGGGATGCCGCAGTCCCGAAAGGCACCCTGAATAAAGTCTCGCTCCAGTGTCAATTGGCCGATGGTGCGGAGCATCTGCTCCTTCTCTTTTTTCAGGGCAACCTCCTTCCGATGTGCTTCTTTGACCTGCTTTTTCTCATCGAAAACCTGACTGGCATTGGATATAAATTCCTTCTTCCAGTTGCGAATCATGTTGGGATTAACCCCCTGCTCGGCAGCGATAACGTTTAATTCCTTCTCACCCTGGAGGACTTCTAGGACGATCTTGGCCTTATATTCGGCGCTGTAACTGCTTCGTGGCATGATATGTTCTCCTCTCGTTTATCGTTTTTGATATTGTATCACGTTCACGATAATTTTTCGAGTGCTGGTTTGGTTTCTAGGGTCCATTATAAATCGCCCACCATCTGAAGGGAGCTCGTGGGGGAGTATGAGGGAGCTAGCCCCCTCATGTTAAATCGATTTGCCCCTACCGAAATCGCAGGGAGTAAAGTGCAGAGAAATTGTATTAAATAGAGAAGTCTACAACTAATACAAGGTAAATGCCAAGCAAAAGAACCGATTAGCCTAACGGCTAATCGGTTCTTTTGCTTGGTCCGGGTGACACGATTCGAACGTGCGACCCCGTGGTCCCAAATGTCGAAATCAAATTTTTTATAGTGGTTTCTAATAGCTTTTAATACTTTCTACTCAAAAACGATTACTCTTGCACCATCTTCTCTCCGCCCCAGTCCACCGCTTCCCTACCCGTCTATGGTACTGGATGTGGTCAAGGGTGGTTTTGGCATCAAACATTGAGGCGCTGTAGACAAAGAATAGACTCACTCCTCTAGCTGGGCGCCTAAGGTCAAGAGTGCATCAAAATCGCTTTGGTACAACCGATCTTGGGTGATGCGGTATTTTTCAAATTCACTTTCAGCAAAGCTTTTGGCAATGGCCGCTGTGACAGTACCGTTGTGGTTAAGAATTTCGTGTTCGTTAAACTCTAAAAACCGCCCCAAACGCACATTCCAATCTTCCATAGTCATGGGCATATTGCGACTGGCTTGGTATTCGGCATAATCCAAATACATGGAAACAATCCGCTCCAGAGAGGATAATTCCTCCTGATTGAGATAATTTTTCGCCACGGACACATCGTATTTTTGGATTTTCCCATCAGGATATTGTTCCCAACTGGTCAATCCCATGTTCTCCTTTTCAGCGTTGGCACGCTCCACAATCAGCTCCGCAGCCGTATGTCGATGGATGGCCCAGTGTAGCTTGTTCTGCACATTGGCGAAAAAAGAATGGGTTGTTTTTGCTGTTTTATCGTAGTCCAAAGCAGTGGCATAAATGTCGGTAATCTTCTGATAAAACTTCCTCTCAGACAGTCGAATCTCTCGAATTTGTTGCAATAAATGCTCAAAATATTCTTCTGTCAATACGGTTCCACCCTGCTTCAAGCGCTGGCTATCCATCGCCCACCCTTGGATGGTGTAGTCTTTGACAATGCCATTGGCCCACTTGCGAAATTGCACCGCTCGTGGGTTGTTCACCTTAAATCCAACGGCTACAATCATCTGTAAATTATAGTGCTTCACATTGCGAGATACTTGGCGACTGCCCTCTGTTTGAACTATTCGGAAATTCCGAATAGTTGCTTCTTCGGTCAACTCAGCATCTGCATAAATTTGCTTCAGATGCTCGTTAATCGTTGGCACTTCCACATCATAAAGGGTAGCCATCATTTTTTGTGTCAACCAAATATTCTCGTCTTCATAGCGCATCTCAATATTATCGCTACCACTTCCAGTGGCCGCTATAAATGTTAGATATTCTGCAGCAGAAGAACGAATGTCTTTTTTCTCCATGACTCCTCCTCGGCATCAAATGATTTCCGTTGTAAAACAAAAAGCCAATACTTTAACTAATAGCACATAATGCTTCTGTCACTGCATCTGCCGATTCCCTAGAACTATCATCCCCTACACTTTTAGCTAAATTTTCAGCTATAGCATCTCTGTCTATTTTTAATTGATCTAACAAAAAACCATGGCTCAAATCAAAGCTGTTAAATATATCGTCCCAAGTTAGTGCATAAATTTCATAATTTTCAATATCGGTAACAAGCCCCTTTTTACCCTTGCTTTTATTTGCTTCATATCTACTCTTTATATCATCATCAATACTAGCACAAACTGCAATAAACTTCCATCTCCTCGTTTGACTGTTAAACATAGGTTGCCTACGCACAAAATCCATATAATCCTCAATTTGCCGAAGAACCGTTTTACCAAGGACCACCTTTGGTGCTTTAAGCTCAATAACCAAATTTTCTTGAATTGGTTTTTCAAAGCCATCTTCTGTCCTGCGGACACCACAAAGAAAGATATCCATTCTACGCTGAGCTTCTTTATCTGGTTCCAAAGCTTCGTTTTTAACATCATTACCATAAAGAATATGCCTATATTGATCAATCGCCTTTTGCATACGCTCATCAGCACTAACTAGGTGGTATTGTTCTCCAAACAACCAATAATGTTGTTCTATTACTTTTTGAACATGATCTCTCTCGTTTGCGTATTGTCGCATATCATACACAATCATTTTCAATCCTTCAATGACGGCATATCGGTCTTCGACGAATTTAATTGTAGATATAATATTTTCAAGCTTTGTGCGTTTTAAAACATCCGCAAATTGAAATCTTTGTTCAGCTGTCAAGTCAACAATATTTGCTAATATTTCAAGGATGTTTTCTCGCTCTTCTGAATTTAACAATAAATTCAAAAAGCCAAGAAAAGATTTTTCTTGTTGTGCATTCAATTTATAAAACAGCTTCGGCTCTAAACAATAGATTTCTTTTGTTACCGTTTCTAAATCCTTCTTCCGAAGCAAACTATATGGGTCTGTACCAAACGTAGGAAATACATCTCTTTTGTGCATTTGTTTTATAGCCTTATCAGCCTGTGCTATTGCATAAAAGCGAATCTGAGCACTAATAAGTTCTTGTATTTCGCATTTTAGCGTTTTTAGTATTTTTCTCTCTTCATCTTGTACTACAAAGTTCACTTGATCTTCTGATTCCTCATCAGTTTCAGTTTTCATGGAAACAGAGCTTTTTCCATCAAAATAAGCGGATTGCACAAATACGCTATGAGAAAATGATAATGTATTCCTATTATATTTTGTTGTATCCTTGCCACAAGGTTTTTGGCAACTATCTAAATAGTAGGTGCTATAATTCTCTCTAATCTTATCTGTCCAAACAACTAAATCTAAATCAAATGTATGCCCTTTAATCTCAACTTGCTTAAATGCGCTCATTTTCTCATTGATATATTTTTTATAATCAAGCACTTCTCCATTGACAATCACTTGCTTCTTCTTGTGCTTGTTTAAGTATAAATACCATGCAAATGTTTTCAAGAGCGTAGTTTCTAAGTTGTCAATCGTTATATCATCTACTAAAAGATTATCTATGCCTCCAAATGTTACAGTCGTTCCTGTAGGTGCATCAATCGCCAAATAATCACTCACATCACAAGTGCTCTTATTAACATTGTCCAATGCGATTTTATATTCAAATGTTCCTTCTTTGCCTGTATAAACTGTATCCCAAACAGCATCGGTAGCAAAAGCAAAAAACGCAAAACGCCCTTTCCCTTTATTTGTTTTCGATTTTAATTGGAGGGATAATCCGGTTTTTTGAGATGCCATAAAGGAGCCGAATGTATCTGGTAGTAATTCATAATCAATGCCATCACCATTATCTGTGATAACCAGATCTTCCACACCTCCCACTGTGTTAGGCACAGTTGAAATTTCAACTCGTGTAGCGTTTGCCTCAAATCCATTCCAAATATATTCGCAAATGGCCTCTTGATAGTCCTTAGTAAGACCTGCTGCTTCGATACTTTGGTTTTTTACGCTTAACCCCAGTTCCATTGGATACCCTCCTAATGAAGTTTTGTATTATTGGGGTTTTATAACCATTAATCCACAAGCATGTTATTTTCACCCCGACGTATTTCCTTAACTTATTGCCACATAGCAATTTGTTTGTAATATTCAATCAACCGCTGTATTGTAAATTTAAATTTATCAAATGTTGAACAAGATATAATAGTAATTCTAAAAGATAGATAATCACTAAGAATTAGATATCCTTGTTCTCTATTTTGCTCCACTATGATATCAAGAATCCCTTTTACATACTCATCCCAAATTTTATAATAATCTTCAGTAGGGTTTTTCCCCATCATATCAAGCCCTTTATCCATCACTTTGTCCAATGTATCTAACAAGACTTTATTGATGGTATTATTTGTATGATGATGGTTATTAGAATTATTGTACATCCAGTCCCCCTCCTCTATAATTTGTTAACTTTTTCGACAATCTCTTGTAGTTTGCTATCAACACTAGCATCATTTCCATTATTTTGTCGTTGCTCATTTAAGACTATGTAGGTATTTGCTTGCGTTACACCACTTTTCTTGTCTTCTTTTAACTTTAATGTTTCTTGTTTTTCCCTATACTCTTTTGTAACAACATTAAATATATTTGCAACATTTATTTCTTTGACAAGCGGAAATAAGAGCAAGAAAATCCATACAATAAAAAGCAAATCATTTCCATGAAGAACCGAATAATTAAGTTCATCTACATTATTATTGCGGAACAACATATAAGATATTGCAAAAAAAGCACCCAAATACCAAAGAATAATGTGATTTTCAGAAATAAAAATAATGACTTTATTTATAGTATCCATAGTACGAGATTCTTCTATTTTTTCTTGTTTCACACCAGTTTCTGCTGTTTTATTGGCACTATTATCTTCTTTATCTACCAATTACTTCACCTCCAAGATTCTTTTATTAACACCAATTCACTCTCAGTCCTGAAAAATTCCCTTATTTTAAAATATCTTCTGACGATGGTATATTCTATGAATTATCAACTTCATCAGACATTTCATCGCTATTAGCACCTATCTTAGCCCCTGATTCCCGATTGTTGAATTCACTCAATTCTTTATGCCTTAATTGTTCATCTGTATCCTTTTCGATGTATTCCATACAAGTCTCTAATAACTTTAACGTATCGAAGAACTTGAATTCTTTTATAATCTCCTCTGTTGAATAGTGCGAAACATACTTAGGGTTTACTTTTTTTATAAATGGCTGCTCTATGAAGTTTTCCACCTCAGTGTGCCTTTTCACTCCCATATCTAGTTTCACAAGACTCTCAAACAAATCAACAGGAATCAGCAGATTATAATACTCCTCCACATTAGAGATAATACCACTCATACGATTTGCATTTATCGCCCAGAGATTATACCACATTAATTTTTCTGCAGCAATTTCCGATGTTTTCTTTGCTTCGAAATTTTTTATAGCATTGATGAGTTTGTCTGCTGTCCCGCAATAGCTATCTTTGTAGAATGGATTGGTCTCTAGCAGTTGCTTACAAAATTCATCCTCACACGCAGACAGGCTAGTTAATGCATGACTGTCTGCCTTAACAGTCTCTTTTCTTGTTGCGACAAAAAGATCGAGATAAAAGTTATAATAATTTAGCAATCCGGGTTTCAGTTTCTTATATATCAGCAGTCTACGTTTTTTCTCATTCTTTTCAGTTTCGAGCCGATTCACATAATCCACACCCCACAAAAGTATTGTAGAAGAAAATACACTTGTAGAAATGGCAAACAAAATATTTTTCAAATGCGGCCAAGAGAATCTTACAGTATCTAAATAATTAAAAGAAACATCACTTCCGAAAATGATACTAGAACATAAACTCACCACCGTAATGCTAATTAGAATAGTTCTAAAAAAGTTTTTACCCATTATTCTCCCTCCAATATCTCCCTCAACAACTCCACCGCACTCTCATCTTCCGCCACATTTGTTCCTAGTTCGCCACGGAAGGCGCGGGCTAGGATGGCTTTTTTCATCAGGTCGATTTGGGTGATGACGTTGGTGAGTTCTTTGGCTTGGGTTTCTTTTGCAAAGAGGGTATCCAGAATGCGAACGATTTCGGTTTGTTCTGGGAGGGTGGGGACAGGGATGATAACCTCTCTGATATCTCTTAAATGCAGATTGGGAACACCTATCCCTGTTAAGTGTGCATCAAATTGCTCTTTGCAAATAGGACTGTTAACAATATTGTATAAATACTTTGGGGTAATGACTTCTTTATTCGGCCTCAATAATGCTAACGTTACATACAAATCAAACACAAGATCATCTTCCACAAGAGCAGCTACACCAGTGGTTCCGTTTTTCGCTAATAGCACATCATCAATTTGAGGTGCCACTCGCTTGTATAAGACTTCGTGCAGCTCTTTTGTTATATATTTAATCTTAGACCAGCCTATTTTTCCAGTTGTTACATCTTTAGAAGAAACGAAAGGAATCCCGTTTTCTTTATCGCTATATGTCGGTGTTTGATGTGTTCCATCTGTAATTTTTTCTGTACATACTTTTTGAAGCGAGAATTCCTCCCAACTCTCAATCCCAACCCCATGTTCCTCACGCCACTTTTTCGTCAGCTCCCCTGTGAAGGCTTGGTGGAGGATGGCGGCTTTGCGGTTTTCAAAGCTATCTAGGGCAGACTGTGCCAATTCTTTGGCTTCGTCTAGCTTGGCAAATAGACTTTCAATCCGTGTGACGATGCGATGTTGCTCTGCAAGTGGTGGGAGGGGGACAGATATAGGGTATATTTTAGTTCCAGAGATAACTGGTTGTGCAGACGATGCGTTATATTTTCCGAGTCCCAAATCATTTAGTAACCAAAATAAATACTTAGAATTTAATTTGCTTCTATAATAACTACATATTAGTGCATTATCAGTAATCCAAGCACGGTGTCTAATAAAATGAACACTACCACAATAGAAGCCTACTCGCCCAATTATTACATTCTCACCTTCTATATTGAAATCATTGTGAATCCCAGTAATTCCATTTCCACCATAAACAGGAATATCTCCTGTTATTTCCATATTTTTTATCGTTAAGGATTTCCCTGATGAAACCCTTACAATATTCCCCAACCTCGTCCAGCACCAATTCTCAGGCACCTTATAAGGCTGCTCCCAATCGGGCACCAGCGCCTGTTGCAGCTTTTCCTCTAGGCTCAGGGTTTCTTTTTTCTTTGCCATCAGCGCTCACCGCCTAAGCTTTTTAGTTCTTTGACCACGCTTTGAATCAAGTCCACGGCTTGCTCTAGTTGTGCCACAATGTCTTCGCCGCTTTCGATGGGGTCTTGTAAATCTTCGTAATCCAGCACGCTGTCGTCACGAATGAGCCCCAAGTCCAGACTATCCCCTTTGGCAGCAATTTCTCCACGGGTAAACTTGCTCCACCGTTCATCGGTGACAGATTCACGGTCGGAGGCTTCATATGCGGCAATAAAATCATCAAAATGCAGTTCTTTCAAAGGGGTGGTCTTGCCAAAAGAGGGCATATTGGTACGCATATCGTAGAACCAAACTTCTTTGGTGGTGTCTTTTTCCTTGGTGCCATGGGTGAAAAACAGCACGTTGGTTTTCACCCCTTGGGCATAGAAAATCCCTGTGGGCAGGCGCAAAATGGTATGCAAATCACAACAACCCATCAAATCGCCACGGATTTTGGCACCATCACCGTCAGCAAAGAGCACGTTATCTGGCAACACCACAGCGGCACGGGCTTTGCCGTTGGCCTTCAAACTGCGGTAAATATGTTGTAAGAAATTTAGCTGCTTGTTGGAGGTGCTATGGATAAAGTCATCACGGGTGGCACGCTCGCCCCCTTGCTTGGTGCCAAAGGGAGGATTGGCCAATACCACATCATATCCCTTCATTTGCTTGCCAGCGTCAGAGAGGGTATCAGCGCACAGAATATCACTTTCAATGCCATGAATCATGGCATTCATCAGCGCCAGACGGTGGGTATCAGGGACAAGCTCACAACCAGTAAACGCCTCTGTTTTTTGAAAACGGAATTGCTCCGTGGTCAAAGAAAACATATCCGTATTGTCTCGGACGTACCGATTAGCAGCAATCATAAAGCCAAAGGTGCCACAGGCAGGGTCATTGCACCGCTCCCCCACTTGAGGCTTGATTAAACGGGTCATGACATTGATCAAAGGACGAGGGGTGAAATATTGACCAGCGCCAGACTTTTTCTCGTTGGCATTTTTCTCCAGCAAACCTTCATATAAATCGCCAAAGCCTTCCTCGTCCATGTTGTACCAGTCCAAATCGTGCATAGTTCTGATGATTTTTTCTAGGTTTTTAGGCTCGTCAATATTGGATCGGGCATCATGGTAAATGTCACGGATATGCCCCTTACAATGGTCGCCAAACAGGCGCAACAGAGTGGTATAATACTTCTTCAATTCCACACCGCTTTTGGCAACCAAACCATCCCAAGAGTAGGCAACTAGCAATTCTTTTTCGCCCAAAGAAACCTTTTGTTCTTCGGTTAAATCCTTCTTATCACGGAGAAACTCCAAGTCCACAATGCTTTTGGCGATGGCCTTTTCTGCATCTGTTTCTTGCATCATCTTCAAAAAGAGGATGTAAGTCAGCTCCGTCACATACTGGTGATAGGTAATGCCATCGTCACGCAGGACGTTACAAAGATTCCAAAGTTTTTGGACGATTTCTTGATTGCTCATTATGCTACATAGCCTCCATCATCATAGAGATAGGTGTTCAATTCTATGATGTAATCTTTTAATTTGTTTTTGAATTTCTTATTGATGTTGACAAAGCCACCGTTTTCTTTGAAAATGCCTTCGTCAAAGGATTCTACACTAAGCACAGTTTCAGTCAGCAAATTGCGTTCAATATTGCCCAGCCAATCCAATTCTATTTTGGTAAAGGCATGGGCTTTTTTCAGCTTTGCCACTGCTTGGCGAATCCGTTCATCATGGCTCATCAAAGCAGACCCCACCGCTTGGGCACGAATTAAGCTGATGATATCTGCGGCAATGTCTTCATTTTTTGCATCTTTCCACGCTGTGTTCAACATGGTTTCTGTGAAACCTTCGTGATCCAACTGGATACGCAAAGACTTAAGCGCAGAACGAGTAAGAGAAGATGGACGAGTGCAAACCAAGTTCAATGCTTCAATTTTTTCTGCATTCTCCGTGATAAACTGCTTGAATGCGTCTAAGTAATCCTCAGGCTTTTGCCCTGTGCCATAGCCTCTGGTATGGGAGCGCAATTCATCCTCTTGGTCAGAAATCACCACAGCACGTCGTGCGTCGATGCCGCCTTCATTGAGCATACGGAATATCTGTTCTTTTTGCAAAATCAATTCCTTTGCTTGGGTAGGCGGCAAGGTTTGCAGATGCTCCATAAATTCTTTTGGGGTTTTGCCATCTGTTTGCAGATGGAAGTATTCTTTTTGTTGGGTAGTCATGCGCTTTTCTTTGCGACGAAGTTTAGCAACAATCAAATCAATTTGGTTTTGGATTTGTGCCTCTGTGGGCAACGACTCTAAGCCGTTGAGCAAATCATCAAAACTGGCGCTGGCATTGGCCACCACAGGCTTCATGGTGCTAACAGGTTGCAAGGATTGGTACACCCCCACAGGGTCGTAGATTTCAAAATGGGTTTTCCCAATCTCAGGGCAAAGCCGTGTGGCACGGCCTAGCATTTGTTCAAATAAAATACGGGATTTCACACGGCGCATAAACACCAATGTGGTGATGGTCGGCACATCAATGCCTGTAGTCAGCAAGTCCACTGTCACAGCAATGTTGGGATATGTGTCATTTTTGAACCGCTTAATCACTTCCAAGACACGCTTCTTGTCCCCTGTTTTGCTGGTGATTTTTGCAATGGCATCTTGGTCAATACCCATAGGCTCGAAAATTTCTCTCAATATTTTGACGATGAGGTCGGCGTGTTGGTCATCCACGGCATAAATCAGCGTTTTGCAATCCCCTTCAGGATTTAAGTCCTTGGCGATTTCCTCCAAAACTGTCCGATTGAAATTTTCGGTAATCACTTGGCGATTGAATTTCTCTACATCGAAATTCAGCTCGTCCTCCAACTCTGCGCTGTTGACAATTTCTCCAGTGACAGGGTCATACACTGCCACCACATCGCCTTTTTCGTAATGAATCCCGTCTGCACTTAATTTGGTGGTCAAATTATGGGGCGCATCGTGATCCACCAAAAAGCCTTCGATAACGGCTTCTCGATAAGAATAATTGAAAACAGGCTTTCCGAAAATCTCCGTAGTGTGCAGCGCAGGTGTTGCTGTCAGTGCCACTTTTACAGCGTCGAAATACTCCACCACCATACGATATTTGCTGACAAAATCAGCTTGATTTCGATAGAAGAACTGGTCATCGTCCAACTCTTTATCCAGCGTATACCCACGGTGAGCCTCGTCAATGATAATGCAATCATAGTCCGTCACCGCAGGCATAGTTTCTTCACCATGCTCACAAATCCGTCGCACCATGCTTTGCACGGTAGCCACATGGATTTTGCTCTCCGGGTCAATGTCTTTATCGTCTAAAGTTTTAATGTCATAGATTTTAGCCAATGGCATCAAATCATCCAGCTTTACACTTTTGAAAACATCTTGCGCTTGTTCACCCAAAGAGGTGCGGTCAACCAAAAACAAAATGCGGTTAAAGCGTCTTGCCTTCAAAAAACGATAAATCATCCCCAACACAGTGCGTGTTTTCCCTGTGCCAGTGGCCATTGAAAGTAGGGCCGTTTGCTGTCCGTTGATGATGGCATTTTCTGCAGCACGGATGGCATTGACTTGATAGGGACGCAAGCTTAGCCCATCTTTATCTGTGAGCAAATCATAGGATGTGTCTTTCAATGCAGTGTTGGCGGTTTGAATATCTTTCGCCAGTAATTCCATCATCCCATTGGGGCTCATCCACCCTTGTTGGGCCTTGGGAATGTTTGATTTTTCTCGTAGGTCCAAAGACCAAATCCCAGACTTGGTTTCAATTTGCTTCAAATAAGGCCGCCCATTGGTGGCAAACACGAATGGCACTTGATAACCATGCCAATTGGAAATCACATACTCGCTGTGTTCAGGTTTAATATGGCTGGCATAGTCTTTACACTGCACATCAATGGCGGAAGGCACGTCATTACATATCTTTTTCGCTTCTACAATCCCCACCAGCTGCAACCCTACAAACAGAGCATAATCTGCGAATCCTCTGTTGTGGGTGAAGGAATTGGTTGGCCATTCAGCAATGGCAATATTTTTTCCTTTTACGGGGCGAGTGCCCTTGCTATAACGCAGAGCATCCGTGTTGCAATCCCATCCCACTTGGCGCAGTTGCTCATCAATCAGATAGCGTGTTTCTTTTTCAGAAAGGGACAGCTTAGTCATGGCATCATTGGAGCGTTTGGCACGTTCAAATGGCGACACGTCTTGGGGTTTCATCTCTTGGATTTTGGTGGTCAACTCTTTTATTTTTTCTTCTTGCTCCGCTAAAAGAGCTTCGTAGTCAGTATTATCTTGGGCAGGCAGTACAAATTCGGGAATGATAATGCCCAAATCACCATACACTTGGGTGAACCACACCGCCAATGTATACGCCATCTGAAGAAGGGTGCGGCACCTGTCTCCATCTTCCAAGTTGGCATGAATGGCATCATTACGGGTTTTTCGCAATGCGTAAAAAATATCATCAATTTCTCTAGGAAGCAGCCCTGCTCGCTTCAGCTGGCGTAGTCGATTGGCGTGAGTATTGTCATAAGCTGGCTCTGGCATACGATCTAATTGCATCATTAGATGCACCATTGTTTCACCAAACATACCCAACTTAATCAGACACGAGTTGTAGTCTGAGTATAAATATTTTTCAGCAGTAGAGCCGATTTGTGCCAACAGTGGAAAATCTTTTACAAGAAAGTTGAAGTTAGAAGTCATTGCCAATCCTCCTTTGTGCCTTCGAAAGTAAAATTGTTATACTAATTCAAACTAACTATAGCACAATTTTAGGGAATTTTCAATATTTTATAATACATCACTGCATATTAAATACCCCCTTGCGCCCCTCCCAAAAATATCGTATACTACATCCACAAGGCGTTGCCTTGCAATTCGAAGCCGTTGGGGTTACACACGTGATCTCAGACTTCTTGGTTGCCACTAAAGCATCTTACCATGTCCGTTTAGTTGGATAGCCTTGAAGTCACCGGAATGATGGTGCCGGTTCTGGCTTGCCATTTTGCAACCTTCCCATGGCAGGAAGGACAAGCGTGGGAAAAACCATTCTTTATCAAGAAGTCGAGATTGATGTCAGCGACGAAGTTGCAACATTTTTAGAACAAGACCGAAAGCGGATGCAGGCGCAAGAGCGCAGTGATTGTCGCCATTTAAGTAAAAGTAGTTTTGAACAACTGGAGGCAACCAAAACCTGTGCAACCGATGCCGATTATGTTTTCAACTTGGTCTCTAAAAGCCTAAGGCTTGAAAAACTGCAAACAGCCATGGAAACCCTATCCACCGATGAACAAAATCTGATTGACCTCTACTACGTCCAAAGATTAAGTATGAGTGACATCGGCGCTCAAAGTGGTGTCAGTAAAATGGCAGTGTCGAAACGACTGAATAAACTCCTCCTAAAATTGGGACGTCTTATGGAAACATAAGGCGTCCTTTTTTGTAAAAATTTTTGAATTTTGGTTTACAAACCATCCGAGAGTGTCCTATAAAGTGTAGGGGCGAATTCACAGCATACAGTTCAACTATAAAAATTTCAAAATTTGCTTGATGCCTAGTGGGTTTGCCTCTACCACATTTAAAACTTAAAAACTGCGTTGCCTGAAACAAAGAAAAACAAAATCGGAGGTACAAATGAAAGAATCTATCTACAAAACCTATGAGGAACTGCCACTGTTCCTCAATGCAAAACAAGTGGCGCAAGTGCTGGGGGTGTCGCCCTCAACAGGGTATGAACTGATGCACGAAACAGGATTTCCTGTTCTAAAAGTCGGCAACCGCATGGTTGTTCCCAAGGAACAATTCATCGCTTGGGTCGAAGCAAATGTGGAGGGCACTTAATGCAAAGAAAAAATGTTCTCAATTATTATTTTACCTTACCCAACCAGATTTTTTCTCTGGGCTTAGCCAGCGGAGAGATTGCAGTCTACGCCTTCCTGCTGTATCTGGAGGATCGTAAAACCTACCAGTGCCATCCCAGTTACAAAACTATTGGTAGTGCAGTGGACATGAGTCAAAATACAGTTCGTAAGTACGTCATGGCGTTGGAAGAACACGGTCTCATCACCACCGAACCTACCAGCATCGTCACCAAAGATGGCGTGAAGCGCAATGGCAATCTTCGCTACACCATCCGTCCTATCAGCGAAGCCTTAGAGTTGTTTCACCAACACCAGTTAGCGTAAAGGCCTACCCGAAACGCACACCCCTTTGCCACGCCACAGGTAAAGGCCGTCGTGAAACACGACACCCTTTTACCCTCATTCTCAGCACCGACTCAAGGGGAAAGTAGCGCACAATAGATATCCAAGGGGTTAACCCACAGCAAACCCTTCACTCCTCAACACATCAGCATGTACAAGCCCTCGTTCGCCCTTTGTTGCCCCTGTGTGCCATAGTTAGCAGCCACCCAGAGTGAGCATACCGCCCCACAGCCCAAAACGCCACGTTGAGGATGTGTTGGAGCAACCACAAAACCACCCAAATTCACCATGAACCCCCGGTCGAAAAGTGAGCAGGAGAAAGAGAGGGGGTCGTAGGAGTCCCCTCTCGGTCACTTTGCCCAGCAGTGCTGGGCATTTGGGGAACGACGATTAGGTGGTCGGAATTTCCCCTTGACATCGCTTTAGGTGGTCGCAAACCCCCAAAAAGCCCGTAACTACAACAAAATCACCGACCACGTCAAGGTGGTCGGCACAAAATAAGGAGATTTTATGTCTGAAATTAAACAACGCACAGCCGCATGGCTTTACCCCACTACCATCGCTACCATGGACAGTAAATTGCAAAGCGCCAACTGCAAAAGTCGCAGTGAATACATGGAAAATGCTCTAAAATTTTATACAGGATTTTTAGAAAGTCAAGATGCCACGCCCTTTTTAGCCCAAGCTATTTTGGATGCCATCAGCGGTGCCCTCCATCTTTCTGAGCATCGTGTTGCCAATAATTTGTTCCGCCTGTCAGTGGAAACCAACATGATGATGCACCTACTATCCACCACCTTGGACATCACTCCTGATGAATTGCACAGCCTTCGTGGCCGCTGTATTCGAGAGGTGAAACAAACTAGAGGCAACATCACTGTGGACCACGCCATTGCATTTCAGCAAGGCACAGACTTGGATTAAGGTCATCGCAACACATAAAAATTGTTGGTTATAGTGAATAGCTATTGGGTAACGCCTGTGGTAGTGTTGGTGGTTGAAAAAGGAGGTTCGAGTATGGACGAGTTTATGAGAACGCTACAACAAACATTTCAACCACCGCTACCAGACCAACGATGGATGGACGAACGAGAGATTGCATGGGCGGCATTGCACGATGTGCTAGGCAAGGAGGATCGCAAACTATTGCTACGATTAGTGGATGCAAACAATTTATTGCAAGAGGAAGTGTCGCTACACAGCTTCACTTATGGACTGAAGGTGGGCGTGAAATTTGCAAACCTATTACAAGAATCAAAGGAGGACACACATGAGTAAGCGCAGACCATCTGGGGATGGCATGGTGAGAAAGCGGGACGACGGACGGTGGGAAGGTCGGATTGTGGTGGGTCATAAGGACGACGGCAAGCCAATCTTTCGCTCCGTGTTTGGAAAAAGTCAAAAGGAATTGTTGGAGAAGTTGCATCAACAGAAAACGGTGTATCAGGATGTTGAATTGACAGAAGGTTGTGCCATGACCTTGGGTGACTGGCTGGACAAATGGCTAGATGACTACATGAATGGCACAGTGCGTCCTAGCACCTTGCAGGGGTATCGGAACTATGCTGAGAACTACATCAAGCCACACCTTGGAGAAAAAACCATCTCCCTCATCACCACCACAGACGTACAGAGGATGTATACCAAGCTGAAAAAATCAGGGCGTATCGTGGAGCATGAGAAGTCAGGCAAATCACTATCCGATAGTACGGTTCGGAGTGTACATTCTATGTTGCATCTATCCATGGAGATGGCGAAGCATGAGGGGTTCATCGCACACAACCCCACACTAGGAACTGTGGTACCAAAGCCCAACCCTCCAGCAAAGCAGATTTTGAATCAGAAGCAGTTGAATTTGTTCCTCTCTGTGATAGAGGGTGATTGCCAATGGCACGATTTTTTCTACACCGCCATCACCACAGGCTTGCGCCGTGGTGAGCTGTGTGGATTGCAATGGGAGGACTTGGATTTAGAGTTGGGAACACTGAAAATCAGCCGCACTGTCCATGACGACATGACCATCGGTGACACCAAAACTGGTGAGAGTACACGGAAAATCTTCCTGCCACCTAGCGCTATGGAAGTGCTTGCTGAGCGCAAAGAAACGGTAAAATCAGAATGGATATTCCCCAACTTATTAAACCCGACACAGCCAACCAGACCCTCCACCGCCTATCGCCAACTCAACTTTATCTTGGAAAAAGCTAACCTACCAAGCATTCGATTCCATGACCTGCGCCATACCTTCGCTACCCACGCCTTGACCAATGGGGTGGATGCTAAGACGCTGTCTCACATTCTTGGGCACACAAAAGCGTCCTTCACGCTGGACACCTACACCCACGTCACAGGCGATATGCAGCAACGAGCCGCACAGATTGTGGGCGGATTTTTGGAAGGGGTGATGGTATGAGCAAGAAGCGCAAAAGTGGTACAGGACTGGTTCGTCTCCGCAGTGATGGCAGGTGGGAAGGTCGTCACGTCATCGGCTACGACGAAAAAGGATTGCCCAAAACAAAGTCCGTGTTGGCGAAAACGAAAAAAGAATGTGTAGCTAAGCTGAAAGCGTTGCAGGAAAACATCGTGCCTACTGCCAACAGCAAGCTAAAGCCAGATATGAAATTCGGGGATTGGCTCACCATCTGGCACGAGCAGTATTCAGTTCCACGACTCAGCCCTTCCACCCAAGAAAGCCAAGAGCGGTTGCTCCGCCTTCACATCATCCCAGAGCTGGGAGCCTACAAATTAGACAAGCTGTCCACCAATGACTTGCAACAATTTTACGCCCACCTGAAACAATCCGGGCGCAAGCAACTGACAGAATATTACGGCGAAGGCCTGTCTGACCGCACCATCCGCACCTGTCATGCTATCTGCCACAAAGCCTTGGCGCAAGCGGTTGACCAACACCTCATCCGTAAAAATCCTGCCGAGGATTGTCGATTGCCACCCAAAAACAGCCATGAAATGCAGGTGCTCACACGAGAGGAAATGGGGCGATTTTTAATCCAAGCCAAGTACGAAGGCTACTACGAACTCTACCTTCTGGCACTGGCAACAGGGCTACGTCGAGGGGAATTACTAGGACTCCAATGGAGCGACGTCACATGGGAAACTGGTGCCATACGAGTGGAAAAACAGGTCTTGCGCATACAGGGTGAACTGATTGTGGCGCCACCCAAAACCAACGCATCCAACCGCACCATCATCTTGCCAGAATCGGTGCTGACCGTGCTAGAACAGCTTCATACACACACCAAAAGCCAGTGGATTTTCCCATCCCCTGTGAAAGAGGATGCACCTATGGATCCCAACTGGTGTCTCAAAAAAATGCACCGCATCTTGGAACACGCCCAGTGCAAACGAGTGCGATTCCATGACCTGCGCCATACGTTTGCAACCAACGCCATCGCTGGTGGGATGGACGTAAAAACCCTGTCTACAGTCATTGGTCACGTCTCTGCCGCCACCACCTTGGACATTTACGCCCACTCCACAGAAGCCATGCAGAAAGCCGCTTCCCTCCATATCGACCAAGGTATCACACACCAAGCGCCACCACCACAACCGCCCAAAGAAGCCCAGCCCTCTGCCCCATTTCAGCCCCACAAAGGCAAGAAACGCAAGCCAGGCACAGGTGGACTGACCCAAATCACCCCCACCCTCTGGGAAGGCCGCTACGCCCCTGTGGGTACCGATGGCAAACGCCATGTACAGACGGTCTATGCTAAAACGGAAGCAGAATGCGAAATGTTGTTGGCGGATTTAATTGCACGGCATAAAATACATGGGAGGTAATACAAATCGATATTTCTTAAACACATGTTTTCACCCAATGCACAACACTGGCGCTTGACATTCATGCTGTAAATGTTACAATATTTATACATCCTTTTGTTTTATAGGGGGGGCGTATGAGTAAAAAAAGAATATATGATGATGACATTTACATAGCCCCTTATACGAAAAGATATGGGAAATATCGATATGTCCACGGTCATTATAGACGACATCCAAACAGTAGAAAAACCAAAACGCATAACAACGTTGAAAACATTGGTTGTTTATCTATCATAGGCGGTTTAGCAATAGCTCTTTTATTCTGTGCTCTCCTTTTCCCAATCATGGACGATTTAATGCAATTATTTACAATGATTCTTGAACCAGCGTTATGGATTCCCATCTGGTTCTTACTCTGGATTGTATGGAGAATTTCACATTACCTTTACAAAAAAAGAAAAAGTTGTAAAAAGGTGGAAAACGAAATCCAACACAGAAACATCAGCTATAAAGAAATTCTATCCAGACATGACACCTTTGAAATCCATAGCTCTAATCATAATTATTATGACAATGAAGGATTTGATTCTGATGGATTTGACCGAAACGGCTATAACAGAGCAGGGTATGATAAAGACGGATTTGGACGAGATGGCTATAATCGTTATGGCTATGACAAAGAAGGATTTACCCGAAAAGGGTACAATCGAAATGGGGTTAGTCGAGATAATTACATTAGATATACATACAGCCAAACAAGCAACATCCAAAAATCTAGTGACATTCAAAATTCCAACCAAGATAACTACAACAAATCCGGTTACAACGGTGAAGGATATGATTGCGATGGAGTCAATCAATACGGTTATAACAAAGACGGTTATAACAAAGACGGTTATGATAAAGACGGATTTGACTCAAACGGTTATAATAGACACGGCCTCAATCGGGACGGTCGTGATAAAGATGGATTCGATACGAATGGCTATAACCGAAATGGTTATAACAAGCATGGATTTGCCTGGGACGGCTATAACCAAAGTGGATATGATCTACACGGGTTTACCAGAGATGGCTATAACCAAAAAGGATATGACAGAACAGGGTATAACAAAGACGGTTATGATAAAGATGGTTACGACCGCTGTGGCCGAGATCGTCGAGGGTATACCCGATACGAAAATGAAGATTATTAAATTATCGCAAAAACTGCGGCGCAGTAGACAAAGAATAAGGCAGCGGGCGACCGCAGGTCGCCCCTACGGGATGCAAGGAAACAGAAAAACGAGGTGAAATCAATCACCTCGTTTTTCGTCCGTCTATGGTACTGGATGTGGTCAAGCCCCCAATCATCCACCATCTGGGGGAGCTCGAGGGGACACTCCCCTCGAATAAAATCGATTTGCCCCTACCGAAATTACAGGGAGTAAAGTGCAGTGAAATCCCCTAAAATACAGAAATCTCCCAATTTCCCACTAGGCAAATGCCAAGCAAAAGAACCGACTAGCCGTTAGGCTAATCGGTTCTTTTGCTTGCCCTTACCGCATAATTGCGACAAACGTAAAAACCCAGTCATACCAACGGTTTCAGCCGTTTCGTCCCTCTAAAACAGGGTTTATTTCGAGGCAAAATCACCCTCGATTTCAGCCCCTATAAAATTTTTGGTACATTTGCGACAAATACCTAAATGCCAGTTTTACAATTAAATAAGCTACAAAATAAGGTCAAGGAAACTTGGCCTTATTTTTATGCCATAAACCAAAAAGGAGGTTTCTATGAACGCTAAAGTAATTGCCATAGCCATGCAAAAAGGCGGTGTCGGAAAGACATTGACAACCGCAAGTTTGGGTGTTGGCTTGGCACAGGCAGGCAAGAAGGTCTTGCTCATAGACTGTGACCCACAAGGCTCCTTGGGTATCAGTTTGGGCTATACCAAACCCAAAGAACATTCATTCACGCTGACTACGCTATTTAATAAGGTCATCAATGAGGAGCCTATTGATCCCAAAGAGGGAATCTTGAGTCATGCCGAAGGCATTGACCTGCTCCCCGCTAACAAAAGTCTGGCTGGTGTAGAATTGTCCCTCATCAATGTAATGAGCCGTGAAACTATTTTACAGGAAGCACTGTCGCATTTCAAGAGGGAATACGATTATATTTTGCTAGATACCAGTCCCTCGCTTGGGATGCTTACCATCAATGCCTTATCAGCGGCAAACAGTGTCATCATTCCAACCCAGTCCCAATTCCTCTCCGCTAAAGGTTTGGAGGAAATTTTTCAAAGCATAGCCCAAGTCCGCAAGCAAATCAACCCCAAATTGGCGATTGACGGTGTACTCATCACTATGGTAGATAATCGCACTAATTTCTCCAAAGAGATTAGCTCCCTATTACGAGAGTCCTACGGCACCAAAATTAAAGTCCTTGACACCGACATTCCCTATTCCATCCGTGCGGCTGAAACCACCGCAGAGGGCAAGAGTATTTTCGCCCATGACCCCAAAGGCAAAGTTGCCGAGGCATATCGAAATCTGACCAAGGAGGTACTGAAAATTGAAAAGCAAAGACAGAAAGCTAGAGCTGGCCTCAGTAGATGACCTGTTCTCCACCCAAGAGAGCCGAGACGATGCCCAGCGAGAAAAAGTGACCCAACTCCCGTTGGAGGAGCTTCGCACCTTCAAAGACCACCCATTTAAGGTAAAGGACGATGAGGCAATGCTAGAGACTGTGGAGAGCGTAAAGTTTTACGGAGTGCTTGTCCCTGCCCTTGCCCGACCTCACCCAGAGGGTGGCTATGAGATTGTATCTGGGCACCGTCGTCACCGTGCATCCGAACTGGCTGGACTGGAGACCATGCCCGTCATCGTCCGTGATATGGATGATGACACTGCCGCCATTATTATGGTTGACAGCAACTTGCAACGTGAAAATATCCTCCCCAGCGAAAGAGCCTTTGCCTATAAGATGAAGTTAGAGGCCATCAAACATCAAGGCGCACGAAAGGATTTAACTTCGTGCCAAATTGGCACGAAGTTAAGAAGTGATAACAAAATCGCTGAAAATTCTGGCGATAGTCCACGGCAAGTCCAAAGATTTGTACGTTTGACGGAATTGATACCCGAACTTTTAGACATGGTCGATGAGCGTAAAATTGGCTTTAATCCTGCCGTGGAGTTGTCTTACTTATCCATCACCGAACAAGAAACCCTGTTGGATGTCATGGATGCAGAGCAAGCCACACCGTCCCTCTCACAAGCCCAGCGGTTGAAGCGTTTCAGTGCCGATGGCAACTGCACCTGCGAGGCCATGAGCGCTATTATGAGCGAGGAGAAGAAGCCCGAACAAGCAAAAATTTCTTTCTCCAGCGATAAAATTAGCAAATACTTTCCCAAGAGCTACACCCCAGAAAAAATGCAGGATACCATCTTGAAGCTGTTAGAGGGCTGGCACAAGAAGCGGACACAACAGCAGGAGCGATAATCATGGCAGTCTTTAGAGTGGAGAAAAACCACAACTACACCACCATGGCGAACTACCATCTTCGGGACATGAACTTGTCCCTCAAAGCCATTGGCCTCCTGTCAAAAATGCTCTCTCTTAACGACAAGTGGGATTACACCACCAGAGGGCTGGCCTCCATCTGCAAGGAGGGGGTCGAAGCCATTGGGAGTGCCCTCAAGGAGTTGGAGAAATACGGCTATCTTGTCCGTCACCAGACCAGAGACCATCGTGGTCGTATCGCTGACACCGAGTACATCATTTACGAGAAGCCACATCCCCCCAAACCAGATACGTCTCCACCAGATACGACCCAACCAGATACGACCCAACCAGATACGGGAAAGCCGTATGTGGACGAGCCGTATACGGAGAAGTCCCCCCAATTAAATACTAAACAATCAAAACCTAATACATCAAGTACGGATATATCAAATCCTTATCAATCAAATCCAGAGGACAGCTCACGGACGGGATTGGAATGGATGGGATGTGAGAGCACAGACGATGTTAGAGATTTAGTATATCAGAACTTGGAGTACCATCACCTCAAAGTCCACAGCCCCTTGGGGGGCGATAGCCGCCTCGACGAGATTGCCGAGCTTATCATCGAAGTCCTCTGCTCCACCAAGGAGATTATCACCGTTGCTGGCGAGGACTACCCAGCCCCCATGGTGAAAGAGAGATTTTTGCAGATTTCATCAAGCCATATTGAGTACGTTGTTGAATGCCTCGATAGGAATACCACCTACGTCCGCAACATCAAGCGGTATTTGCTGGCAACCCTCTTTAACGCACCATCCACCATCGACAGCTACTATGCAGCACAGGTCAACCACGACCTCTACCACCCCAATAATTGAGCCGTTTTGTGAAACCATCACAAGGCGGCTTTTTTATATATCAAAACCAAAAGGAGACCTACCCATGAAAGAATTTGACATCACCATTACCGAGACCCTCAAACGCACCGTCACCGTCACCGCTGAAAATCGTGAGATTTCGTAACAGCGTTACACATATCTCGTATGTTTGTAAGCAATACAAACAGCCAAGAAATTTTACAAAAGTTATATTTGATTGCTCCAAATATTACAACTATGTTTGAAGAAAATGTAAACGAATATTTGAATTTAGATGTTTATAATGAGCCTGTTGACTTTAGTAAAGGCATATTTGTGTCGATAAATAAGTGTTTGGATTTTAAGTTATTGGCGAATATTGATCACCGAACCGATGTTGCTTGTCTTGGATATGTGTACAAATTAGATGGAATATATCTTTTCTCTTATTATACGGAGTATGAGTTAATAAAGATAAGCAACATCAAACGGTTTGAATGTACGGAAACAGTCTATTCAGAACAATATCTAAATTATAAAAAATATAAAAAACTTTTTTGAACTAGACATAAGGTGTCTAGTTCATATGTTATAGTTATAACATATGATACGATAAACGATATAGAAAAGTGAGGTGAATAAAATATTTTAATAGGCGAATAAAAGTATGTATATTTGAAAATCAAGATTGAGAAAGGATATGAATTATGAAAAATTGACAACTAAGCTAATTAGCTTTATACTTATGGTAGTAATGGTTTTTACAACAACTATTCCTGCGTTTGCACATAATATCCCAAACAAAGATTATGTGCAAGTAGTTGAAACAGGAGTATATATAAACGACGTTTATTACTCACAAGCGGAATTTACGGTATTATTGGATACAGCGGTTGAGCAGGAAACACTACAAACACGTTCAGTAATAGCGATTGCAGCAGGAACATGGTATATCCCAGGCATAGGTCAAGTTGTTGTAACAACGGCAGGTGTGATAATTGTTGGAGGAGCAATTATCAAAGCAGGCTCTTGGTTATATAATACCATTTCGGATTGGTTTGCTGAAAGAGCAGAAATTAAAGCAGTCGAAGCCAAAATTCCTTCACGATTAAAGAAACCTAATGGTAATGTAGATTTAGATCAATTTAATGAAAAAGTAAGAGGCAAACAAGAATACAAAGAAGATGGTGGTTGGAGTATCGACAAGGATAGAGGAAATGGACATGGCGGTAGTAAGTGGAAGCTCAAAGATAAAAAAGGTGATCGTGTAGGTACATTAGATGAAAATGGTAAAGTTTTAAGGAGGTAATATAATTAAAATGACTGATATTTTGGGAAAAGTTGAACAACTTCAAAAATCTAGCAACGAATATTTTATTGATTATTTACCTAAACCAGTTACTTCAAAAGACTATTTTGAGTTTGAAGAATATTTTATGAATACTTTCTTGCAAAGTTTTTCTGAAAAGGTAATCAGATTAGTATTTAAAGTAATGTGCTACTATGAAGCTGAACTATGCTTAACAGAATTACCTTGTGAGTATTTTGGACTTTTATCAAATTATGATGTAGGTGAAAATATTCGTAAACTGCCACTAACAGAAATTTCTAGCATCATAAATGAGGTTATTGTGAAAGATAAATCGTCTGTTCAAATTTTGCTAAAAGCAGATGATTATTGCAATATTTGTATTTCAGGTGGTTTTTCAGTATCAGTATATTCTACGTGTAGTGATATTATAGATCTTATTTCTATATTTGCAACACAAGAAAACTTATTTTTGATAAGAAAATAAGTTAAATAATGTAAAAGCCTTGCATGTATAGTTCTGCAAGGCTTTTATTTATTTTTGGAAAGGAGGTTTTTAATGCCAAATGACACTTCCCTATACATCCCTATGGGGGTAAAAACGCAAAACGAACTATTTAACGGATTTGGTAAACGAGAACTATTACAAAGCACTATCAGTAGTTTTATCGGTGGCACTATCACCTTAGTTTTATAGCTCATATCACAAAATGAGCATTGCACTCGTATAGCCTACATCCTCGCCTACACGCAAAATCTCCCTAGTCATGAAATTTCCGCCTGTCTGGTGCTCCAAGCACAATCCCAGCTTACCTAGATAGGCAGTCGATTCTCGTTTTGAATCGACTGCCTTTTTGCGTTCAAAACAACACGATTATAAGGAGAACTTTTCATGGCAATGCAAAAGCATTTTTGTATGCGAGGACTATCATTTCTTCTCGCATTAACCTTGGTTTTCGGGCTGATTACCCCTATGACCATGACATCTCATGCGGCTGAGAACAGCAATGTTCCCAGCAATGTGACTGTGCAGTACAGCAACGCAACGGATTTCCGAGGCACCTATTACTCCAACAACTTGGAGAGCAAGGTGAATATCCGCACCATTCGCACCAGCTATAACTATGGTGGCGAGGCAGTGAACAGCTACGGGTTTTGCTTGGATAAGGGTTTAGGATTGTCCTCAAACGATACCTATACCTATGCAAGTGAGTTTGCAAGCTATCCTGCTGCCCCATTTATTGCATTTATGCTCAGTGGCGCACGTTATAATAATTGGGACGACACCACTCTGCAGTCTGTCCAAGGTTGGGTACGGTAAAACAAATCATTCAAACAGGAGGTACCCCCTATGAAATGCTTACTCAAAATCGTGTTGTTCCCCATCACCCTCGCCCTCTCTCTGGTGCTCTCTATCGCCAAGTTCCTGCTGATTTTTGGTGGCGGTCTGCTGGGGCTTGTGGCCTCGCTGGGCTTCCTTGTAGGTCTGTTCCTACTCGTCACCCATGAAGTTACAGGAGGGGTGCTGTTCCTCGTCCTGTCCTACCTCATCAGCCCCTACGGGCTACCCCTGCTAGGTGCATGGATCATCGCCCAAGTAGAGGGGTTTAACGACTGGCTGAGAGCCGTGTAAAGACAAAAATAGAGTGGCGGTAGCTTCGTGCTATCGCCACTCTATTTTGTTATCATCAGCTCTTTGGTACAAATTCCACACGGACTGTCATGCCCATACCTTCGGCTAGCCGTTGAAGTAACCCGATGGTAGGATTAGAGGTACCATTCTCCAGTTTGCTAATATCACTGCGGTGGATGCCAGTCATATCTGCAAGTTCCTGTTGTGTCAATCGAGCCTGTTTACGAGCCTCTAGTACGGCACGTACTACGGCATATTCGGGCTGTAATGCCTCGTATTCTTTCTTTACTTCGGGATTAGATAGCAAAGTTTGCTTCATATCTTGTAGATTCATCGTGTAGCCTCCCTGCTCAAATAGTCGCTACGATATTTCTTGGCCAAAGCAATCTCTCTGGCTGGGGTTTTCTGTGTTTTCTTCACAAACCCATTGGTCAAAATAATCTTTTTCCCAATGTGAAAAAAGTAGAGTATACGAGTGATGTCAGATGCCAGCTTGATGCGAAGTTCAAAGATACCATCATCCAAATGCTTCGTATATTTTCCCTCAAGTTCGTTGCCGTATTCCTCTAGCAGTTCGGTTTCCATCAGAATTTTAGCCTGCATTTTATTGGGTTGTTCTTGGATGAATTCCATCACAGGGACATCGCCATTCTCTTTTTCGTAGGGGATTACCTCAAAGTCTCTCACTGCTAACACGCTACTTTCTATCTCTATTATAGTGGGATATATCCCACATTGTCAATAGCTATTTTTTAATTTCCAGTTCTTCAGTATCTTCGATAAAAATCGCTACATCTGAAAGTGGACACTTTAAGATTTTGCACAGGTCATCTAGTGTATTTGTGGAAACAGAGAGATTTTGTCGCAACCGTTGAATGGTTCCGCCACCAAATCCTTTATACTGGCGCAACGTGTAAGTGCTCATGCCTTGGTTTTTCAATGTTACCCATAAGGGTGCATAAGAAATCATCAAAATCCCCCCTTTACTTTTCTCTATTATGCCCGTATACTGGGCATAAGTGTGATGCCCAATATTGGGCTTATCGAGAGTGGGAGGTATTCATGACAGTAACATTTTGTGGACACAACGATGTATATGGCGATGAAAAAATTCGTAGCTGGCTAGAAGCCGTGATCCGACAGCTTATTAGCGAGGGAGTCACCCATTTTTACTGCGGTGGTCATGGCGGTTTTGATAGGATGGTATCCTCGGTCTTAGAGCAAGAAAAGAAGCGTTCTCCGCAAATTCAGCGTATCCTTGTCTTAGCATATTTAGAGAAAAACCACTACGAGGACGACTATGATTACACCATGTATCCAGAGCTGGAGAAGGTGCCAAAACGCTTTGCCATCTTAAAAAGAAACGAGATTATGGTGCAAGATAATGATGTTCTGGTGGCGTATGTCACCCATAGTTGGGGTGGTGCCGCTAAGACATTGGAGTATGCCCAAAAAAAGAAAAAACGTATTATTTTATATCCAGAAACGCAATGCAGTGAGCAGGAGGATTGATTGCTATGGAGGTTTTCACACGCAATTTTTTACAAGCGTTCGAGGCTGAAAAGGCATCTTTTTTGAATGGTGAATTTGATGAGCCAGACGACCTAGCAGATATTCACCCACCATCCATAGATGCCATTTTGAACTATCATGCCGTGGACACAGCCCAGTATCGCCGAGTGCCTAATGACGAGAAACTTATGGTATTTCGTGCGTTGTATGGGCCTCTTGAAATCTTTGCCGATGCCACCGTTGCTGACCTTCGCATTGAATATGATGAGGACATCGCCAAGGGTGAAATTCAGCTCAAATATCAGAGGTTAGATAGTACCATGTGCCCTAGAAACGACTGGCACATATTCCTCTCTCTGCTCTTTCGGATGTATGAGGACTTCTCCATTTCACCGGTGGATGCCGACTGTGTTCTGCTAAAATTCTTTGTTGATTTGGCTGATGAAGTTCAAGTAGCTGATTACTCCAAGCAACTCGAAATACTCAAAGAAGTCATTGCACTTTCCAAGGAGCTTCACGACTTTGACCTATAACCCAAGCCCATAAAATTGAATATGTAGGAGGTGATTTTATCGCTACCACACGGCTCATTGCTATGCACCAAAACAAGGGAAAAACCATTGCTGATTGTCTTGGTGATCGCACGGATTATGCTATGAATCCAGACAAGACAGAGGGGGGTGAGCTAGTCACTTCCTACCAGTGCGACCCCCGTACTGTGCAGGGGGAATTTCTCCTTTCCAAGCGGCAGTAACCAATCAGTCCAAGCACACAGGAAATTAGTATCGGCTTTTTATTTTTCGGTCTGAGTGGATTGATCAACAGATCATAAGATAGCCCCAACAGAAAAATGCACGTCATAACAATGCTTATAATCATAGCACTGTCAATGAGAGCACTATCGAGCGAAGTTCTATTCTCAACCAGCCAATTCCAATACTCAAATGAGGTGGGTTTTAAGTAGTGCGGCGGCATCGCAATCACATCACTGCCGCAGATGATATACCCTAGGAAAACAAGCTGAAACAGCAGGATAGAACCCAAGAATGTGTTCCGAATTGTATTTCTTTTCTGCATCATAATCACGCTTTCTAATATTTTTGTTTGATATAAAGTGTCACGGGGGTTATCCTATCTATTTTACGATTGGGTTATTGGGTGATTTCAAAATCACATAATACACCACGGTTCCGCTCTCGCCAGTAGCGGTGGTTCCCTGACCAATGGTTATGGTGGCAGTATGGTCTTATTACGTTGCAAAATTTGATATACTGGGGTAGAGTTGAGTGTTGTTTTCATGGCGTGTACTCCTCTCTAATTTTTACCCCTAGTTAGCATTTTCTACCGTTCTCATTCTATCACACTCACATCATAAAAGATAGCTAGAGGCATTACAAATATATGACAGAGTTGGTTTACCTATTTAGACGCAGAAATTGGGAAAATGTTCCCATAAACTTTGAAAAAATCACCCCCGAACCGTAGCTGGCTCGGGGGTGATGCCTTATAGATAGAGCTGGACTCTCACAAAGTCGCCGTCGATATACAGCTTCAGACTGCCGTTTTGCAGCTGCATCAGACTTTGGGCGATGTTTAGTCCCAAGCCTGAGCCCTCGGTGGTGCGGGAGGACTCCCCACGGACGAAGCGTTCCATCAGTTCCTCTGCGGTGAGGTTCAGAGGTTCTGCCGAGATATTTTTAATGGCGATCTCAGGGCGATTACCCTCTGTCACCGTAACATACACCCGTGTGGATGGCATGGCGTATTTGCATACGTTGGACAGGAGGTTGTCTAGCACCCGCCACAGCAATTTTCCATCAGCCTGAGCGGTGCAACTTTCTGGGAACGTGGTCATTACGGTCAAATTCTGGGCTTCAAATCGGGCGACATACTCCCCCAGAGCCTGTTCCACCACCTCCACCAAATCGGTGTCTTCCAGATTCACGCTCAAATTGCCTGTGGAGGCTTTGGAGGCCTCCACCAGATCCTCCACCAGCTTTTTCATCTTCATAGACTGACGCTGGAGCAGATCTAAATACTCTCTGTGTTCTTCCTCTGTGTGCTCCCCTTGGAGGAGTTCCACGCAGGTAACAATAGAGGTGAGTGGGGTCTTGATGTCGTGGGAGACGTTGGTAATCAGCTCGGTTTTCATCCGCTGGGATTTCAGCTTTTCGTCCACGGCAAGGCCGATGCCATCCCCGATGGTGTTCAGTGTTTCACCGTATTTTTTGCAGTCTAGGTACATTCTACTGGTGTTGATTTTCTCACTGAGCTTGCCATTTGCCAGTTTTTCTGCCCCAGTTTGGAGTAGCTTCATCTGCCATGCCAGAGCGCAGAGGGCAACCACCATTAGCAGATTATAAAAGGCGAAAATAAGCCATGACAGCACACCAAAGGTGGAACACATCCCCAAAAAGCCGTTGACAGCAAAGATAGCTAAGCTAATGATTACAGTCCGCCAGATGATGGGCAGGGTGGCAAACCCTTTTTTCACACTTCGGAATATCCAACCTATGATGGTATTGTGCCAAAAGGTATGGGTTTTCACACGCACCGCCACTGTCTCAACGGTTTTGAGCACCAAATCCCCAAAGACCAGAGCACAGGCGGTGGCAAGGGCAACCATGCCCACCACATAGGCGATGTCGCTCTGCTGTTGCCAGCCGCTATAACTGCTGGCAAATGTACCGTAGGCGGCGGCACCACCCAATAGAGTGACCGATACCACCCACAAGTCTGTGGGAATTTTCTCCAATGTTCCCTGAGTGACCCCCTCTTTCCCCTTGCGGTGACCTGCGGTAGCGATGATAAGCCCTAAGCCAATGAGCAAGAGAAGGGTGCTAACGCCAAAGACCACCCAAATGTCGGGGAACAGGCTCCGCATTTGATAGTACATCACCTCTTGCCCAGCAAATTCGTCGTTCACCGTGGTGGGGCTCTGGAGGGCACCCTCTATGGTGTAATTGCCGTATTCCCGGGTTTCCATGGGCCAATACAGCCCATCACCAAAGGTATCCAGTAGCACATCCCCTGTGGCATTTTCCGTGATGCGGATGTTGAAGTTGGTCTCCTCTACACTGGCAGTGGATTCAAATTCAGCCAAGACTTCAGCTAAATATTGGTCGATAATCAGTTCCGATTCTAATATCTCAAACTCCAATGGTTTCTCCGAAAAAATGATTACCTCATCAGAATATTCCATACCAGAGCCTTCTATGATGGTCAATGCATCACCAGAAGCCACCGTCTCCTCAGTCCATCTCTTTTCATTGTCCAACCGTGCGTTATAGCTCCATAGCGTGCTACCTGCTAGGCTGTTATAAGAGTCTGTGCCGTAATATTGCTCGTTGGTGAAAGTGCCGTTGTCGTAGCCAATGAGTAACACCGCACCTGATGCGATGGATGCAATGAGTGCCAAAAGTGTGATGATGTAAACGGGGATTTTCACCCCGTAAGATTGCTTCCAAGTCATGATTTTCCCTCCAATTTCTCTAATTTGTACCCCTGACCCCAGACCACTTTTAAGTATCTAGGCTCAGAGGGATTGACCTCTAGCTTTTCTCTCAAATGACGAATATGTACCGCCACCGAACCCTCTGCACCCATGGGGGACTGTCCCCAGACGGCGGTGTAGAGCGCCTTGGAGTTGTAGACCTTGTTGGGATTTTCCATCAAAAACTTCAAGATGCTATATTCCGTGGGGGTCACGTTGACCTCCTCCCCACGGAGGGTGACGGTCTTGGCCTCGTCGTCCAGAGCAATTTCCCCCACGGTCAAGCTGCCCTCTTTTGGAGCGGTCATGCCCCCTAGCTGGGCATAACGTCGCAGGTGGGACTTCACCCGTGCCATCACTTCTGTGGGGCGATAGGGCTTGGTGATGTAGTCATCCGCCCCCATGTTTAGCCCCAGAATCAGATCGGTGTCCTCGCTCTTGGCGGTGAGCATAATGACGGGCGCATTGGAAAATTCCCTTAGCTTGGCGGTGGCACTAAGGCCGTCCATCTTGGGCATCATAATGTCCATCAATATGAGATGGATGTCTTGGGTTTGCAAAATATCCAAGGCCTCCAGCCCATTGCTGGCAGTGGAAATGAGATAGCCTTCGCTTCGGAGATACATCCCCAACGTGGTGGCAATGTCGGTATCGTCGTCGCAGATTAAAATGTGGTACATGGTTTCACCTCTCCTATGTGGTGTTTGTATCTTAGCACAGGGCACCCTTAAAAAGATAGGGGGTGCAAGTTTAAGACTTTCTTAATAAAAAGTTCTTGACAAGAATATTTGTCATGTGCTATGATACTGACAAGGATAGTTGTCATAAAGTGGGGTGGACGCACCTCTTTTTTTACTCGAGTATGACAACTATCTTTGTCAAAACGAAAGGAGTGGAGCACTTTGCCACTACAAAATAACATTAAACAATATCGGGAGCAGAGTAGCCTCAACCAGACAGAGCTGGCTAAAATCTGCGATGTCTCCCGCCAGACCATCAGCTCCATCGAGCGTGGGGATTACCATCCATCTATCGTACTAGCCCTAAAATTAGCGCAATATTTTTCCGTTACCGTTGAAGATTTGTTTTCGTATCAGGAGGATTTACATGAATAACACAAAGAAAAGTGTTCTAAAAACCATTGCCATCACCGTTGTGGCTGGTATCATTGGCTGTATATTTGCCACCGCTGGGCACACAGCGGCCGCCTTCATGGATGCACCATTGCCACTTGGTTTTTTCGCCCATGGGTTTGAGTATGTGATGTATGCTATCGTGGCGGTACAAGTGGCTTTGGCAGTACATTTTAGAATAGTCGCTGGTAAAGTCAAAGCCGAGGGCTACAGCGACGAGGAGAACAGCACCTACGCACGCACAGAGCGTCGGTTGGGGGCGCTGGGTAGCCTTGGCACCACCTTAGCCGTTGGGATGATACCCATTTTCTTCGCCATTATGGTCTACTGTGGCATCTACTCTGTTGGGGTTTTTATCTCCTTTTTTGCCATCACGTTCATCAATCTTTGCAACGAAGTGGGGCTAGTTCGTCTATGCGGTAAAGTCAACCCCAAGCAAGATGTGGACTGGAGCAAGCTTACGTTTAATGCAGACCTGTATCAAAAAATGGACGAGCGAGAAAAAGAGCAGATGGGGCAAATCGGTGCCAAACTGGTCACCAGCTTCCATATTATTTTCGTCATCGCATTTCTGGCCGTGGCATTCCTCAATCCCGTGCTAGACTTATCTGGCTATGAATTGGTGGTGATCGGTGTACTCTGGGCGGTGTTCTCCCTGTTTATCGGGGTGCAGAAGTATAGGATTGGTTAAAACCAAAATAAATGCTGAAACGCTCCCTTGCCCGTTTGGGCATGGTAGCGTTTCAGCATTTATTTTTCCTTTACTAACAAGGTTGCCCCATTGATAAGAATGGACAGCACCACCAGCACCCAAAGGGCGGTGGCAACGCCGGCTGTATCTAGTATCGCACCATAGTCGCCAGCAAGCGCCCAGTCCGTATTCTGCTGATAAAATCCACAGACGGTGAGGGCGGTGGCGGAGAGACTGAGGTAGCAAAAAACCTCTGGATTTTTCCCTCGAGCCCCCCAGATCCAATTGCAAAAAGCCATGATAATTGCGACGATACCAAATAATAACCACATAAGTTAATCCTTTCTCCACTCCAAAATATCCCCCGGCTGACAGTCTAACACTTCGCAAATGGCTTCCAGTGTGGAAAACCGTACTGCCTTCGCCTTTTGGTTTTTTAAGATAGAGAGGTTCGCTGGGGTGATGCCGATTTTTTCTGCCAGCTCTCCTGCACCAATTTTACGCCGTGCCATCATCACGTCCAAGTTGACGACGATTGCCATGTTGTAGCCCCCCTTACACGGTGAAGTCCAGTTCATCTTTCATCAAGATGGCCTGTTCAAACACGTTTTTGATGATGCGGATGATGAGCGCCATAAATCCTGCCGCTATGGTAATGATGCAGAACGAGGGATAAGTGGGGACTCCCACCACACACACCACAGCCACCACCACACAGCACCAACTGCTACGGCGCAAATAAGCGATATTTTGTGGCACAAACACCGTCCCCTGTTCCAGATTGCGAATCAGCCGATACAGGCTATACAGGAGCACATAGCCAGGGAGACTGCACACATAGAGTGTCACCATAAACACAAGTCCTTCACCCAGGCCAATGCCAGCCTGTCCCAACAGGTGACTAGATAGGAATACCGTCACATCCCGTGCGAAAATATCTAGCGCCACCAACGCCACTGCAAAGAGTATCACCATCACACGGCTGAGCTTCATACTGTTTTTATGTGACCAGTTGAGTTGTTTCATAAGCCACCTCCGAAATTTATCGTTTTTCGATATATTCAAGATAGCATGAGGCAAATTGTTTGTCAAGAACTATTTATCGTTTATCAATAAATAGTTCTGTGCACAGTGGATTACACCAGCGCTCAATGTGTGGCGGCGACCGAGGTACGAGATACTGTTTCTGCTGGGGTGATGATGCTGTTCCTTGTTGAACTGTTGATTTGGGGCGGATTTTTTACTAGATTTATACTGAAACACAAGAGAGTATAGCTGTTGTTTTCAAACTATTTTGGAATAAATATTGCAATAATCGAACTTTGTCGGATTATTTAACGTAGATTTTGTTGACAGTACGCATCGGATATGATAAGATTTCAGCGATTTCAAAGGTAAACCTACTGAAAAGTAGCGGCACAAAGCTACAGGGGCTACGATTTTCAAGCCAGCCAGCTGCATCGGCACACATTCAACTGTGTGCTGATGCAGCTTTTTTTATGCCCTTTAGCACAGCACTAAATAAAATTACACATGGGGTAAAACTGCCGTAAGGCAGTGACACAAAACTACAGGGGCTTGCATTGCTGAGCCAGCCAGTTGCATTAACCTCGCGCTTCGGTGTGGGGCTAATGCAACTTTTTTTATGCCCATTTTTATTTCCAGAAAGGATGCCAATATCATGTACGCAGTCCACATAAGCGACCAAAAATATAATATGATTTGGCCTAATAATCGACGAAAAAAGGGTGTATTTGCAGCTCATAGCTGTGAATACACCCTTTTTATATTTTGTCAAATTTCCTTTTATTGTGTCATTTCCCAACACAGTTTTTCCTTTTTTGACCCTCCACACTCCATCGCATCCTAACACAAATAAAAGCGATAGAGTAACCAATTTTTATATTTGGAGTCCTGCAAATAAAAGTCAAGCCCTAAAATGAAAAAATCTCACAAAAATTGTGAGATGGAAAATGGGTATAGAAAAGCAGGTCAGGAAGAGAAGGATGCTCACTGACCTAGAAAACTATGAAATTAGTGTCACCTAGCCCTCGTTAGCGGTCTCCAGAGCCAGCATGCACTCCTTGACCCGAGCGTAGTAAATCCGCAGGAACTTGTTCTGTGCGGCCGTCATGTAGACGTAGTAGGGCTTGCCCTCGGCACGTTTCTTGTCTATGAACTGGTACACCGCCTCGTCCTCTGGCTTCTTCTTGACGTAGGTGGAGACCACCTGAAACAGCGTCTTACGCAGATGTGGAGAACCACGCTTGGTGGTTTTACCGTTCTGGGAGGTCTGCTTGCCCGATTGGTTAACCGACGGATCCACCCCCGCAAAAGCCACGATGGAACTGCGGTGGGCAAAGCGGCGGACGTCTCCAATTTCCGACATCAGCTGTACGCCAGTGGCCTCGCCCACGCCGTACATGGCCATGACAGTGTCGTACTCAGGCAACTCCTGCGCCATGCGGTTCATCTCAACCTTCATCTCGGAGAGGGTCTCCTTGGAGGCTGTGAGCTGCTTTGCCGCCGTCACAACCAACAATTTTGCATAGTCATTTTTGGGCAGAGTGACAATCATGAGCTGGGTTTTTGCGTAGATTTCAGCCGCTTTTCTGGGTTGAAAATGGTACCCCTTTCGCTTGCACCATTTTTGGTAGCGGTCTGAGAAGGATTTTTCGCTGACTTTTGCAATGCAGTGACAGTGCCAAAATGTGGTCAGAAAATCAATCCACTTGACATGACCATCCTTCCGTTCAGGGCTAGAAAACAGCTCATTGACGCCGGGAAAGGTCTTGTCCGAGAGAGAAATCAGATTATTTTGTAACG
Organism: Bengtsoniella intestinalis; assembly: GCF_039719005.1. Taxonomy (GTDB): domain Bacteria; phylum Bacillota; class Clostridia; order Oscillospirales; family Oscillospiraceae; genus Oscillibacter; species Oscillibacter intestinalis. Next base: position 71,328 of record NZ_CP133584.1, on the reverse strand, counting down.
AAACAATGGTTTTCATGTACAAATTGTACTGCCGTGTGCAGAGTTTCAATTGTTGTCTTAAAGTTTCCATAGGTGTATGTTCCCTCAAATCCACCCAGTTGTCAAGTCCGTATTTAGCGATTTTCAGTGCATCAGCCTTGTCAGTTTTAACCTTGCGGATGGAGCCACCACCGCTCTGTTTGATGAGAAGGGGGTTGAGGATGCTGATGTAGATGCCATGCTGACTGAGAGCCTGGGCGACTGGCTCGTGGTAGCGCCCTGTGGCCTCCATGATGACACGGGTGTCCTCACCCAGAGCAAGAATTTCCTGCGCCAGTACGTCGATGCTTTGGCTGTCGTGCTGGTAAGTACGAGGTGGGAGCGCCACCTCACCCATTGGCCGCAGGGCGGCTACCACGCTGAATTCTTTGGAAATATCAATCCCGACTGCGTTCATATTGTTTCCTCCGTGTATTTTGATTAGGCATCCCGCTTTCTTCGTTGCTTGTTCAATCTCCTGAGTGACACGAACGCACCAGTGATGGTGGCACAACCTGCGTAAATCGAATGCTGCGAACGAGAGAGGCGGCTGACGGACTCCAATGCGGGCGTGTAAGCCCTTGGTGTTAAGCGCCAGACCTGTTCTCTCCCATTCTAACAGCTTAGGCAACAAAAAGATAAAAGACACGGCTGGCTGCCGTGCCTTAAACCTTAATTTATATTGTAGGAGGTGTCCAATCCCCAGCGGATAGTGTATGCCTAACTCTGTTGATTTCCCGAAGGAGAAACCAACACATGGCAACACCCATCACCAGCACATGGCAAGCCTACATAGCTAAATACCCGTAATCTCCGATTTTTTGACCCCAAATCAAAAAATCATAATACAGGAGATTACGAAAATGACCACACCAAAAGAATTTGATTACGACCTATGGAAAACAGCCGAGGGAGCGTTCTTCACCCGCCTCAAGCGCACAGGGGAGATTTGCGAAGTGGATGCAGAGGTTTTCCGTACATTACATAATGATGCCATGAAGATGCACCGTGAACAGCAAGGGATTCCTGTCTACACGGTGCGTGATGGTAAGAGTGTTCTGGCTTGCCGTGTGCCTCTTTTACACTTGGGCTACGACACTGATGGGGACGATGTAGATGATGTGTGGGCAGTGGAGCCTACCCAGACCGAGGACGAGTATGTAACCGCACAAATGGAGCAGGCCTTTCGTGCAATTCTGACACCCAAGCAGTTGGACATCTATCTGACCTGTATGTTGGGTGGGACTTCTGCCACGGAATATGCTCGTGTGCGTGGGGTATCGAAGGCCTTTGTCAGCAAGTACATTGCGGAGATCCGATCCCGTGCAAAAAAATTTTTCAAACATGGTTAACTTTTGACCGTGTTTTGTAAGTAGGAAGGTGAAAGGGAGTTTTCCCCTTCACTCTGCACCTACAAAATTACATAGTCAATTTCATAGATACCTTCCATCAAAGTGGAGCAACGAAGTCAAACCGCCATGACACTCTCAATCGAGGTGATAGCCATTAAGGGCGAGCGATTTGTTTTGGACTGAAATAGGAGCGCATGGTGCGGCCTACTTGCCACGATACTGACGATGGGACAATGATACTCCTGCCTAGCCACAGATACAAGCAATGGGGGCAGCTCGGTGAGACCCACGGAGAGGTGAAATAACCTGTGATGCCAATACCAACGGCAGTCTATGAAATTCCCAATATAGCAGGGGTGCGAGAGTGCAAATGTGCTATTTGAAATGAATTGATAAAAATAACAGTCGTCAGTCTACCCTTGCGAGGGTGGGCTGGCGACTTTACATACAACATAAAATAGGAGATTTCTTTATGAATCAAAATGATCAGAGCTATCACCGTGGCGAACTGTACTATGCCGACTTAGGCCACTTCCGTGGCTCAGAGCAGAGCGGTGTCCGTCCTGTGCTGGTACTCCAAAATAACATTGGCAACATCTATTGTCCCACACTCATCGTGGCCCCTCTCACCAGCAAATATACCAAGAAGCGTAACCAGCCTAAGATACGAGGCTTCAAAGCCTCCCTCTATGAAAATCTGGTGGCTGGACACCTCTCCAAAGAGGAGTACAAAACCTTTAAGGCAAATTACACCGCCAGTGAGGATGCTACTGTCCGTGCCATTGAGCAACTGGAGCAAGAACTGGGCACCGTCCTTCTGGGTAAGAGTGACCGTCTACAATTCATGGAACAATTCCGCAACTATCAAGAGCTGACAACTCTTGACCGTCCCACGGTACTCCGTTTCATCCAGAGCATTAAAGTATTAGGGAAAACAGAGCTTCAAATCAACTACCATTTCCGTGAGGAGTACGAGCAACTTCTGGCGGTACTGCAAGCAACAACGATATGGAAAGAGGGGGTGGCATAATGGCTCGTAAGAGTAGAAAACAACCTGTAACAGAGACCGTAGTCTCCACACCAGTAGAAACTGGTCTGTACCGCACTGCTGCCTACCTCCGTCTCTCATCGGATGATAGGCGCAAGCAGGGGGATTCCTTGGAGACCCAGCGTAATATCATTGAGCGTTACATAGCCGCCAGCCCAGACCTTCAACTTGTGGAGTGCTATGCCGACAACGACAAGACAGGCACCAACTTCAATCGCCCAGCCTTTCAGCAGATGATGGTAGACATCGAGGCAGGAAAAATCAACTGCATCATCGTCAAAGACCTCTCTCGCTTCGGGAGAAATGCCATTGATGCAGGCTATTATTTGGAGAAGTATCTTCCTGCCAAGGGTGTGCGATTTATTGCCGTCAACGACAGCCATGACAGTCTCACAAGTGACGGGGGCATCATGCTCCCCATTAAAAATATTTTGGCTGAAAGCTATGCCTTGGATATTGGTCGCAAGTGCAAGGCAGTCCAGCATCAAAAGATGTTGGATGGAAAATTCTTAGGTAACTATGCTCCATACGGATACCTCAAAAGCCCCAGTGACAGCGGCAAGCTGGTCATTGATCCAGAGATCGCTCCCATTGTTCAACAGATATTCACATGGGGTGCCGATGGCGAGACCTATAACGAAATCGCCCGTCGTCTCCATGAACATCAAATCCCCACCCCCAGCTACCATAAACGCTCCAAAGGGCTGATTAAGAGCGAGGCCATCGTGGGGAATGGACACTGGACACGGCGCACCCTCTCGGATATGCTTGCTGACCCTGTATATGTTGGTCACATGGTACAGGGGAAAATGAGCGTCGTGGCTGGTCGCTCGGTACGTGTGCCCTCCGACCAATGGATTACCGTCCCCAACACCCATGAGGGCTTGGTGAGCCAAGAACTTTTTGACCGTGTAGGACGGCAAATGAAGCGTCTCGCACAGCAATTCACAGCCAAGGGCACCCCTGCCATTCCTTACTCTGAAAACCTATTCCGTGGCAAAATCTACTGTGCCCACTGCGGTGGCTTGATGCACCGCAAGCGGCAGAACAAGGACGGCACCTACTGGTTTCGCTGTGAAACTCAACAGAAATACGGGAAACAAGCCTGCGAGGTGGTTTCCATCCGTGAACAAGACATTCTCAATGTGCTGATGGTGATGCTCCACCAGCAAAATAAGCTGATGACAGGGCACTATCAATCCCTCCTTCGTCAGCACGATACCATCAGCGAGGACACTGCTCTGGTCGCCACTCGCAAAGACATTACCCAGACCAAGCACCTCATTCAAAGCCTGTATGAAAACCTCGTCAACGACATCATCACCCCAGAGGAATACAGCCAAATGAAGGCCGATTATACCGAGAAGCTATCTCAGCTCACAGAACAGGCTGGCAACATCCAAGAGGCCAAGCAACAGCGGAGACAGACCGTGGAGCATTACCAGACCCTAACGGATGCCGTCACTAAAACCCTTGCAGACCGCAAGCTCACCGCTCTCTTGGTGGAGCACCCTTGTAGACCGCATTGAGGTACGCCGTGATAAGACGGCAACCATACAGCTTCGTTACCGTCAACAACTCAAGGAGGTGGGCTGATATGACCATCGCAAAATACATCCGCCTCTCCCTAGAGGACAGCAGGAGCGAGAGCCAGAGCATTGACAACCAGCGACTCCTTTTAGATACCTATCTCCAATCCATAGATGCGAGCAATGCAGAGGTTTTGGAGTTTGTGGACAACGGCTATTCGGGCACCAATTTTGACCGCCCAGCCATACAGTCCTTACTGGCCTTGGTGCAAGAGCGAAAAATCGACTGCATCATTGTAAAAGATTTTAGCAGATTTGGACGTAACGCACTGGAGACGGGCTACTATCTGGAACGTATCTTTCCCCTCTATGGGGTGCGTTTCGTGTCTCTAGCGGACGGTTACGACTCACAGGACTATGGCGAGGACACAGGTGGCCTGCTGGTCTCCTTCAAGTTCCTCATGGCTGAATATTATAGCAAAGACCTGTCCCAGAAAATCACCTCTGCTGCTCGTGAACGGATGAAGCGAGGGGAGCGTATTTCCAAGCGATGTGCCTTTGGCTATCGCAAAGAGGGCAACAATCTGGTGCCCGATGAGGCCACCGCTCCCACAGTGCAACGTATCTTTCAGCTTGCACAGCAGGGGGAATCCACCAGAAGTATTGTGCAAACCCTCTACCGTGAACAGCACTTTATTCCTACGGTCTACCGAGGGGAGCGACCTGTTGACGATACCGCTTGTATCTGGACGGCCTCCGTCATTGGGGCAATCCTACGAAACGAACAGTACACAGGCACCTACGTCTCTGGCACAACCAAGGTTGAGGGTTTCGGCTCCAAACGACGAGTGCCAACCCCAGAGAGTGAATGGATTAAAATTCCTAACCATCACCCAGCGATTATCACTCAATCCCAATTCGATATGGTACAAGCCATCTGGAAACAGTCTCGCAAACCCAGAGGTACATCAGTCCAGTCAGCGTCCAAACCCTCATCCCATCTGAGTGGTAAAGTCTATTGCGGACACTGTGGACATAAGCTCCGACAGAGCACCAGCAAGACACCAAGTTTCGATTGCAAATTCACGAGACCTATCCCAGATAGCCCTTGCCACAAACTCAAAGTGACCACCAGTGACCTAGAAACACAGGTGTTTGGGGAGCTAGTCCATCGGTTTAATACTCAGCCCTCCACAGCAGAGCCGGTGGAGGTGATACCTTCTCCAGACAAGGCCCAATCGCTCTACGAAGCATTTGTAGCTGGTGAGATAGATGCCCAGACTTACCAATCACTGAAAGCACTCACAGACAGGCCCCAGAGCAAAAAGAAAGAGCATAGCTCCCAAGTGGAACGCTACACTCTAAAAGAAAAATCCCTCACACCAGAGTTGGTAGAGGAATGGATTGAAAAGGTATTCTATTTCCCAGACGGACACATCGAAGTTCAGTGGAGGGAGCCAGCGACAGGGAAAACCCCGTCTAAATAAAAACATACAGTCTGTTCGCAACATTTGTCGCAAACAGACTGTATGGGTGTATAGCTGACGCAAAATAGATGTCTTTGATTTTCAGACGGTGGATTCGAACTCTCACATCCAATTCTATCTATACTCAATATATTTCTGCTTTTATCGTCATGGCAGAAAAGAAAAGTGATTACAAAGCACTAAATAAAATTTTTTCAATTGAAATTTACGAAGGATTGATTCTATGCTGGAATCAAAAACTATTAGACGTCTTCTGTAATAGTTTCTAATTGCAGAAACGATACCACGTCCTTGGTGGAGTGGGCATGGTTGTTCTTCACGACGGGCAACGTGGCTTTGTTGGGTTACTGTGGTGTTAGGGGCTGGGGTTTGCCATACATGGGACACAGGGGCGATTTTGGGGCTAACGGTTGCATCGGCTTTTTCGCGCTCAAAGGTGTTTGCTTCAATGGCACGGATAAGCGCCAATTTTGAAAGTTTTTCTTTCATAGCCAGAGAAATATAAAAGGCTCGTTCTTCGTTACATTGACAGCATTCCAAAACAACTGCATTTTGCGTCCAATTTAGACCTTGCGCCTTGGTCATTAGGTCAGGGCTATTTTTGTAGGTCTTGTAATAATCTCGCATTCTGCGCAGATTTCGCAAGGAGAAACCTTTGACATGAGGAAAAGCAGTTTCAATTTCATTTGCCATAAAAGCGACAAATGCTTTTTCACCCTGTTGCTCAATGACTTTCCCAATTTCACCATAAAGCGCCATGAGCTGACTGTTGGTTGGCTCAGCCTGCCCATAGCAAGCTTGGATGCTATCAAGAATTTGTGCAATAAATTGACTGCTTTCCACCTTTAATTGTTTCATACGGTTCTCCTTTCTGACCGATGGTCAACTTGTTATATTCATTTTTTAATAGCTTTGTGTTTGGCCACCTATATCCATATCATCCACTGCAGTAATATTTACATACTCGCCAATGATGCAAAGTGCTTCGTCATAGCTACCACAAGCGGTAATGCGATTGCGCATTTCTTGCGCCTGCTCAGCTTGCTGGTTTTCTTTCAAAGTTCGAGAAGCAATGCCAATTAAGTTGAATACATTGCCATCCTGCCCAATTAACGCACAATCTGGCTTTTGCGGTTTGGGAACACAATTTATGTCCACATCAAAATTGTTCGCTAAATAATCACTGAGCCATTTTCCGCTAAATTGAGAATGGGTGCCTAGTCGCCAAGCAGCTAGTTTCCCAGCATTCAAGTCCACATGATCCATGGTAAACAACAAATTGGTCAGCCCTTCATATTCAAAACAAGAGACATCCTCAAACTTGGCACCATTGAGCAAGATTTTTTCTTGGGTAAGCATTTCATTGATACCATCCACCCACTCTTGCAGGTCACCGCCACATCCTTGCAATACCAATCCCTCGGTATTTCGCTTTGCACACAACTCTTTAATAGTAATATGCTTCATGATAAATCCTCCTTTTCAACCAAAGCCAATCGAGTTTGGATTCGCTTCATTAAATATAACCGCCCCAAAGGGGTAAACAACATAAATACGCCACCATGACCATTGCGAGAATATTCCTTGAGGACGGCATATCCATTGTTCATCATGTAGGCTGTTGGAATGAGAAGTCGCTGGGGTGTTCGAAATGCCAAGTCCATATCCTCCAACAAAAATGTGAACAGTCGCTCTGGGATATGCAACTCCTTGGCAGTGGTACGGATATTGGTCAGTAAATTGGTGTCTACAATGGCATCAAAGTAATCCGCTTTATCCTGTAGTTCAATCAATTTTTTAGTGACGGCATATTCACCCGTTTTTCGAATCGTTGGAAGAACAACTTCTACAACCCATTGTTCAAAGGCTTGGGCTGCCGGTAGTTTAGAGCGAAAAATCAAGCGATACACATCTGGCTCTGGAATAAAACTTAAGCTCTGAATCCCTCCTTCTGTAAGGGTGTCGTGTTTCACGACACCCTTACAGTGCCGTCGCATGGCATCTCTTGCATTTGTATAACCTAATACATTTGCGACATCATTTGCACAAAATAAGACTGTACCATCCTCTACCATAGTCCTCACTTTACCAAACTGCGCATTTTCAAATATTTGCATTTCCATATTGACACCTCTTTCTTTTCAAAGCAAAAAGCAGAGCCGCAACTCTGCTTTTGAGATTATAATTTTCATTTCTTGCGTAGTGGTCGCACTTTTTGATTCATGTATTGCTCATGGACAGCACCATTTTTAAAGTAGATGATGATGCGATTAACATCCATGACCTTGATGGTGTGGATGGTCTGGCGAACTAGGCTGTCGTTATACGCTAAAATATCTTGAGGCTGACTAGCTAAGTATGCTTGGATTTCTGCTAAATTGGTTTCTATATCTGCTTCACCTTGATGGCGTGCTTTATATGCATCCACCACTTCCTGCAATTGCTTGGCCTCGTCGGAGAGTGATTTCATTTTTTCGCAATCAGCCTGTTCTTCCTCCAGAGATTCATAGCGTTTTTCTTTTTGGACAATTTCCATGACCTGTTCAATAAGGGATGCAATTTTCCGTTCCATTTGCCCAATGTCGATGGTATTGTCAGCCTGCTTGCGCATGGCATCTCGCAACTCCTTGGTCAATGCCATGGGAATTAGTTTGTTGGGGTTATAGGAGGATAAAATAGCACCCATGATGGCTTTGTGTAAACTTTCTTCATCTACCGTGACAGACTCTGTACAGTATGTGATGCCATGATTTAGGCGGTTCAAGCATCGCCACACAGCTTGCCTTACTTCTCCTTTTTTCCATGTTACACGGCGATAAGGTGTTCCGCAGTGTCCACAGATGAGAATTTCACTCAGAGCATACATGCTAGAATATTTGCCTTTTTCAGTGATAGTTGCAGAACTGATTTTTCGCTTGCTACTACGCCTGGTGTGTTCTTCTTGCACCTTCTCAAACAACTCACGTTCTATAATAGGTTCATGGTTATTTTTAATGAAGATTTTAGGTAGCTCACCATTGTTGATCTTCACTTTTTTACTAATGGGATCTGCAATATAGGTCTTTTGCAAAATCACATCCCCACAGTATTTTTCATTAACCAACATTCTGCGAATGGTGGGTTCTGTCCACTTCTTTCCGTTCAAATACGGGATTTGTTCCCGATTCAATTCTTCTGCAATGATCCGTGAAGTATCGCCAGCTAGGTATTGCTCAAAAATACGAATCACCACGGTTGCCCGCTCTGGAATTGGACGTGGACGGTTGTCATCTCCTTTTTCATAGCCATAGAAGCTACTATATTGGTAGGTAACTTTGCCTGCTTTCATCGCCATCCGCTTACCAATTTTCACGTTTAGACTGAGGGAGTTTAATTCCTCTTGTGCTAGAGATGCCAGGATGGTGAGAACAACTTCACTGTTTTCATCCATAGTGTTGATGTTCTCTTTCTCAAAGAGGACACCCACTCCCATGGCTTTTAGTTTGCGGACGTAGCCCACACTGTCCAGCGTGTTTCGGGCAAATCTGCTGATGGACTTGGTGATGATGAGGTCGATTTTCCCTTTTTTGCAGTGGCGAATCATGCGCATAAAATCGGGACGATTTTCAGCACAGGCACCAGAAATCCCCTCGTCAGCATATGTACCAGCTAGTGTCCACGCTGGATTTCTTAGTATCTTTTCTGTGTAATATGCTTTCTGGGCATGGAAACTGGTGAGTTGTTCTTCCATGTCTGTGGAAACACGACTGTAGGAGGCCACTCGAAGCTGGCGATGTGTTATGCAATTTGTACCGGCTACGATTGTGCCGGGGATAACGATAATTTCACGTTGAAGATCATTCATATTGTGCCCTCATTTTGTATGTGATTGCCACACTTTAGTAAAAATCCAGTGACGTTGCCGTTGGATACTTGAATGCGTTCTACGAGCTGTATCAGCAGTTTGGCATTTACGGTGTCACTACCTTTCAAGTCATCCAGCATGGCCTGCTCTGCATGATGGGTATCGGGGCAGAGACTGTATTTGAGGGATGCCAGCTTAAAGATGTTGTCTTTGATTTCCTCCACCTGTAGCTCCGACTGTTCTAGCAGTCGGTCTATTTCGTTTTGCAGTCTAACTGTTTCTAAGGAAATGCTGTTATTGGTTTGAGCTTGTAGATTGACATGGGCTACTATGTTTTGTAAGGATAAAATATCTTGCAGGATACTATCATCACTGACAGTCAAAGCAATGTGATTTATATCCGTTGGACAGTACCATCGTTGGGTTCCATCCGTCTTTAAGCGACGTTGTATCTTTTCCCCACATTGGCTACATACCAACAATGGTTTTAGTTTTTTAAGTTCCTTGGGTTCCGTGTGGGTGTATGGCTTTTTAGCAGCTTGACTCGTGTGGAATTGGGTGTCATTAATGATGGTTGGATATTTTTCAGTACCCAAATACACGGTATTTTGCAACATTCTTGCAATAATATTTTTATTCCAGTCGGGTCTATTGGGCATATAGTATATACCGTGAGCAGTAAGCCAGTTTGCAATGGTTAGGTAGGAGCTACCGTCTGTGTGTAGTTGAAAAATGGTTTTCACCATCTCAGATTCCGATGGATGGACGATGATTGCACCATTGACCATTTGATAGCCATAGGGTATGGATCTGTTTTGCGCCACGATGTCACAACCTTTCTGTCAGCACAAGACCGTTCTTTAGCACGAAGTCGATAGTTTGATTGTCTTGGGCCAATATTTTGTCAACGATGTCTGTGAAAATTTCTTCATCCATCGTCGTGATATGCGTTGGGTATTCTTTGAGGGTTTCTAGTAAATCCTCGGTTTCTATAAGACAGGTGTCTTTTTTCAAGCTACTTAACATTCTAGCCTTGGCTTGTCTTGCATCCTTGAGTTGTTTTTTTAACTCATCTGTCTTGGAAATAAAGAGAGCAGAATCCAAAATGCCACTGGACAAAAGTCCTGACATTCTGTGATTCTGCTCTGAGAGTTCTGCTATTTTTTTGTTGATGGTTTGCAATTCATGATTGCCACGTTGCCCTTGCTCTTGGAGCTTTTTTAGGGCGGTGATCATAGGAATGAGGATATCTGCTTGGTTGGCTTGGAGCTTGTTATACATTCGAACGAAGGCGGCATAGATTTTTTCTTCGCTTACCAATTGACCATTACACTTATTTATGTTTTCATCGTGCCTTCTGCACACCCAAGAAGTCACACCACGATTTATTTTTCTACGGTATACTGCTCCACACTCCTTACAATATACACTTTTACTAAGCGTGGTCACTATCTGGTCCTTGATAAATTCATCTGCTCGTACATCCATTAACATATTGACAATTTCATACTGTAATGAAGATACTATTCCATCATGTGTATTTCGCACATAGTATTGAGGCAGTTCCCCTCTATTTTGATTTTTTCTATAAGGCAACATATCTTCTGTAAAAGATTTTTGCAGTCGCATATCTCCTTTGTATCTTTCGTTTTTCAAGATAATCAAAATTGTTCGATGGGACCAAATTGTTGTACCATTTTTGTTTTTGGCATTTTGAGCCATCAGCATCTTAGCAATTTCCTTAGTCCCCTTCCCTTTCAAGTATTCCCCAAATATCATTTGCACCACTTGAGCCTCTGGTTCATAAATTTCTAATTGCTTATTCACAAGCCGATACCCATAGGGTGGATTGCTTGATACATAGGTGCCCTGCGCCATCCGCATTCGATTGCCTTTTTTACAGTTCCTCGATATGCTTAGCGATTCTTCTTGTGCAAACAAGGCATACAAGGTAAGGAGATTTTCGCCAGTCAGCACCGCTGTGTCAATGCTTTCTTTTTCAAAATACACGCTGACACCCATGTCCTTTAGCTCACGGACGGTAGCAAGGCTGTCCAGTGTATTTCTAGAGAACCGACTGGTGGATTTGGTGATGATGCGGTCGATTTTGCCCTCACGACAATCTGCAAGCATTCGCAAAAAGTCTTCACGCTTGTCCATGGACACACCCGTGATACCTTCATCGGCATAGATGCCAGCCATCTCCCATTCTTGAGTTCCTTCGATGAGGTTTGTATAATAACTAACCTGTGCAGCGAAGGAGTTAAGTTGGTCGCTAGAGTCACTGCTCACACGACAGTATCCTGCAACTCGTAGTTTATTTGTTTGGATAGTGGCTTCAATGTGTATAATTTCTCGTTTGGCACTGGTACCAACAATGGTTTGATTTGTCATGTGAGTTCATCCTCCTTTCTTGCGACTAACACTACCACAATGATAGTTCAAAAGCTATTGACCAATACTACCAAAGATAGATGGGTGAAATTTGATATTGTCGAGCTAGGCTCAAAGCGGTCATATCCGCCACTTCTCGGCTGATTTTATGGGAATTTAGCAATGATTTTAGCATCTGCATCATTAAGTAAAAATCGTTAGCGACGATAGTTTGAACTTGCATTGTGGGTTCCATAGCATTTCCTCCAGTTTTTTTATAATTTAATATCACAATGATGGGGACGACCGTTTTGGGTGGTCATCCCCATAATTTCTAACATTAAGAATGTGGTGCTTGATTTGACACTACGCCCGAAGCACCTACGGCAACAACCTAAACTGCAACTGGTTAGGTCGCATCATGGGAATTTCACCCCTCCGAGGATCTCTCCGAGCTGCCCCCATCGCTTGTATCTGTGGCTAGGCAGAAGTATCATTGTAGGTTGGTGGGATTATAGCAAAACAGACCACCATGGTTCGCTTTTTAGTCAGATGGATATCGCTCGTCACCTATTTTATATAGATCATGCGGAGAAGCTAAGAAAAAAATAATCAGTGTATTCTTCTTCGGACAAAATCTATCGATGAGTCTTGGCGCATCTACTAAAGTCGCTTTATCTTTTGGATTCCATCAACTAAAGTATTTAGGTCATTGGATATGAACTTTTCAAAGAACAGCAGGGGCTACAAATACCCCCTCACGTCTTAAAGGAAAAAAAACGACAAGTGTACGAAAAAATTTTTAATTTTCTAAATATTTTTTTAATTTGCGAAGCACTTTATCCCTCTGATACTTCAAACTATTCAGGGGCACACCTGATTTACGTGCCAACATTCGCAAAGAACTCCCCTCAAAAAAGAGAGCTTGCACCAAGTTGTATTCTTCTTCTGACAGGGTTTCGATAGCACTGTTCAATTGCGCAGAGGTAACATGGGAAATCACAATTTCTTCCGGCGTAGGTGCGAGCCGATCCCAGATGATATCTTCTCCATTAAATTCACTGCTGTCCAATGCATGATAGGACAATACCTCATAGTTTCGTTTCTTTTTCTCCTGATATTTTTCCTGCTCTTTACTTTTGTAATATGCCTGATAGACCTCATAAGAAACGATGATTAGTTGATTATTTACTGGTATATAATAGATTTTGTCATTCGACATGGATTGTTCCTCCGTAATTTTTGATTTTTAATTTCTTGTTGTTCGGAAACTAAAAACCAGCGGAGGAGCGCGTGATCTATATGGACTTTTGCATAAAAAAATCATGTGTCACCTTTGAACCTACAAATTTTTGTAGCTTCAAAGCAACACATGACCCATGTGATTACAAAATAAAAAAAGGCATGACAAAATAGCTTTAAAGCTACTTGTCATGCCTTATCTCGTTCCAATGTGCCAATGCAGATTAACTCCACTGACATATTGCCGGATTGACTCTTGTACTAAAAGTAGAAGTATTAAATTTTAGGTATTCTCTAATAAAATTTCCACGAGATTACCACATCGATTGCACTTTAGATTTATAGCTACTTTTATAGCTGACGGTTTGAATGGTTTGCTACCCGATTCTATGCCCATAAGCTTATAATTACACTTAGGGCAACGGACAACCTTCATATTCAGTTGCAAATTCGATGATTGTTGCTGCATAGATTCGCCTCTCTTTCTGACTATAGACCTAGTCTTTGTAGACGAATTTCCATGGCTTGAATAGATACATTAAATATGCTTGCCATCTGATAGATAAGCTCTTTGCGCTCTAACTGATTGCCAAACCGCTTCATGGCAACCTTTATGCGACCTTGTGGCATAAGTATGGATGCACCTAATGCATCCGCTTCTTTTTCACGTTTCATATCGCTGTGAGAGGACATTTTACTCGCTAGGCTTTGTGTCTTCAAGTAATATTCACTATGTAAAATATAGTGAGCTAATTCATGAGCTAAGGTAAACCTTAGACGATTATAGCAATGACTTGCAAGCAATCGTTGGTCCACAAGAATGGTTCCTGCTTTTGCAACAATCGGTTCATAGCGCTTGCTTTCATCATCATAGACAGGGATAATACTATCTTCAAAAACAGTAATGCCAAGAATATGCCCCTTTTTTGAAAGATTGCGATATTGGAGAATTATTCCGTAATGCAATTCAATCATTTCTTCTATCGGGACTGCTCTCGGGTCACCATTGACAAGAGTGGAATCAAATTCCAAGAGTTCTCTTTGTGCAATGCTATCCATAACTCGTGAATTATACTCTCTCATTCTTATAAATCTCCCTTTTCCCGTTTTTCGTTTAACCTCCTAATAAAATCTTCCCATTCCTCATCTGTGGCATCTAACTGTTTTGCCACACGCAAAGCAATTCTAATTGTACTGCTGGACTTCAGTGTTTGCGTGATATCTGCAGGGATAGGATTATTTGTTTTCGTTGCGGCGGCTAAATCATATAATAGGCTTTCTTCGGTTGCTGATAAATTTAATATTAAGCAAATGGATTTTAGAACTTCATCAGATGGAGCTGTTTTATCTCCATTTTCTATTCCGGATATGGTGGATGGCGCCTTGTTAATCAACGTTGCAAAGTTTCTTAGCGTCAGATTTCTACCGATTCGTTTCTCTCTTAAATACTCGCCAAAGGTCATTTTGCAAAACTCCTTTCCTAGTATTGTAAAAATCGTTTTCTAATTAGTGAACACCACGATTATACCAGAACATATGTTCTATACGCAAGAGTGAATATGGAAAAAGATACAGTTGTCGGTTTTTAACGACAACTGTAAAAGGATGCCACAGCATATAGGACTTCCCCCCCTACTCCTTGACTGTGTTTGGGTTATGCCCGTAAGTTCACGGTCGATATATCCATATTCACTATATGGCAGGCTTTATACCATGTTGAAAAACAATGAATCTATTGACAGGGACAATATCTTGTGCTATCTTAAATATATTGTTAAACGATAAATATTTCCCCTATTACAATATTTGGAGGTGCAGAATGCATACAATCAACTGGTCACATAAAAACAGCATGAGACTCAGCCGTGTCATGGTAATACTCTTTGCCGTGGCGCTGGTGGCACTGGATATTTTCGCCCAGGATGTGACGGTGTATCTATCTGGTCGCCTATTGGGGCAGTACGGAATTGGTCTGGGCGAGGGGCTTGTATTTATGGGCACCCTCTATATCTGCAGTCTCCCTGGCTACGTATTGCTCTATAGTTTGTATCGGCTCCTTGGCAACTTGGAGGGTGGGCAGGTGTTTATTCCCCAAAATATCGCCTATCTCCGCCGTAGTAGCTGGTGCTGTGTGATGGTGGCTGTGGTGTGCATGGTGGGGATTCCCACCTACCCCTCTTTCGCCATAGTCACCGTGGCGGCAGGATTTATGGCGCTCATTATCCGCATCATCAAAAACGTGTTTGAACAGGCCATCTTGATGAAAGATGAACTGGACTTCACCGTGTAAGGGGGGCGACGACATGGCAATCGTAGTCAACTTAGACGTGATGATGGCACGGCGGAAAATCGGTGCAGGAGAGCTGGCGGAGAAAATCGGCATCACCCCAGCCAACCTCTCTATCTTAAAAAACCAAAAGGCCAAAGCGGTGCGGTTTTCTACGCTGGAAGCCATTTGTGAAGTGTTAGACTGTCAACCAGGGGATATTTTGGAGTGGCGAAAAGAGGATCTATGAATCTATTTTTGATGACTGTATTGGCATCGGCACCTTTATGGATGCTGTTGGTCATAGTGGTGTTCCTGCTGGCTCGTTGGAGTTTTAGTCGCCACCGCAAGCTGTTGCGGTTTCCATTGGGATTGCTTGGGTGTGTGGCGGTTGTTGGCATGATATATGGACTGCTCCGCTACAACGGTGTTATTGTATTTGCCGACGATACCTACGTTTCCTATCACTGGTTTGGAAGCAGCTATGGTGACGAAGGATATAAATATATTTGCATCAGCTCATCGGTATTGCTTGGCATTGGAATTGCTTTTTTAAATCATAGGAGGATATGATTATGTGGCTATTATTCGGAATCATCGCCATCATCGCGGCCTTTTGTAATTGGGGCTGTGTGGCGAAAGGGAGAAATCCAGAGATTTTTCGGTTTATCAGTCTCTCCGCCACTGCCCTCACCGTCTGCGCATTTCATCAGCAGAATACAAACTGGGTAATGAAAGAGGATTGGAGCGCATTGATGGACTGTACAGGTATTTCCACCGCCCTGTGGGTGCTGGTGGTGGCATCCATTGTCATCAACGGTGTGACGTTGTTTGCAGAAAGAAAAAAGCCATGAAAAAATCAAACAAGAAACGACTTATTACAGGGCTGATACTACTGGCACTCTGCTTTGGATTGTATCAGTTGTTTGGCAATCCTATGGTGTATATCAACAACCAAAAACTGTCCCTTGCCGTTAGTAGCATAGAGAGTGAAACCGTATCTCTTAACGACCTCATCCCCTTTGATTGGGATCGGGCATACAGCCCAGGCCCCTATACCAGCAGGGAGGAAATTGCAGCGGTCATCGGCTTTGACAGCCCCTCCATTCGAGACAACCAAAACAGTGAGGGCATGAGCCATGTGCTATTTATGAAGGGCAATCGAGTGGTGGCCTGCGTGATTGGGCATCCTGCCTTGGTGGGGTATCGTTTCAGTTTTTCAGAGATAGTCACTTATGAAGATGATATACAGCTGAATGTAGAACAGGGTGAGCACTGGATAGAGCTTTGCACGCAGGAGGGCGTATGAAAAAGTACAAATGGTTGATGATTTTCGGTATCGCTGTCATCGTCTGCACAGTATTGTGGTCGCAGGCGCATGACACACAAAGCGTAATGGAAAAGTTTGTGCTAGAGCACCGAGATGATTTAGAAGAAATTGCGTTAGAACACCTGTCGGGCGAAAGTCTCGTGGGCGCCTACGGAGCTGCCAATATAGATGGTGTCTATCAAGGTGATCATCAGGCAATTGTGCAGTTTCTATACAAGGCCACTGGATTTGCACCGTCGGCCAAGTATTATGGATTTTACTATGCCCAGCAGAATGAGCCAGTAGCATTTCAAAATACCTCGGTCTCTCTTACCGAAACAGATTCCGACACATGGCAGTGGAGCGACGGTACCGATAATGGTGGGATCTATAATGGTCCCCCTGTCAAGACCACTTCCTCAAAATTTATCGTGAACACAACAACCTATTTTGCTTCCTGAGCCAAGCCTGGTTGTGGTTACCTCCAGGGTAGCCGCCCGAAGGGTTGCCTTGACCGACTGGGTCAGGCTGGTACAATGGGAAAGGCGAGGGGAACGGCCTCCGCCTACAACCCACGACCTCCCGTCGCCACCAGTCCTCAACCAGCCTGTGCCAGACTGTCAAGGTGGTTGGTTGGCGTTGTGAAGGCTGCCCCATACACGGCCTCTGGAGTCTGATTTCCCAGTGCTTGATGGGGTCTGAAGGTGTTGTACTGCTTGATATAATTTCCAATTCCACGGCGCAATACCCTAGGATTTTGATACTCGTTGAGGTAAATTTCCTCGGTTTTCAGGCTACGGAACCACCGCTCAATCATGATATTATCCGCCCAACGGGACTTACCATCCATGCTTTGGACAATGTGATTTGCCTTCAAAAACCCCTTATATTGGGAGCTTGTGAACTGACATCCTTGGTCAGAATTGAGAAAAGCGGGGGTGCCGTGGCTAGAAATTGCGCGCTGGACAGCGGCGATGACGTTATCTGTGTCCAGCGTATCGGACAGACTCCAGCCCACAATCAGACGGCTATACCAGTCGATAATCGCCGTCAAATACATGTGCCCGTGGTGCATTTTGATGTAAGTGATGTCGATTGACCACACTTGATTCGGGAACGAGACAACCTTATTTCTCAGCAAATATGGTACGATAGACTCTTTAAAGTTGCGTTTTGAGAGATTTGCCTTGGGATAGAGAGCATGAATTCCCATCTCGCACATCAGTCGCCTAACCAGCTTGCGACCCACAAAAATCTGGTCGGTGGCCAGCTTGGTCACCAGCTTTCGAGAGCCGATGTAGGGCATTTGGGTGTGCCAGTAGTCGATGCGTGCCATGATGTGCTCCCGCCAGCGCTTGGCCTCCTGGTCGACCTCCACAGGCTGGTAGTAGACCTGCCCTCGGGGCAGACCCAGCAGCTCACATTGACGGCGGATGGACAGGTCTGCGTCAGTCCTGAGGGAACTTGGGGACGGGGATGCCGCAGTCCCGAAAGGCACCCTGAATAAAGTCTCGCTCCAGTGTCAATTGGCCGATGGTGCGGAGCATCTGCTCCTTCTCTTTTTTCAGGGCAACCTCCTTCCGATGTGCTTCTTTGACCTGCTTTTTCTCATCGAAAACCTGACTGGCATTGGATATAAATTCCTTCTTCCAGTTGCGAATCATGTTGGGATTAACCCCCTGCTCGGCAGCGATAACGTTTAATTCCTTCTCACCCTGGAGGACTTCTAGGACGATCTTGGCCTTATATTCGGCGCTGTAACTGCTTCGTGGCATGATATGTTCTCCTCTCGTTTATCGTTTTTGATATTGTATCACGTTCACGATAATTTTTCGAGTGCTGGTTTGGTTTCTAGGGTCCATTATATCTCCCATTGGCCGCCAATATCAATCCACTGGTTATATGTTTGGATGCACGATTGATGAAAATCATATCGATGTTATTAAAGATAAAGATTTCACGGTGACATTTGTTTTTGCGGATAAAGAAATTACTTATTCCGGTTTGGAGCTTGGTATTTTAGAACCGCAAGAAAACCTTAAATATATGCCAGAAGAAATGCAATAAAAACGATTAACACTGGTAGTTTCAAAAGGTAAAGAACCCTGCCCCCCAGCCACGACACATGATATCGTGGTTGGGGGGTCTAACGTCTTACGTCAATGTCCACGGTCTGTCTTGGCTAATTCTATGGGAATATAACATAATGGGAACATTTTCCTCATTTCTGCGTCTAAATAGGTATCAACCTATTTAGGGAGGGATTTTCAATGAAAAAACGACTTGCGATTTTGCTATCTCTGGCCATGATTGCCACTCTCACCGCCTGTAGTGACAGCTTTGGGTCACTGGAAAGAGTCACTGTCAGCACTGATTACCCTGCTGCTTTGATGGTGGACGGTTCGGTTTATTTCAAAGGCATGGAAACTGTGGATGTGGGCGATGCACTACCAGACGGCCACACCACTAAAATTGACGATTACCCAGACCAAGACGGAGAATGTAACTTTGGCGACAATCTTGCGTATGTGTTGATTGATGATGACGTGGCGATACAGGTTGGAAACCAGTGGTACCTCTGCTCCCCACGGATTTCCTTTGTAGAGGAGACCGCCATTGTGGTGGCAATGGACTACGGATTGATGGTGGTGGGTGACACCGTGGGGCTCAGCTCTGTGCATACAGGTGATTTGGAGTTACCAGAGGATCTATCTGTGGGTGACACTGTTACAATCCGATGGGATGGTATGCTACTGGAGAGCTACCCTGGTGGTATGGCCAACGTGTACGGTGTGAATGTGGAGGAACAAGGCAACGACATTCTGGGGGCTTATCGGGCGGCCTTCGCCTATCTCCAAGAGACCGACAGTGGTTTAGACAGCGATGTGGAGAAAATTGTGCTGGATTTGCAAGCCACCTCTAACCACTTGACCACCGCAGAAAAAGAAGCCCTCACCTATCTGATTGCCTGTGATTCTGGCATGTTTGACAGCGTGTATCAATCCACCTTTGAGGACTTGGTGGAAAGCGGTGATATTGTGGATGATGGCTTCGCCAGCTTTGAAAAGGGCGTACTCTATACCTTTGCCCAGACTGATTCCAGTGCTGATGGTTTTACCTTTGATATGGAAAAATTCCGTAGTTCTCTAGGTGCCTATGGGGTGCAGGACTGTGAAGTGATGTTTGATAATGACGGCAATTTCACCCTGACCACAGGGGGGGAGTGGATTTCTTGAAAATCCTTGTGTTTTGATGAAGTTGTGATAAAATGATGTATATATAGATTGTCTGTAATAACAGTGAGGTGAAATAATGGAAGAAAATCGAACAACAATTGTCAATAAAACAGTAAAAAAGGGGATTTCATTTGGCAGCGTTTTAGCTATGGTAATAAGCTATACAACGTGGGAATCAATTGGCTGGGCAATATTCCATGGTTTGCTAAGTTGGATTTATGTTATTTACTTTATGCTTGCACATTAAAGACAATGATATCACAGAAAGAGAGAACGCCCATGCACACAAAAATCACCGTTGTCCCTGTGTCTATGTACGACGTGGCTGGCCTAGAAGCATGGCTCAGCGACCAAGCCAGTCTAGGTCTGCGCCCCACCCATTTGGGCAGCATTTGCACCTTTAAGAAAGACGCTGTAGAGGGTGCACGGTATTGTCTGCGATTTAAAGGAAAGGGCGAGCCAGAACCTACCATAGACGGTTGGCACTATGCCTTGAATTTGGGGCTTTTGTATCAAGTTTATACCACCACCGACCCCCATATTCCGCCCCTGCCCAAGGACTTGGCACCTTTGGTAAAGCGGGTGAAAAAAGCCCAAAAGTGGAATGTGCTATTTCCTATTTTCATCGGTCTTTGCTTTTTGTTTCCTGTGTTTTACACCAGCAAATTCGATGCACAGCCTGACCTACTCCAAAATTTCAACCGTTTGCTGTTTATGCTCACCAGCACAGAGTTGTTTCTCTTTTTGGTGGCATTTCTCTGGATGAAACTGCCAGAAGGACGGGAAATGAAGGCCTTTTTAGTGGATTACAAAGCCAGCCAAGAGGGACAATCCTTCGCCCCTTGGCCTAAGAAGAAATTCTATAGTCGCAACAATTGGATACAGCTTTGCGGCATCCCCATTTTGTTAGTGCTACTGATTCTAGGACGGCTTGACTTCAAAACACCACTCAGCGAATTTCACAAGCCCTATGTAAATTTAGAAACTTTGGAACAGGTGGAGCTGGCCACCTATCAGGAGCATTTCGGAGCAGAGTACAGTCGCAACTTTGAGCCAGATTACGCCCAGACCCACTATTCCATCTTGGCCACCTCCTATTATGAAGTGGTGCAAGAGGGCTATGAGGGCACTGGCAACACCTATACAGGCAGTCGTGGGGAGGGCGTGGTGTATACCCCAGAACTGGACATGACCCGCCTGACCCTCACCGTGCCACCTCTCAGTCGTTGGGTGGCGGAAAACCTACTGGATAGCTATCGCCTTGTGAATCTCCAATGGCACTATGAGGATGTAACCTACGGCGATTTAGACTTTGTGATTTTAGCCACCACCGCCGATCCCAACTGGCAAATGGCGGCCTTGGGTCATGGCGGAACGGTGGCGGTATTCCGCTACGGCGGCGAGATGCAACTAGGCGACCATTTGGATTTGCTGGCAGAAATGGTGGAGTAAACAAGGAGAAAATTACATGAAAAAACAACTAAAATACGCAATCTACCTCTGCGGATTTGCCCTGTGCGTGATGGGATTTCTGAACCAATATTCCTTCTCATCCACCATCAGCCAAACCATTCCTGTTACGGTGTATATGGATGGCATAGCGGTGGAAGAAACCACCGTCACCATGGAGGGCAAGCGCACCAATTATGCTTTGCATGACAACGAACGCTACACAGGCACCTTCGCCATTGACTCCATGGAATGGACAACCCGTGACACCCAGTCAGTGCGGATTGCTTGGGGCGGCGATTATGGGCATTTACAAACCATACAATATTGGGACTGGCCATTCTCCGAGGAAGAAGATATCGAATACTACCTGCTCATCAGCGACGACATGACCCAGTTTGGTCTACAACGTACCGATGGGGCCTTCATCGCCACTTCCCCAGAGGTGTTGGCCTTGATGGAGAAGCATTTTGCACTCAACAACGCTGGTGGCGCCAGTGTCAGTGATGTACAGTTAATCCCACCCTTAGAGGAATTGCAATAAATAACCACACAGAAAAGGAGACACCCCATGACACTTTACATCAAACAAAAAATCTTCTCCCTCGGCGACAAGTACGATATTTTGGATGCCAACCAGAAGCCTGTCTATAAAGCTTGGGGTGAAATCTTCACCTTGGGCAATAAAATCCACCTCTGCGATATGCAGGAGCGTGAAGTCATGTTCCTGAAACAGCGGCTCATGACCTTCCTCCCTGCCTTTGAAATCTATCAGGGGGACAACCTCTTTGCCACTGTCAGCAAGGAGTTTACCTTTTTCAAGAAGAAAATCAACGTGGACAGTAGTTATGGTTCCTTCGTCATTGACGGAAACTTCTGGGATCACGAGTACACCATCACCTGCGACGGCAAGCTGTTTGGTACTGTCTCCAAAGAGTGGCTCACTTGGGGCGATGTCTACGCCCTACATATCAACACCGAAGAACATAGCGAATTTTTTGTGGCGCTGGTGCTGGCCATTGATTGTATCTTGGAGGGGGAGAAGAACTAACAAATGCATATGCGTGACAGGTGTACCGATATCGTATAAAACAGCAAGGAGTATTTTATGAATGAGTTCTTTGGCTTATGGAACGTCCTAATCCATTCCATTGCATCCTATGACTTTGCATCGAACCTATGGCATCTCTTCGTCTTTTTTATCATACCCCTTGTGGTTATCTTTGTACTGATTTGGCGTAAACGGCGCCTACTCTGGACAGCACCGCTCCTATCTTTACTTTGTAATACGCTTTGCTATCTGTTCATGAGCCCTGACATTCTAACATATCAAGAATCTCGCGCCATGTTTTTCATGATTGTTGTTCCACTGCACCTTGTTACCGCAGGCGTGTTAACAGCAATCGCCTATGGGGTGATGATTCTCATACAAAAATTATCTAATCACTAAGAAAAGTCAAAAACCTAGCCCAAGACAAATTGAGCGACCACACCCAAGTGTCTCGCCAGACCATCTCCAAGAGCAACTATTTTGGATGGTAGCTCAAAAACGCCCTCGGTCCTCCGATTGCATTGGATGACTGAGGTCGTTTGTTTTACATTGGTGATAAAATATAAAAATATCCTGTCAGAAACTGCTACGCTCATTCGTATGATAAGTAAGCGCTTAAATCACACAGATAGACAAAGGAGGATTGATTGTGGATTCATTGACCCTAGATGACCAACAAAAACTGTCGCTACTCTACAATTTGCACGAACAGCGACTGTACCATATTGCATTTTCCGTCTTGCAAGACGTTGCACAGGCGGAGGATGTGACCCAAGACTGCTTTGTCAAAATCGCAGGGATGCTTTCTCAAATTGAAGATTGCAACAGTGACAAAACCAAATTCTTGTGCATGCGTATGGCGAAAAATCTGGCCATTGACCGCTATCGGAAACAGAATCGACAATGTAGTTTCGGGGAAGAACTGGCCATATTGCCTGCCAAGGAAAACGTCGAACAACATACATTACAAAAGCATCTGCTACAATTTTTGCTCTCTGGACTGGATACACCTAGCCGAGAAATCATCAAATTACGATGCTTTTACGACCTATCATACAAAGAAATCGCCAGTCGCCTTGCCATTGGAGAAGATGCCGCTATGAAGCGATTTCAACGAGCCAAGGAGAAAGTCAAACAGTTGAAAGGAGCATACGATGATGAACCAATATCCCGACCATGACTCCATCTTGCAAATCGTGGGTGAAAGCCTTGTAGAGCAGGAGTCTGCTCCTGTTCACACCTTCTCCCATGGGTACGAAACCAAGAAAAAGGAGCTTTTGCAGACCATGACAAAATCATCCAGAAAAAGAAGACCCATCAAGCGGATGGTGACGCTGATTGCCGCCGCATTGGCACTGACCACCCTCACCGCCTTTGCCTATAGCTTTTTATTCCAACCAGAAGGCACCAGAACCCCATCCACAGGGGACTATGCCTACGACAATAACATCCAATCCTTTGTAGATGTGTATGCCGCCCAAGCCAAGATCTCTGTGCCTACACGCTACACAGAAAATGAAGATGGCAAATATCATTACACCGCCCCCGATGGCACAGAGTACGGCATTTCCGTCAGGGTGGAAACCATGTACAACCCCTTATTTGCAACCCACGCAAGTGAGGTGGAAACCTTGGATATCAACGGCATCCCAGGTGAATTGATTGCCAAAAACGGGTCGCAATATTGCAACATTCTAAACCTGTTTTATGAAAATAGTGGCCATGTGGTAACCATTTACACCACAGAGGACGTGACCAGACAAGAACTGTTAGACATGGCAGAGGGTGTGGAGCTGACCATTGATTACGACACTGTTTGGTATACGGCGGAAGATTACCAACGTGACCAAGCCGAAGCCGAAACTGCTACCCCACCCCAAATGAATGTAGTGCCATTGGGCACCCAAATGGTGATGGATACAGTTGGATACACAGTGGAGGAAATCCGCCTGCTAGACACCTTGCCCACAGATTTGAGCGAGGATGCGTTCGCCACTCGTAGCGAAGATGCCATTGCACCATACATGGACGAAACAGGTGGACTCAAGCCATTTGAGCGTGTTCTGTCTATCTGGGATGAGGACACGGCACAGCTTGTCACCACCCGTGAAACGGTGGATTTGAAAATCGTAGAAGTTCTTTTGACAGTGGAAAATCTGGATAACACCGCCATCACGGAAGTGGCTGTTTGTCCTCGGTTGAGCTATGGGGATGAAAGTCTTTGGGCTGACTCAGCTGTGCAAGCCGATGATTTGCCCTTCTATTTTGACCAGTCGGATTACGTTGGCACTAGCCAGTTCTATTTCATGGACATGGCACAGGGCGAAACCACCCAAGTGCGCCTGCTGTTCGCCTTGGCACAAGACAGAGTGAACGATGGATATGTAACTTTTGGCATGGATAGCGATACCCGTTATGACGTGAAAATCGGATAAATGAGAACGCCCCCAACCACAACGGCGCTATCGTGGTTGGGGGCTATTTGCAGCGTTCATTCTATCGTGAATTTCCCTCTTGACAAAATCAGAGTACATGTGTATTCTATTATAAAGAGTACAGCTGTACCCAAAGGAGGAACAATCATGTCTATTCAAATTTCTGATAGTGAGCTATCCATTATGAAAGTGCTGTGGAAGGAGGCACCTTTGCCGTCTAGCGAGATTGCAAAGCGTATGGATGGCAATGTATCCACGCTGAAAACCATGCTGAAACGGCTTTTGGCCAAGGGCGCCATTGGTGCCACCCCTGTGGATAGGCGGAGCTATCTTTATACACCACTGGTAAAGCAGGCCGACTACACCGCCCAGAGTCGCCGCCACTTTGTGGATAAGGTGTTTGACGGCTCCAGTCAGGCCATGCTGATGAACTTTGTCATGGAGGAAGAAGTCACGTTAGACGATTTGCAGTCGCTGATAAACCTGCTCAAGGAGGGAAAATAATATGGATTTATGGATTTTGGAACATATCGCTCCCATCTTCTATACCCTGTTGGAGCTATCTCTCGCCGCCGTCTGCATTGGGTTGGGGGTACTGCTCCTGCGGAAGTTGTTGGACAAGAAAATCCCGCCCATCTGGAAGAATGCCCTGTGGCTCTTGATGCTGGTGGCATTGGTGATGCCCTTCCGTCCCACCAGCTCTACGGCGGTCATTCCCACCACGGAGGTGGACTTCCGCCAGCAGGGAATTCAGCTGGTGGTTGAGGTGGCAGAGGCCAGCACGGAATCTGGCACCTCTGGTCGTGTGCCAGCCGAAACGGTGGCGCAAGTAGAGACCTATGAAACCATGTCCTTGATATTTGAAGTCATGGTGCCAGTGCTATGGCTACTGGGCATGGGGGTCATGCTACTCATTCTGCTATTCAGTCGCATTCGCTTCTCTGGCTTTCTCATGGCCTGCAAAGGGGATAGCTCCGAGCTAGACTCCTTGCTGGAGGAGTGCAAAGGGCAATTAGGCGTGACCCAAAGGGTGGCGCTCTATCAGCAATCCTACCTCAAAAGCCCAGCTCTCTACGGCCTTTTCCGCCCCACCATCCTCCTGCCTGACTATGTGGAGGCGCTATCCGAGGACAGCTTGCGCTACATCCTGCTCCACGAGTTATCCCACCTAAAACACCATGATTTGTGGAAGAATACCGCTCTATTGACGCTCCAGGTGGTTTACTGGTTCAATCCCCTGATCTGGGTACTGTTCCGCTTTATCCGTCAGGATATGGAGCTGCTTAACGACAGCCGAGTGCTGAAAACCCTAGACAAAGAGGAGGAAACCCCCTACGCCATGTCCCTCATTGAAGTGCTGGGACACGCCAACAAACTGCCCTTGGCACCTCAGATGCTCTGCATGGTGGACAACAAGGAGAACACCAAGAGGAGGATTCAAATGATACAACTAGGCGAGGTGTTCAAAAAACATAAACTCATCATTGCCGTGGGCTGTCTGGCGGTAATTGGTGTGCTGTCAGCACTGTTTTTGACGGCAAAGCCGTCCATTGATTGGATGGCAGAATTCACTATAGATGATGTGTCAAGTATGGAGATTGTCACCTATGCGTCAGGTTCCACGCACATTGCAAAACAACCAACCCAAGAAGAAAAAGCTGCCGTGGTGACATTGTGCAACGCATTTTATGGCACGGAAACTCAATGGGAAGCCTTCCCAAACGAGGAAGAACTACGTGTCACCATTCATTCAACTGGAGTGCTCACACATACCCAATGTCATTAAGATAAGCCTGGGTGCTACAAGAAAAACACCCAGAACCTTTTAAAAAAAGCTTGACAATTACAAAAAAATGTGCGGTCGCCTTCATTGACCAAAGTCAATGAAGGCGACCCTTGTTATTGAGCATAACGCTGATAACAAAGGAGATGCACACATGACATTCACAACAAAAAACATAAAAAGAACACTAAAAAAATCCATAAAAGCCCTTTCGCAAAACGCTGTAAAATATGCTGAAAATCCAGAAAAAGACTTCACCCGAAATAGGAAGTTACCATTTGAAAAAGTAATTGAAACAACCTTATCTCTCACAGGAAAAACACTATATGGGGAATTATCCGAACAATTCGGCATACATTCATCCTCACCTACAGTATCCGCTTTTGTGCAACAACGAAACAAAATCAAATCAACTGCCTTCGAGGATTTATTCCACCAATTTGTTGCCGAAACAAACCAACCCATCACCCACCGTGGCTACCGCCTTTTGGCTGTGGATGGCTCTAGTTTGCACGTTCCCACCAACCCAAAGGAAGTGGATTCTTACCATCAAAAGGCCAATGACTCCAAGCCTTTTAACCTTTTGCACCTCAACGCCATGTACGATATTTTGCGCAAAACCTACGTGGATGCAACGGTTGAAAAGGGTGAAAACAAGGCCTTTGCCACCATGGTGGCACGTAATCAATCAAAAGTACCCACCATTTACATTGCTGATAGAGGCTACGAATCGTACAATAATTTCGCTCATGTGCAAGAAAGAGGGCAAAAATTCCTTGTCAGAGTGAAGGATTCTGCTTCACGCAACGGTATTTGTCACGGATTATCTTTGCCTGTTGGTGAGGAGTTTGACGTTTCACTGACGCTACACATTTCACGCAAGCAAACAGCGCAAGCCAAAAATCAAAACCTGAAATTTATCGCCCATAGTTCACCATTTGATTTTTTACCCTGCAAAACAAAGAAAAATGAAAAAATCGAGCCATATCCGTTACATATTCGCCTCGTTTGCTTTAAACTTTCTGAAAATTCTTACGAAACGGTTGCCACAAATTTGGATAAAAGTGAATTTGATTCTGCTGCCCTCAAGGATTTGTACGCCAAGCGATGGGGTATCGAAACGTCCTTCCGCTCTTTGAAATTCACCGTCGGATTGCTGTATTTTCACAGCAAAAAGACGAAGCTTCTTCTTCAAGAAATCTTCGCCAAGTTGATTATATACAATTTTACACAGTTGATAACCTCGTGCATTGCTGTAAAAAAAGTTACCAGAAAGCGGGTTTATCAAATAAATTTCGCTGTTGCCACTCAAATTTGTCGTAAATTCTTTGGGAAGAATGTACCCGTCGCCGAAGTTGAAGCCTGCATCGCAAAAAACCTAACACCCATGCGAAATTTGCCCTCAAACCCACGCAAGCGACGCAACACGAACCCCAGAACCGACACCTCTTTTTTCTATCGCTTGGCGTAATGCCACGTTATAAGGACAAGCAAGCAGATTGAAAAATCTGCTTGCTTGTCCTGCGCATTTTTAGATTCCGATGATTTTTTATTAGCTGTTCTTGCGTTTCAATAGCTTAACTTAATGACATTGCACACATACCCTTATCCTTTATGTGAAAGAGGCCATGGAGCAAGTTGCCCTCCAAGTTGATGAACAATATTTCCTGCTAGATACAGACCAGACGGTTGCATGGATGGATCTGGTGAAGTATGTTACTAGCAAGAGTGCTGTCGCCCAGCCAGAAACACCACCCACCGAAACCCCTGATATAACCGAAATCAAACAGGTCATCCACACCCAGATGGCGGATGTGACCCACGACGGCATCCCTGACATCATCGAAACCACCATTTCTGTCCATAGTGAGTATGTGGACAAAGATTTACAAGCCTTGCTCAATCAAACCTATCCCTGTGATATTGCCGTCTATGACCCCATTCTTTCCACAAATACACCCATTTATGAGCAGAGTTATGGTGCGCCCCATACTGGAAACGGACAACTAAGTCTGGCGGAAATAGATGGGCTATCTTACCTGTTAGAAGGCAGCCTCTACACAGGCCAAGGCTACTACACCTTTGCACACAGCATATTCTCCTTGGATAGCCAAGGAAATCGCCAAGTGAAGGCAGAAGATAGCACCGAAGGACAGATAAGCGATGGGGACGCAGCAAGTAAAATCAACACCTATTTTAGCAATCTGACCCCTTGGGTAGAACGTGCCACCGCCATTGCCATTTTGGATATCAACTTAGAAAATCAGATGGTGAGCACAGAAGATGAGTCTTATTTGGCGAAAGATTACTACGAAGCTATGGGTGAATATTATAACGAGATGGCCTGTGAATATGCCCTCCTCAGCACCCCACAGCCCCTGACAGCTGACGAACTTTCCTATTTCAACGAAACCTATTTCAACGGTGCAACAGGTCAGAATTTGAATCCAGCCAATCAATTCCTCCACAATTCATTTGATTTGCCTATCAATATCGATTTGTTCATGCTCTTTTATCATGGCGCTGGTGCCGATTATGCTATGAGTGAAGACGGCGAGTATGACGCAGTGGCACAGGCCTACGGCTTCGACAGCTGGGCGGAGATTCCCACCGATGTGACCCCAATTCCAAAGACTTCTATGGACGATATGCTGGAGCAATATACAGGCATCGACCTGTTTGCCTCCAATAAAATTGGACTGGAAAACTTCAAATATTTAGAGGAATACGACTGTTACTATAACCTCCACGGCGATACCAATTACTACGGCACTGTGGAATTTGTGTCGGGCACCCAGACGGGCGACCAGATTGCCCTCAGCTACTACAACAGCTGGCAACAGGCGGACTATATTCTGACTTTGGTTGACTATGGCGGAGGAGACTATAAGATTTACTCCAATCTACCTGCAATCATAGCGGAATAAGCAACCATGACCCCCACGAAATGAAATCCGTGGGGGTCATTATTTTCCCCCTTGACAAATGCGGTTTATTGCTGTAAACTAAAATTAGTTTATAAGAATAAACCGCAGAACTCAAAAAGGGGGACACCCACATGGAATATAAAATCGGAGACGTGGAGCTGCGCTTTGCACAGCTCATCTGGGCGAATCAGCCCATCCCATCGGGGGAATTGGTGGGTCTAGCGGCAGAGGCGCTGACTTGGAAAAAGCCTACCACCTATACTGTCTTGCGCAAGCTCTGCGAAAAGGGCTTGTTTGAGAACAAAGACGGATTGGTGACGGCAAAGATCTCACAGGAGGACTTTATGGCTGTCCGCAGTGAGACCTTTGTGGAGGAGTCCTTCGGTGGATCACTCCCTCGATTCTTGGCGGCTTTTTCTCGAGGGAAGAAGCTATCGGATGCCGAAATTGCTGAAATCAAAGCCATCATCGACGGACAGGAGGGGTAAATCATGTTGGATAACCTATTTGTAGAGATACTCAACCTGACTTTGACAGGTAGCTTTGTCATTCTGGGTGTGATTGTGGCACGGTTTCTGATGCTGAAATTTCCAAAAAAGTATAGCTATCTTCTCTGGGCTATCGTGCTGGTGCGATTGCTGGTGCCCATTTCATGGGAGAGTGATTTGAGCCTGATACCCACCACCAGTCAGCCCATCTTCACCCCAGAAATGGTCTATGAGACTGTTCCACAAGTGGACACAGGGGTGGAGGTTTTAGACGAGGTGATTAACCCCATTTTGCCCCCAGTGACTCAACCAGAGGCCAGTGTCAACCCCATTCAAATATGGATTTTTGTGGGGCGTGTTCTCTGGATGACTGGCATGACAGCCATGGCTGTTTACGGGCTGGTGCAATATATTTTACTAAAACGCAAGCTGGCGACGGCAATCCCATTGGAAAATCGTATTTATCTTGCGGACAATATTCCATCGCCCTTTGTGCTGGGGCTAATTCGTCCAAAAATCTATCTACCCTCTCATTTAGAAGAACAGGAGCGTGGCTATATCATTGCCCATGAGCAGTGCCATCTGAAACGATTTGACCATGTGACCCGTGTGCTGGCTTTTGTGGCACTGACCGTCCACTGGTTCAACCCCCTTGTCTGGATGGCCTTCGTGTTGTCGGAACGTGATATGGAGCGCTCCTGCGACGAGGCGGTGATGGGCACCATGGAGGGGGACATCCGCCGTGACTATGCCAATTCCCTGCTCCGCTTTGCCAGCCGTGGACGGCTCATCTCCGCTACCCCTCTGGCCTTTGGCGAAGGGGATACCAAGGGGCGTGTGAAGAATGTCATGGGGTATAAAAAGCCTGTGGTTTGGGTGACTGTGGTGGCCATTGTGCTGGCAGTGTGCGTGGGTGTGGGGCTAATGAGCAATGCCAAGGAGCGGTATTTCCCCTTGCAAAGCAATGCACTTTCTGATTTGAATCCAGATGAAATTCTCCAAAATATAGAGAATATCACTGGCTATTCCTCTGGGAGCTTACACCTGACCCCTGACAATTTTGGATTGACAGTGGATGCAGATTTCAACATGGTGCAAGATGAAGCCATCCGCTTTTTATATAGTGAAGATGGTGAAACCATGGCCTCTCAGTTGCGGATTTTCCTCACAGAGGACAACCGCTTTTTTGTGACCGAACCAGACCCATGGGTCGCCCCAACGGAGCAGGTATTCCACCTATATCATTACCTCAGCGCCCTGAAATACCTGCCCACTGATGCCATTGGTGAAATGGCAGGAGATGCTCCTGACCGTTATGCCATTGAATTATCACGAAACGACACCAAATACAACGCAGACCGCATGATTTACTACACCCAAAACGGCGTGGAGCAGACCGACGGCTGGCTGATTCGTTTGGATATTCAACCCCTGTACAGCGACGGTGGCAGTGGGTATACTGGTGTGGGACACGACATTATCCATGCGTTTTACTCGGATGATACTACAATCAGTACCGACTATGATAGCGACTCCCTCGACCAAGCCATTTCTGACGGTGCCTTTGTCTACAACAGCGATGGCGTCATTTCAGGGCGAGAATACCTAGATGCCTTTGAAGAAGCATCGGCCAACCGTGAGGATGGTAGCTTGCGCTGTGTCCATCAGTTCACCCCAGACGGGGCAGAGGAACCTACGTCAGCCGTGACGGATATTGTGTATGAAAACGAACTATTCACCGTCACCCAGTATCCCACCACCCCAGAAGAAACCCAGTTGGTGAATACCTATCAATATTTGGTGACAGAAACGGTGCCCCCCATGTCCAGCACCGCCAAGTACGAAACCTGCCGTGCCTATTATCTGGTGAACGACCCAAATGTGACCTACCAAGATATTATGAACGGATTTCTCAGCTCCCAATTGGGAGCTGCAGAGGATGCCTATGTGATTTATGTGGAGTTTATCTATCCAGAAGAATAACGCAAAAAGGGTGCAGGCCAAGGCCCAATGTCATTAAGATAAGCCTGGGTGCTACAAGAAAAACACCCAGAACCTTTTAAAAAAAGCTTGACAATTACAAAAAAATGTGCGGTCGCCTTCATTGACTTTGGTCAATGAAGGCGACCCTTGTTATTGAGCATAACGCTGATAACAAAGGAGATGCACACATGACATTCACAACAAAAAACATAAAAAGAACACTAAAAAAATCCATAAAAACCCTTTCGCAAAACGCTGTAAAATATGCTGAAAATCCAGAAAAAGACTTCACCCGAAATAGGAAGTTACCATTTGAAAAAGTAATTGAAACAACCTTATCTCTCACAGGAAAAACACTATATGGGGAATTATCCGAACAATTCGGCATACATTCATCCTCACCTACAGTATCCGCTTTTGTGCAACAACGAAACAAAATCAAATCAACTGCCTTCGAGGATTTATTCCACCAATTTGTTGCCGAAACAAACCAACCCATCACCCACCGTGGCTACCGCCTTTTGGCTGTGGATGGCTCTAGTTTGCACGTTCCCACCAACCCAAAGGAAGTGGATTCTTACCATCAAAAGGCCAATGACTCCAAGCCTTTTAACCTTTTGCACCTCAACGCCATGTACGATATTTTGCGCAAAACCTACGTGGATGCAACGGTTGAAAAGGGTGAAAACAAGGCCTTTGCCACCATGGTGGCATGTAATCAATCAAAAGTACCCACCATTTACATTGCTGATAGAGGCTACGAATCGTACAATAATTTCGCTCATGTGCAAGAAAGAGGGCAAAAATTCCTTGTCAGAGTGAAGGATTCTGCTTCACGCAACGGTATTTGTCACGGATTATCTTTGCCTGTTGGTGAGGAGTTTGACGTTTCACTGACGCTACACATTTCACGCAAGCAAACAGCGCAAGCCAAAAATCAAAACCTGAAATTTATCGCCCATAGTTCACCATTTGATTTTTTACCCTGCAAAACAAAGAAAAATGAAAAAATCGAGCCATATATAATGGACCCTAGAAACCAAACCAGCACTCGAAAAATTATCGTGAACGTGATACAATATCAAAAACGATAAACGAGAGGAGAACATATCATGCCACGAAGCAGTTACAGCGCCGAATATAAGGCCAAGATCGTCCTAGAAGTCCTCCAGGGTGAGAAGGAATTAAACGTTATCGCTGCCGAGCAGGGGGTTAATCCCAACATGATTCGCAACTGGAAGAAGGAATTTATATCCAATGCCAGTCAGGTTTTCGATGAGAAAAAGCAGGTCAAAGAAGCACATCGGAAGGAGGTTGCCCTGAAAAAAGAGAAGGAGCAGATGCTCCGCACCATCGGCCAATTGACACTGGAGCGAGACTTTATTCAGGGTGCCTTTCGGGACTGCGGCATCCCCGTCCCCAAGTTCCCTCAGGACTGACGCAGACCTGTCCATCCGCCGTCAATGTGAGCTGCTGGGTCTGCCCCGAGGGCAGGTCTACTACCAGCCTGTGGAGGTCGACCAGGAGGCCAAGCGCTGGCGGGAGCACATCATGGCACGCATCGACTACTGGCACACCCAAATGCCCTACATCGGCTCTCGAAAGCTGGTGACCAAGCTGGCCACCGACCAGATTTTTGTGGGTCGCAAGCTGGTTAGGCGACTGATGTGCGAGATGGGAATTCATGCTCTCTATCCCAAGGCAAATCTCTCAAAACGCAACTTTAAAGAGTCTATCGTACCATATTTGCTGAGAAATAAGGTTGTCTCGTTCCCGAATCAAGTGTGGTCAATCGACATCACTTACATCAAAATGCACCACGGGCACATGTATTTGACGGCGATTATCGACTGGTATAGCCGTCTGATTGTGGGCTGGAGTCTGTCCGATACGCTGGACACAGATAACGTCATCGCCGCTGTCCAGCGCGCAATTTCTAGCCACGGCACCCCCGCTTTTCTCAATTCTGACCAAGGATGTCAGTTCACAAGCTCCCAATATAAGGGGTTTTTGAAGGCAAATCACATTGTCCAAAGCATGGATGGTAAGTCCCGTTGGGCGGATAATATCATGATTGAGCGGTGGTTCCGTAGCCTGAAAACCGAGGAAATTTACCTCAACGAGTATCAAAATCCTAGGGTATTGCGCCGTGGAATTGGAAATTATATCAAGCAGTACAACACCTTCAGACCCCATCAAGCACTGGGAAATCAGACTCCAGAGGCCGTGTATGGGGCAGCCTTCACAACGCCAACCAACCACCTTGACAGTCTGGCACAGGCTGGTTGAGGACTGGTGGCGACGGGAGGTCGTGGGTTGTAGGCGGAGGCCGTTCCCCTCGCCTTTCCCATTGTACCAGCCTGACCCAGTCGGTCAAGGCAACCCTTCGGGCGGCTACCCTGGAGGTAACCACAACCAGGCTTGGCTCAGGAAGCAAAATAGGTTGTTGTGTTCACGATAAATTTTGAGGAAGTGGTCTTGACAGGGGGACCATTATAATATCCGTTACATATTCGCCTCGTTTGCTTTAAACTTTCTGAAAATTCTTACGAAACGGTTGCCACAAATTTGGATAAAAGTGAATTTGATTCTGCTGCCCTCAAGGATTTGTACGCCAAGCGATGGGGTATCGAAACGTCCTTCCGCTCTTTGAAATTCACCGTCGGATTGCTGTATTTTCACAGCAAAAAGACGAAGCTTCTTCTTCAAGAAATCTTCGCCAAGTTGATTATATACAATTTTACACAGTTGATAACCTCGTGCATTGCTGTAAAAAAAGTTACCAGAAAGCGGGTTTATCAAATAAATTTCGCTGTTGCCACTCAAATTTGTCGTAAATTCTTTGGGAAGAATGTACCCGTCGCCGAAGTTGAAGCCTGCATCGCAAAAAACCTAACACCCATGCGAAATTTGCCCTCAAACCCACGCAAGCGACGCAACACGAACCCCAGAACCGACACCTCTTTTTTCTATCGCTTGGCGTAATGCCACGTTATAAGGACAAGCAAGCAGATTGAAAAATCTGCTTGCTTGTCCTGCGCATTTTTAGATTCCGATGATTTTTTATTAGCTGTTCTTGCGTTTTAATAGCTTAACTTAATGACATTGGGCCAAGGCCTGCACCCTTTTTGCACTATTTCACTCCAAACCCAACACCAACGCAGGATTCACAGGCACATCATCTAATAGCAACCCAAATCCCAAATGGGGGCCAGTGGCCGTTCCAGTTTGCCCCACGGTGGCAATCACATCGTCAAGTAGCACGCTATCGCCCACTTCTTTGAGTAAGCTCTCACAGTGTTGATAAGTGGACTGCAAGCCATCTCCATGGTCGATGACCAGATAGTTACCTCCGCCAGAAGCAAAGCCAGCTTCCACCACGGTGCCAGCGGCAAAGGGATAGATATTGCTGCCCTGCTCTGCCACCAAATCCACCGCTGTATGGATGTAATTTCCGTCCTCTTGGTAGTCATTATAGGGGAAAGAAATCTCCATCTCCTCCAAGGGATTTTGGATTTCATAATGTTCGCTAATGAACTCCACCGCAGTTTTAGAGGTGTTGTCCTCCTGCGGGGTGGGTGCCCAACCTGCATCTTCTACATCATCAGAGGGCAGAGCTGGCGCAAAACTCAAAGAGGCCATCCACGTCTGCCCAAAGGCAAAGTTGTTGGTGGTCAGCAGGAAGTGATACCAGTCGTTTTCTGGGAGAGGTGTCTCCAACTGGGCAATCAATTCCTCTGGAATTTGAATGGAGAGGGTAGCGGCTTCGTTGGGGGCAATGGTGGGCATCGTTTGGGAACTCTCCCAAATCATTTCGCTGGTAGACCACTGCTCCAGCTGAAATTCCGAGTTAAATTGCAGGGGGATATTGGCCTGATTCTCCACCGAGATTTCCACCAAACCGTTCCCCAAATACTGGGCATCCAGTGCCAAATTGTCTCCATCGATGCCCGAAACCAGGCGATAGCCAAAGGCCGTCAGTATCAGTAGCGTTGGAATACAGGCGGCGATTAGTAGCGTTTTAGGCAGGTGATTCTTTCTGCGTTTCTGTTCCATTTTTTGAATTGTCTCCTCTTTTAGCCGTGTAGGGGCTTTGATATTTAGATTATTCATACGATCTAGCCTCCTCAAGTTTTAATTTCAGTCGCCCTCTGGCGGTATGCAGTCTGGATTTCACCGTACCCGACGGGAGCTCCAAAATGGTGGCAATCTCCTCCACCCGATAGCCCTCGTAGTAATAGAGGTACGTTGGACTGCGTAGCTTGGAGGGCAGTTGTGCCAGTGCCTCACGCACTTCGTCTATGAGGGCGTGTTCCTCCTGTGGGAGGGGGCTGTCTGTTTGCTCGGGCAGGAGGGTCACACGCTGTTTCCAGAAGCAGAGGTGATGATTTTTACAGCGGTTGATGGTAGTGCGAATGAGCCAATGCTTCAGGTGGGTTTCACTCTCAATAGAGTGAAGATGTCCCATAAGAGCGATGAACACCTCTTGAAAAATATCCTCAGCGTCCTCTTTGTGGCGTGTCTGGGTGATGGCAATGCGATAGACCATATCGCCATGGAGATGGACGATTTCCTCGCAAGATAGTTGGATGGGCACAGTGATTGTCACTTCCTTTCGCTGGGATTGAAAAGCCTTTTCACTAATAATACAATAGAAAAATGCTTTTGGTTCAAAAGTTTTGAATTTTCCCAAAATTGAAGAAAAGGGTGCAGACTATACAGCCTGCACCACCTCTTAAAAAGTCAAAGCAATAGCCACCCTTCTCCATAGAAACAGCAACAGGGCAGGCATCTTTATAAAAAGATGCCTGCCCTGTCGGGTTGATACTTAATTGAATTCCCACGGTGCCACAAATTTATAGGGGCTGATCGCATCGCCACCTTGATACTTGATGGTCATATAGAGGGTTCCGTCACCGTCAGGGATTTGGACGTAACAGACACCGTCATTGAATTTGTCGGTAATCTCCACCGCTTGGTCAATATAGTACACCCAAACACTGCCATCGTCCTCATAGATCACATCAGGATACATCATTTCCTCCATCAATTCCTCTGGGGTGAGGGGGCGTTCTGTGCCATCGTCGTTGAAGGCCACACCACCGCCACCACCAGAAACCAAATCTCCATTGCGGTCTAAATACTCCATGGCATAGGTGCCATCTGCGTTGAAATCGATGGTCACGTCGGTTTGGTCGCCTGCAATCCACATCTGGACAGTACGCTGAATGTTGCCCACGTTGGCGGCATAAGCCACCGTGGAGCCACCGATCACCATGGCGCAGATTGCCGCCACTGCAATCAAATTTTTGAGTTTTAGTTTCTTCATCCGTTTCATTTTGATAGCCTCCAATTCAAAATCCTTGGAGATAGGAAGGGCGGAAAACGCCTGCTTATATTGTTCGTGATTAGTCATCCTGCCATATCTCCTTCAATGCTTGTTTTAACATGGTTCTCCCTCGTGACAATCGGACTTTTACGTTGGATTCGGACAATTTGAGGATTTGGGCAATTTCTTTGGCAGAGTAGTCCTCGTAGTAAAATAGGTGGATGACCACCCGATACTTCTCTGGTAGTGCCATCACCCCATCAAATATCTGGGACGATTCTGGGGTTTCAAAGGTCAGCGTTTCCACATAATCCTCAAAAGGCACGCACCGCCGCCGAAAAAAGGATGTGGTTTTGTTCCAATGTCATTAAGTTAAGCTATTAAAACGCAAGAACAGCTAATAAAAAATCATCGGAATCTAAAAATGCGCAGGACAAGCAAGCAGATTTTTCAATCTGCTTGCTTGTCCTTATAACGTGGCATTACGCCAAGCGATAGAAAAAAGAGGTGTCGGTTCTGGGGTTCGTGTTGCGTCGCTTGCGTGGGTTTGAGGGCAAATTTCGCATGGGTGTTAGGTTTTTTGCGATGCAGGCTTCAACTTCGGCGACGGGTACATTCTTCCCAAAGAATTTACGACAAATTTGAGTGGCAACAGCGAAATTTATTTGATAAACCCGCTTTCTGGTAACTTTTTTTACAGCAATGCACGAGGTTATCAACTGTGTAAAATTGTATATAATCAACTTGGCGAAGATTTCTTGAAGAAGAAGCTTCGTCTTTTTGCTGTGAAAATACAGCAATCCGACGGTGAATTTCAAAGAGCGGAAGGACGTTTCGATACCCCATCGCTTGGCGTACAAATCCTTGAGGGCAGCAGAATCAAATTCACTTTTATCCAAATTTGTGGCAACCGTTTCGTAAGAATTTTCAGAAAGTTTAAAGCAAACGAGGCGAATATGTAACGGATATGGCTCGATTTTTTCATTTTTCTTTGTTTTGCAGGGTAAAAAATCAAATGGTGAACTATGGGCGATAAATTTCAGGTTTTGATTTTTGGCTTGCGCTGTTTGCTTGCGTGAAATGTGTAGCGTCAGTGAAACGTCAAACTCCTCACCAACAGGCAAAGATAATCCGTGACAAATACCGTTGCGTGAAGCAGAATCCTTCACTCTGACAAGGAATTTTTGCCCTCTTTCTTGCACATGAGCGAAATTATTGTACGATTCGTAGCCTCTATCAGCAATGTAAATGGTGGGTACTTTTGATTGATTACGTGCCACCATGGTGGCAAAGGCCTTGTTTTCACCCTTTTCAACCGTTGCATCCACGTAGGTTTTGCGCAAAATATCGTACATGGCGTTGAGGTGCAAAAGGTTAAAAGGCTTGGAGTCATTGGCCTTTTGATGGTAAGAATCCACTTCCTTTGGGTTGGTGGGAACGTGCAAACTAGAGCCATCCACAGCCAAAAGGCGGTAGCCACGGTGGGTGATGGGTTGGTTTGTTTCGGCAACAAATTGGTGGAATAAATCCTCGAAGGCAGTTGATTTGATTTTGTTTCGTTGTTGCACAAAAGCGGATACTGTAGGTGAGGATGAATGTATGCCGAATTGTTCGGATAATTCCCCATATAGTGTTTTTCCTGTGAGAGATAAGGTTGTTTCAATTACTTTTTCAAATGGTAACTTCCTATTTCGGGTGAAGTCTTTTTCTGGATTTTCAGCATATTTTACAGCGTTTTGCGAAAGGGCTTTTATGGATTTTTTTAGTGTTCTTTTTATGTTTTTTGTTGTGAATGTCATGTGTGCATCTCCTTTGTTATCAGCGTTATGCTCAATAACAAGGGTCGCCTTCATTGACTTTGGTCAATGAAGGCGACCGCACATTTTTTTGTAATTGTCAAGCTTTTTTTAAAAGGTTCTGGGTGTTTTTCTTGTAGCACCCAGGCTTATCTTAATGACATTGTCAAATGAACAGCTCCTTTTTTAACCCATTATTAAATAAAACGGCAAATGCGGTCAATGGCAATGTCAGAAAAACCAAATACTTCTGCCTTGGTCACCTTGCCATTGCAGACTGCAAGCACCTCTTCCAACAAGGTGGCACCAGCGTCTTCGATGCTGGCCTCCCCTTCTGTCACGGCGCTTAAATCCACATCTGTGTTGTCAATCATATTCTGAAAGGTCACACGGTTGGCAGTAATCTTCAACACTGGTGCCAAAGCATTCCCTGTGGGAGTGCCACGGCCTGTGGTGAAGCAAATCACCTGACAACCACCTGCCACCATAGCAGTGATAGACGCGATGTCATAACCGGGAGAGTCCATCACAATGGCACCCTTTTTGGTGGGGCGTTCCCCTTCCATCACCACTTCCACAATGGGACGGGTGCCACCCTTGCTGATACAGCCCAAAGACTTTTCTTCAATGGTGGATAGGCCGCCATCTTTGTTGCCGGGAGAAGGTTGTCCATGGCGGCAATTTTGCCCAGCACGGGCTAAATGCTCTTCATACTCTTTACAGATTTGGATGATTTTATCGTGAATTTCCTTGGTGGCACCACGGCGAGCCAAAATATGCTCTGCCCCTACAAATTCAATGGTTTCAGACATCATAGACGACGCCCCCAAGTCCACCAAACGATCGCTGACGTTCCCAACCACAGGGTTGGCACCAAAGCCGCTGGTAGCATCAGAGCCACCGCATTCAATGCCCATCATCAAATGAGATAAATCACAGGGCTCACGTTGTTGTAAAGAAGCGTTCATCACCATTTCACGAGCGGCACGGACAGCCTTTTCGATGGTTTTAATGGTGCCACCCTCTTCTTGGATGCCAAAAGATACAATGGGCTTGTTGGTAATGGCTTCAATTTTGGCCTTTAGTTTTTTATGGTCTACATTTTCACAGCCCAAACCGATGACCACCGTGCCATACACATTGGGGTTGGCGGCAAAGCCAGTGAGGATGATTTGAGTCATGTCCTCATTGCCCTTCACCTCGGCGCAACCAGAGTTGTTGATGATGTTCACCGTGCCATTAACTTGGTTTGCCACCACACGGCAAGTCTCACTAGAGCAAGCGCAAGTAGGTAAAATTAAAACGTTGTTACGAATCCCAACAGTCCCGTCAGGGCGCTTATATCCCATAAATTCCATAATCAGTTCCCTTTCCACTCAACCCAATTCGCTGGCGTAATCACGGGGCAGGCTATCCACATTCAAATGAGACACCCATCCACCAAGGGGAATATCCCGTTGGGCGGCGCCGATACTTTCACCGTATTTGATGATGCGTTCCCCTTGTCCGATGGCAACGATAGCAATTTTGTGACAGGGTGGAATTTCTTCACAGGTAACAATACGACATAGCTCCCCATTTTTAAAATAGTGAATGGTGGCGTTGGCGGCAGCACCGCCCACCACAGTCACCACATTGTCAGTGGGTTTGAGCATAATGGCTTCAGCTTTCATAAACCTTCCTCTTTCTCCTAGGTATCACACAAACCAAACAGGCTCTGCCCGTCGGCTATACATCTCTTCGAGTTCTTTTCGATGGTATATGTAATTGGGATCGTCAAAATAACGTACCCCCACAGGACATCGCTTTTCACAGGCACAGCATTTGATACAAATGCCTTGCATTTCCTTCACGTTGGCTGGGTTGATACTCCCCATAGGACAGTGCTGGGCGCACAGCCCACACTGGACACAACCATCCCCCACCTTAGGGGTTACTTTGCGAATATCAATGCCATTGCCGTGGCGATCACGGGGGGTATAGTAAGGATGGGGCGGATTGTTGCCAGCCAGTAATGGTATGTGGGTATCCCCTGCTTGTATTTTTTGGGCAAGAGCGGTTGCAAACTGCTCCACCTGCGCCATATCCAACTCGTCTGGACGATTGACTGCCAAGGTTTTAGAAAAGGAATGCTGGGCCACAAAGGCGCCACCACCGATGACCTGTCCACCAGCGTGTTCACACACCAACTGACCTTCGGTTAAGGCATCGTCAAAGTTACGGTTCCCATAAACCACCACAGGCACACAGAGCGCCCCAGTGGCCTCCATGGTTTGCAAGTACTTTGCCATCACATTGGGCAGTCGTCCAGCATAAACAGGTAGGGCTAAAATTACAATCTCACCAGCCGTGGCCACCAAAGGTGCTTGTCGTTCTTGCGGTAGGGTAAACGAGCGCTCTATTAGCGCCCCACCTAAGTGTCGCGCCAATGTTTTGCCAAGGTGCATAGCTATTTTTTCAGTGTTACCAACGGGACTAAAGCAAAAAACCTTTACATCCATATCTGTCACCAGCTTTTGTTAAATTGAGAAATCCTCTTCTTTTAATCCTTGTGTACGCAATGTTGCAGGGCGAGAAGGCACACGCTTCATTGGGTCATAGCGGAATTTCCGACAATTGCCCTCCACAGGCACAATGCCTTTTTTTCCGCAGACCACATCACGCTCAGAAACCCGTTGCCCATGGACACAGTAGCTACAGCTGGGGTCAATTTTTTTACGAAACAGCATAGCCTCCGCCCTTCTTTCTTATAAGGTGTATAGTTTCAAGATACCATCTTCGATGGTGGCCTTCACTTGAGAAATGGGTTGCTCATAATGGGAAATAATCTCCATCGCCAATGGGTCTTCCAACTCTTTTTGGATGGTGCGGCGCAAGTTACGAGCACCATATACCGCAGAATAAGACTTCTCACTGATCCACTGCACCAACCCATCATCATAGGTCAATGTAATGGCTTTTTCTTGCAAGCTTTGGCACAGTTCCTCCAGCATCATCTTAGCAATATAGCCGAAATCCTCTTCGCTGAGACGGTTAAAACAGACAATCTCATCCACGCGGTTGATAAATTCAGGGCGTAAGAACCCTTCTAATGCTTTCATCATGCGGTCACGGTTTTGTTCATTCATGGTGCGCCCAAAACCAACTGACCCTTCCTTACGGTCACTGCCAGCATTGGAAGTCATGACGATGATGGTGTTTTCAAAATTCACTTTACGCCCATGGGCATCGGTGATTTGTCCATCGTCCAAAATTTGTAACAACACATTGAGTACATCAGGATGGGCTTTTTCGATTTCATCAAATAAAACCACAGCGTAAGGCTTGCGACGGATTTTCTCGGTCAACTGTCCTGCTTCATCATAGCCCACATAACCAGGAGGGGCACCGATGATGCGAGAAACAGCGTGTTTTTCCATAAATTCCGACATATCCAGTCGAATCAGCGCCTCTGGGGTATTGAACAAATCGGTGGCCAATTGCTTCACCAACTCCGTTTTACCCACACCAGTGGAGCCTACGAAAATAAAGCTGACAGGCTTATGCTTGGCGGAAATGCCCACACGGTTACGGCGCACAGCGGCGGTGACAGAGGCAATGGCCTCGTCTTGCCCAATCAAATGGGCCTTCAATCGCCCTTCCAATTGACTCAAGCGGTGGAATTCTTCTTCACGGATGCGATTGGCTGGAATCTTCGTCCACAGCTCAATAACGTGGGCCAGATTTTCCATGGTCAATTGGGGGTCACCCTTTTCAATCAAAACATCCAGCTCGGTTTGCAACTGCAATTCCTTGCTTTTAATCTCCGCCATACGGGCATAATCCAACTCCCCATCATCAGTGGC
Organism: Bengtsoniella intestinalis; assembly: GCF_039719005.1. GTDB lineage: Bacteria > Bacillota > Clostridia > Oscillospirales > Oscillospiraceae > Oscillibacter > Oscillibacter intestinalis. The sequence goes on along the minus strand of NZ_CP133584.1, from coordinate 28,538 downwards.
GGCGATTTCTTCAATCAGCGTCCGCTCCAAGGCATAGTCTGCCATGGTTTTTTGAATGGTCATTCGGCGAGAGATATCAGGGTCTTTCAAGTTCAAGTCAGAACAAGCTTCGTCAATCAAGTCAATGGCCTTGTCTGGCAGGAATCGGTCAGTGATGTAACGTTCGCTGAGCATGACTGCTTGACGCAAAATCCCGTCACTCAAAGCCACGCCATGGAACTTTTCATAATGGGGTGCCAACCCACGGAGAATTTCAATGGTTTCCTCCAAGGATGGCTCGTTCACCGTCACAGGTTGGAAGCGACGTTCCAAAGCTGTATCTTTTTCAATGCTTTTGCGGTATTCATTAAAAGTGGTGGCACCAATGACTTGGATTTCCCCACGAGAGAGGGCTGGCTTTAAAATGTTGGCCGCATTCATGCTACCTTCTGCGTCCCCAGCGCCTACAATATTATGAACCTCGTCAATGACTAGAATCACATTGCCCAGCTTTTTCAGCTCATCAATCAAGCCTTTCATACGGCTTTCAAATTGACCACGGAATTGAGTCCCAGCCACCAAGGCCGTCAAATCCAACAAGTGGACTTGCTTATCTTGCAACTTAAAGGGCACATTGCCATCGGCAATCCGCTGTGCCAAGCCTTCGGCAATGGCGGTTTTGCCCACACCGGGTTCCCCGATGAGGCAGGGGTTATTCTTTTGGCGGCGGTTTAGAATTTGCACCACACGTTCAATCTCTTGCCCGCGCCCAATGACAGGGTCAAGTTTGCCAGCTCTGGCACGATTGGTGAGATTGATGCAATATTGGTCAAGGAATTTTTGTTTGTTGTCCTTTTTCCCATCTTTGCGCTCTTTTCCCTTGCTACGAGGTGGCTCCGCCCCTTCTTCTTGGGGTGGAACGGGGCTGTTGTCTCCAGAAAACAGGCGATTTAAAAAGGGGAAGGTGGCGGTTTTGCCTTCTTCCTCATCACCTGCTGGCAAATCCTCTACGGTTTCAATGCCATCAAAGGCACTGGACATTTCTTGAGAAATGGTGTCTAAATCTGCATCGGTAATGCCCATTTGTTGCATCATTTCCCCCACTTGGGGTACACCCAGCTCTTTTGCGCATTTCAAGCACAAACCTTGGCTGGTGGTGGCGTCCCCTTCCATTTTGGAAATGAACACCACAGCTATATTCTTTTTACATCTTGAACAAATTGTAGGTTGCATATTGTTGAATCCTCCAGATATTGCATGGTTGTTCACCCAATGTCATCCAGTTCTTAACTCAATGGCATTGATTATTCACCAGATACTACTTATTATAACACAAGACAAATCCTTTGTGTTATGCAAATTTTTCTAGATTATGGGGCGACTATTTCGGCACGCTCTCTACCAAAAATAACCACAGACCCATCACTTTGCATAAGGGCATGGCTGGCATAATCCAGCCCACCAATGGTGGCATACATAGACAACTCAGATGTATAAATCACCAATTTTTCACTATATAAAACAGCGATATAATTGCCAGAAATTGTGATATCCATCACTTCTTCGTTGATAGATAAGGAACCCAATTCCGTGCCACTACTGTCTAGCGTCACCAAACGACCTTCATTACCAGCTTGGTAACGATTGAGCAAAATGACAGAAAATTGTGACGTAGTACAATCGTATCCACGGAGATATTCCCCATCAAAATCATATTGCGCCACCAAATCGCCATCCATATTCACATACGAGAGCTCCGTGTCGCCCAAAAGAACCAAATTGTCCCCTTGCTGACCCACCTCTAAAGGCAACACCCCAGAGAGGTTGGCGCTATGGCTCATTTGTGTATCCGTCAACGGATAATAAAGCAATTGGGAAACAAAATCCGTTCCATCTGCCCCCAACGCCACCGCAATCAATGTGGTGTTGTCATCGCTGACATACCCTTCCAATACAAATCGCGTGGCCGAGTTAAAGGAGTAAATCAAATTGGACTTGGCATCGTAGACACTAGTGGTGGTTTTATAGCCAGAGCTTTCATGGGTCAAGGTCAAGTAATCACTGTGGTTTAAAGTGGCAGACACCAAACTGGCACCCCCCTCTATCACCCCTTGATACACCAACCCATTAGCATCGAACACATAGTAATCATCGCCCCCCACATCATAGGCCACCGCATGGTTGGTGCCCACTTCTAGGGATGGGTTTTGCATATAGCAAAGCTCCGTAAAGAGCAATTCACCACCAAAACTTTGCACTTCCACTTTGGTTTTAGACAGCGCCACCAAGGTGTCCCCTAGCAATACAAATTGGGTTTGGGTTCCGTCATCATATTGATAGGCCGTACTATCGTCGCCAATTGTGTAGGAGAAAAAGCGGTTGACCGCATCAAAACCTGTGCCGTCACGATAGGCCGCCACCACCACAACGGTGATGACAATGATGGCGATGATGCCAAATATACGCCCATAGTCTCGCTTTGGCTCTTTCGTTGTCTCATCCATTGAGTCGTTCATCTTCATACCATAACCTCGTCATATAAAGACCACCCGCTGGCACAGTGGGGCCAGCGGCAGAGCGGTCTCCTCGCTCTAAAATTGCAGGGATTTCCTCAGGCAGGAACTTCCCTTCTGCGGCATATAACACGGTGCCAGTGATGGCACGCACCATATTATATAAAAATCCATCGGCGCAAACCTTCAACTCCAACAGCTCACCGTTGCGGGCCACATGGCAATAGTGAATGGTGCGCACCGTGGTTTTAGTAGGCGTTCCAACAGAACGCACAGCCCGAAAATCATGGGTACCCACAAACATATTCGCCGCCCGATTTAAAAAGACTTCATCTAACTTTTTGGGGTAAAAATAGGCACGGTTCACATAAAACGGATTTTTAATTTTGGAATTGTAAATCCGATAGGTATACTCTTTTTTGATGCAAGAACCGATGGCGTTAAAATCCTCAGCCACCTCAAAGGCCGCCTCCACCGCAATGTCTGGCGGTGTGTGGGTGTTAATAGCTAGCGGCAACCGCTCCACTGGAATTTTGGAAGTGGTGCGGAAATTGGCAATATACCGCTCAGCGTGAACACCTGCGTCGGTGCGGCCACAGCCCACCAATTGAACAGGGTGACCGCAGATTTTCTCAATGGCAATTTGTATGGTTTCGCAGACTGAGGTTTCGGTTTTTTGTACCTGCCACCCATGGTAAGCGGTGCCGTTGTACATCAATTTTAAAGCAATATTGCGCATGGTTTCTCCTTCACTCTTATAAAATGAACGCCGCCACCAAAATCACCACGCCCAGTGCCAGTGCCACATAATCACGCAAGGCATAGCGGAGCACATGGAGCTTGGTACGCCCATCACCACCGTGGTAACAACGGCTTTCCATGGCAATGGCTAGCTCGTCAGCGCGGCGGAAGGCGCTGATAAATAAGGGCACCAACAAAGGCAACATAGCCTTGGCCTTTTGCATCAAATTGCCACTTTCAAAGTCAGCACCACGCGCCTTTTGTGCCGACATAATCTTATCGGTTTCCTCAATCAATGTGGGGATAAACCGCAAGGCAATGGACATCATCATCGACAGCTCATGGACAGGCACCTTGATTTTTTTCAAAGGGTTTAAGAGCTGTTCCAATCCATCGGTCAACCGAATGGGACTGGTGGTATAGGTCATCAAAAAGGTGCCCATAATCAGCAGTAAAATCCGCATCACCATAAAGCTTGCGTTGATAACCCTTGCCATGAGATTGAAATAATCCACCACGAGAAAATAGGATCACCAGCGGTGAAAAACAAGTTTAAAAGCCCTGTAAACACCACAATCAGCACCACAGGCTTCAGCCCACGCACCAACACTTTGAGTCCAACTTTTGAGACACGCACACAGGTCAATAGCACAACAGCCATCATGGCATAGCCATAGACCGTGCTGGCATTGAACAAGGCGATGACGTATAGGGTCACCAGAATGATTTTAGTGCGAGGGTCAAGGCAGTGCGCCATGGTATTGCCGGGAAAATATTGCCCCAACGTAATATCTTTTAACATGATGCCCCCTCCCCTCTCAGCACCAACAATTGGCGCTCTAAGGCTTCCACGGTATACACCGCAGGGTCGATGGGCAAGCCTTTTGCGTGAAGCGCCATGGCAACACGGGTCACCTGTGGCACATCCAAACCAGCTTGGGTCAAGGCCTCAGCGCAGGCAAATACCTGTTCAGGGGTGCCATCCATCAACACGTTGGCATCTTTGAGCACCAAAATACGGTCAACATTTTGGGCAATTTCCTCCATGCTATGGCTCACCAAAATCACAGTGGCGCCTTGATTGCGATGATAATCACGGATGTTGGCCAACAAATTGTCTCGCCCAGCAGGGTCAAGACCAGCAGTGGGTTCGTCCAGCACCAACACACGAGGCTCCATAGCCAGCACCCCAGCCAAAGCCACACGTCGCTTTTGTCCACCAGAGAGCTCAAAGGGAGATTTCTCCAACAAATCAGGGGTCAAACCAACGATTTTCGCCGCATTGCGGATGCAAGCATCCAGTTCCTCCCCTGTTTTACCCATATTAGTTGGGCCAAAGGCAATGTCTTTATACACCGTTTCTTCAAACAGTTGGTACTCTGGATATTGGAACACAATCCCCACTTGGAATCGGATTTTGCGGATTTCTCTTGGATTTTTCCAAATATTTTCCCCATCTAATAACACCTCACCACTGGTGGGCTTTAACAGGCCATTTAGATGCTGAATCAAGGTAGATTTCCCTGACCCAGTGTGTCCAATAATGCCTACAAAACTGCCTTCTTCAATGGCAAAATCCATCCCATTGACAGCGCTACGTTCAAACGGGGTGCCTGCACCATAGGTATGAACAAGGTTTTTTACTTCTAAAATCGGTTTTTGCATGGTTATTTCCTCAAAACACGCAGAATTTCATCAGCGCAGTCTTCCACGGATAATTGGTCAATGGCAACGTCAAGACCTTGGGCTTGCAAACGATAGAGCACATCCACCGTATCTGGCACAGTTAAGCCCAGTTTCCGCAGTTTCCCCACTTGGGTAAACACGGTTTTGGGTGTGCCGTCCATCACCACCTGTCCATGGTTCATCACCACCACGCGGTCAGCGTGCTCGGCTTCATTCATGTGATGGGTGATGAGCACAACGGTGATGTTTTTCTCGCGGTTCAATCGTTCCACCACTTCTAGCACCTCTCGGCGACCAATAGGGTCTAGCATGGCGGTGGCTTCGTCCAATACGATGCACGCAGGTTCCATGGCGATGACCCCAGCGATGGCAATGCGCTGTTTTTGCCCGCCAGAGAGCAGGTGTGGCGCGTGGCGCACAAAGTCGCTCATCCCCACCGCTGCCAAAGCATCGTCTACACGCTGGCGAATATCTGCACTTTCAACCCCCATATTTTCAGGGCCAAAAGCGACATCTTCTTCCACCACGTTGGCGGTAATCTGATTGTCTGGGTTTTGGAACACCATCCCAAGCGTTGGCGAATGGCCAATAGCAATGCTGGGTCTTGGGTGTCCATGCCGTCTATCAGCACTTGTCCACCTGAGGGAAGCAAAATACCGTTAAAGGTTTTGGCTAAGGTGGATTTTCCTGACCCATTATGACCTAAAACAACCACAAAAGAGCCCGTTTCTAAGGTCAACGACACTCCATTGACAGCCAGTGTAGGCGCGCCATCATCTTCGGTGGCAGGGTAAGAAAATACCAAATCTTTGGTTTCAATCATGGTTTTGTCCTTTCTAGGGGAAGGTTATTCGCTAAACCACCGACCAGTGGCACCGCAAGGCAATGCCAAACCAGTTTGGGTCACAGGCAAGCCCAGTTCATCCCAAGTGCACTTGCCGCCGTATTTTTCAGCCACCAACAAGTGCAACAAATACCCCAGTACTGAAGGGGCAAGACCTGTGGTGTAAGAGTTGATAATCACAAACAGTGGCTTGTCAGACAGGACACCTGCACACAGCTTCACAAAGGGATACAGGTTTTCTTCCAACTTCCACACTTCCCCACTGGGGCCACGACCATAAGAGGGTGGGTCCATGATGATGGCGTCATATTGTTTGCCACGGCGAATTTCACGCTCCACAAACTTGGCGCAATCGTCTACAATCCAACGGATAGGCGCTTCTTCTAAGCCAGAGAGCTTGGCATTTTCCTTGCCCCAAGCCACCATGCCTTTTGCCGCATCCACGTGGCACACCGATGCACCAGCCTTGGCGCAAGCCACGGTGGCACCACCCGTGTAACCGAACAGGTTTAGCACACGGATAGGACGGTCAGCATTGCGGATTTTATCCATGGCAAAATCCCAGTTAGCAGCTTGTTCTGGGAAAATCCCAGTGTGTTTAAAATTCATAGGCTTAACTTGCAAGGTTATATCACGGTAACGCATTTGCCAACTTTCTGGCAAAGATTTCTTTTCCCAATGACCGCCCCCCGTTTGAGAGCGTTGATAACGACCGTTGGCACGTTTCCAACCGGGATGACGCTGTGGGGTCTCCCAAATGGCCTGTGGGTCAGGGCGCACTAAAATTTGCTTGCCCCAGCGTTCTAGCTTTTCACCGCCACCGCAGTCAAGCAATTCGTAATCGTCCCAATGTTCTGCAATCCACATAAAATTTATAGTCCTCCATCTATCTGGTTCGTAAATATATTAAATCAGTATATGATACCACAAAATCACCCCTTCCGTCAATGGATTGGGTGTAAAAAAACGAGAGATAGCGCCGCTATCTCTCGTTCAAACTGCAGTTAAATGAAGTGTAAATTCTCCAAAACGCTAATCCATAAAAAAATGGTCAAAATGGCACCCAGTGAGGTGGCTGCCACAATCTGCCCTGCCAGCTCATAATCAGCGCCCATCATCTGCGCCATGGCTGTGGAGGACACTGCCGTGGGGCTAGCTGCTAAACAGAAAATAGGAATCAACTCAATGCCTCTAAACCCGAGGAAAATCCCTACACTGATATACAATAATGGACACGCAATTAGCCGCGCCACCGCACAAAACACCATCTGTTTCCACGAACCCTTCAACTGCTCCATACGCAAGCTGGCCCCCAGAGCCAGCAATGCCAACGGCGTAGCCATAGCCGACAAATCACTCATCACATCTGTGATTAAAACAGGTATTGTAAGGCCAATTAACTTTACAGCCAAACCTGACAATGCGGCGATGATAATGGGGTGCTTGAGCATACTTTTGCCGATGCGTTTGAAGTCACAACCTCGGTCAGAATACCACTCCAAGGCAAACACCGACAACGCGTTGATGATCGGCACCACAACCGCAATGGCCACAGCCGTAATGCTCACCGCCTCATCTCCATACACCGCTTGTGCCACAGGAATACCAAAGAGCACAAAGTTACTGCGGTAAATCCCTTGAATCATGGACGCACGCTTGGGGTTACTGGGCTCAATGCGCGGAATAATCACCATACAAAGCGCAAAGGTAATCAGAGATAAGCACAAAACTGTGGTAATCAGCTTTGGGGAGAAATCCTGTTCAAAATCACTGTTGTAAATGCTTAAAAACACCACCAACGGTAAGCAAAGCTGAAACACCAGTTGGTTCAGCTTCCCCACCGTGGGTGGGTCAATCTTCTTCACACGGCGCAGCACATAGCCCACAACCATAAATGCAAACAGGGGGAATACCACTGAAAAGGCTAATATCAATCCATCCATGTGTATCACTTTCTTTCTATAAAACCAGGCAGAAAACCATGGTTTCCTGCCCAGTTAAACACAATTTACTTGCCTGCTGCTTCTTTTTGACGCACCAGATAATCGTCATAATTGCCCAGATAATCAGTCAAAGCGCCTTGCTTAAATTCCATGATACGGTTTGCCACAGTTTGGACAATTTCATGGTCATGGGAGGAAAACAAGGTGACACCCTTATAGTCAATCAAACCGTTGTTGACGGCGGTGATGGATTCCAAATCCAAGTGGTTGGTGGGTTGGTCTAGCACCAAGGTGTTAGAGCCGAACAGCATCATGCGAGACAGCATACAACGCACTTTTTCGCCACCAGAGAGCACCTTCACAGCCTTAAACACATCGTCCCCAGAGAACAACATACGACCCAAGAAGGTACGCATAAAAGATTCGGTGGTTTCGGGGGTGTATTGGCTCAGCCATTGCACCAAGTTATCGTCGCAATCGTTGAAGAAGGCGGAGTTATCCATGGGGAAATAGCTGGTAGAGATGGTGGTGCCCCATTTGTAGGAGCCTTCATCTGGTTCCATTTCGCCCATAATGATTTTAAACAAAGTGGTGTTGGCAATTTCATCCTCGCCCACGAAGGCAATCTTGTCTTCACGGTTGACGCGGAAAGACACATTATCCAGCACCTTCACACCGTCCAAAGTCTTGGACAGGTTTTCCACTAGCAAAATGTCCTTGCCGCATTCACGCTCTTGTTGGAAGCCCACAAACGGATAACGACGAGAGGAAGAAGGCATTTCTTCCACGCTCAGCTTATCCAACAGTTTTCGACGAGAGGTAGCTTGCTTAGACTTAGACTTGTTGGCAGAGAAGCGTTCGATGAAGGACTGTAATTCCTTAATTTTTTCTTCATTTTTACGGTTTTGGTCTTTCATCATCTTTTGCACCATTTGGCTAGACTCATACCAGAACTCGTAGTTACCCACGTACATCTTGATTTGACCATAGTCCACGTCCACGATGTTGGTACACACGGTGTTCAAGAAGTGACGGTCATGGCTCACCACCAAAATAAGGCCTTCGTATTCCATCAAGAAATCTTCTAGCCATTCAATGGCGGCGATGTCCAAGTGGTTGGTAGGTTCGTCAAGGAGGATGATGTCAGGCTTACCGAACAAAGCTTGTGCCAGCAAAATCTTCACCTTTTCCTTTGCAGTCAGGCTAGACATTTCTTGGTACAAAATATCGTTGGAAAGGCCAAGACCTTGCACCAAACGGCTGGCGTTAGACTCAGATTCCCAACCGTCCATTTCGGCAAACTCACCTTCCAACTCAGAGGCACGGACGCCATCCTCATCGGTGAAATCTTCCTTTTCGTACAAGGCATCTTTTTCCTTCATGATGTTGTACAAACGCTCATTGCCCATGATAACTGTGTCTAGCACAGTGTACTCATCGTAGCGGAAATGGTCTTGCTTCAGCACAGACATACGTTCGGTTTTGGGGATAATCACTTCCCCTGTAGAGGGATCTAAATCCCCAGAGAGCACACGCAAAAAGGTGGTTTTACCTGCACCATTGGCACCGATGATGCCGTAGCAGTTGCCAGGGGTGAATTTCAAATCAACGTGCTTAAACAGAGGCACGCCACTAAAGTTGACACTGACGTCAATAACAGTAATCATGAATTTTTTCCTTTAAATTAATAGAATTGTTACACCGTATATGCACGATGGAATACTTTTTTGCCCTTTTTGATGATGATGCCGTCGCCAGCAAAATCACCTTGTGCATAGGGGGTATCAAAGGCGGTAGGCTTGCCATCAGCGATGGATACGCCACCTTGTTGAATCAGGCGTCGGGCTTCACCATTAGACCCCACCAGACCACAGGCTACCAACAGCTTGGCGGCAATTATCTTGCCGTCTTCAAACAAATCAGCAGTCAGTTCCGTGGCAGGCATATTGTCCAAAGAGCCACCGCCAGCAAACAAACCCTTAGCGGTTTCTTCGGCCTTTTTGGCTTCTTCTTCCCCGTGGACAAGCTTGGTCAGCTCGAAGGCCAGAATTTCCTTGGCACGGTTTAGCTCACTGCCTTCCCAGCCGTCCATGGCACGGATTTCTTCCATGGGCAAGAAGGTCAGCATACGGATGCACTTGAGCACATCGTCGTCGCCTACGTTACGCCAGTATTGATAGAATTCGTAAGGTGCGGTCTTGTTGGGGTCCAGCCAAACAGCACCGTTGGCAGTCTTGCCCATCTTCTTGCCTTCGGAGTTCATCAGCAAGGTGATGGTCATGGCGTGGGCATCTTCGCCCAGCTTACGACGAATCAGTTCGGTGCCGCCCAACATATTGCTCCATTGGTCGTTGCCGCCAAACTGCATATTACAGCCATAGTGTTTGAACAGATGATAGAAGTCGTAAGACTGCATAATCATGTAGTTAAATTCCAAGAAGGACAAGCCTTTTTCCATGCGTTGCTTGTAGCACTCAGCACGGAGCATATTGTTGACAGAGAAGCAAGCCCCCACTTCGCGCAGTAGTTCCACATAGTTCAAACCCATGAGCCAGTCGGCGTTATCCACCATTTGAGCCTTGCCTTCACCGAATTCGATGAAGCGCTCCATTTGGGTTTTGAAGCAATCGCAATTGTGGCGAATGGTTTCTGTGGTCAGCACGTTACGCAAATCGCTACGGCCAGAGGGGTCACCCACCATGCCAGTGCCACCGCCGATGAGCGCGATGGGGCGGTTGCCAGCCATTTGCAGACGTTTCATCAAACACAGCGCCATAAAGTGTCCCACGTGGAGAGAGTCAGCAGTGGGGTCAAAGCCAATGTAAAACACAGCCTTACCAGCGTTGATCATTTCCTTGATTTCTGCTTCGTTGGTCACTTGGGCGATGAGGCCCCGTTCTACCAGTTCTTCATAAATTTGCATATCTGTAATCTCCTTCAATGTTTGTCGGATTTCGTAAAAAACCCTCCATCCTCTTGGGATAGAGGGCACAATTTATAACACTATTATAATATAGAGTAATCACCAAAAAGTCAACGATAATTTTGATGAATTTACCAAAACTTCAAGACTTTCTTTTATCAAAACCAAGATACCACCGTTGGAACTGCCCAGATGGCACCTGTGATGATGGCGAACACCAATCCCACAATCCGACGCACCTTGAAATAGGCATCGGTGGGTTCTTCGGTGGCCTTCCATTTTTCAAAGGTGCGCCATGTCCAACGTGGGTTGATGGCAGTAATCAAACTGGCAAAAAAGGCAATGCCGATGAAGGCGGAGATAATATTAAGTGCAATGGAAATTCCCATAGGCATGGTTTATCCCTCCAGTCCGTTTCGGTAGGTGGTAGCGCTGTCTAACAATTCTCCTGCACTTTGCAGTAGCGCCTCACTAATCACATCACCACCGCTGATACGGGCCAATTCTGCCATACGTTTGGAACGGTCAAGCTCCAAAAGTTCTGTAAAGGTTCTTCCCTTTACTTCTCCTTTAGTAACAGCAAAATGCACATCTGCCATGGCTGCCAATTGGGGCAAATGGGTCACGCAGAGCACTTGCTTGTGGCGAGAAACCTGCGCCAGCTTTTGCGCCACTTTTTGTGCCGCCCGACCAGATACGCCCGTGTCCACTTCATCGAACACCATGGTGGCAATGGCCTCTTGCTCGGCCAAAACATTCTTTAACCCAAGCATAATCCGCGCCAATTCACCGCCAGATGCTACCTTGGCGATGGGCTTTACCGCCTCACCAGCGTTGGCTGACATCAAGAAGCGAATGGTATCGCAACCGTCTATGGCTGGTGCTTTGGATGTGAATTCAATGACAAATTGAATTTTGTGCATATCCAAATCTCGCAGTTCTTGCAAGATACGCACTTCCAATTCTTTGGCAGCAGATTGCCGTGCCTTGGTTAATACGCCACCTGCCTCCACCACAGCTTTTTCTGCCTTGGCCAGCTTCCCTTGCAGGCGCACCAACGTGTCATCAGCCGTTTGAATGTCATCCAATTCTTTGCGGCATTTATCAAGATATTGCAATATTTCTGCTATAGTATTACCGTATTTCTTCTCTAATCGATAAATCAGGTCACTACGCGACTCCACTGCATCCAGCTCTGCTGGAGAGAATTCAAAGGCGCTCCGTTGATCCCCAATCCACTCTGCCAAATCATAGGCATCGCTTTGCACTTGGGACAATTGGGCGTATAACTTCCCCAAATCTTCGCTTAAATTGCGGATAGGCGCCAAGGCTTGCAGCGCCTGCTTCATCAGCGCCACTGCCCCCATAGACTCATCGTCGCCACCCATGGCATAGTCAGCGCCAGACAAAGCAGTCAAATACTTTTCACCGTTGCGAAGCAGATTCCGACGAGCCAGCAGTTCTTCTTCTTCCCCATCTTGCAACTCTGCACGCTCTATTTCCTTGATTTGAAAGCGCAAACTGTCCATTTTCCGAATTTTTTCCGCTTCATCCATCTGCAAAGATTTAATTTGGCTTTGCAGGGCTTGATAGGATTCAAATGCAGTTTGATAGGCAAAAAGAGGCTGTTGAATGTTGCCAAAACGGTCTAAATACACACCGTGTAAGGTCTCATCCATCAACTGTTGTCCATCATGTTGACCATGAATATTCAGAAGATCTTGCCCCACTTGGCGTAATTGACTCACAGAGACAGGACGACCGTTGATACGGCAGGTATTTTTCCCATCGATGGTCAACTCTCGCTGTAATAGCAATTCTCCGTTTTCATCGGGGACAATTCCCTGTTCTACCAACGCTGGCAACGTAGGGTTGACATGGGAAAACAAGCCGCTGACAAAGGCACGATTGGCCCCTGTGCGAATGAGTTCCCGTGACGTACGTCCCCCTAAAACAGCACCCATCGCATCAATGATGATGGACTTCCCTGCCCCTGTTTCACCAGTCAAAGCATTGAATCCCACATGAAAACGAATGTCTGCTTGTTCAATCAAAGCAATCTGTTCAATGTGTAGCAGTTCTAACATTTCTTACTCCTACTTGCATTGTAAAGCAATTTAACTTTACAGCATCTCTCTCACTTCATTACACAGTTCTAGGGCTGAAGCACTGTCTCGCATCACCAAAAAAGCGGTGTCATCCCCTGCAAGGCTACCCACCATATAGGTCAAATCCATATCATCGATGGCAGCACAGGCCGCACTGGCCAAACCGGGCATAGTTTTCACCACCACCATATTTTGAGCGCAATCGATGCTAGTGATACTTTCCCGAAAAATGGTACGCAGACGCTCGGCGAAGTTAAGTCGTGTACGGTTGCCAGACACAGCGTACTTATACACCCCTTGCCCCACAGGTTCTTTGATCAAATGAAGTTGCTTGATGTCACGAGAAATAGTGGCTTGCGTGCTGGAAATGCCACGTTCTTGCAAGCGCAACAACAGTTGCTCTTGGGTTTCAACATTCTCGCTGGCGATGATGTCTAAAATCATAGATTGACGGTTATTTTTCATTGCCAAAACCTCCTGGTAACATTTTCTTTGCGAATACTTCGCAGAAACTTTTTTCACTTAAACGCACCAATTTCATCACAGATTTGGAGCGTTTTACAGTCACTATATCGTCAGAACGCAGGGAAAAACCACGGCTTTCGTCTACAAACAGGTACACAGGCTTACGACCGTTACGCTCTAATTGAATGGTCAACGTATGATCTGGAGACAACACGTAGGAAGAAAACCGCATATTGTGGGTACAAATGGGGCACACCACCATGGTTTGCGCCATAGGCTCAACCACAGGTCCCCCTGCAGAGAGTGCGTAGGCGGTAGAACCAGTGGGGGTTGCAATGATGACGCCATCTCCAGCAATATCCGCCAAGTGATGCCCGTCTGACTCAATCCGCAGGTGAATCACATGGGAGATAGGGCCTTCACGAATCACCGCATCATTGAGCCCGAGGTTTGTGTAAACCTGTTTGCCTTCACGGGTTACATGAACGTCTAACATCATACGATTTTCCACGGTGAAATCCCAGTCCTTTAGCTTATACAATGCTGACAACTCCAATGCCTCCAACTCTGCTACAAAGCCAAGGCTTCCCATATTGATGCCTAAAATGGGAATGCGATTCAATGCCGCAAGCTTGGCAAGATGCAAAATGGTGCCGTCACCACCAAAGGTGACTAGCAAGTCAGATTGGCGCAATTCCGGCAACAATGGCAACGCTTTATAGGGTGCGAAAATACCATCTTTTTGATCTCGAAACGGCGAACAAACAACGGTTTCAAAACCCATTTCTTTAAGAATTTTATCTGCCGCTTGGGTGGCCACCATCCCTCTATCGCGGTTGGGATTGGGGCATAAAATGATCCGTTTCATCAAATGTCACCTCCGTTTTGAGGCAGGGTTGCATGGGATTCAGCCACCAGCGCTTTCAAATCAAAATCAGGCTGGGGTGGTGCTTCCCCTTTTTGTAAAAAGCCTAAATATTCTAGATTTCCCTCAGGACCTTTGATGGGAGAATAGCTGATACCAAGAACTGTAAAGGCAGAAGCCTTTGCATGCTCTAAAAATTGTTCCAACACTTCTAAGTGGACAGCAGGGTCACGGACAACCCCTTTTTTACCCACCTTTTCTCGCCCAGCTTCAAACTGGGGCTTGATGAGACAGGCCACCTGTCCTTGGTCTCCCAACACACGGTGCACAGCAGGCAAAATCAAATTCAAGGAGATAAAACTAACATCGATAGAGGCAAAATCCAAAGGCTCTGGAATTTGTTCTCGGTCTAAATATCGTGCGTTGGTACGCTCCATACAAATCACACGTTCATCACTGCGTAATTTCCATGCCAGTTGCCCATAGCCCACATCCACGGCATACACCTTTTGCGCACCATTTTGCAACATACAATCGGTAAAACCACCAGTAGATGCACCAATATCACCGCAGATGGTATTTTCCAAGGAAATGGGGAACTCCGCCATAGCCTTTTCCAATTTCAAGCCGCCACGGCTCACATAACGCAGTAAATTCCCACGGACTTCCACCTCTGCATCCACGGCAATGGCAGTGCCAGGCTTGTCCACACGCTGTCCTTTCACAAACACTTGCCCGCTCATAATCACAGCCTGGGCTTTTTGCCGACTTTCTAGCAAATTTCGCTCTACTAAGAGCACATCTAGTCGCTTTTTCTCACTCATTGTTTCTCCTCCATCACAGCTTGGACAATGCCAGCGGCATCCAATCCAAAACTGTGCTCCAACTGCGCCACACTTCCTTGGGGCGCAAAGGTCTTCCCTAAATTTTTCAAAATCAGTCGCTTTGACCCACAGCCTTGCTGAGCCAAAATCGCACCAATTCGCTGACCCACACAGCCAGCGCCAAAGCAATCCTCCACCACAATCATGGTATTTTGATTGCCTAAGGTTTCTTGTAAATCACCAATATCAAGGGGGCAATCCGGTTTAATTTCACCACTTTTGCCTGCACACCCAATGTTTCTAACGTGTGCGCCGCCTCTAACAAATGATTGACACACATCCCATACCCCACAAGAGTCACATCGGCACCGCTACGTAGCTCAACCGTGGTTTTCAAAGCCGTATCTTGGATAAATTCCCCTTCCCCACCCCGTGGGTAACGAATGGCCACAGGCCCCTCTTCTTGACTGGTCGCCCAGTGAAGCATAGTGGTCATTTCTGCATAATTGCTAGGACAAAGTACGGTAAAATTCGGAATTTGGCACAAATACTGCACATCTAAACAGCCATGATGGGTCTCCCCATCTGCACCCACTAAACCCGCACGGTCAATGCCAAACACCACAGGTAAACTTTGTAGCGCCACATCGTGGAACAGCATATCATATCCTCGTTGCAAAAAAGTGGAATAGACTGCAAACACAGGGCGCATCCCTGTCTTACATAGCCCAGCACTCATGGCAACGGCGTGGCCTTCAGCGATGGCCACATCAAAAAATCGCTCTGGATAGGCGATTTCAAAGGGTGAAAGCCCAGTGCCGTCAGCCATGGCGGCGGTGACGCCACAAAGCTTGGGGTTTTCACCGGCCAATGCGACCAACTCTGCCCCAAAGTGACTAGAAAAGCTATCACCGCTCTTGGTCACCCCTGTTTTGGGGTCAAAAGGTGAAACACCATGAAATTTACCGGGATTCTCTTCTGCAAAGCGATACCCTTTTCCTTTGATGGTTTTCACGTGCACCACCACAGGACATTGCAGTTTTTTTGCCCAGTCAAAGGTCTGGGTCAATTGCTGTATATCATGACCATCCACAGGCCCCAAATAGACAAATCCCATATCTTCAAACAAGGAGCTTTTGGGATAAATGGCACGCTTTAACGACGTTTTCACCTTATGGATTTGACGATACAATGGGTTTCTCTGAGGCTGTTTTCCAAACAAACTACGGTACCATTTTTTAAAGTGATAATACGATGGCTGGCATCGCAAATCCCGCAAATGTCGGTGCATCCCGCCCACATTAGGCTGAATGGACATACCATTGTCGTTCAAAATGACAATCAGTGGCAACTTAGAACCACCAGCATCACTGAGCCCCTCATAGGCAAGACCACCAGACAACGCCCCATCACCGATGAGAGCTAAAGCACTGCTATCCTTCCCCTGTAAAGCCAAAGCCCTTGCCATACCTAACGCCACTGAAACCGAGTTAGACGCGTGTCCTGCAATGAAGGCATCATGGGGGCTTTCATATGGTTTTGGGAATCCAGACAGCCCATCCCATTGCCGCAACGTATGAAATTGGTCTTTGCGACCAGTGAGCAATTTATGGACATAAGCCTGATGTCCCACATCAAATACCAACGGGTCTTGGAGTGTATCAAAAACACGATGGAGGGCGATGGTTAATTCCACCGCCCCTAGATTAGAGCTTAAATGCCCCCCAGTTTGGGCGACAGATTGTATTAAAAATTCACGAATTTCTCCGCTTAGCATCTCCAACTCTGAAAGGCTTAACTGCCTTACATCTGCTGGGCTATGAATGGTATCCAAAATCATAGACTTGCCTTTCTAGGTATCTTCTTTTTAGCGCCGACGGAACACATAGAGCACACGCCCCACCCAGTATATCACACGGGTGCTTTGATTGATGGCAATATTTTTACCGATGGCCTTGCCGCCGATGGTAAGACCAGAAATCAGTGCTGTCACTAGCACGCTAATGAGCACGCTAGAAACGGAAATCACGCTGTTAATTTGCAGTACAATGACGGCGGCGGTAGTACCACTGACGATGCCGCAAATATCACCCACCACGTCGTTACAAATACTAGACACACGCTCTGCTTTTTGCAAAAGTCCCAACGCTTCTTTGGCGCCTTTTTGCTTGCGAGCCGCCATGGAGCGAAAGGGTTTTGGGTCAGCGGCCGTCACCGCAACACCGATGACATCAAAGCAGATGCCCACCGTGATAAACAACAACAAAATCAGCACTGCAACAATTAAATCAGCACGCTGTAGCACTGTTTCTGATATCAAACTCAAGGTGGCAGATAGACACACTGCAATAAAAAAGATTCGCAAAATCCATTGAACCTGCGAATCTTCTTTGGCCTTTTTATTGGGTTGTTCTTTTTCAAGAAAGTTCCTCCATTGACCAGTTGGTCAAATACAAAGTGATGTTGCTAAGGCAGCGGCAGCAAACAATGTAAATCTTACGGCTTAGGTACGGGTAGGATTTCCCCGTGACATACCTCTCGTTGCCGATGAAGGCGGTTCCCCTTTCAATATCACGTCATGGCGTTGCCAACCATGAGACCCGATTGCCACTGAGTCCGCACTGCAATCCATCGCTTGCCCTTGTGGGACAGTCTAGGTGTTTTCCACTACAGTCTAACCGACTCCTAGCCTCTTTTGCAGACAAGGTTTCATGGGCAATCACAACCACACTCCGGCCAGAGTGTACTTGCTTACAATTCCTCAATTCACCAAAATCCACGCAAGGCAGGCTACGTCTGCACACAGCGTTACCAGCGAAAATCGCCAGACGCACCGCATTGCAGGTTTATAATCTGTTTCGTACACGTGCCGAATACCACGTTGGGAGTACGTCCGTGCACAAGAACAGGTCTCCACGATAGTAGGGTCGGATTGTCCATGCCATTGGACAGCGCCCTAAAATCGCAAGCGTATACACGCTTCCCCCAGCACCCACCCAAAACTGGGCGTATCAAGCAAGCACCAGAGGTTTCATCGATGTGCCCTTTAGAGGATTTTTAGCCCCTCCTTCAGAGCCGGCAGATCTGACTAGAATACTGCACCGCCGCTTAGCTGATACATAGTATACCATAAAGAATGGAAATATACAAGATTTTATGAATATTCCATTTGTAAATTTTTTAGTGATTTCTTCCAGCTAGTGACTTAGCCAAACACTGCAAAAAGCCATCATCGCCCCAAGTTGCCACTGCATCGCAGGCAGTAACAGTACACCGCTCCACCGCTTGGGCACAACCATCAATCCCCAATAAATTCACATAGGTGGTTTTTCCGCAGGCTTCATCAGAGCCGATGGGTTTGCCAAAGTCTGCCTCGTCCCCCACCACATCTAACACATCGTCACGGATTTGGAAGGCCATCCCTAAGTTTTCACCATAGATTTTAGCGCAGTTAAGTTGCAGTTCATCCCCATCAGCAGCAGCGCATCCCAACTGACACGCAGCCATGAGCAAGGCGCCTGTTTTCAGTCGATGGACTTGAGCCAGTTGGTCTTGGGTAGTGGCATGGCACAATGTATCCAACACCTGTCCACCCACCATGCCGTCAGCCCCAGCGGCTTTTGCCAAAATCAAGGCACAGTTGGCACGGGCTGTATCCCTTAAATCCACTGCCGACAAAATCAATTCGAAAGCCGCAGGTTGTAACGCATCCCCAGCCAAAATGGCCAAAGTTTCACCGAATTGCTTATGACTGGTTGGTTTACCGCGTCGCAAATCATCATCGTCCATGCAGGGCAAATCATCGTGAATGAGAGAGTAGGTGTGCACCAATTCCAAGGCACAGCCAACGGGCAATGCTTTATGCCAATCCAATCCACACAACCGTGCAAATTCAAGCGTCAAAATAGGACGAATACGCTTTCCCCCTGCCAACAAGCTATAACGCATGGCGGTAAAAATTTGGTCATAGTCCGTTTTTGCAGTGAATAAACCTCGCAAATAGTCCTCCACCGCCTGCAAATAGGTCTGATATTGGGCATCAAAAGTTGCTTTATCCATTGTCTTCGCCTCCAAAAGCCAGCTCAACAGGGTTGCCATCGCTCCCCTTCATCAAACGCACCACTTGTTGCTCAGCTTGCTCTAGTTCTCCGCTACAAGCTGCCACCAATTTAGTGCCTTCTTCAAATAGCGCCAGCGAATCAGCCAAGGCCACATCGCCACGCTCCAATTGTGCCACAATTTGCTCCAAACGTTGAATTTGGGCTTCAAACGTCACTTTTTCACTCATTGTATCGTCTCCTTTTCACTCACTTGACAGTGTAATATGCCGTCGCCTACGGTCACATTGATTTGATCTCCCACAGCCACATCACCACAGTTTTTCACAATAACGCCGCCTTTTGTTTGCACCATGGCATAGCCACGTCCCAACACCTTCAACGGGCTCATCGCATCTAATGACGAAGCCAAAACAGCCAGAGATTGTTGCTTTCTCCCCAATATATTGGCAGAAACATCACCAAATCGTTGCTGTAAGTAAGATAACA
This sequence comes from Bengtsoniella intestinalis, assembly GCF_039719005.1. Lineage (GTDB taxonomy): Bacteria > Bacillota > Clostridia > Oscillospirales > Oscillospiraceae > Oscillibacter > Oscillibacter intestinalis. Next base: position 9,100 of record NZ_CP133584.1, on the reverse strand, counting down.
TCATAGACTTATCTTCCACATATGCCATTTGATTTACTAGCACACGGGAGGTTGCCAGCTTGTCCCATTGCAAGCGTAATTGTTCAATACGCTGGCTTTGCAAATAGTTGAGACTGCCACCCATAGACTGCAAATTCCGCAGTAGTTCCCCTTGGTCTGGCACCACAATTTCTGCAGCATTGGACGGTGTCGACGCCCGTGCATCAGCAACAAAATCCGCAATGGTTACATCGGGCTCATGACCCACTGCACTAATGACTGGCAAATCGGAAGCAAAAATTGCCCGTGCCACTCGTTCATCGTTAAATGCCCACAAATCTTCCATAGAACCACCGCCACGGCCAGTGATGATCACATCAGCCAACTGGTGACGGTTTGCAAAGCGTATGGCACCTGCAATTTCCGCTGGGGCTTCCACCCCTTGGACACGAACAGGCAACAACTTCACTTTTGCAATGGGATATCGGCTACGCAAAATCCGAATCATATCGTGGACAGCCGCCCCAGCCGAAGAGGTGATGATGGCAATGGTTTGGGGGTAGGCCGGCAAAGGCTTTTTATACTGCTGGTCAAATAGACCTTCTTGATACAGCTTTTCTTTCAGTTGTTCAAAGGCTACATATAAATCGCCAATCCCATCTGGTGACAAACTTGTGCAATATAATTGATAGGCCCCATCTCGTGGGAACACGGCAATCCGACCAGAGGCAATGACCTTCATGCCATTTTGGGGCTGAAACCGCAATTTGGTTGCAGAGCCTTTGAACATCACGCTCCGCAAAGCACCATCTTGGTCTTTCAACGTAAAATAATGGTGACCAGAGGGTACATTTTATAGTTGGACAATTCCCCACGCACCAGTAATTTTTGGAGCATAGGCGCGCCATCTAAAATGGTTTTCACCATCTCATTGACTTGGGTAACGCCCAAGACTTGTTGTTCTTCCATAGAGTCTCCTTTTCTATTGGAAATACCCATAATACATAAAATGTAGCCGTAGGGAACGGTCTTGACCGTTCCGCCCCCCTTGATGCACACAGCACCCTCGGAACGGAATGGTCAAGACCATTCCCTACGTTTTTGTTAAAATATAGCCTTTGTAGCAAATTTTACAAACTTTATTTTCCTTCTTCAGGAAGTTCTTGGCGGACGAAGCTACCCAAGATGCCGTTGATGAAACAGACAGTTTCAGGTGTTTCGTATTTTTTGGCAATCTCTACCCCTTCGTTGATAGACACACCGTTAGGGATTTCAGGCATATATAGGATTTCAAACATAGCCACACGCATGATGGCAGAAGCCACCAAGGGAATACGGGCAAAATCCCAGCCTTTGGCGTACTTGGCAATATAATTGTCCAATTCGGCACCATGCTCAGCCACGCCTAGCACCAAGTGGCGAATATATTCCCCTTGCTTGACATTAGGGGCTTCTTTGTAGAGTTCATCCTCGCCAGCCAAGGCGGCAAAAGACTCCACTTTTAGGCGGTTGTCTAACAGGGTTTTGATATCATTGCCTGTGAAACTGACTTCATAGCACAGGTGAATGGCGATTTCTCGCGCAGTATTACGAACCATATTTTTCTCTTTTCTTTCCTTACATCGTGATACCGCCAACGTGGACATTCACTGCCCCCACGGCGCTACCGGTCATACCTTCCACGGCTGCCATCACTGCCTTTTGGGCATTTTCAGCAAGCTCTGGAATGGCGGTGCCATATTGCACAGTTACATATAAATCCAGCACCATAGCCGTACCGGTCATGTCAATTTTCACACCACGGATAGACTTTTGTGCACTTTTACGGGTGGTCATATCGCTGACGCTGGCCCCATGTGGCCCCATCATGCCAGATACGCCTTCCACTTCACGCACAGCACCCACTGCAATGGTGGCAATGACATCTTCTGAAATATTGATACTGCCATTTTCTTCTGGAAGGGTTAGGTATTCTTTGCTTTCACTCATAGTGTTGTATCTCCTTCACATTGACTGATTTTTTAAAAAGTAGGCACCTAAAGGCTCTAACCCACTTTCTCATTCTTTGGTGTATAGTATACCACATTTATACCGCCATTACAACAACTTTTTTGTTAAAAAACAGCGTGTCAAAGAACCCTGCTCGGGGGAGCTCGAGGGGGAGCCCGCCTCCAATAAAATTAATCACCCTAATCCGAAATTCTTTATGACTATAATATTGCAAAATCCAACGAAATTGCATCGTTTTAAACATTTTCACTTGGCCGATTGTCTAACTGTCAAAAAAAACGCCACGCATGGCGTCTTTTTTGACAGCTAGACAGCGAAGAAATTCAACGTGAATTCCTTCGCTGTCTGGTAGTCTATGTCTTTAATCTGATGCCAGAATCTTTACTTGGCTGGCGGTATACCCTGTCTCACTCATGGCAATATCGCTGATTTTCGCAACATCAGCCGTGGTCAGATCCCCCTCCACAGTGCCTACCACGACGCTGACGCTTTCCTCTCCCATAAAAGCAACGCAATCCACATACCCCTTAGCAGTCACTAGATTTTCAATTTGGGTTTCTGCCAAGGTATAGGCGGCTAGATTTTGGATTTCTTGGCTGGCCATAGTGGCGACGGCCTCATCAGCCCCTTCTTGCGCTGCCGCCTCTTGCAATAAGAACACAGCACTGTCCCGTGCTTGCTGACGGGTCAATCGGGCGGTGGCGAAGTAATCACTTTCGTCGGCGCTGACCACAGCCACGCCGTCTTCCATATCTGCCACCTCTAAAATAGTGTCGCTTTCGTCACTGGATACCAGTACCGTCTGTCCCACCACTCGCTCCTCGGCTTCTGCCGCCACTTCCACACCCGCTTGGGTAGAATAGCTCCAATTCAGCGCTGCTGCACCACACACCAAAATCCCCATGGTCACCAAAGATGCGTTGCGTTTAAAATTCTGCCTCCAAAGTCTTTTACCTTTCATGCTGTTCCTCCTCCAAATGATGATTTCCATGTTGCCACCGTAATACGGTCGGTTCCCAATCCTGTCAGCGCCGCCACCCCTTGGGTCACTGCCAAGCGCACAGTGGGGTTGTCTCCCCCTTCGCACACCACCAATGCCCCACGATATACAGGGTAAGTCTGCTGGGTCACCAGACCCCTTTCCTCTCCATTTTGCTCCACTACAATTATCTCGCTGATGCGAGAATATGACTCTGGCGACTGGGCATCGCCGCTATAAGACAGCTGGCCATCCTGCGCCAAGGTGACAGTGCCCTCTGTGTCTAAACTCAACATCAACTGCACCTGTCCAACACCGTCAATACAGCCTAACACCTGCTCCATTTCCGCTTGCACCGCTTGCAAACTCCAGCCATTGTCTGCCACTTCTTCTATAGGCTCTGGCGTTTCATCTTTGGGCCATGCCAACAGCACCACCCCCAATCCCAGCACCAGTGCTACATATTGATATTGCTTCCATTTTGTTTTCACGTCACTGATTTTCATGCCATGTTTGTCCTTCCTGCCCAATGCCAAGGGTCTGCTCCACATACAGCGACAACGCCTCATCCCATGGCACATCAAAACATACCGCCACAGGCACAGGTGTGCCACTGTCGTCCAACGCTGTCACCACCTCCACTTGACACACAATTCCCAAAGCTGTTGCTTTGTCTAAAATATATGTTTCCACGCCTTCCTCTATGCCTATTTCTAGCTGGGTTGTTGCATGGTTGTCAACGCCAGTTGCTGGTCTTGAATTTGGTCGCGATAATCGTCTAATCCCTCCGGCAACAGCCAACTATCAAGCTGTGATAATGGCGTCAATAAGGTAATCAGCAACAGCAACCCACCGATGAAATTGCTCACCCCAGCGAGAGTGCCTTTTGGCACCATCGCCTGTGATAAACTCACCAACATCGACACCACTACCACCGATAAAATCCATCGCGCACTGCCTCCATCATGGCACCACCGCCCCTACCGACGATAACACTGAGATTAACAACAGCAAAGCACACGCCCCTGTCATCCCCAATACCAACCCAAAGGCGCCACCCAGTCCATCAATCAGCTTGCAAAGCCCACTAGAACCTACCAAACTTGCCAAAAATGCGGTGATTTTATACAGCAAATATTGCACCCCCAATTGTAAAAATGGATAAAGGCAACACCCTAAAATCCCCAACGTCCCTGCAATACCCACAGTATTTTTCAGCACGCCAGCCCAGAGAGAACCGCCTCTGATGCGTCGGCAATGATACTTCCCACCACAGGAACCACCCCAGAAATGGTGGTGCGTGCAATTTTTACGCTGACCCCGTCCACTGAACCTGCCATCACTCGCATTACCGATAAATATAAGGTAAATAAAAACAGTCCACTGCAAAGCAGCCATGTAATCCCACGCTTGAGCACACTGGCCAATGTGTCCATGGGGTTTCCTTTTTGAAGCATGGCGCTGGCGGTGATGGCTCCGATGTATAGATATACCATTGGCAAAAGCAATTGATTGATGGCACTAATGAGTAGGTCTACAAAAAACACCGTGGTCACCTGCCCCACCGTTGCTGAAGTCACGGCACCGCTGGCGGCGGTGGCGGCTGCCATGGTGGGCAACAGCACATGAGAAAACACCTCTAGTGTTTCAATGGTAGAAGCGCCCAGCCCCATCATAGACTCTAAGCTGCCTGCCGATAAAAGACTGACTGATAAGGCGCCCACCATCGGTAAAGCTAGATTTTCCTGTTTTAAATCACCATGGATGCTCTCCACCATGGCGCATAGTATTACCGTCACCAAAATCAGCGCCACCGTGGTCAACTGACTGCGTACCACCTCTGCCACCAAGTCTGTGCCAGCTGTAAGCAACGCATCAATCCCCTCTAAAAGTCCGTCTATGGTGGATAATTCCACCTTTTCTATCAAATTTTGCGTCTGGTCAGGCAAGGCCGCCAGCAAGGTATCCACCGTATCCAAACCGTAGGCAAAGGTGGTCAAGCGCCATGCGATAAACAGCCATAAAATCACTCGCTTCACCCCATCAACTCCACCAACTTCCCTAAGACCGTTTCCACCAGCGGCAAAGCCACAGACAAGGCGCACACTGTGCCAGACAACTCCACCACAGCCCCCAATGCCGATGCATTTGCGTCACGGCATAAACTGCTCCCCACCTTCACCACCACGGCGATGCCCATGGATTTGAGCAATGGTTCAAGGAGTCCTTCGCTTAACCCTCCGTAGTTGGCTAGCGTTTGGAAAAAACCAACCACCTGCCCCATCACCTGCGCCAGATACACCATCACCACCACAGTGCACCCAGCATCAACACCAGTGCCATCTCAGGCGCAGACTTGGCCACCACCAAGGCAAGCAACGCGGTGACCAAACACCCCACTGTGATTTCAAACACCATTTCCATATCTAAAATCCAAAGAGCGTGCGGATGAGTTCAAACAAATTATGGATTTCCTGCACCAAAATCATCAGCACCGTCACAAGCCCAGCCAAGGTGGTCATCATAGCCTGCTCCTCCCGACCAGAGCGCACCAACAACTGATTAAGCACTGCCACAAGATGCCGATGGCAGCAATTTTAAAAATCAAATCTACATCCATTTCCGCCTTCACCCCTTACACCAGTAAAATCAACAGCAATGCACCGCCAGAAAAACACATAGCTCCAAAACTGCGTCTTTTTTCTGGCATTTTACTACGAATATCTGTAAGAATACCTTTAAAATAGTCATTGACAAGTAATAACACTTTACATATCTTTTCACTATCTCCAGAGAAGGTGTAGCCCAACTGATGCAAAACATCTTGGATTTCACCCTCTAAAAAACACACATTTACCGCCTGTTCCCAGCTTTCTGTTAAGGTTTTTTCAGCTTGTATCCCCTGATATACTTGTGAGAAAAACACCCCCGTTACCCCTGTATAAGTTTGGCTTAAACGCAAAAAAATACGTGGCAATGGGGTTTGATTGGTTTGAATTTCACTGCGAATTTCCAGCATAGCACTGGCCATATTCCCCATTGTATCCATTTTATTACGCTGGGATTTAATCTCTATCCACCACACGCCTCCACAGCCTAACCCAATCAACAGTCCACCTAAAATACTGCTCATGCCATCACCTCCACCTTGTAAATCCGTCCAGAATTACCACAAGAAATGGTGACCACACGCTGAAAAACCACTCTCCAACACACCTCGATATAAGGGTTGTGTGCCAATTCTGCCATGGTTGTCCCATGGACAGTGGCAAACAATGACACTCCACAATAAGCACCCTGCACCATTGCTTCTAAATCCAATGGATTGGTAATTTCATCCACCGCTAAAATTTGAGGATTCATGGTTCGTACGCCTATCATCATGCCTTGCTCTTTCGGGTAACCATCTAGCACATCTGTATGTCTACCAACATCTAATTGTGGCACCCCAAAATGAACGGCTGCCACCTCCCCACGCGCATCCACTAAAGTGATTCGTTGAGGTTGTATCTCAGAAATCCCATTAGAAAATTGACGTACCATATCTCGCAACAACGTAGTTTTTCCCCCTGCTGGCGGTGAGACAATCAAGGTGCTAACCACCCTACCGTTATCCACCAGTTGTGGACAAATATTATCTGCAATCCCCTTGCGTTCTCTGGCAATACGAATCACCGCTGAAGAAAAATCCTTCACGTTGCAAATTTCTCCTGCCTTGATAACCCCCGTGCCGCAAAAACCAATGCGAAAACCGCCTTCCACGCTGACATATCCTTGCCGCAATGTCTCTACCGCTCCATAGCGGGAAAAATCTGTGGCTTGGTTACAGAGATTTCCAAATCCACTTGCTGAATTTTTGAAAAAACACGCCGTTCCTCATTGGGTAATAATATCCCCAAAGGCTGTCCGACGCGCAAACGCAATTCCTCCGCCACCACCATCTCTCTAGGCGTTAGCCCAAGGGCAATTTTCCGCAATGCTATGGGCAAGACTTGACATGCCAATTTATACCGCTCCATTCCCCATCCCTCCTTTGTACTTGCTGTACTATATGAGAAAAGTTGGACAAGTATGACAAATTTTTGATAAAAAAAACACCCAAATTGGGTGGTTCTTTTTTTGAAACAATATTTAGCTTACAGCAGTGCTTCGTAATCTTCCAGAGTGCCGTCATTCAGGCAGCATTCGATAATCTTGCGACCTTGGGGATCCAAATCGTCAGTCAAGTATTTCTTCACTTCTTCTTTGAAGAAGTCAGTCAAAATCTTGGCGCCAGCATCATAGCCAGACTTGCCCAATTCGGGTTGCATTTCAGGTTGCAGATAAGTTTTACGGACATATTGGCCGTCAACACGCAAATCGGTCAGGTTGTAACCCAAAATTGCGCAACGAGCAGGAGTCAAGAAGCTCTTCTTGATGGGGCCTGCGCCAACACGAGCCAAGAATTCACGAGCTGCCCATTCGGGAGCAAAGCCAACCTTGTAAACACCGATGTGTTGGTTGGGAATCAGGACATAATTGGTGTTGTATGCGTTCTTAATTTGATCCAGCAACAGGTTTGCATGGCGCACCATTTTACCAGTGGCAAATGGCCAGTAAGAGCCAACGCCTTCGCTGGACATACCTGCGGTATCCACGATGGAGGGGTTGTTATGACCACGGGGAGAAACCAAACGCCACAGCCAAGCCAATGCAGGGGGAACCACTTGCATCAGACCCATGATACCATAGTTGGGGTTTTTCTTGGTGGAAGGTGGCATACGCACGCCGAAGGAACGGACATCAACTGCCACGGGTTCACTTTGGATGTTGGGAATCAAGCGGCGTGGAATAATCACGCGGGGGTTGGGGCAGGGCTTGCCAGTGGAATCGATGGTGTGTTCCCAAATCAGGCAAGTAGAGCCAGGAGCACCTTGCACGTTGAAGAACACCAGAGGTTCCTTGGTGTGAATGGTGATGTCTTCGTAGTTGTAGTCAGTGCCGTATTTCTTGATGTTATCAACACGCAGGAACCAGCCGTCTTCACCATCAGTCAACACCAGCTTGCCAGAATCATCTTGCAGATAGGTGTAGCAGGTAGCCATGTCATCACAGATGGGCAGCAGTTCGCAGGTTTCGCTCAAAGCCAAACGGTCGATTTCGCCAGAGTTCAGGTTTTCACCCAACACCAGCATACCTTCAGAGTCGGTGTGAGCTTGTTCCAAAATTTCGGACTTACCACCACCAGAAGCACCTTCGTGCATGATGACGGTTTCATTTTGGTAGGGAGTAACCACGCGGACAGCAGAAGTGTGAGCGGTGACCCAACCTTCTTGTTCGCCGATGTCCAGCAACACTGCATAGACACCCTTCTTTGCAGAGGGGCCTGGATAGAGGTTGTAGGAGAACACTTCGTGGGCATGATCTTGGCGGCTATGAACCACAACTTGCTTGCCTTCGAAGTGGGTGTGACGGAAAGGAGGTGCCACATAAATGATAGCACGGGGTTTGAATTGACGATCCAATTCATCGATGTTGATGAAATATTGCAAATCGGCCAAGCCAGTTGCAAAGAATGCAGCGTTGACAGGGCAAACCAACAGTGCATCGTAACCGCCCTTACCACCAGCCAAGAAGGGCAAGACAATCAAGTCATGGCGAGAGAGCCAGTCCATGGTTTCCTTGCGCACTTGGGGAAGGTCATGTCGGGATAACGTTCTTCAAAACGCACCTTATCGGTGGGCTTGTCATCACCAATCAACATGCTGTTGGGGTCACGACGACGCATATAATCTTCCATGTAGTTGACCACGATGCCGTTTTTACAACGGACAACAGTGGCTTCTTGCACACGCTTGTCACCCACGGTGTAGCTGACTTCGTTGGCATTGACATGGTAAGAGCCAAAGGTCAAACGCACCAATTCTTCCTTAGAAGTAGGAATCACTAGGTCGGGACTAGCATCCAATACACCCTTGAGTTCGTCGGTCATTTCAATTTTGCTTAAACGCTTAAACATAATAAACCTCCTATAAAATTAAAACTCTAATTTGGTTGTTATAAAAAAATGTTTCTTTGATCTCCAAAGACGCATACTTTATACGATTATTTTCTATGAGAACCACTGCGTGAGCAGCCATTCCCAAGTCTTGC